>JBBRAY010000059.1:0-21029 GCA_038206355.1 Bacteroidia bacterium
CTTTGCCGCGAAGCCCAACCCCCTCCTTGATATTTACTCTCCAAAAGTCCTGTCATTCAGAGCGCAGCGAGGAATCTCATTAAATTTAGTCGGACAGTAATGATTTGATATTAATAAAACTGAGGTGCTGAAAAACAATAATAATTGTGAATGCCTCAGTAAATCATGAAACACGAAACGATTTATTAACTAGACTTTGTTATATCCTGGATTCTGAAATATTTCCTTGGAACCAGTAACATTCCGAAGCACTCACCATCTTCTTTTCCTAAATGTTTGTGATGCGCTTTATGTGCTTTGCGTAGTGCAACGAGGTAAGGGTATTTGCTCCGTGTGAAAAATTTAAAGCGCTGGTGAATCACAACTTCATGCACGAAAAAGTAAGCGATTCCATATAGTGTGATACCCGTTCCGATATATAGTTTGTAATCGCATCCATCCATCACGCCAAACATGATAAACAACCAGCTTGGAATGGCGAAGATGAGAAAGAACGAATCGTTATTTTGAACTTTGCGGTGTGAGCCGGTATGGTGATCTTCATGCACTTTCCATAGCAAGCCATGCATGATAAATTTATGGCTCAGCCAGGCAACGGCTTCCATGGTGCAAAAGCTGGCGATGATGATGAGTGTATTGATGACTAACTGCGTCATTGAGCGCGTAAAATTACAAAATCGAAATGATACTGAATGTTATTCCGCTAATCTGAATCGTGTATATTTGCCGCCCTTCCTTTATTTTTTTAAAAGGCCGATAACTTTTATTAAACAACACTTTATGAAATCCAAACTCAGTATTAATTTATTTTCTACTTCCATCATCCTTGTGATGCTCTCCGCTTTTAATATGATCGTACAGGCCGGCAGTAATACAAACCCTTTGCTTCAGCCATGGACAGGACCTTATAACGGCATTCCGCCATTTGACAAAATAAAGGTTTCAGACTTCAAACCGGCAATGGAATCTGCGATCGAAGAAAACAGAAATGAAATTAAAATGCTCGTGGAGAATAAGGATGTCCCGTCTTTCAAAAATACAATTGAAGGTATGGAGAAAACCGGTTCAACGCTGAAAAGAGTGATTGCCATGTACGGAATATGGAGCAGTAATCTGGGCTCGCCGGAGATGGATGCCATTCAGAAGGAAATGGAACCACGGCTGTCTTCATTCAACGATTCCATAGTTCAGAACACAGCATTGTTTATGAAAATTGAGAAGGTGTACAATGATCCGGCGTCTAAAAAACTCAGTGTAGAGCAGCAACGTTTGCTCGAACGATACTATAAAGGTTTTGTACTTGCAGGGGCCAAACTGGATGCGGACAGCAAAAGTAAAGTTGCAATGATCAATCAAAAGCTTGCCGGCCTGTTTACAAAATTCAGTCAACATCAGCTCTCAGACGAAACGGATAAGATTTTAGAGTTGACAAGTGAAAAGGACCTTGACGGATTACCTGATGACCTGAAAGCCGCAGCTCAAAATGCAGCGAATGCCAGGGATAAAAAAGGGAAGTGGGTGATTTCAAATACACGGTCATCTGTTATACCTTTCATCACTTATAGTAACAACAGGGAACTGCGCGAAAAAGGATGGCGCATGTTTATCAATCGTGGCGACAATGCTGATGCCAACGATAACAATGCCATCATCACTGAAATTTTACAACTGCGCGCTCAACGTGCGTTATTGCTGGGATACGCCACTCATGCGCACTGGAGACTTGCAGATAAGATGGCAAAAACACCGGAGAACGCAATGGCATTGATGGAGTCAGTTTGGACTCCGGCTTTGCTGAAGGTAAAAGAAGAAGTGAGTGACATGCAAAACCTGGCCGACAAAGAAGGTGCTCATATCAAAATAGAGCCCTGGGACTACCGCTACTATGCAGAGAAAGTACGTAAGGATAAATATGACCTCAACCAGGAAGAAGTGAAAGAGTATATGCAGCTGGAAAAACTCCGTGAAGGAATGTTTTATGTGGCAGGAGAATTATTCAATATGGAATTTACGCGCGTTAAAGATGTTCCGGTTTATCATACTGACGTACGCGTATTTAAAGTGACAGATAAAACTACAGGTGAACTGATTGGCCTCTGGTATTTCGATCCGTATGCGCGTAAAGGCAAACGTTCAGGTGCGTGGATGAATGCTTACCGCGATCAGGAAAAAATAAACGGAAATATTACAACCATCGTTTCCAATAATTGTAATTTTATCAAAGGCAAAGATGGGGAACCGGTTCTCATTTCTTTTGATGATGCCACAACATTGTTTCATGAGTTCGGGCATGCACTGCATGGATTGAGTTCCAAAGTAAATTATCCGTCATTGTCGGGCACAAGCGTAGCTACTGATTATGTGGAGTTTCCTTCACAGCTTTTGCAACGCTGGTTGACCACGCCTGAAGTCCTCAATAAATTTGCTTTGCATTACAAGACCGGAAAACCAATTCCGCAGTCGCTGGTAGATAAAATTCAGAACTCAGCGAAATTTAATAAAGGCTTTGAAACAGTTGAAGCCGTTGCAAGTGCGCTCGTGGATATGAAGATTCATTTGGCGGGAAATTTAATAATTGATGCCGATTCATTTGAACGTGCAACACTGGAATCATTACACATGCCTTCGGAGATCGTGATGCGCCACCGTTTACCTCAGTTCGGACATATTTTTTCTAATGACGGATATTCTGCCGGCTATTACAGTTACCTGTGGAGTGATGTATTGAGCGCTGATTCATATTCTGCATTTACAGAAGCAGGTGGACCATATGACAAAGCAGTTGCAAAACGATTGGTTGATCACGTATTCAGCGTAGGCGGGACCGTTGATGAAGCTGAAGGTTATAAAGCATTCCGCGGACGTGAGCCCAACAGCGATGCATTGATGGAAAGCCGTGGGTTTCCTCTGGCACCTAAAAAGTAATTCGATTAAAATTTAAACCGGAAGGATGGCTTCGCGATGAAATAGTAAACGTCGGGTTTGTCGGTGTAATTCAACCGCCAGGTAAAGTCCACGCGTGAAATTTTTAAAATGTTTTCAATGCCAAAGCCGACTTCGATATATGGTTTGTCGGTGAAACTCACGCCATCAGGAAAAAGATAGCTTCTTTGCCTGTTGGCATTTGATAATGTGCCTGCATACGTTTTTGCAAAAATAATTTCTCTCCATTTTAATTTCTTCAGAAGCGGAATACGGTTGAAGAGTAATCCTTCAAAGTGTTGCTCAATCATGCCACTTGCATACTGATCACTTACAAATTCCAGGTAATTCATCAGGTTGAAAGCCGTTTCGTCATTCAGGATGATCTGGTTTGCCGTAGGTGTTTCAAGAAATACCCATGGAAGCGTGCCAAAGGTTTTTCCTCCTTCAATCCGTAAAAGTGTATAGCCGAATTTTCCCGCACGCAACCTTTCCTCTATCCGTAATTTTATTTTATCGGTATTAAATTCTCCGTTCAGAAAATCTTTTATCCCATGAAAATAGCTGATGCTGATAACAGGATATTTTGGGAAGTACAAGCCTGAAAGACCTTCGCCGAATTTTGCAGGGAGATTCCTTTCACCAAATGCATAACGGGCGGATAATTCGAATCCTGATAATGTAAACTGTTCTATTGTGTCAACATTTGATAGTTCATTCAGCGCTTTGTAATTATACTCGCCAAATGGAATCCATGATGATTGTTTAACATTAACGCGTGTTGAAAATCCCGTGAACCACTGCCTTTCAATCCATCCTTCGCTTTCTTTTACGAGGCTGCGGTAAACAAGAGGTGCGGTGCTGATGAGGGATGTAAAAATATTATCGAGAGGCAAAATGTCCTGACTTCTTCCCGGCTGAACAACATCATAACGGATGCTGCCGCCAATGGTATTGCGCTTACTTTGATGCCGGGTAATCACATAAGATGCTTCTGCAAGATACTTCGTCCGCTTGTCGCCAATACCGTAGGCGAGGTAAGATTTGAAATCAAAGCGTTCATTGGCAAGGTGACGTCCGCGCAATCCGAACTTTATCCTTTGTTGTTCAACTTTATTATAACTGTAAAAAGAATAAAAATCTCCGATGTAAATTTGCCCGAAGGGAATCCATCCTGAAGTCAATGCATTCACTGAATTTTTCAGCAACTGAAATTTGGGAACCTTCTCCAGTGTATCAATCATCGTGAAAATTCCTTGTTCCTGTTTTGTCAATGAATCCCTGCGCGCATCATTCCAGTACGTTTCTGTGCGCGTTGCCGAACTGTCGTCAAACGTTACACGGTCAAGGCCATTGTAAAATTTAGCCTCATGCGGCAAGTTCACTATATAGTTTCTGTACGTAGAAGTTTTTCTTCCGAAAAATCCTGTGAGCTCTTTAGCGTTTTCTGCCACAGTAAAATCTGCAATCACACTGCTCTTCGTCATCATGGTATGAATTCCGTCAACCTTCTCATATTCCTGTCTGATCCAGTAATTACGCACAAAATTTACATTGGCTGCAATGCTGAAAGAAAGGTCGATTTGTTTTATTGCATAAGTGGAATCGTCAATGTACATGTCTCCTGTAAAAGCAACATCTGCTTTTACTTTGGGATGAAAGCTGATGTGGTAGCAACGGCTGCCTTTGAACATCAGACTGTCAAGAAGCATGAATTTGTAATTTGATTTGTAGTTGTCGCTTACCGGACTCGGAAAGTTTTTATCAAGAATCAAAACGTAATTTTTGTAAATATCCGGAGTGAGGTACATATCCTGTGCAAACTGGACAATCTTCGGTCCTTTCAGTCCCACGGCACGCCTGCCTTTCACGACTTCTTTCAAAACAGGTGGATTTTTCCGGTAATAAAAATCACTGAGGGATTCATTGAAAAGAATAGGGAGATAAGGGATGCTGTCGGATGTGGTATCCGTATTATCAAAAATAAAACTGAACGACCGGAGGAAAATATTCCGTTTGATTTTATCCGTGAAATTATTGAGATCAAATTCCACTTTGTGATACACTTCATATTCGTATGATTCTTTTTCTTCGGGATTGTTGATCTGCTTATTTGCAATTACTCTTCGCAGAATTTCAAAAGCAGGATTTTCTCCCATCTTTACTGTCACTTCGGTAAGATGAAATGCATTTGGCTGAAGTGAAATTATCAGTGCCCGGTCGGTAAGCGGCGAAATAGAAATCGTGTCAGCTAAATAACCCATTGCAGAAACGAGTAATGTATCACGTCTGCCGGTTAGCGTTAGCTGAAAACCTCCTGTGCTGTCGGCCATCATTCCTGCATTCGATGACTTTGAAATCACATTGGCAAACGGTATACTCTCACGGGATTCCTCATCAATGATTCGCCCTGAAATTGTTAAAGACTGAGCATGCATTCCCATTGTTGCGAACAGGAAAAATAGTAATGCAGCGTGTTTTTTCATACGCGATAAATTTAAGGAAAGTAGGCAGTAAGCAGTAGGCAGAAGGAAATAAATCTATCATATAGTTTTCAGGGAATGGAAATGAGACTACTTTTGCATACATGGAAATTCAAATGACACGTGATCATTTCATAAATCTTGCAACATTTAATTGTTGGGCAAACAATAAAATCAGTGATTTTGTAACCGGAAATATTAATGAAGTACAGTTTGATCAGGATATAATGAGCAGTTTTCCTTCGGTGAAAAAGACCCTATACCACATCTGGGATGCAGAACTGATCTGGCTGGAACGGTTGCGCGGAGTTTCTTTAATAGCGATTCCAAGCAACACATTTCATGGAACAGAAAAAGAAGGCATCGTTAAATTTATGGAAAACACCGGGGCACTGCATGAATTTATTTCGAACACTTCTGAGAATTTTTTTAAAAAAAGTATTTCATTTATCTCAACGGGTGGAAAGAGTTATACACAGGAAGTCATTGCAATTCTCACGCATGTTTTCAACCATAGCACTTTTCACCGCGGACAATTGATCATGATGTTCCGGCAATTGGGATTTACAATTGGGATTCCTCAGACTGATTATATTGAATATTGTAGGGAAAAAAAACTGCAATAAGTATTTAACCAGTGGCGGACGAGCAATTGACGTGATTACTGAATGATCAGCTTTTTTGTTATGCTATATTTCTCCCCGACAAGTTTCACAAAATAAATTCCGCTTTGCATTTTATTTGTACTTACCCGCAATTCCTTTCTTCCTGCCGGAAACCGGAAGCGATTTGTGACCTCTCCAAGTACGTTAATAATATCTATCCCGGCCTCACCGCTTGTAATGCTTCGGGTCGCGGTAAAACTTCCTGTAGCAGGATTTGGATGAATAAAAAATTCATTTAAATCTTTTCTAATTTCATTTACGCCGATTGATGAATTTTTACATGGAAAGCTATCGGTGTCGTACCAGCGTTTTACTTTTTCAACGTCTGAAAGATTTTTGGCGATTGATGTGTTTAAACCATTGGGTGCTGACTCATCCCTCGTAAAAATGTATGCAAAATCAATCGTTCTTATCTCACCTTTTCTTAACGAAAAAGGTCCTGATGAAGGGAGTAATCTCCTGTCATCCGGATTGATTCCCGCGCTTGCTTCTGTCCAGCCGGTATCGTAAGGCATTCCTGGAAAGAAATAATCACAGGGAATATTGGTTCCCCCAATACCACCACCGTTTCCAACCCCGCCATATGTAAAATGATTGCCACACCTGTTCAATGAGCGCAGGTAAAAATAAAAATCTTCGGCACCATTGGGATTTCCAAAGCAGGGACTATTATTTCCGTTGTAATAAAGAAAATGATTCATCATGCAATGTTCGTCCGGCTCATCAATTATTCCATTGTGGTTATTGTCAATTCCATCGCCGGATTCAGCTACAGGGCCTTTCAATACTGCAACACTCATCATGGGCGGATTAACACCATAGCCTGCAATCCCTTCATCATTGTTGTCTCCATTGTATGCAAATGCAATATCATGGGCTACGTTGCAACCAATAAAATCATCAAGATAATTGCCCAGGTCAACATCAACAAATAACCCAATGTAGACATCATGGTAGTCTGTATCACTTCTGATGATAATATCGAAAGACTAAAACGTGGTATAGTTTACTGCTTCATTGGAATCAGGAACAGCTGGACAGGAATAGGCGTATGCTTTTGAATGAATTTCAATACCAAGCGCAACGCCATCGGTTTCCCTGTGTGTTCCGAAGTTGTCATTCATGACCCACCAAAGCATCTGATCGCCTTTTATTTCCGGATAATCGCCGTTGAGTGGATTGTAAATTCCATCACCATTCAAATCAACAAAGGGAGCAAGCTTACGTGAATAGTTGCCATTGCCATGTGCTGGCCAGTACTTTATTTCATTCGGAATAGCATAGGAACCATTCGTTACATTACCAATATTGTATTGGGTAATAAACTCATCTATCGTCCATTTATTTATTTTCCATAATGAATCATATAGAAGTTTTGTCGCGGTATCAATTGTGGCAACTACAGTATCAAGTGGTCCCGGCCAATAATCAGATCCGCTCTGGCGGTAAGTTTGCGCAGCCATGTGAAGGTTGTTTCCGGGATCTAATCCGCCAATCCACAATGCAGATGCAAAAACAGAATTTCTAAAGGAACCCTTTGGAACTTCATACCTCGAATTGCCGACCTTTTCCCAATGAAAAGTATTGTCATTCCACATTCCGCATCTCACCTGATTGATATCAAGGTCATTGTAAGAGGAAGGGGGGACTATCGGATGTCCGGATAGAGAATCACGCATCCATAATTTTGGAATGGTCCGATATCCAAGCCGCCAGATGCGATCATGCGAATCAATCACGCCCAAATAATTTGTATCGCTTGCAAAAAAACCATTGCTGTTTTGTATTTCAATTGGATCTGCCTTAAAATACCAATCTTTGTAGCCTGAATACACTATGGTGCCATCGCTCATTCTTAATATCCGGGTAATGCTGCTCGGAAAATTATCGTAACTGCTCGTAAAGTCTTTTGGTGAAATGAATTCGCCATCCGAAAGAAAATAGATTCCACGGTCATAGGTACCAATAAATAAATGATGATGGCCATCTTCACTGATGGTGCTAATGTTGTCGGAGGGTAGTGCAGAATTTAGTGTAGTGTAATTCTGCCAGGTGCTTCCATCAAATGCACTCAACCCCGCTGAGGTTCCAATCCATAATAATCCTGATACATCCTTGAAAATACATTGAACATTATTATCAACAAGATTTGAATTGGTTGAATTGTATTGCTGCCAGAAGATTCCATTATAATGTGCAAATCCATTCGTCGAAAAAAGATACAAGTTATTTCCACCCGGGGAATAAAGTTTTGATACCGTGTCTGACGGCAGGGTTGAATTAAGGTTATTCATCCACATCCATCCGCTTCCGTTGAAATTGAACAATCCGGTATCAGTTCCCGCCCAAACGCCGGAATTATTGCACGCGACAGAAAGGATTTGATTTTTCAGGAGCGGGCTATTGAGTGAATCATAAACTGTCCATCCCGTCCCGTCATATTTAACCAGTCCGATTTTACCATAGGCAATCCAGATATTATCTGCACTGTCGGTAACCATTCCGCCGGATCTAAAAAGCATCGAATTGTAATATCCAGGAGGACTCCCGATCATAGTATCATTTTGCGCGGCAACGCTAAGTGATAGCAGTAGAAAAACGACAATCGGTTTGATGGTTTTCATTACAGGAAACAATAACAAACTTAAGGAATGAATCGGGATTGGCAATTTTTTTTCCATAGATGCGCTTCCTGAGGACAATTGGACGGTTTCTTGCCTTATTTTTTACTCTCAATTTTTTCCCTCACTTTTATTCTTTTAATCCCCGATACAATGAAACATCACGGAATATATTTTATGACACAATATATTTTACGTCACAGTTTATTTTTATTTTTTATTCCATTTTTTTCCTTCGCTCAAAAAGTTGATTTCACTCCCTACATCGATCCCTTCATTGGTACCGGCGGACATGGCCATACATTCCCGGGAGCCACAACTCCATTTGGTATGGTGCAACTTAGCCCTGATACCCGCGACGACGCAAGCTGGGACGGCTGCGGAGGTTATCATTACAGCGATTCTTTGATGTTTGGGTTCTCCCACACGCACCTGAGTGGAACAGGAGTGAGTGACTACGGTGACATACTCATGATGCCTGTCTTTGATACGATCTCTTTACAAAAAAAATATTCGGCGAAGTTCAGACACGTAAATGAAAAAGCGGAAGCCGGATATTATTCTGTAAAATTTGAAAATGGAATCAGTGCCGAACTGACCGCTACAACACGCGTTGGAATGCACAAGTATTCTTTTCCTAATGGATCCGGACCGGCAGTTTTGCTGGACCTTATTCACCGCGATAAAGTTGTAGATGGTTATCTTAAAATCGTTGACAAAAAAACCATTGTTGGTTTTCGAAGATCTCAGGCTTGGGCCAAAGACCAGATCGTGTATTTCAGAATTGAATTTGCAAAACCTTTTCTCGACTACAAAATGATTTCTGACTCATTGAAAAAAGACAACATCCGTTTTCGCAATGAATACTTCGGAAATATAAAAGCACTGTTCCGTTTTGATTTGCAGCCCGGAGAAGCATTGATGGCAAAGGTTTCTATTTCCGGCGTTGATATAGAGGGCGCAGAAAAAAATATGCTGGCTGAAATGCCTGAATTTAATTTTGAAAAAATAAAAGCTGATGCTAAAGCAGCGTGGAATAAAGAGCTCGGAAAAATTGAAGTGAGCGGTGGAACTCCGGATCAGACGAAAATATTTTATACATCATTATATCATTGTTTCATCCAGCCCAATATTTACAATGACGTTGACGGCCGTTACCGTGGTCGCGATTTCAAAATTCATACCGCAGAAGGATTTAATTATTACACCGTCTTTTCTTTATGGGATACATTTCGTGCATATCATCCGCTCATGACACTCATTGACAGAAAGCGGACGGTTGATTTTATCAAAACATTTCTCGCGCAATATGAGCAGGGAGGAATGCTTCCCGTTTGGGAACTATCTTCCAATGAAACAGAATGCATGATCGGCTATCATTCCGTAAGCGTGATAGCAGATGCAGCAGTGAAGGGCATCACCGGTTTTGATATGGAAAAGGCACTGGAGGCGATGAAAAAAAGTGCGGAGTCCCGTAACCGTTTTGGATTGGGCGCTTACATGGATAAAGGAATGATTGAAACCGATGATGAAGGCGAAAATGTAAGCCGTACTTTAGAATATGCTTACGACGACTGGTGCATAGCACAAATGGCAAAGTTGCTGAAGAAGGATAAAGATTATCAAACGTATTTGGACCGTTCTCAGAACTGGAAAAATCTTTTCGATCCGGAAACAGGTTTTATCAGACCCAGAAAAAACGGCGGATGGTATGAGCCATTTGATGCGCGGGAAGTGAACAATAATTACACAGAAGCCAATGCCTGGCAGTACACTTTTTTTGTACCGCAGGAAACAGAAGGACTGATACATCGCCTCGGAGGAATCGAAAAATTCGAAAGTAAGCTCGATGAATTATTTACTGCAGAAAGTAAAACCACAGGCAGGGATCAGTCTGACATCACCGGCATGATTGGCCAGTATGCGCACGGAAACGAACCCAGTCACCACATGGCTTATTTATATAACCATACATGGAACAACTGGAAAACACAGCAGAAAGTTTTGCAGATACTCAAAGAATTTTATCATGCCGCTCCTGATGGTTTGATTGGTAACGAAGACTGCGGGCAAATGAGCGCCTGGTATGTAATGAGCGCCATGGGGATTTATGCCGCTTGCCCCGGAGAACCGGAATATGCATTGGGTGTTCCATTATTTACTGATGTGAAAATTAATTTTGAGAACGGGAAGTTTTTTCTGATCAGGAGAAAAGGAAGCCTTGGCGAAAATATGTATGCGAAAAATTTTGTGCTTGACGGCAAAGACCGCGGTCTTGCATTTATTAATCACGATGATATTTTGAATGGGAAGGAATTGATTTTCTATACGAGAAAAAATGCGACTACTGATGAATCATCAATAAAGGCAAGTACCTTCAACGGATATAAACTGGATACAGAAATCGTAACTGATCCAATAATAAAATCCTACGGTCGGTCTTTCAGAGACAAAATGAATGTTGTGATTTCTCCGGGTACAGATGAAAAAGTGTTTTATACCTTAGATGGAACTGATCCCGGATTGAAGTCTGCTGTTTACAATCCGGAGTCACCAATTGTAATTGACGGCACCACAACAATTAAAGCCATCGCCGTAAATAAAAACGGTCAGCAAAGTAAAATCTCTACAGCCAATTTTACTTTAATGGAACATCCCGACTGGAAGATTTCTCTCATCTCTAAATACGATAATCAATACACGGCTGGTGGAGATGAAGCAGTTATTGATGGCATTTACGGAGACGTAAACTGGCGCAAAGGATATTGGCAAGGTTACCAGGGACAGGATTTTGAATGTGTGATTGATATGGGAAGTGCGCAGAAAGTAGGTAGTTTTTCTGCAGATTTTTTACGGGACATTGGTGCATGGATCATGCTCCCGAAAAAAGTAGAATTTAGTTTTTCATTGGACGGTATTACGTTTTCTGACAACACCAATCTCGGAAACAACGTCAGCGACAAAGATGAAAAGGTGCAGACAAAAAAATTCAAGACAATTTTATTGCGACCCGTTGATGCGCGCTATGTAAAGGTGCGCGGAATCAGTTATGGTAAACTTCCCGACTGGCACCTCGGCGCAGGAGGAGATTCCTGGATTTTTCTCGATGAAATAACAATCAACTGACATGCATGTCAGGCTGATCCAGTCTTAAGAATATCGGTACGTGAATTTTACCGTGCCTATTGTCTATTTGTCTACTGTCTCATATCTCATTTCTCACCTCTCATTCCCCTTCCCCTATTCCAAAAATATTTTCTACTTTCGGAATCTGATTTTTACCATTACTTCCCTTTATATTCCAATTACCTATTCCAATTTACCATGAGAAAATTTACATTTACTATTTCATTGCTTTTTATCCTTTTCATCTCTGCAAATGCACAGCCTTACATGAGCCCGGCAATGATATCCGTTAACGGCCATGAAACAACATTGGGAGATGTGCAGAAATCATTCGACAAATATTGGGATGCCCGTGACCCTGATATGCTCAATGAAGAAGCAAATGCAGAAGAAGGCGGCTACCAGCAATTCCGGCGCGCAGCGGAATTTATGAAGCAACGTACTTTTCCTTCCGGGAAATTTATTAATCCTGAAATCCTTTATCATGAATACCTGAATTATAAGCCAAAGTTTGAAGCAGCAGATAACGCACGATCAGGTGGCGGACAAAATGGAATCGCAACAGCCAACTGGAGCTTTATCGGTCCGGCTCAGGTACCCGGTGGTGGAGGAGGAGCCGGAAGGATAAATTGCCTGGCCATTGACCCCAATAACAGCAATATACTGTGGGTCGGAACAGCTTGTGGAGGGCTATGGAAATCATCCGACGGCGGTTTATCATGGAGCTCGAATACAGACTTGTTGCCTTCAATCAGTATATCTGACATTGCAATTGATCCCACCAATACCAATATCATGTACCTCGCTACCGGAGATAAATACGGAATCTATTGGCAGTATGAAACCATCGGGCAATACAGCGCTGGACTTTTGAAATCAACAGATGGAGGACTTACATGGAATCCTACCGGATTAAATTATACGCAGAATAATGTAACGATCATTCAACGGCTGATCATGAATCCGTCAAATACAAGCATGTTGTATGCAGCCACCAACAATGGAATTTACGTTACTCTTAACAGCGGAGCATCTTGGACTCAGCAACTCACCGGAAAATATTATGATATAGAATTTTGTCCGGGCGCACCATCAACACTTTATTGTGGCGACAGCATCCGCACTTATAAAACAGTGAACGGAGGTACAAACTGGAATCCTATGCCAACCATCACATCAACAGGCAGGACTTCAATTGTTGTTACACCCGCAAATCCAAATGCAGTATATGTGTGGTCAGAAGGTGGTGGATTATATTATTCAAATAACCTTGGCGTTTCGTTTATCACCCGAACAAATCCCAGTTCAGCCGCAGGTCCTTATGGATACTACGATTACGTACTCGCTGTTTCACCATTGGATGAAAATATTTTGTTTGCAGGTGGCCTTAACGTCGCACGCAGTACAAACGGCGGCAGTTCATGGACGGCAGTTAGTAGTTGGTCCGGCTGGCCCAATCCAAATTATTCTCATGCTGATAACCATGATCTGGTTTTCGGACCTTCAAGTAGTCAGATAATTTATTCATTGAATGATGGTGGAATCTTCAAATCAACCAACCAGGGTACTTCCTGGACTGACCTCAGCAATGGCCTCGACATCAAACAGTATTACAGACTTGCATGTTCTTACCAAAACCCCGGAATTATTTATGCCGGTGCGCAGGATAACGGAACCGATCGTGTAAATGGCGCAACTTCTTATCAAGTGAATGGTGCCGATGGAGAAGAATGTCTTGTTCATTATGGTAACGAAAATATTGTTTTCGTTTCCTCACAGGGTGGCTATTTTTACAAATCAACGGATGGTGGCAATACTTTTAATGGTTTGTCAGCGAATGGCAGTGACTGGACTTCTCCGATTATCATGGATAGAAATTCAAACAACATCATGTACCTCGGTTCCAGCAGCGTGCAAAAATCAACAAACACCGGCGATAGTTGGACTACAATTTCCCCTGCGCAACCTGGATCAATTTATTCACTTGAAGTTTCATATTCTGCACCCAATACCATCTACGCAGCTACTTTCGGAAAAATTATCCGAACAACAAATGGAAGTACCTGGTCAGATATTACAGGATCATTACCTGTAAATAATGCAGCCCTTACAGGAATTACAATCAGCAGTGTAAATGCTGATGTGGCATGGGTTACTTTTTCGGGTTACTCAGCAGGACAAAAAGTTTATCAGACCGACAATGGCGGAATCACCTGGATAAATGTTTCAGGAACGCTTCCGAATATTCCTGTGAACTGTATCGAATACCAGGACAACAGCACGGACATACTATACATTGGTACCGACTTCGGCGTGTTCTGGAAAGACGGAACAATGAATGACTGGCTCCCTTACAATACCAATCTCCCGAATGTAATTATTGATGAGCTTGAAGTGTATTACCCTACAAGTAAACTCAGAGCTGCAACTTATGGCAGGGGTTTGTGGGAAACAGACCTGGCAGTATCTACTTTGTTGGCGCTCGATTGTGGCGTAGGCGGAATCATTTCACCCGCAGGATCATCATGCGATACCTCTTATATACCTGTCGCAAGGGTGTACAATTATGGCGTTGATACGTTGCATTCTTTTGTACTCCATTACTACCTCGATGCGCAATCTCCCCAAACTTACGCATGGAGCGGATCTATGGCCGCTCTTGATCACGTAGATATTTCACTTCCGTCATTTAACCTCTCAGGAGGATCGCATACATACACTGCATATACTTCCGATCCAAATACTTTTACCGATCAGAATCCCGGTAACGACAGCCGTACTTCTGCATTTGATATACTCGCCAACCCAACTGTTGTGCAGGCACCGATAACAGAAGGATTTGTGAATGCTGCTTTCCCTCCGCCGGGATGGACCCTTGAGAATTCCAGTGGCTTGTGGTTGAAATCAAATGCTGTTGGCGGATTTGGTACGTCTTCGGAATCAGCCAATGCAAGTTTTTATTCAATATCATCAGGTGAGGATAAAATAATTTCAGGATATATTGATTTTACCAACCTCATTCCACCAATCACACTTTCTTTTGATGTTGCCTATGCAGTTTACTCTGCCAATTACCATGATTCTCTCATCGTTGATTTATACTCTGACTGCGAGGCAATAGGAACACGGGTATATGCAAAAGGTGATGCGCTTCTGGCTACAGCACCTACCACAACAAATATTTTTGTGCCTACGTCGTCACAGTGGAGAAACGATGCTATCAATCTTGATTCATATGCCGGTCATTCAGCGCTTGAAATCCGTATCATCGGTAAAACAGGGTATGGAAATGATTTATACCTCGACAACATCAACATCAATGGCTTTAACGTAGGAATCAATGAAACAAAAAATGCTGAGGGTATTGTTACTGTATTTCCTAATCCTTCTTCCGGGAAAATATTTATAGAAGTTAAATCTGTTCACTCAAAAAATGCTGCTGTTGAAATATTGGATCTCATCGGCAACAGGATTAGTTCGTTGAATGATGCATCCTTCGCCGGAATGAAGCGATATGAAATGGACCTCAGTAATTTATCAGCAGGAATTTATTTACTAAAAGTAAATGCCGGTGATTTTCAATCCACGCAGAGGTTAGACATTATCCGCTAGGGGTATGAATAATGGGGTGCGAATAACCAATGATAACGAATATGCGAATCTTTCTCATTCGTATATTCGCAGCGATTCGTTCTTCGCACATTCGCATTCTTTCGTTATTCGTAACTTATGGCTGATAAAAAGCCCGCAGCACTCGGTTTTATTTTCATCACACTTTTAATTGACGTCATCGGACTTGGAATCATTATTCCGGTAATGCCCAAGCTGATCAGTGGAATGATCAACGGATCTTTTGCTGAAGCAGCTAAATATGGAGGATGGCTGATGTTTGCATATTCCATCATGCAGTTTGTTTTCGCTCCTGTACTCGGCAATCTCAGCGACAGGTTCGGAAGAAGACCCATCATCCTGATTTCCCTCTTCGGACTGGGAATAGATTATATATTTCTTGCACTCGCACCAACCATTGCATGGCTTTTTGTCGGTCGCATCATCGCCGGAATCTGCGGTGCCAGTTTTACCACCGGACAAGCATATATTGCCGACATCAGTCCGCCGGAAAAACGGGCTCAGAATTTTGGGATGATCGGTGTTGCATTCGGACTCGGCTTTATTATCGGACCTGTAATCGGGGGCTTACTCGGACATTTCGGTGCGCGCATTCCTTTTGTTGCAGCGGCATGCTTATCACTCCTCAACTGGCTCTATGGTTATTTTGTACTTCCGGAATCGTTGCCGAAGGAAAAGCGCAGAAAGTTTGAAATGAAACGAGCCAATCCGGTAGGTTCTTTAAATGCGCTGAGAAAATACCCCGTCATTTCCGGCCTCGTCATTTCATTGATATGTGTGTACATCGCCGCTCACGCTGTTCAGAGTACCTGGTCTTTTTTTACCATGGAAGTGATGCGGTGGAATGAAGCAATGGTGGGTTACTCACTCGGATTTGTCGGTATCATGATCGCACTGGTACAAGGCGGTTTGATCCGTATCATCATTCCGAAGATAGGACAGAAGCGTTCTGTTTATTTCGGACTTGCACTATATGGAATAGGACTCGTGCTCTTTGCTTTTGCTGCCAAAGGCTGGATGATGTTCGCATTTATCATTCCCTATTGCCTCGGCGGCATCTGCGGTCCTGCCTTACAGGCCATCATCTCATCACAGGTTCCTTCCAATGAACAGGGAGAATTGCAAGGCGCACTCACGGGCCTGATAAGCATCACCTCCATCATTGGTCCGCCGATGATGACGAACCTCTTTTCGTTTTTCACAAGCGGAAAAGCAAACATTTATTTTCCCGGTGCGGCATTTATGGCCGGCGCTTTTTTGGTACTCGTTAGTTTGTTGTTTGCAATGCGAACGCTCACAGGCTACATCCATACACATGAGCCGGTGACAGTGAAGTAATGAATTGAAATGAATATTTTATTTCCCCGATTTAATTTTGCCGGAGAAATATTAAATCGGGTTTCAAATTATTTAATAAAGATTTCTGAAAATGGAAAATCAAATTATCATAAGGGAACTTCAGGCTACTGACGATTATTCAATAGTAAAAGTTCTGATACTTGAATACGTTCAGTGGTTAGGGGTTGAAGGTGGTCCGGAGGTAAAGGCAATTTTGTCATCTCAGAATTTTGAACAGGAATTAAATACTTTAAGTTTGACCTACGGGTTTCCTGATGGAGTACTTTTCATTGCATCGGTAAATGACAAGGCAGTTGCTGTCGCCGGAATAAAAAGATTTAATGAAAAGGAATGTGAAGTAAAAAGAATGTTTGTCCGGGCTGATAGCAGGGGATTAGGTATCGGAAAAATGTTACTTGAAAATTGCATTCTTGCCGCAAAAAAGTTAAAGTATGAAACGATAAAACTTGACACTGCAGGATTTATGAAATCTGCGGTGAAGCTTTATATTCAAAATGGCTTTGTCGAAATTCCGGCTTATCGCCACAATACGCATGAAGAAGCAAAATATTTTGAGTTGGACCTAAAAAAAAACAAAAATAAACAGGCTTCAGATTAGCATCTCCATAGACTGCCTCGTATAAAGAATTTCGATTTTAGAAATGATTCATTTAATTTAGCTTTCTTCAATTCATAGAAGCGAAAAGTGTTGTCAATAATTGTCAGATATTTTATCTCATAAAAATAAATCATTATGTCGAAAAAAATAAATAAAGAATTATCTAAGAAACAAAATGATGAAATTCTAAATATTTTAAAAGGTCGTTTTGAAAAAAACATGAATCGCCATAAAGGTCTTGAATGGAATAAAATAGAGTCAAGGCTAAATACAAAAACAGAAAAACTTTGGTCACTGAGTCAGATGGAAGCCTCCGGTGGAGAACCTGATGTTGTTGGGTTTGATAAAAAGTCGGGTGAATTTATTTTTTATGATTGTGCAGAAGAAAGTCCAAAAGGCCGCAGAAGTCTTTGTTACGACAATGATGCATGGGTAGCAAGGAAGGAACACAAACCGAAAAGTAACGCCATGGATATGGCAGCAGAAATCGGGATTGAACTTTTATCCGAAGAGCAATATCGCGACTTGCAACAACTTGGTCACTTCGATTTGAAAACATCGAGCTGGTTGAAAACTCCGGCCGAAGTCAGGGAACTCGGAGGTGCCATCTTTGCAGATTACCGGTTCGGCCGCGTCTTTGTTTATCACAATGGTGCAGAATCCTATTATGCCGGAAGGGGTTTCAGGGGGTCATTAAAGGTTTAACTACTAATTACTAATAGCAGCCTACTAATTTACCAATTACTAATCGCTATTTACCAGCGTCCAATTACTATCCGCGTCAGTATTTAAATTTCAACATTGTGAACAAGGACATCTCATCTTATATCGGTAAGCAATTGGCGGGCGATAAATTAATTTGCAGATTACTGGCAGAGACGATTGATAAAGCTTTGCCAAAAGCAGAAAGTAAAATCTGGCATGCGCATCCGGTCTGGTTCATTAATGGCAATCCGGTCGTTGGGTTCAGTAAACTTAAGGACAGCGTACGATTGTTGTTCTGGAGCGGACAATCTTTTGATGAAGCCGGCCTAACACCGGAAGGAAGTTTCAAAGCCGCAGATGCCCGTTATACAAATGTTGATCAGGTAAAAGTAAAAGACCTTAAAAGGTGGCTGATAAAATCAAAAAAGATCCGGTGGGACTATAAAAATATTGTCAAACGCAAAGGAGTACTTGAAAGATTGATGTAACTTTCCGGTCTCCTGAAAAATATTTTTTATAAAATGAATACGATAGGATTTTTTGAAATTCAATCTTCAGATCCGAAGCGCGATATCGGATTTTATACTGAAATCTTTGGGTGGAAATTTACAAAAGAGGAAAATGTTCTCATCGAATATTATCGTATTGATACGAAAACGATTTATGGGGGATTGTTGAAACGTCCGGCGAATATTCCACCATTGGGTTCCGGGACCAATGCGTTTACCTGTTCTATTGAGGTCGAAAATTTTGATGCAGCGGCGGAAAAAATTATCCGGCTTGGTGGACAGATCGCTATGCCGAAATTTAGCGTACCGGGTCGTTGCTGGCAGGGATATTTTTTGGATCCCGACAACAATATTTTTGGCATTTTTCAGGTGGATCAAAATGCTTCCTAAATTCTTTACAGTTAAACCTTTTGTCAAAAAAAAGAAATGAAAAATTGTCTCGCAATTATTTCGTGTACATTTCTTTTCGTTCTGAATGTTGCGCATTGCGCCGCTCAATGGTCTTCCGTATATCAGGATGCAAATGCATATTTTTATGATGCTGCTTTTCCGACCGATGACAATGGCTATGTTGCTGCATCTGACACCGGCGGAGCAATGGTGTTGCGTACGAATGATGGCGGCATAACATGGAATAAAAGATACATAGCCGGATGGAATTTCATCAGTAAAATAGCGATGATTGATAATCTGAAAGGCTACATTATTAAGGGTGGCGTGCCTGTAAAAATATTGAGAACCCTGGATGGATTTAATACCTATGCCATTCATAATCTTGACTCATCTTTTACTGTTCAGTCACTTGAACTATTGAACGATTCAACGGGCTTTTATCTCAACAATGGGTCAAGACTGAGAAAATTTGAAAACTATGGCGCCTCATATTTCCACGTCATTGATACATTAACTGCAGGACAAACGCTTTGTTTTCCGGATGCAAATACCGGTTATCTTGATACCGGAAACGGGTTACTGAAAACAACTGACGCCGGAAGCACATGGAACCTTTCAAATAATAATCTTGGCTTCTATTGTGAAACATTTGATTTTGCAGATTCACTGAACGGTTATTTTACTGACCGCAGTACTATTTATAAAACAACTAATGGCGGTGCTTCTTTTGTTCAGCAAATTAATTTCCCCGGCGTTTACAGTTTTGCAGTAAACGGAACTACCTGCATGGCTTCAAATGATACCGGTAACGTGGCCTTTACAATAAATAATGGCACCACATGGCACACTGAAACAACAGGCATAAATTTTTTAGCCGCTGAGCCATACATGGTTTACACCACTCCTGGAGGATATTATTTTTTATTCAGTCAGTTCTGCGGAGAAATCAGAAAACGTCAGACTTTCGCTTCCGGCATTTCTCCGGTATCCGAACGGCATACATTAGAAGTTTATCCCAATCCGTTTTCCTCATTCACCACAATCAGTTTTGCTGAAAACCATACCAACTCCGTTATCCATATTTCTGACATTGCAGGAAAAGAAATAAGAATTTTCCATTTTTCCGGTAAACAATTTGTTTTTGACAGGGGAGCATTGGAAAAGGGAATTTATTTTATCAGCGTTTATAATGAAAGGGGTATGCATCCTTCTAAATTAATCGTTGAATAGGCGGGCTGAACTGATTTTTTAGGAATGAATTTCCGTTTTTGATCCGGATTATAAAAAAATATTTGGAGTTTATACTTTCATTACTGTCCGACTAAATTTAATGAGATTCCTTGCTGCGCTCTGAATGACAGGACTTTTGGAGAGTAAATATCCTTGCAAACACCTGATAACATTGTCATTCAGAGCGTAGCGATGAATCTTTCAAAGCAAAATTATTTTTAGTCTGACAGTAGTGAAAAAAAATATTATGAAGACGCTATCTTTAAAACTTGAGGATAAAATTTTCGAAGAGGCTGAAGAGATTACTGCGAAACTCAGACTTGCAAGAAATCGTTACATCAATGAGGCCGTCAATATTTACAACCTTTTCAATAAAAGAAAACTCCTTAAAAAGCAACTTACAAAAGAATCAAAGTTGACAAGCGGGGATGCTATGGATGTGCTGAAGGAATCTGAAAAATTAATTGATGGAAATTAAGCAATACGAAATCTGGCTTGCTGATTTGAATCCACCAAAAGGTACAGAACCCGGTAGAACAAGGCCTTTTGTTATTGTACAAACGAATTTAATGAATGATGTCCATCCTTCAACGATTATCTGCCCTGTAGCCTCTAACGTGAACACGGAAATTCAGTTATTGAGGGTTCATTTAACCCAACTTGCAGCAAAGCTGTTAATAACCCCATTACATATCAACAATTTGAAGGGTTTAAATCGAAAGCCAGTTGATTTTGCTGGGTTTTAGTTTAAAATAATCTTGTAGTACACAGGGGGGTGTTGTTTTGTT
>JBBRAY010000060.1:0-20897 GCA_038206355.1 Bacteroidia bacterium
AAAAAAAAAAAATCATTACCCCATACTTATAGTTCAAATAATTTTTTTGCTTGTCGCGCCCGCGCTTCTCTTTTTTGGTTTTTTTTATTAAACCCTTGTTTTGGGGGGGGGGGGCGGGGGGTCGCCCCCCCCCCCCCCCCAACCCCCTCCTTGATCTTTACTCTCCAAAAGTCCTGTCATTCAGAGCGCAGCGAGGAATCTCATTAAATTTAGTCGGACAATAATGATAGTGTTATATATTTTTTTTTCAATACTAAGTTTGTTGAAAAACTTTTGAAAGCAGGAACAATGTGTGCTTCTTAAAAAGTTCCTTTGTCGCAAAATGAGATCAGACGACTACAAGACACAAGGAATGCGGACGCAACTCATCAGGCAGTTGAGACTTAAAGGCCTGAATGATGATGCTGTTTTAAATGCTATGATGAAAGTACCGCGTCATCTTTTCATGGACAACGATTTCCTGAAGCAGGCATACAGCGACATCGCATTCCGAATCGGAAGCGGTCAAACCATTTCACAACCATATACTGTGGCATACCAGACATCACTGCTTGATGTTAAAAGCGGAGATAAGGTTCTTGAAATTGGTACGGGCAGTGGTTATCAGACGAGCGTTCTTTGTGAACTCGGCGCAAAAGTATTTTCGATTGAACGGCAGAAAGGGTTGTATGATAAAACAAAAGTATTTCTTCCGTCAATCAATTATACCCCCAAACTTTTTTACGGCGATGGTTACAAAGGTCTGCCGGCATTTGCGCCATTCGACAAAATCCTTGTAACCTGTGGCGCGCCATTTATTCCACAGGATTTAAAAGAGCAACTGAAGCAAGGAGGAATTCTGGTCATTCCTGTTGGGTCCGGAAAAATGCAGGTGATGACAACAGTTATCAGGATTTCAGAATTTGAATTTGAAACGCATGAACTCGACCAGTTCAGTTTTGTACCGATGCTGGAGGATAAAGAGGGTAGGAGTTAAGTTATTATATCAACATACTGTATCGCTGACTGTTGGACATTTGTAGGAATTCCATTCTAACTGCGATTTTTTTTTTCAGAATTATTTCACGCGTACTATCAACAGAGTTAATACCCATCGGGAAATATCAGCTGACGAAAAGGTATTAAAACTTAATCAATTTTTTAATTGGATTAAAGTTCACTACGGATAATATTTATTGGATTCTATTAAATATAAAAAGCCGTTCGGTTAGGAACGGCTTTTTACACAATAAAATTATTTATTAATTCAGTCTAACTAATATTAATTTTTATCCCACCAAACTTTGGTGTCTTGTAAGTCAGCGCCTTGTGAAGCGACTGCTGAATTATAATTTCCTGAATTAAGGGTTTGTTCATCAAGTGCATATTTCATACGCATTGGAATTCCATTTCCTTCAAGAAGTCCATCAACCGGCAGTTGTAGAATACCGAAGTCAAGTCGTCTCCATTCAGTCCAGCCTTGAATTCCCTGATTAAATAATGAAATCCATTTTTGTCTGCCTATTTTCTGCATCCAGTTTCCGCCGGAAGCTGCATTTGTATAATCTACAATTGGCTGAGCCAGATAGGCAGTAATTTCTGCGGGAGTTGCAGGAGTTGAATTTAAATCTGTCCAATATTCAATACTTGAGGTTACACCTGCGTCGTAGTGACTTTGAGCAGATCCGGCGACGCCCCAACCTCTCTCAACTGCTTCAGCCAGCATAAATTCTACCTCAGAATAGGCCATGTAAATGCCGGGAAAAGTAGCAGATAACACTAAGCTTGAACGCTGTGAAATAGACGAGTTAGGGGTTGCAGCACCATTGGCCTCATTTAAGCCATAGGTTTCACCGACCCATACATTATTTGCAGTTGGTAATGCAAACCAACAAGATAGTCTGGGATCAATAACATTATGGGTGGCAGAGCCGGATACTGAATCCAATGCATCTTTAAAAGTACTGCTTAGACAATAATCATTTCTGATGTCAATAGCATAATTGTAGAAAATAGGATTAGAGCTCGTTGCACTGGATCCATAAAGCATCAATGCATTGTCAGCATTCGATGTAAATGCTCCTGCAACAGCATCTGTAAATGCGGCCTGTGCAGTTGTATTATCTCTGTCGGCAAGACGGATCGCCAGGCGCATTTTAAGCGAATTGGCAAATTTTGACCACAGTGACATATCACCCGAATAGATTAAATCGCCTACAGGTCCATCTTCACTGGTGTTAATTAATGAAATCGCCTGATTTATTTCACTTAAGAGTCCTGAATAAATATCTGCCTGACGGTCATATTTAGGAGCCCGGGTCTTTTCAGGATTCAGCGCTTCCGAATACGGAATATCGCCCCACATATCCGTCATATATTGATATAGCCAAACCCTTAAAGTTGTAGCCACGGCAATTTGATTGTCAGGAAATCCATAAGCAGAAGAAGGTCCCGGATTAGTTTTGCAGTTGTCAATGATGCGTTGCAATTCAATGAGTCCCCCCACATTTAGATTCTCATCATTTATTCCACCTGCATAAAATAAGCCCCAATATACATTTGTTAATGGTGTGCGAAACTGATAACGGCTTTCAGAAGAATATTGATTTGATGACCAATATTGTGCAAGTTGATTTCCAACCTGACCTCCAAACCATACATCTGTTGTATTGTCCATTAGTCCACGCTGAGCTCCTGCCAGATAAAAACTATTAGGTACATCTTTGGGATTGTTCGGGTCATTATTTATTTTCTCAAAATCCTTCTTACATGAATTAAAAAGAAGAGAGAAACTAAGCAGACCGGTAAACAGCAGTCTTGATTTATTTATAAATTGTATTTTCATTTTGCTTAATTTTTAGAACTGAGTGATATTAAAATTTAACACTTAATGATGCACCAAAAGTGCGTACGGTTGGCAACTGTCCACCTTCTAATCCCTGTACATTGTTAGTTGAAACAGCACTTTCAGGATCTATGTTTGGAACGTTTTTATCCAGAATGGCAAGATTTCTTCCAATTAAAGAAAGCGTGACACCCTGTACCGGGGACTTCACAAACCATTTTGCAGGGAAAGTATAACCCAGAGTAATCTCACGTAATTTTATGAAAGATGCATCATAAACATCGGCAGCAGAAATAACATATCCTCCATTTAGAAAGAAATGATCAACGGCGTCAATCCTTGTTGTATTGGCTGACCCATCAGATATAGCATTTCCTGCTTCGTCAACTCCTGTTTGGTTTACACCTTCAACAATAATTCCGTTTTCGCGAATATTACCCTCTGCGGTTTCGGCCAAAGTACCTGAGTATTTACCCCAGGTATTTGTGAGAGAGAATAAATTTCCGCCTTTCTGGAAATCAACCACACCGGTTAACCTCAAAGATTTGAAAGAAAGGAAAGTGGTAAAACCTCCTGTGTATTGTGGTAAAACCGAACCCAGAGGTTTAACTTTAGCAGTCCGAACATAAGCGCCGCCATCAACTATTTTTTGTCCGTCAGTGTGATAAACATAATCATACCCAACAATCTGGAATGCCGGAGCACCAGGTACTGCCTGGTAGGTTACTGAGAATGGAGCATTTTGAATCAGTACACTTTCAGTTGCTTTTCCGTTTTCATCAGTGAAAAGTTTTTCAACTTTATTATGATTCTGTGCCCAGTTTACACCAAGGCCCCATTGAAAACCACTTTTGGTTGAAACAGGAATTCCTTCCAAATGTATTTCCCATCCTTTGTTGGTAATCTCTGCAGCATTGTAATACTTTGAAGAATATCCTGTTGATGCCGATTGAGGAACACGGAAGATAACATCAGTTGAAGTTGAACTATAATAGGTAATATCAAAAGCAGCCCTTCCGTTAAAGAAGTTCATTTCAGTACCAACTTCCCAAGATGAAGTTCTCTCAGGTTTTAACTCAGGATTGTTCGCCTGGTTATTAATGATCGCTGTTGCATATCCATTAAAATTATCAGTAACCGTTGGACGAGTGATATCAGCAACATAAGCCGCAGGATCAATAGCTGTTTGTGCCCATCCCAGTCTTAATTTACCGAAACTAAGCCATTTTAATTTGGTAAGTTCAGAGAATACAAAACTTCCGTTTACAGAAGGATAGAAGTAAGAGCTATTTTTAGCCGGTAAAGTTGAGCTAAAATCATTTCTGCCTGTTACATCAAGATAGAGGTATCTTTTGTATCCAAAAGACAAATTTCCATAAATCGAATTCCTGCGGATCTGGGTGATGGGAACCGGAATGTCAGTAGTTGTAGAAGTTATTGCATCAACGGAATTGTTTAAGCTATAATAATCAGGAACTTTTAAACCACCTTGTGTACTTGCATATCCCTGAACCGTTCTGCTATCCTCTCTGTTAACACCAATAAGCCCATTGAAATCAAAGTCTTTGTTTAATGTCTTCTTCACAGTCAACATCATTTCATAATTGTTTTCATTAAAGTTGATGTTTTGTTCAGAATATTGAGAACTAAATGCTCCTCCTTTTGCTACACGTTCCTGACGAAGGTCATTGTAATAATCAGTTTTAACTGTTCCAATCAGGTTCACATCTTTCCATAGCTCGTAAGTTAAATTAGCGAAACCATATACACGATTTCTCACGTCTGTCTCTACGTTTTCGTAAGCAACCCAATATGGATTATCCCAATAAAGCGGACTTAAATCATCCTCCGCATTCATGTTCCATGTGCGCTGGGTGCCATCAGGATTCTTGTAGTCTTTCAACTGCTCCATATCCAATTGACGCTGCCACCACTGGGTAAAATTGGAAGAGATGCCATTGTATCCTGTTTTAGCACGACCTTTTCCATTGGTTCTCATATAATTTATACCGATTGCACTTGAAAGTTTTTTGGTAAATTTATTGCTGCCATTAAAACCAAAAATGTTCCTGTTGATTGAGGAATTCGGAATGGTACCTGATTCATTCAAATTGGTATATGAAAGACGAAATAAGGTATTCTCATTGCCACCATCAACGGCAACACTATTGTTATAGGTAACACCTGTCTCATAAAAATCTTTAACATTATCAGGATGTGCTGACCATGGAGTTTTTTTATTGTAGTTAGGCAATGACGGGTAGTAGCTATCCCATTGGTAAACCAACTGACCATTTAGTTCAGGTCCCCAGCTTCCATCATATTCAAAGTTAGCCCGCTCTTCGCCCGGATGGATGTCACTTTGTACAAAAGTTGAACTCGCTCCGCCACCATAACGATTTTGGTAATCAGGCAATACTGAAACATTGTTTAAAGAAACTCCTGTAGTAACGGAAATTCCGATTGGAAATCTTCCTTCTCCATTGGCACGGCTCTTTCCTTTTTTGGTAGTAACAATGATCACCCCATTGGCACCTCTTGCACCGTATAATGCACTTGCAGCAGATCCTTTAAGTACGTTTATCGATTCAATGTCATCGGGGTTGATGTCCTGTGCTGCATTTCCATAGTCATACCCATGCGCACCTCTTACCTGATCACGGGTAGCAAAGTTCCCGTTGTTAAAAGGTATCCCGTCCACCACAAACAGCGGCTGATTTTCATAGTTAATTGAACGAACTCCCCGGAGTAAAATTCGGGAAGAACCGCCTAGATTGCTGGACCCTGTAATCTGAACACCTGCAACTTTTCCTTGTAGTGAATTGATAAAGTTGGTTTCCTTTGCAGTACTTACCTGATCACCATCTACCTGTTGTGTAGAGTAGCCCAGAGATTTTTCTTCTCTTCGAACTCCAAGTGCTGTAACAACAACCTCATTTAATTTTGATATCTCGTTCAGCATTGATATGCTGAGATTGTCAGAGGTACCCAAATCAACAGTTTGGTTTTTCAGTCCAATTCCTGAAAATTTAATTTTCTTTGCCGAGTCAGGGATGTTGAATTTGTAATTCCCGTCGATGTCGGTAATCGTTCCAATGGTCGTTCCAACAACCACCACACTAACTCCCGGAATTCCGAGATTGTCCTGTGCGGACGTTACTTTACCCGTTAAGGTTCTGTCTTGTGCAAATGACTGCATGCATACGAAGATGCAGAGCCACGCTAAAAGCGTAATCTGTTTTCTCATAATAATTGGGTTTGGTTAAACAATTTTTTCTCTCAAAAATGCTTTGCAAGTTAAAAACAATATTAAATACCAAACAAGTTTTGTTAATAATATATTAATTAACACTTTCAGACTACGTTGGCAGTGAAGGTTAAAAGAATCTTTACCGTCAGTAAAATATAATGGCAATTTCTGCGTTTATTGCAGCGATCAGAACTTTCAAATGTTAAAATTGTACATACGATAGAACAATTTACTTTTGCGCACTCACAAAAAATCATCAATTAAAAAAGAAAAATGAGAAAATTATTTTCGCTTTCGTTATTACTCACTTCTTTCCTGTTTACAAATGCACAGGAATTACTTTCGAAAAAAGGTACGCATATATTGCCTGAAGCAAAGGACTGGAGCATCGGATTACAGGCGGACCCGTTACTTAAGTATTTTGGAAATTTTTTTAATAAGGACAACAATAACAACAATACGCTTCAGTCTCAGATTCCATTAACATTAACTGGAAAATATGTAAAAGATGATCACACTGCTTACCGTTTTAAATTGAGGATCGGACTTGAAAGCAGGACTACAAATAATTTCGTTGACGATGATGCATACACAGGTGCTCCACCAAATGCTAAAATCACTGATACATGGAAGGCAACAAGTTCGAACCTGACTATAGGTACGGGTATTCAGAAGAGCAGGGGAAAAGGTCGGTTGCGTGGTATTTATGGAATTGACCTTGGCATAGGTTTTACAAGTTCTACCGATAAATATACGTACGGAAATTCCTTCTCTGCAAGTACATCAGAGCCGACATCAACGACTGACTGGTCAGTAAAGGATACAAGTGGGAACTATATAAGCGGACCTGTTCCATTCAGAATTTCAATGGTGAAGAACCCCAATACTTTTAATTTCGTGCTCAATGGTTTTATCGGAGCAGAATATTTTTTCGCTCCCAAACTTTCTTTCAGTGCAGAATACGGATGGGGATTTGACCTTTCGGCAATGGGTGAAAAGGAAACTTTCAGGATCTCATCAGACGGTGGCTCGGGTAAAGAATCAAGCAGCAGAAATGCCAAAAGTTCAAGTCTTGTCCTTGACGTTACCAATGTAGGTAGTATTGCTTTACACCTTTATTTTTAGTTAAGTAAAGAATTGTGTTAACGATTTCTGAATGGATTTTAACACATAAATTTTTTCTAAGTGATACTGAGCCAATAAACATTTGCCTGTGTATAACTAAGCAATCTTAGTTTTGTAAAATCGCAATTTGAAATACATTTGTCCACATAAACCTAAATAATTAAACATTATGAAAAAACTATTTATTACGGCTGCATTGGCTGGTTCATGCTTATTTGCAGGCGCTCAGGACATGATGTCCAAAAAGGGAACACCTATTTTACCGGAGGCCGGTGACTGGAGCATTGGAATTAATGCTACAGATATGATTCGTTATTTCGGCAACCTGTTTACAAAAGATGCGAACAATAACTCTTCCCTGAGTTCACAGGTTAACCAGACTCTTGTTGGTTTGTATCAGACAGATGAGAACACTGCTTTCCGCGCAAAACTCAGAATCGGATTTGGTTCAATGACTGAGAATGCATTGGTAAACGACGACAACAGCACTTCTACTCCACAGGGCACAACTACTGATACCTGGAAAGCTTCTGAGAACAATTTCATGATTGGTTTCGGACTTCAGAAAAACAGAGGTAAAGGACGTCTTCATGGTATCTACGGTGCTGAAATAGGCATTGGACTTGGTGGATCAAAAAATACGTATACTTATGGTAACGCATTTTCTTCTACTAATCAGGGACCAACTACCAATGATTTCGGAAGCAACATTGCAGGCGGAGGTCGTATAACTGAATCTAAAAACGGTTCAACTTTCGGATTCGGTCTTGATGGTTTCATCGGTGCTGAATATTTTTTCGCTCCAAAAATGTCTTTGAGCGGAGAATATGCATGGGGAATTATGTTGTCTTCAGCAGGAGAAGGTGAATCAACTCTTGAAACCGGAAATGGTACCGGAAGTACTAAGACCACTTCAAAAACAGGAAAGAGCAGTTCTTTCGGTCTTGACGTAACCAACATCGGTGCGATCACAATGCATTTCTATTTCTAAACAGAAATTATTACAAAATAAAAAAAGAGTTCGCCGGTGCGGACTCTTTTTTTTTGTGCTCATTCTTCCCTCGCCATTTGTCTCTTGAGATCTTTGTCTTTAATACTTTCTCTTTTGTCGTATAGTTTTTTCCCTTTTGCAATTGCAATTTCCAGCTTGGCAATATTGCGTTCATTAAAAAAAAGCCGCACAGGAATTATCGTAGTTCCTTTCTCCTTCAGCTTACTTTGCATTTTCCTGAGCTCTTCCTTATTGAGAAGGAGTTTCCGCATGCGCTTGGGTTCGTGGTTATTGTAAGAGCCCTCTTTGTACTCACTGATATGCATGTTTTTCAGAAACGGTTCTCCGTTCAGTATTAAACAAAATGAATCAGTAAAATTTGCTTTTCCTTCTCTGATGGATTTTATTTCAGTTCCGGTAAGCATGATTCCGGCAGTATACGTCTGAAGAAACTGGTATTCAAAACTTGCCTTTCTGTTTCTGATTTCCGGAGAATGGGACTTCATAAGTTGCAAAGTTACCAAGAATCGGGATGGTTCAGGTAATCTGATAATAAATGAAGCGCGGATTTTTATTGCAGTAGATGAATCTGGAACAATCTGAATAAACAGCCCTGCCACTAATTTTACCAATTAACACAAATCAGTTTTACAATCAATGCAGAAACTGCTCGCAATATGTATTGGAAGCTGAGTTGAAAGGAAGAAAATATTTCTTCCTATAAGTAGAATAGCTTTTTTTGATTTATTGATACCTCCCGACTTCCAGGATGGTCATTTTTAGACTTTAATAACCGGCTTTGCATTTGGGTTGATTGGTGTTCCAGATAGCTATCGGGATCGTGGCTGAAAGAGATAGCAATCGGGTAATATTTAGTCGTAAATGAAGTCTGAAAATTATCCCTCTCTATTTCAAACACAATATTATCTTCGCGCACTTTTTTAATTAGTTACAAAATGAAAATAGCAAACAACTCCGTAGTCACGCTGAACTACATCCTCAATGCAGGTCTTCCTGACCAACCCATGCAACATGTTGAATCAACTGATCCGAAAAGTCCTTTCCGTTTTCTTAGCGGAGTAGGGGGATTGATTGTTGGTTTTGAAAACAACCTGATGGGGTTGGAAAAAGGTGATAAGTTTGACTTCAAACTGACTCCGGCAGATGCGTATGGAGAACTCGAAACCAATGCAATTATTCCGATGCCCATTGATATTTTCAAGCATGAAGGTGTAATCGACATGGAAATTCTGAAGGTCGGAAACATCGTTCCCATGCGCGACAATGAAGGGAATACGATGAACGGAAGAATAGCATCTTTCAATGACCAGACGGTAACAATGGATTTCAACCATCCGCTGGCCGGACAAGCCCTGCACTTTGCAGGGGAGATCGTGGAAGTACGGGAAGCAACGCCGGAAGAGATTTCCCACAAACATGTGCATTGAACATAATAAAGTTTATTTAAAAGTAAACCTGAGCGCCAGGGAAGGGACGGGGCTTTTGTCAAAAGCAAACTGAATACCGGGTTGCGCATTCAGCGAGAGGTCGTCGCTTATATCAAAGTCAGAAAGCTGCGCATCCACGTATGCATCAATAATATTGAGAATGTAAACAGCTGAGGTAATAATCCACATCAGATCCCTAGTCCGGCGGTAGTAATCTTTTCTTACCAACAGTGCATTGGCGTCAGGATAGATATTTACATAGTCGTCTATTGTAGTTGAATCCCCGTCAATACGGAGACGATACGCTCTTTTAAAGGTCTGGTAATTTCTGTTATTGAAATCAATAGAATAGCCAAGCGCTATAAATCCTGCATATAAAATCGGTGGCTTCCAGTATTTCTTATTGTAAACTTGCCCGGCCCCCGGAAGTATAGCCGAGTATAATGCCGCCTTATTGGCTTTGCGTTTGGTATAAAATGTATCTAGCGGAACTGAATGATCAACCTTAGTAAGCGTATCCTGCGCATAAAGGTTAAAGCATGAAAGCAAAATTAATCCGAAAGTAAATAAAACTCCTGCTTTCATTAGTCACTATTACATCCTCATTATGAACTCAATAGTTCAGTAGTTCGAGAATTCTATTAAGGTCTGCATCATTCTCATAAGGGATCATAATGCTGCCATCTCCTTTTTTATTTTTTTTGAGATGAATCTTGGTACCGAAGTGGCTGCTCAAAACATTTTGAATTTTCTCATATTCAAAACCCAAGGTTCCAGCATCAGAATTGTTCCTGATTTTGGGACTTGATTTATTCCCTTTTTCACGGGCCAGTTCTTCGACTTCCCGCACACTGAGATTTTTTTCAATCGTCAGTTTAAATACCAGAAGTTGTTTTGTAATATCGGTTATACCCAATATCGCCCGGGCATGTCCCATGGTTAAACTATTATCCCTGATTGCCAATTGTATTTCAGGCGGGAGTTTCAGCATACGGATATAATTGGCTACCGTACTTCTGTTCATTCCGATTTTATCGCTCAGTTCTTCCTGGGTGAGACTACATTCATCAATCAGTCTTTTGAAACTGACACCGATTTCCACGGCATTGAGGTCGCTGCGTTGCAGGTTTTCCACGAGCGCCATCTCCAGCATACTCTGATCGTTGGCAACGCGAACGTAAGCAGGAATAGTATCCAGTCCGCCGAGGATTGAAGCGCGGTATCTTCTTTCACCGGAAATAATCTGGTATTTATCATAGCCGAGTTTGCGGACCGTAATCGGCTGAATAATTCCATGCTCTTTGATAGAAGCGGATAGCTCTTGTAATGCAGAGAGGTAAAAATCGGAGCGCGGCTGAAACGGATTGGTTTCGATCTGCTTTATTGGAATGGAAGATACATTTCCGACGCCGGGATGTAATGCACCTCCATCATTTCTTGTTGTAATATCGGTATCTGCATTATCGAGCAATGCACTAAGGCCTTTACCCAATGCGTTCCGTTTAGTGCTCATCAGTTACGGGAATAAATTTGTCCGCATTTTTCATTCGTGTGAGGTCATTCTTCTGCAGGATTTCCCTTGCCAGGTTCAGGTAATTTGTAGAACCGCGACTGCTTGCATCATGCATAATGATGGTTTGCCCGAAACTCGGCGCTTCTCCCAGTTTGGTATTCCGCTGAATGATGGTATCAAATACCATTTGCTGAAAATGTGTTTTTACTTCTTCCACGACCTGATTGGATAAGCGCAAACGTGAATCATACATCGTGAGTAATATGCCTTCAATGTCGAGCGCAGGATTCAAACGGGTTTGTACAATCTTTATTGTATTCAGTAATTTTCCGAGGCCTTCTAAAGCAAAGTATTCGCATTGTACGGGAACAATTACGGAGTCGGCGGCAGTCAATGCATTCACGGTGATAAGTCCCAGCGATGGAGAACAATCAATGATGATAAAATCAAAGTCATTGCGAATTTTTTCAATCACATCTTTCATCTTCCGTTCGCGCTGAGGGAGGTTTATCATTTCGATTTCAGCGCCTACTAAATCTATGTGTGATGGGATGAGGTATAGGTTCGGCGTTTCTGTTTTCAGTATTGCCGTTTTCGGATTCACATCGTCAATGATGCATTCGTAAATACTGATTTTTACATTGCGTGGATCAAAGCCAACGCCACTGGTAGCATTGGCTTGCGGGTCACTGTCAATCAGCAGTGTTTTGTGCTCAAGTACTGCCAGTGATGCGGCGAGGTTCATGGCAGTAGTGGTTTTTCCGACTCCGCCTTTTTGATTTGCAACTGCAATAATTTTTCCCATAAGTTAGTTAAGTAAGTAGTTCTTGTTAAGTTCAGGATAGCACAGTAGCGTGCATGTTGACCGTTTCACCGATTTTCATCAGTGTTAATTCCTTTCCGGCCAGTTCAAATTTCTTGACAGCATCTGCATGATCTATTTTTATCGTGTCAAACGTATCATAGTGCATTCCGATGATATGGTCACACCTGATAAAGTCAGATGCAATCACGGCATTGTCAACACCCATTGTAAAGTTATTTCCTATCGGCAGGAATGCAAAGTTGATTTTTTTATATTCTCCGATCAGTTTCATGTCGAAATGCAAAGCAGTATCACCGGCATAATAAAAATTACCGGCTTTTGCTTCGATCAGGAATCCCATTGGATTGCCGCCATACGTCCCGTCAGGAAGACTGCTGGAATGAACGGCATGCACACACTTCACTTTTCCGAAATCAAACATCCAGTGTCCGCCGGTATTCATTCCATGCGTTTTGGTAATTCCATGGTTTGTAATCCACGTGGTAATTTCATACGAAGCAATAACTGTTGCATTTGTCTGCCTTGCCAGTTCTATAGCATCACCTATATGATCACCATGACCATGAGAAATCAAGATATAATCTGCTTTAATTTTTTTCAGGTCAATATCCTTAGCCAGCGGATTTCCCGAGATGAATGGATCAAACAATAGTATTTTATTGCTGGCTTCAATAGAAAAGCAGGAATGGCCGAAATAAGTAATATCCATTGGTCTAAATTTGCTGATTGCAAAAGTAACTGAATCCTTCGTTTGCAATGCCTAAAGTTACCAACAAAAATCCGATTAATCAGGAAATGAGAAATGAGTTTGTAACAAACTTCTGTTTAAAATCAACAAAGAAAAATACTGATCGGAATTATTTTCCGGGTATAGAAACTTCAGTAATTGCTGATGTCGAATTCCCGACCATGTCAGTGACGATGATTTCCACTTTGTGGCTTTTACCGGTGGCAATATCTCTCACATTTGCAATGAGCAAATTATTCTTTGCATCGTAATCGGCAAGAAACCATTTGTCGTTGAGCAACATGCGGTATGATTTAATTCCGGATAGGTCATCGGTGATTTTTATTTTAATTTCTGATGCAGCATTCCCCTCACCGGGCTTTTTCAAAATGCTGATAACAGGAGGAATGGTATCTGCAGAAATGGCAAACAAACCGAAGTGACTAGTTTTTGCCGAGAGGAATTCATTATTCCATTCATTTCCTTCGTAAGTGACTTTTCCTTTTTTATCGAAAGAAACGATGATTGCTTTTGTTCTCAGAAAATCAGGTAAATTTTGTGGCCTGATCGACAGGGTAACCGGTAAATGCAATGGCACACGCGGATTTCCGATTTCATAGGTTGGGGAAAAATAACCTTTCTTCCCGGCGCTTTGCGTATTCGTAAAAAGAAGCACTTCATAAATTGCATTTGCAGGAATAATTATTTCCACATCGGACTTATGAATCGCAAGTCCTTTATCCGGAAACATGGCAAAATAATCTTCGGGTTGTTCTGTGTATTGTCCTCCTGCAAGCGATGAGTAGGAGAGGAGCTGAAAATTCAGTTCGGATGTATTCCCGTTAAAATCTTTGACGGACAGTGATACATCATGTACTCCGTCCTCCTGAAATTCAAAGTAGCCCGTTGAAGAAGTGTCGTCGTAAATTTTCAGTTTGTCGCCGCTGAGCCGGAAACAGCGTTCAAATATTCCTTCGTCGTCATATTTTGCTTCATAGTCAATGTGCGCATTTACATACCTGCTGTCCTTGAAATTCAACCTGTCGTACTTCATGCTGAAAACCTGCATCGTATCAATGGCGAGCTGAATGGAATATATGCCGAGCGGAGAACCTCCTTTTGCCTGGTAATCGGTAAGAGAAAATTCAAATCCGATTTTTCCAAATACCTGGATATAGTCTGAAACGGGAATGCTCAATCCAGCTTCAGACTGAACAACATTATAACTGCGCGGCTTGTCAGAATCTACAACAATGCCTTGACCGGGCACAGGAGAAAAGCGAACGGATTTTATTGCGGGCTTCACATTATCAGCAACAACATATCCGAACAATAATGGATTGATGGGTTCTTCGGTGCGTTCATCCCTGATTTCGAAGTGGAGATGCGGGCCGATACTTGCGCCTGAATTTCCGCTCAACGCAATAATACTCCCCTTCTTTACTTTTAATTTCCCTGATTCAAGTGATTCGTCTGCTTCAAAACTTTCTTTTTTATATTGAATCTTTGCAATGTATTTTTCAATGGGTTCGGAAAAATTATTCAGGTGTGCATAAACCGTTACAAATCCATTGGGATGAGTGATGTAAATTGCTTTTCCAAATCCGGTGGCAGAAACCTTAATGCGCGATACATAACCATCACCTGCTGCATACACCGGTTTACCTGTTGCATTTCCCGTGCTGATGTCAATACCCGTATGGAAATGATTATTTCTGATTTCTCCGAAGGTCCCTGCAAGTACGAAAGGAGGATCGATCGGATTTCCGAAGCCGGCATCCCGATAAACAACGGAGGGGGCAGAATTATTTTGCGCTGATGCAAATGAGATTATAGAAATGAATAATATAATTGTGTAAAGTATTTTTCGAATCATGTTGCAAATAAACAAATAAGGTTTTTTCAAAATAGCTTCAACAACCTGTCTTTATCAATAGTCTGTGTGAAATAAAATTTATATGTCCGGGCGAATAAAAATTTTCTCATTCTTATTTTCCCTTTGACTTCAATCACGGAGTTTTCATTGTTCAGAAACAGACTGATTCCTGTTCCCAGTAAGTTGTTGAGATCCATCTTTGTCAAAGTCGCATTCACCGGAATATCAAAATTACTTTTTCTGCTGATGCGTAATTTGGTTTTCATGTCTGTGTTGAAAAACAACTGCTTATCCCTGATTCCTATAGCTTCAAGTGAAGTTATTGTGCATCCGAATGAATTCGGGTTGAAGAATAGCATACTGAAATTAATATCGTATGAATTATTAACCTTGCTCACTACAAATTTTTCGGCGCTTTTGAATTCAACGGGTTTCATTGTAATGCAGGAAGACAAAAAGCCGCAGCAAATAACAAAGAGAATCAGCCTCATTTTATTATCTGTAATTCATCAATAATATGCTGCGCACCGCCCAGCTTTTGGATGATGAAAAGTGTAAAGCGGATATCAAGTGATACATTTCTGCAGATTTCCGGATAGTATTGAATGTCGCTTAGTATTCCTTCCCAAACGCGGTCGAAGTTGGTTCCGGTCAATTCACCGTTTGCATTGATTACCGGACTGCCGCTATTGCCACCTGTTGTATGATTGCTTGCAATAAAGGCTACGGGAACGTCATCCTTCACAGCATAATCTCCAAAGTCTTTTTCTGCGTACAGCGACTGTAGTTTTAATGGAACATCAAAATCGGGATTGCCGGGAATGTTTTTCGCAAGCAATCCGGATAAATAAGTCTGGGATTTATATTGGACTGCATCGCGGGGTTGGTATCCTTTCACGTTACCGTAGGAAATGCGCATGGTAAGATTTGCATCAGGGTACATTTGATCAGGATCATTCATTTCCATTTGCGCTTTCATGTATCTTTTCTGGAGGGAGGCGATGCGCGTATTGAATCTTTGCAGTTCAGGAGCAGCTTTTGTTCTCATTAATTCTGCGAAGGAGACATAAATCCTGTAAGCCGGATCTTTGATTATTTTTTTATAAGAGCGATGGCTGAATGAGCTGAGAAACTTTTTCAGTCTGTCTTCATCTGTGAAAATAGATTTTCTGAAAACGTCACGGGCGTATTTATGAAAATCATTTTTATATTTTGATTGAATGTTCCCATAGATCTCAGGAATAAATCCGGCTTCAATGCTATCGTGAAAAAGCTGTAGCATGGATGCCATAACGAGCTCATCAGTTTTTGCGTCATAGTTTTTGAAAAATCCCGGCACGCCTTTCAGCAACTTTGTTGCTGCTGATTTCAGATCTTCATCAGGAATAGAATCATTCTTCGCTATTTGTTCCAGCGAACGGATGTTGTTGCTGAGAAATGCGATCATTTCAATTCCCTGAATTGCCTCAGCATAATATTCTGACAATTTACTCAATGGTTTTATTTCACCGTAAAACAACTCCATCTCGTGTAACAGGCCGGAATATTTATCGCGGCGCTCACTGTTTTCTCCCATCCATTCAATAAATTTCACTTCTTCATCCTGTTTTAGTTTAATCACATTGTTGTTTTTAAGACCCTTCATTTCTCCATCCCATTTTTTCCAATAGTTCGCAATGGTGCCATATCTGGATGCGTATTTTAATCTGATGGTATCATTGTCATTCATCCTTTGCCGCCAGATGGAAAGTCGTTGATCACGGATATGCACTTTTGCCGGATCAGTTGAATTTTGAATCAGCTCAACTGCAAATGAAGGGATATACTCAGTTGTTTTTCCCGGAAATCCATAAACCATGGTGAAATCTCCCTCCTGAATTCCTTTGGTGCAGAGCGTAAATGATTTTTTAGGAGTGTAAGGCGTATTACTTTCTGAAAAATCTGAAGGAAGATTCAAGCTGTCAGCATAAATTCTGAATACCGAAAAATCAACGGTATGTGCTGGCCATAGCCAGTTTTCAAGATCACCTCCAAACCTTCCAAGACTCACCGGCGGAATGCCTGCAAGTCTGATGTCCCGGTAGGTTTCAGTTACAGATAGATAATATTCATTGCCATAATAGATGGGTTTTATTTTCGCTTGTTGCCATTTTTCTTTGGGTGTTTGTTTTTCAAGCGTCATGATCGCTTCCGAAATCTTTTCATCTTTTTCTGTCGCTGACATTGAATCATTAATGTTTGCAAAAATTTTCTCTGTCACATTTTCAATGTGCACAATAAATGTAACGCTAAGGCCGGGGCAGGGGAGTTCTTCAGAAATACTTTTAGCCCAGAAGCCATTCTTCACATAATTGTGTTCAAGAGTGCTCAATGAATGCACCTGAGAATATCCACAGTGGTGGTTGGTAAGTACAAGTCCTTTGTTTGAAATAATAGCTCCTGTACAACCTCCGCCAAAAAGAACGACAGCATCTTTAAGTGATGGATTTATTTCAGAATAAATTTCTTCCACAGGAATTTTTAATCCTGCAGCCTTCATTACAGCTTCCTTTTTCTTTAGCCGGTCGGGCATCCACATGCCTTCATCGGCAAGAGAATAAAATGAGCAGGAAATAATAAACCAAAAGACAATCAGAACTCTATTTTGCATTCTTGTGAAATTTAATGCAAAGAAAAGAAAGTTAATGAAGTTGAAATCCCTTTGTCCGGTTATTGGGAAGAGTATTTAATAAATTTTAAGCGATTAGTTTTAACTCCTCCGCTTATTTCAAGCCAGTACATTCCGTTTGTAAGCGCACTTACTTCAACGTCGACAGGAAAACTGCTCCGGGTATCATGCAATTCTGCATCTATTACTTTTTGGCCCATCATGTTATAAATGGAAATGGATTTGATAGCGAACTTATTAAAATGAGAATTAAAATTTTGAATCGTCAGCGAATTATTCACAGGATTAGGAAATATTACCAACTGACTTTTTTCAATTGTAGTTTGTAGTCCTGCTACCACATCGAAGAGCGCAGCTTCTACTTCACAATTATTATTATCCGTGGCAACCACATTATAATTTCCGCCTTCAGTAGCTACATAAAAATAAGTTGTTGCTCCTGAAATAATATTTCCGTCATGATACCATTGATAACTTACTGCTCCCGGATTTGCAAATAACGTATCCCCGCTTTGCAAAATTCCCTGCGGCGCCGGGTAAGGATAAACAGTCATAAAATTATTCAGCGTGAGTGTGTCGCTGCCTGCTGTATTGCTAGCAATCAGACTTACTGCATAAGTACCGGGAGAATTGTAACAAATGTTTGTGGGTGCAACATCGGTACTTGTTGACGGATTGGCGCCTGTAAAACTCCAGAGGAATGAAGTCGCATTCGCGGAGAGATTTGTAAAGTCAGTACATGTTCCCGGACAAATATGATTGGGTGCTGTAAAAATTGCTGAAGGAGAAACATTGCAAACGCCACAAGTAAGATCAATTTCAAATTTCCACAAATCATTCATTGAGCTTGAAGCAAACGGAATTGCGCTCCCGCCAAAAAAATAAAGTGAACCATTGATATCAGTCCATGCCACCGATCCTGCTCTTGCATCGGGTTTATTCAACGGACTTGATACACCCAGAGATCCCCAGTTTCCGGAAGCACCCGGTATAGTATCACCGGATACCCATGTCCATTCATTTGTTGTTGTGCAGTACAACCAGAGATCATTGAAAAGGTCATTGCTGTTACCACCGAAAAACCAGAAGTTTCCGTTTTGGCCTGTCCAGCATGCTCGGTTTTCAACTCTTCCACCCGGTGTATTTGAAGGTGATGAAACACACCTCGTTCCGTAAAGCCGGGTAGGGAATGGTTGATTTGTGCCACTCATCCATGTCCAGTTATTGGTGGATGGATTGTATCTCCACATGTCATCCTGCTGATTAAAAATATCTCCTCCAAACAACCACAGGTTTCCGTTTAAATCTTTCCACCGGCTATGACTTGCACGGGCAGACGGGTTGTTGGCAGGATCTTCCACGCCCAATGTTCCGGACCATCCGATGTCATTTCCAACCTGTGAACCTTTCATCCATGTCCATTCATTCGTTGCGATATGATATCTCCACAGGTCATTCCACATGCTGGAATTATAGCCTCCAAAAAGCCAGAGGTTTCCGGCATTGTCAGTCCATGAGCCTGCACTTTCCCATCTTCCGCCGGGGTTATTGAGCGGACCGGGTACTCCTTGCGTACCATAAGTTCCCGGAACGCCTGTAGTGCCTGGACCTTTCATCCATGTCCATTCATTTGTACCCATGTCGTACATCCACAAATCGCTGTAGCCATTGAAGCTCCCGACTTCACCACCGAAAACCCAGAGGTTGTTATTCAGATCAACCCATGTTGCGGCCGACCAGCCTCTTGCAGGAGGGCGATTCAATGGAGATGATACACCCTGTATTCCGTAATTGCCCGGGTCATTCGGCGTATTCAATCCATTGATCCATGTCCATTCATTTGTTCCCGGATCATATTTCCATAGTGCATTAAAAAAATTTCCTGTTGCAGACCTTCCTCCATACATCCAGAATTTTCCACTTTGATCTGTCCATTCCATGGGCTCATAAACTGCAGGCGGCTCATTGGCAGGAGCAGGAATGCCTTGTACGCCATAACTTCCTGCACTACCTGATGTCTGGCTTCCATGTAACCATGTCCATTGTCCGGGTTGCGCCGAACCTGTTGTATGGATTGACAAAAAATAAATCAGGAGTAGTAAATTCCTCATTGCAATTATTTTTGTTCTTTGATGAATCGAAGCCGGGAAGAATATTTATTGCTGCTTACTTCAACGAAATAAACTGATGGCGGAAGTTCATAAACATAAATTGACAGAGGCAGGGCAAGATATTGAAGGGGCAATTGCATTACTTTTTCTCCCAGCAGGTTGTAAACAGCAATTGATTGAATTTCATTTATGTTATTTCCGGAAGAAATATTTCTGATAAATAATTTAGTCAGAACGGGATTCGGATATATTGCCCACTGTCCAATGCCTGTTGCCGGCTCTATACCCGCCACTACATCATTTATCACCGCTTCCACTTCACAACTATTGTTATCCGTTGCTACTACACCATAATCACCGCTTTCAAATGCAACATAAAAATAATCTGTTGCGCCCGTAATAAGATTTCCGTTATAATACCACTGGTATGAAACCGCTCCGGAATTCGCAAAAAGCGTATCGCCACTTTGTGAAATTCCTTGTGGCGCAGGATATGGATATACGGTGATAAAATTATTCAATGTAAGTGTATCACTGGTTACGCCATTGGTACCGATGAGTGTTACACCGTATGAGCCCGGTGAGTTGTAACAAATATTGGTTGGAGAAACATCTGTACTTACTGATGGATTTGCACCCTGGAATTGCCACAGGTATGACGTCGCATTTACAGAAAGGTTATTGAAGTAGGTACATGTGCCGGGACAAATGTGATTGGGAGCTGTAAAAAGAACAGTGACATTTGCACCGGCGCAAGGCGGAACAATGGGTGATAGTTCAGCAAGTGTATATAATTTTACGTCGTCAAGCACAAGTTCAGTGCATGTGTTACAGATGTGTCCCCAGTTGGTAAACTTTATTGTATGCGAGGTAGCAGCAGCATTGAACTCGATGATAAACCGTGTACCAACGCCGATATGCGCCTGCGTGGGATGGCACCTCAGGTATGTATATCCGAATCCAATGTCAACAGCAAATAATCCCGGATCGGGAAAACCACCACCGAATGATTCTCCTCCCGCCCAGAATTCAAGAACGTAAGTAGCGCCGGGTGTGAGTCCGTTGACGGTTTGTTCAAGAGAAATTCCCATCGCCCCGCCATAACCGGAACCATTGAGGGGATATCCCGGAGAGATTCCGGTAGTCTCACATCCGGTGTTTATTAAGCAAGATGTATCACCCGTATTGCATGGGGGGCAAAAAGAATTTCCAAAGTAAGCCGCATGGGTTCCTTCTGCAACATACCAGTAATTGCTGTCATAAAAGCACGAGTATGTACTTGATCCGCCACCGGTACATATCCAGTTTGCGATGTCACAATTGTATGTCGTTGCATTGGGACAAAAAGTATTTGAGTTGGAATTAAAAGCACAAGTGGTGTTTTCAAATCCGCCATTGATAATCAGGTTATTTACGTTCTGACTAATCGAGTCATTCTGATCATAGCAGAATATACACAGGATTTGTGCATGCGATTGAAAACAGTAAATAAATAAAATAAGAGAAAGGATTTTTTTCATTGTCAATAAAATTTATTG
>JBBRAY010000061.1:0-20843 GCA_038206355.1 Bacteroidia bacterium
TTCCTTTTGATAATTTTGGATTCCTTTTTTTAATTTCAAAAGTGCTTCTTTAGAAAGCCGTAGTGACTTCCCTGTTTTGTATTCAACCCCTGATGCACAAATATGCAGGTGAAAATGCTGCTTGTCAAAATGAGGAACGGCCACATATATACCATGTGGATTTCGCTGTTTGAAGTATTCGCGCGCCATAACTTTCATTTTTTCCGGTGTGATGTTCATGTCGCTTACAGAGCAACTGATTTCAGGTACCTTTGGAAAAGCAAAAAGGGCAGAAGAAAAATCTCCTGCCCCTTTTAGAAGTCGAAATATTATCAATTACTCAACACTCATCGTCTTTGTAGAAGACTCGCTGCCGGCTTTTACTGTATAAAAATACAGGCCTTTGCTGAGAGATGAGCCATCAATAGTCAATTGATTAACTCCTGAATGTAAGTTCTGAAAAGTCTTGGCAGACAATACCTGTCCGATTGTATTGCTGATTTCGATTGTTACATCGCTCACTTTTGCAAGTGTTACATCTACATAAGTTTTTCCATTGTAAGGATTAGGGTAGTTAGATGACACATGGAATGTTGAAGAAACAGTAGCAGGATCATTTGTTCCGATCCATATATTCAGTGGAGTAGGAGTCAATGAATTGCTGTAATTGCTCATACAAGCATCAGCAATGTAATCAAAAGTCAATGTTGAACCTGTAGTGATTGGAGCGTTTACCATGATTCCGCCAACCATTGGAATGCATTCGTCAGTTCCATTATTGATGGTATAATAGCTAACGTTACCGAAATGGCATGCACCGTCCATTTGTGTACCACTGTTTTGTGTGTGATTTACCTCTGCTGTCCACAATCCTGCATCTACATCGAGACCGATAGAAAACATATCAGGGTAAATATTTCCATCTAAACTTCCGAAAGTATTGGTATCTGTATCAAACCATGTAAAGAAAACTTTTGATCCATCCCAGCTGCGGCTGGCCTGAGGACGGCTGTCTTCATTTAGCGCCGGATCCTGTGTTGCGTTATTAGGATCTCCATAGGTACCTCTGAAAGTCATTGGTCTTCCAATAACGGTTGCGTTCCATGAACCTCCCTGATCAGGAGTAGCTACATCAAATAAAGCCCAGTAGCCCGGACCTGTACTTATAGAACCTGTACTTGGATATGCACCAACAGCTACTGCAATGTGAAGGTTATCGTTTTTGTCAACAACAACATCATGTTCGAACGCAGTAGTGCAGAAGAATTCTCCGTTTGCAAGAACCGGATCAAGCAAGCTGAGCCAAGGACGGCCAAGCTTTGTCCATGATGAACCACCATTAATGGTTTTAAAAATGATCAAACCATAGGTAGAGTCTGACTGTTCATCAGCACAAGACCAGTCGTTACCAATTACGGTGATATAACCGATATCGCCTGCATCATTCCAAGCTGTGTTTACATCGACAAACATTTTGTTTCCGGCGTCATTGGTACAAACAGGAACATACATTTTAGTGAAGGTATAATCCATTGAAGAGTTAGCACTGTTCCATATTCCTTTGATGAGGGTAATTGAATCATTGTATGCAGTTCCGTCATATCCGTTTACAACTGCATAATAATCTCCTGTGTTTTTAACCATCTGAGCACCGCTTGGTTGTAAGAAATTGAGGCCAAGAGTAACGCAATCGTAGTAGTTACTCTGGTAAGAAAGATTACCAAGATTTGTTGAACCTGCCATCAATCCTGTCCATCCTGCATTGCAAAAAGCTCCGACAACTGCAGATCCGTCAGTAACAGGTCCGATTGTAGTGGCAAATGCATTGTTAGGATCTGTATTACCCTGTGGATTGTAAAGTGCTCCATGAGGATAACGGCTACGCCTGACATTCGTAGAGTCACCTGCAAGGTAATGATCTGTAGTCCATGAACTGCCTCCATTGGTTGACACATCATAATACAGCAAACCATTAGTTGGTAGGGTTGAGCGATGGAAGAAGGCAACTGAATTGATATCTTTATCATACCAAAGATTTGCTTTAGGTCCGAAGGCGGGGCCAAAACAATTTCCGGAAGAGCCAATTACGACTTCGGAAACAGATGTTGTGTTATTGCTACCACCTCCGTGTTTAGCTGTACCGATTTTTGGTGTTGCTGTAAGGAGTGATGGTGTTTTGTAAACTTCAGGATAAATGACCGTTTTGTCGGTAGCACTTACCTTCGTTCCGGTTGACTGAACCCTTCTGTTTTGTGCAGATGCCGCAACAGAAAGAGCTACTCCGATGATGAGTAAACTTTTTTTCATTGGTTTTGATTTAAATTAGAATAATAATTGGATATTAAGTATGTGAATAGAGTCAATAAGCTTTTGCAAATGTAAAATTAAAGTTCGAAGTAATGCAAGTTTTTGGTTTGAAAGATCACGAATTTGTAAAAAAAACAGGCATGAATAAATTTCATGCCTGTTGATAAACCGGGAATAAACCGGATGAGATTTCTGGTATTATTCTACGCTCATAGTTTTTGTGACAGTTTCGCTGTCAGTTTTCACGGAGTAGAAGTACAAACCTTTGCTCAGGGATGAACCATCAATGGTGAGTGCGTTAACACCTGCACTGAGGTTTTTGTATTTAACTGTTGAAAGCAGTTGTCCGATTGAATTAGTAACTTCGATTGTAATATCAGTTGCTTTAACAAGGGTAACATTTACAGTTGTTTTGCCGGTGTATGGATTTGGATAGTTAGCAGAAACTTCGAAATTACCGGAAGCATGAGATGGCTGGGAAATGCCTGAAATAATAAAGCAGGTTCCTGCATTTACAAAATTGCTCATAGCAGCGCAACCTTCATAAAAGAAATCTACCGGTTCGCCGGTATTGTTGGTCATTACATCAATAACAAACGGAATATTTTCGTTCTGGCCATCATTGATTGTGTAATAACAAACGTTACCCCACATTGAATTTCCATCGGCACTTGTTCCACTGAATTCAGTAAGTGCTTCTTCAGAAGTCCATAGTCCACCGTCAAGATCCATACCTATTGCGCGGGCATCAGGGAAGTTATTCAGGCCGGGACCAAAGATTGCCGTATCAGTATCGAACCATGTATAAAATAGTTTTGAGCCTTCCCAGTTACGACTTATTTGCAGGCGGTTTTCTTCCTGAATTTGCGGATCAACTGAAGAGCCTGCAATTCCGAAATCACCATAATAGGTTTCCGGTTTTGCAATAAGACAAACATTCCAGTTTAAACCATCACTGGTAGAAAAATCGAACAATCCCCAAGATGCATATTCATAGCCTAAATAGATTGTATTGCCTTCCTGAAAAGGAACCACAGGAAGAGCAATGTGCAAAACATTATCCCTGTCCACTGCCAGGTCAAGCTGTGAAGAAGTCATGTAAGCATAACCACCATTCAATAATAACTGGTCAACCAGATTCTGATTCGGATGCGGAATTTCAGACCATGAAGCACCACCATTTATTGTTTTGTAAACGATGATACCCATTGAAGAATCAAGAATGTCAGTTGAGTTTACCCAATCATTTCCCAACGTAACGATATATCCGATGTCTCCGGCGTCATTGAAAATAACAGCACAATTCTGCCACATTTTTGCTCCGTCAATATCTGTCTTCACAGGAACCGGAATTTTATCGAATGTGTAATCGTATTCATTTGTTGTTGAATTCCAGACTCCATGAGATAAAACCACAGAATCATTGTATGCTACCTGACTGCCATCATCGTTACGACCGCTCCACCACACGTCTCCGGTATTTTTAATTATGATTCCACCTTGTGGAACAACACCTGTCAATCCATTTGAAAAGGGAAAAGTTGCCTGAACCTGTGTCGATGTTCCAACCTGTGAAGTTCCTTTATAGTGTGCTGTCCAGTTGGTACCATCAGTTGACGGACCGTAAGCTGTTACAAAAGAGTTAGCAGGATCGGTATTTCCCGGTGGATTATATTGTGCGCCTTGCGGGTAACGTGCACGCAAAATGTTTGCATTGTCAGCATAAATAGCGCCCTGATCAATCTGCCAGGTAACACCTCCGTCTGTAGAAATATCATAAAGAATATTTGCAGTATTTGGCCATCCATTCAAATCATTTGAACGATGAATAAAAGTAAGCGTATTCAGGTCACGGTTGTAATTGAGGTTTGTCTTGGGTCCATAAGCTGATCCAAACTGGTTACCTGCCGAGCCAATTTGCACTTCGCAGAGTGTTTGTGTGCGATTTCCTGTTCCGGTTCCTTTTTTGCCGGAGACCTGATGTTTAGCTGGTGATGTTACTGAAGGAATAGCTGTATTTGTCCTAATGATACCAGGCTCAATCGCAGCATTCTTTGTAGTGTTGAACAAAGCCGGACCATGCAAAGTAACATTTTTAGCAATACGGTTTTGAGCGTAAGCCGTAACTGTGCCCGCCATTAAAACCATGAGTACACTTTTTTTCATTTGGAATTGGTTTTTTTTAATTGATAATAATTGAATTTTCTCTTTTGGAGTCGCAAAATTAATAAAACCTTTCATTCAGGCAAATTATATACATTAAAAGGAGTGTTAAAGGACCCGGCGGGACAAATTAATTTCCCACTTTATCAATGAGCTTTTTATAAATGAGTTCAAATTTTTTTCCGGCTTGCTCAGCATTAAAATTCGCTGCTGCAAAACGGATTAGCCGACTGCTGTCATAATTTTTATATCCTGAAATCATTCCGGTAATTGCTGTGCGGAGTTCTTCATTGTTTCCCGGCTCAATCAGGATTCCGTTTTCAGGAGTGATAAATTCATCCGGTCCCCCGCATCTTGTTGCAATCACGGGTATTCCGCAACTCATTGCTTCGATGCAAATGAGAGAGAATGTTTCAAACCGGGAATTCATAACGAGAAAATGTGAGGAGTAAAGATATTGATATACTTCTTCATTCTTTTTTACCCCATGAAAAAAAACGGTTTTATTTAATACTCCAAGTTCAAGCGCAAGATTTTTTAATTTAGTCTCATCCTTGCCATGACCGATGATATGAAATTCGATGTTGTGAACCGACTTTTCAATTTCCGCAAATACTGAGATCGTGGTGCTGATATTTTTTATTTCATCTGCCAGGTCAGCAACAGTAAGGATTTTTATTTTTCCATTGTCGGGCAAGGGAGGATGCTTTCTTTCGATGGGTTCGATTACATTGGGTGTAATCGTATAATTATTTCTTAATCCTGATGTTTCCATTCTGTTTTTCAGAAAAGCTGAAACTGCTGTGGCGGCTCCGGCGCGGCGGAAAAACCAGCGATAGAAAAATTTAGATAGAAAGTTTTTTGAAGCAAATTTTCCGGTAGGATATCCGCTCCACTGTTCACTCACAAGAAATGGGATTCCTTTAGTGAGTTTTAGCCACCAGGCTACAATTGCCGGTCTGAGTAATATGTAGGCATGGGTGACGTCATGCATTCCGTTTTTTGATGCTATCTGTTTTAGACCATGCCGGGTTGCCCGGATATATCTTGAGGCATTGAATATTTTATTTACGATACTGAAAGGAGAATTGAATTTTCGGAAATAAACGATGAGCGCTGAAACATTGTATTCCTCACGCTCTTCAAACTCAATCAGATTTTTTTGATGGTCGTCACTCATCACACACAGTAATGTAACATCACAATACAAAGCAGCTGCAGATGCATGCTTTCGGATGAAAACGCCAAGTTGTGGATCATGGCGATTCATGAACCATTTAGTAATGAAGAGTACTTTTATACGTTGCGTTGATTCCACAATTATTAACCGGTTCAAACCTACGTTAATTCACAAAATAAATGAAATTGAAAACTGGAGGTGAAATAAAAGTTTCAAGGATTGCAAATGCAATAGCGTTATTTATCCGATCTTCTTGAATCGCAACCTGACAGAGTTGCTGATGAGTACAAGATCGCTGAAAGCCATCGAGAGTGCACCCAGTGCAGGACTTAGAAATCCGGCTGCAGCAACAGGGATGGCAACAACATTGTAGGCAAATGCCCAGAACAGGTTTTGACGTATCGTCAGCAAGGTATGCCGGGAAAACTGGAGAGAGAGCCAGAGCGAATGAAGGTCATTGCTTTTTAATAAAATAATCTGAGCCGACTGAATCGCAACACTTGAAGCATCGCTGAGTGAAATTCCCACATCGGATTTTGCAAGTGCAGGAGCATCATTGATTCCATCGCCAACCATGGCGGTAAGATTTTTTTTGCTGAACTTTTCGATGAGCACAAGTTTTTGTTCAGGAAGTTGCTCGCTAAAGACTTCATCAATCTCAAGTTTGCGTGCAATGTTTTCACACACAGATTTTCTGTCACCGCTCAGCATCACCGTTCTTATGCCGTTTGATTTTAACAATGCAATGGTTTCTTTTGCTCCTTGTTTTATTTCGTCTTCAAGATCTATTGTAGCAATGAGTTTGTTGTTTTTCAGAAGATAAACAGAATGGGTGTCATCAGTGGTGGCGTGTTTTGCGAAGATGAATGAACCTGCGCTCAACAAATTTCCGTAATTATCGGTAGCGTTGATTCCTTTCCCTTTATCCTCGGTAATTTCTGTCAATGATATTTCCGCGGCACGTGAACTAAAATTTTCGCAGGCTCTAATAATTGATTTTGCGATGGGGTGGGAGGAATGTTGTTCGAGTGCATAAAGGGAAATCCTTGCTTCATTCTCTGTAATTCCAAACGTTTCAATTTTTTTTATTTTGAAATTCCCTGTTGTCAGCGTGCCGGTCTTGTCAAAAACGATGGTTTTGATTTTTGAGAATTGTTCAACAGTGCTACCACCTTTGATGAGTATTCCATTCCTTGCCGCGCGGCCAATACCGGCCATTAAAGCTGTTGGTGTCGCAAGTCCCATGGCACACGGACAAGAGATCACGAGCACAGCAATGCTCCTCATCACACTTGCACGAATACCGGCGTCAATGATGAAATAAGTAATCAGAAATGTTGCTGCGGAAATGAGCAATACGGCGGGGACAAAAATGTTGCTCACTTTATCTCCGAGTCGCTGGATGTCGGGTTTCGAATTCTGCGCATCACTGACCATGCGGATAATTTTTGCCAGTGTGGTTTCGCTGCCAACGGCCTCGGCCTTCATTTTCAAAGTCCCGTCTTCAACCAGTGTTCCGGCTACAACTTTTTCTTCGGATGATTTTGAAACGGGTAATGATTCACCCGTAATCATGGATTCATTCAGCAGTGCATTTCCTGAAATAATAACTCCATCAACAGGAATTTTTTCACCGGTGCTCACAAAAAGCATATCGCCTTTTTTTACTTCTTCAGATTTTATTTCCCGGAAAATCTCTTTGCCATTGTCAAATATGATCAATTTTGCTTTTTCCGGTTGCAGTTTGCTCAGTTCGTGAATGGCAGAGGTGGTTTGCTTAACGGATCTCTGTTCGAGAACATTTCCGAGCAGAACAAAAGTTATGATAGATGCTGCTGTTTCGAAAAAGAGATAATCGTGAATCAAAGGGGTGCCATAGTACATCCACATTCCTGCCAGGCTATAAATGAAAGCAGATACAGAACCGATGAAAATGAGAACGTCCATATTCATGGCCCCGACTTTCAACGAAGCCCATGCACTTTTTCCGAAAAATGAAATGCCAATAGCCATTACAGGCAAACTAATTACAAGTTGAAAAAAAGGATTGTGCAGGATTGCGAAAGGCAAAACCATGTGGAGCAGCAATGGCACCGTGAAAATTGCACTCCATAAAAATTTTTTATTTACAGCATCGGTATGAGAATGATTGTGGTGACTTTCCTGAGTACTGTGGGCTGGAGCATCAGAATGAATTGATCTTTTTTCGTCAGCGACTTTGTAACCGATGCCGGTTATTTTTTTTCTTATTCTTTCGAGGGCTTCGGGAGCAATCTCTTCAAATGTTACTTCAGTAGTAAGGTAATTTACATTGACGTCTTTAAGGCCTTCCTTTTGCAGCGTTCGTGTTATTGTGTTCGCGCAATTGGTGCAGGTCATGCCTTCCACATGAAGCAAAGTTTTTTCACTCATTTAACTGCAAAGATAATCAATGTGAAAGCGACAGAATGAGGAGGGTGGTGATAATTACAAAACCACGACGGTTGATCAGCGAATGCTTCTGATTTCGGCGAATGAATGGGTGTGGTTTCCGGTTTCTTCATTCAGGATTCCTTGCTCATCAAGTTTGTCAATCCTCACCTTGCCGCTGCAGTGAATGATTCGCCCGCCATTAAGTATAATGCCTACGTGAACGATTCTTTTCTCATCATTCTTAAAAAAAGCAAGGTCGCCTTCTACTGCATCTTCCGGTAAGGTGATTCTTTTTCCCTGCCGGGCCTGTTCATGGGCATCGCGTAAAAGTTTTATACCACAAAGTTTGAAAACCAATTGTGTAAATCCGGAGCAATCCAGACCAAAAGGGGACCTTCCTCCCCACAAATATGGAGCATTGATATACATAAAAGCGTACTCAGCAACTTTGGAAATATCAGATTGCGAAATTGTCCTTACGCTGCCGTCGTACAGATATTCTTTGCCATGAATGAAAAACTTTTTTCCGTAGTAAAAAGGGAGAGAAGATCCCAATACAACCGGCGTCATCTCTTTAGCTGACAGGACAAGCTGAAGAATGTCGAGTGAAACGGTTAGCGGGCTTTCGGAAAGTTTTGCTGCTTCTTCATCATCGAGTGCAGTGATCTGTTTAGTATCAACCCATCCTTCATATCGATCGTAATCAATTTTGATCCTGCTCCATGATTTTTCTGTACCGATGATTTCAAAAGTTTCACCAAAAAGAATCTGCGTCACCATTTCAAAGCGGTCGCCCGGTTCCTTGCGAACGGGCACGATGCTGAGTGCGCTGATTCCTTTCATCTGTATAAACTATTGTTTCACAATTACCGGCCATATTCATATCTTATGGTATGCTATTGCATATGGCTATTTCATTGATTACTTTTACTGAAGAAGAACCTTTCCGGTTACAGGTTGAATTTTTTGATTAATTTCTGATATTAAGAAGTAATACATGCCCCGTTTCATATTCCCGACAAATACCTTTTTATTCAATGTAGAAACCGGTTGATCAAGAAATAATTTGCCGTTGACATCAAAAAGCTTTAACTGGTAGTTGCTGCCGGAAAGCAGATTTTCCACTTCAAAATAATTGAGAGCCGGATTTGGAAATGCACTTACCTGAATACCATTTGTACTTGTACCTGAGTTTATTCCTGCAATATTATCGGGTGTATATTCCCAAAGTTCATTCTTGTATCCAAAGGTATCTACACCTCCGACAACATAGCCTTTACCATTGAGTTGAAAGGATGCAGCGGCTGAAGTTGGCTGCCCGCCGAAGGATGCAATGGCAGTCCAGAGATTATTATTCAGGTCATACCGGTAAAAATCTCCTTTGAGTGCGCCGTCAAACCCGGATCCTGTAAATGCATATCCGTTAATGACAAAACTAACGGCGTACCCTCGACTGCTTCCCGGATAGTCAGCTATTTGCGTCCATGAGTTTGTATTGACGTCATATTTCCAGAAATCATTAAAATATTCCTGCGAATAGTTGTAACCCATTCCGGAAAATCCAAAACCATAGATTGAAAACCCGGAGGCCCATCTTCTTCCCGGGAGTGGGAATGAAGTTTTTTCTTTCCATACAGTATCGCGGTTTCCATCATACTCATAGTTTTTCTTAGAGTAGAATGTTGTGCCGTCGTAACCTCCGACCACGTAACCATTGTTATTAATACCAAATGCAACAGCATCTCTTCTGGAATAATATGAGCCGCCACTATCCAGGTCTGCTATCTGCGTCCAGGCATTTAACAGTGCATCATATTTGTAAAAATCTTTTGTCAGTCCGGAGTTGTCGTATCCTGTTCCGACAAAAGCAAAAGTATCAGTTGCAAATGCGACGGCATTTTTTCTTGGTGTACCGGGAAATGAAGCAGCCTGCGACCATGAATCATTTGCAGGATCATATTTCCAGAAGTCGTTCAACAGCGTACCTGTACTGTCTCTTCCGGTACCTGAATAACCGAAGCCATTCAAAGCAAAGGCAACAGCCCCCGCACGTGCCTGTGCCGGCATTGATGTTTTCTGAATCCACGTATCGGGATTTGCGTAAAGGGTACAGGAAATAAGCAAGGAAATAAGCAAGGAAATAAAAAGCGGAGTAAATAATTTCATGTGTATATCTAAAAAATTGGTGGTAAAAATAGCTAAAGAAGGCTAACAGGAAGTAATTACTTTAGCCGGACAGAATTATGAAACGTTACCTCCTGATTTTTATTCTGCTGGCGGCCCGGAATTGCATTGCTCAAACCTATAATGAAAGGACTGCGATGCTTGAAATAGGTTATGGTGTTTCAGCGCCTTTTGGAAAGTTCGTTGCAACTGATGTAAATGACAGCGCAAGCGGATATGCCACAGCAGGAACAAACCTGAACGTGATGTTTACATATATGGTGAATAAAACAGTTGGTATTTCTGCAATGATCAGTTCAATAGCGAACAGACTGAATACGGAAGGCGTGAAAAATAAATTTAAAAAATATATTGACGAAAATATTCCGGGAGCAATTATCTCAGACATCCATTTCGAAAAGTGGAATACTACTGCTTATATGGTTGGGGGATATCTCACTTTTCCGTTGCAGAAAGCTTCATTCAATGTTCAATTGCTTGCGGGTTATTCAAGAACAAAATATCCGGAGACTGATGTTATCGTTTACAAGGACACGAGTTTCGATGCCATCTCACTTACACAATCTACATCAGAAGCAGCGTCTGCTTTCTGTCTCAATGTAGGTGCAGGATTAAAATACAACATCTCTGACCTGATGTTCATTTGTGTAAATGTAAATTTCCTTTCCACTTATCCGAAATTTGAAAAAGAGGTAACTACGAGTACTTACCGTGGTAACACGCCCGATGAAATCCACGTCGTTCATCAGCGCATCTCTGATTTAAATGCGACTGCAGGAATCGGGTTCCGGTTTTAAAGTGTACGGGCCGGTGTATTTCAGCACTCAAAAAATTTACGCCAATAAAATTCATCGGAGATCATTCTTTAATAAGTTTTTTCACCGGCGTTGTTAATCCCGTATTGATTTTTAGAAAATACATTCCCGCCGGAAGTGTGGAGATGTCAATCGGTTCTGAATTTTGAATTCCTGATATTGCGTAAATGATTTTTCCAAGGACATCATAGATTTCTATTCCGGCAGGTGAACCGGTGAGTCCTGAAATTAATATAGATCCTGATGCCGGATTGGGCGAAATAATTATTGATTGTGAGCTGCTTATTTGAGGAACGTCATCAATGATCTGACACAATCCCGGTATGTTGGCATCCAGCCATTGCAGACGCAGAGCGATCCATGACTTCAACGTGTCCAGTTCTGCAGGATACGTGGTGGCGCAAGGCAGGACTTCAGGTGCAGGACCGCTTGATCCCAGCAAGTGCCATTTCTGAAAATGCCTTACCTGTGCATTGCGAACCATATTACCAACGCTATCTATATAGGCAAAGATATAAGTGGTGTCTAATATATTCCGACGGTAATCTTCGTAAGTACAACGCAGTTCATTGTTAAAGGTGCTGTCTTGTAATAAGCGGATGTACCAGCCGGTGGAATAATTATCCGTATTGCAATCGTTCACATGATGTGTCCATCCTGAGCCATCGATATGATTACTCGTTGAACATCCTTCAATGTTTTTCCATGCCCAGTCAAAATCCCACACGGGTCCGGCTTTCAGCTTGCCACCGGATGAATATTTATTTTTATGAAAGAAAACACTTTTCTTAAACCCATCAGCATTGCGGGCCACTTCATTCAAAATAAAATAATCAATGAAAGATTTCATGTCGAGGTATTTCCTGAAGCCCGTTGCAGTATCAGAAAAGTTTGGACTATACAATGCTGTTTCCAGACTGTCAACATAAGCGGCGATGTATTCTTTTTGCACCTGAAGTATAGAATCGGGATCAGGGTACTCGTATAAAAAATGCACATCAAAACCGGGATGATCAATCGGCGAATAATTGGATTGAAAACTGTTGGAGTTGTTCCAGTGATTTTGCTGCAGGATATAACCTCCTGTCAGTTGATCGCCTGTGCTGTCGGCAGATGTGAGTTTTGCAATGTGAACGCGGCTATTGTCACGTTTTATTTTTTCACTGAATACATAAATTCCACGGTAGTTGCTATCAACAAGCACTTCCACAAGCCGGGATCTTACACTGTAATTTCCCATGTCGGCAAATAAACGTGTAGCCAAAGTATTTCTGATGAGTGAGCGGTCGTTATAATTCGATTGCAGAATCCAGTCATTTTCAACCGGCATTCCGAGCAGCGAAACGTTGTTATTGGTAATGCTGTCGATGCGTGTTTCAATTCCATACGGACGCTGGGGATAACCTGCAGATGATGCACCACGAATTTCAATGCCGATATTTCCACCATACTCAGTGGAACTATCAGTTAGGTGAGCGATCGTTCCCGGACCGTTGTATTTAATGTCCATCAGGCAATTTATTTTTGTATCGGAAACAATTGTTTGATTCAGTGAATTGATAATGATGATTGGGAGTTCGCTGCTGTCAACCCTGATTTTTTCCAGCCCATGTGTGCAAACACGGAAGGTGCCTGTGCCACCGCCATATCCGAATACTTGTATATATAACGTTTCACCCGGTGTTAAATCGTAGATGTCTAAATAAGAGAAGTATCCTGTTCCGGCATCATCATCACAACTCCTTACGTAAACATTATTGCAAATAGTATCCGTCCAGAGGGCGAGTCCTGTATCGGATAATCCGCCGCTGTCGGTTTCAACGCTTACATTTCCGGAAGGAGGAACGATCATTGAAAACCAAACGTCGTGTCCCTGATAATTGGCGCAGCCGGGATTAAGGCCTGAATTATTCGCGCCTGTATTATCAGATGCGATGCACTGGCCTGTATCAATTGGAATTGCTGTGCATGGGTTGCTTCCGGGAATTACTATGGCGTTGCAATCACCTGTTGTAAAAAATACATTTCCTGTTTGTGGGTTTGGTCCGTTACTAAAGATTGTTGTCCATGCTGCATTGTGTAGCTGGTATGTGTTTTCACTTTCATAAGATCCTGAAGAATATCTCAGGCGTACTGAATCTCCTGTACAAACAGTAAAAGTATCGGTACTTGCAAAGTTGCTTCCGCTGAAGGTTCCGGTAAGATTTCCATTGACAAATACATCAAGGTGACCGCCATTCCAACCATCGCCGTAGCTATCCTGCATGCTGAGGGAATAGGTGCAGCATTGGGAGTAGGTAGGGTGTGTTTGAGAAAATAATATGAAAAGGAAAAGTGTCTTAAGGAAATATTTCGAGAGTTTAATCATGGAAGGCAAAAATAGCAATGTTATCCGGAGTTGGAATTGAGGGGAAGTGGGGAGAATGGAAGGCTGGCACTGAATATAAAATAGCAACGCAGTTGATTGATTTAAACGAGGAGTTGGAAATGAAATGTGGAACAGATTTTATTTGGAAAAGCAAGTAATTTATAAATTTGAATCAGGTGCTTACTAAAATAAACCCGATAGCAGCGTAAAGCCCGGACCCTGTAGTTAGCGCTTGCGCTATACTTCAGGGGAGGACTTGCAGCGGATAGCGGGACGGGGTGGGATTGTGATACCGGGGGCTTTATTTCCAACAATACGCTGTATGTATTTGAAGGGATTGCTTCCCGCTTCGTTCCTCGCAGTTGCAATGACTACACGAAATTGGAGGAATTGCACCAGTCGTACCTCCCTCGCAACGACTAACGACTAATGACTAAAAACTCAGTGGCGGCTCAACTATTAACAGGTATTTTTCCCTTTAGAAACTGCCCCGTATAACTGTTCTCGCAATCAACCAAATCATCAGGCGATCCTTCGAATAAAATGTACCCGCCTTCATCACCGCCTTCGGGACCAATGTCAATCACCCAGTCGGCGCACTTGATTACTTCAGTGTTGTGCTCCACGATGATGATGCTGTGGCCCTGATCGAGCAACATGTCGAATGCTTTCAACAATTTTTTGATGTCGTGGAAATGCAAACCTGTCGTGGGCTCGTCGAAAATAAAAAGTACCTGTCCTTGTGTATTTCCTTTGCCAATGAATGAAGCGAGCTTTACGCGTTGCGCTTCACCGCCACTGAGCGTGCTGCTGCTTTGTCCGAGGTGGATGTATCCCAAACCGACATCCTGCAGCGGTCGAAGTTTCTCTGCTATCTTTTCATCATAACCAAAACTCTTGACGGGAGTAGAAAAGAACTCTATGGCTTCGTCAACGGTCATGTCGAGTACGTCAGCAATATTTTTTCCGCGGTATTCAACGTCGAGGATCTCAGATTTAAATCTTTTGCCATGACAATTTTCACAGACCAGATGTATGTCGGCCATGAACTGCATTTCAATGGTTACTTCTCCTTCGCCCTGGCATACATCGCATCGTCCACCCTCTACGTTGAATGAAAAATGTGAAGGCTTGTATTTTCTTGCCCGCGAAGTAGGATGTTCTGCGTATAAATTTCTGATCTCATCATATACCTTGATGTATGTTACGGGATTACTGCGCGAGCTTTTTCCGATCGGGTTCTGGTCAATAAATTCTACCGATGAGAGTTTTGAATAATCGCCCGTCAGTTTATCATGCGTGCCGGTAAATTCTCCAAAGCCGCCATGAATTTTTTTGAGTGCCGGATACAATATTTTTTTTACGAGCGAAGATTTTCCCGATCCGCTTACGCCGGTAACAACGGTCATTACGCCCAACGGAAATTTTACATTGATGTTTTTTAAATTATTTTCTCTGGCGCCTTCCAGTCCGATAAATCCTGTTGGGGTTCTTCTCCTGTAAGGCAATGGAATTTTCTCTTTACCCGAGAGGTATTTACCCGTAAGACTGTTTTTATTGGCGATGATCTCTTTGTAAGTTCCCTGTGCAACGAGTTCTCCGCCATGCTGACCGGCACCGGGACCAATATCAATAAGTATATCGGCAGCATGCATGATTACTTCGTCGTGCTCAACCACAACCAGTGTATTGCCGGTATCACGCAAAGCGTTTAATACTTTAATTAACCGTTGCGTGTCACGCGGATGAAGACCAATGCTTGGCTCATCAAGAATGTAAGTGGAGCCAACCAAAGCGCTACCGAGTGAAGTGGAAAGATTGATGCGTTGTGATTCTCCACCGCTAAGCGTCGACGAAAGACGATTTAACGTGAGGTAACCTAGTCCGACATCGCAGAGGTATTGCAAACGGTTTCTGATTTCGATGAGGATTCTTTTCGCAACCGTTTCTTCGTATTTGCTGAGCGAAATTTCATTAAAAAATTTTACCGATTCTTTCACCGGCATCAATACGATATCAATAATACTTTTTTCGTTGACCTTCACGTAAGAAGCATCAAGTCTTAATCTTGTTCCTCTGCAATCCGGACAAATCGTTCTGCCACGGTAACGGGAAAGCATTACGCGGTATTGAATTTTGTATGACTGCGTTTCTACCCATTTAAAAAATTTATCAATGCCGTCGAAGTATTGATTGCCGGTCCAGAGTAATCTGCGTTGTTCACGCGTCAATTCGTAAACAGGTTTATGAATTGGAAAATCAAATTTATAAGCGCTCTTGATAAGCTGCGTATAATATTCACTCATCTTTTCTCCGCGCCAGCAAACGATGGCCATGTCGTAAACCGATTTTGATTTATCGGGAATCACCAGGTCTTCGTCAATGCCGATGATGCTTCCGAAACCTTCGCAGCGTTTGCAGGCACCATAAGGATTGTTGAAATTGAAGAGATGGGTAGTAGGTTCTTCGAATGTAATGCCGTCGAGTTCGAAACGGGAAGAGAAATGCAATATACCAAGCCCCCTAATCTCCGAAGGGGGAACAGAACCAGCAGCCATATTACTATTTACAGCCGGATGAATGGCTGTTGAACTTGCGTGGGAGGATTGCGCGGTAGTTAGCCCCCCTTCGGGTGGCTGGGTGGCTACCCAACATTCATCCCCACCCTCATTAAAAGCTGTCTGCACGCTATCGGCGATGCGGGAGCGGTTGCTGTCATCACTTTTCTGAACGACAATTCGGTCAATCATCACTTTCAGAATCTTCGGATCTATGGCAGTAGATTCAAGTGAAGCCGGTTCACTTTTTTTCTTTTTTGACGTTGTCTTTTTTTCAGCGGGCGAAAAAAGTTTTTCAAGACTCTTTAATTGTGTGCTGTTTTTTGAGTCGAGCAGGTCTTCAATTTTTATCACTTCTTCAAGAAATGCAACCCTGGTAAATCCTTTCTGCAATAGAATTTTTAGTTCGTCTTCTGCGCTCCTGCCATGGACGTGCATGGGCGCATACAACATCATTTTTGTATCGTCGGGGAATGATTGAATATAGGATACCACGTCGTCAACAGAATCACGTTTGACAACATTTCCTGAAACCGGAGAAATGGTTTTGCCGATGCGGGCATACAATAATTTCAGGTAGTCGTAAATCTCAGTAGAAGTACCAACAGTTGAGCGGGGATTTCTGGTATTTACTTTTTGTTCTATGGCGACGGCAGGGGAGATACCATGGATGTAATCCACGTCAGGTTTATCCATGCGGCCCATGAACTGGCGTGCATAGGAACTCAGACTTTCCACATACCTCCGCTGACCTTCTGCATATAAAGTATCGAACGCCAGGGATGATTTCCCTGATCCTGAGAGGCCGGTGATGACAACGAATTTATTCCGGGGAATGGCGACATCAATATTCTTCAGGTTGTGAACCCTTGCACCTTTGATGAGAATGTATTCTTTTGAATTGAGATCCTGAAAATCCATGTTTATCTAAATAATTCCATGCAGCTTCGCTGCGAGGTTAAAAGGAATATTTGCCACAGATGCACAGATCGTTTTTTTGATTGTATTAAATCTGTGAATCTGTGGCAATTTATTTTTTAAGTTTTTAGAAAGCTCATCTTGCCTCAGGCAAGATGGGTTAATCGTTATGTGAGAATTTGCAAAAGTACTAAATGGAAAGGCAGATTGTGTGGGTGGGGATAAATGAAAAAAAATCACTCATATAGATGTACATCAAAAAAAATTATTAAAATTGAATAATGAAAAGCGCCCTCTTCTTACTCACAATTTATTTCACAGGTTATTGATTTGCAATAGCACAGCCCTTGAGTATTCAATGGCAGAAATGTTATGGGGGTACAGAAGATGACGAATTCAAAAATGTCAGGAAAACCGGAACAGGATATATCTTAGGTGCAGAAGCTATTTCCAGTGATGGCGATGTTTCAGGGAATCACAGTATAGGTTTGGGAGACTACCGGGTTGTCGGGACAGATAGCTTTGTTAGCTTACTTTGGCAAAAATGTTATGGAGGAACAAATGTGGAGTTCCTATCATCATTTGATATAAGTTGTTTTTTTAATCTTATGAATTCAGCATCACCGGCATTACAAGCATCAAAATATCTTCATTGATTTTTCTTCCTTCCACTGCAGGCGTGATGATACCTGCACGGTTGGGTGCGCTCATCTCAATGGTGACTTCATCGCTTTCGAGGTTGCTGAGCATGTCGGCAAGGAAGCGCACGTTGAAACCAATCTCCATGTCTTCGCCGCTGTACTGGCAGGTGAGACGCTCTGACGCTTCATTGCTGAAGTCAACGTCTTCTGCATTCAGTTGCAATTCACTGCCGGTAATCTTTAATTTTACCTGGTGCGTGGTTTTGCTGGAGAAAATTCCTACACGCCTGATGGCATTCAAAAAGGCCTGGCGATCAATGGTGAGTTTGTTCGGATTGTCAGAAGGTATTACTGCCTCATAATTCGGGTATCGTCCGTCTATCAACCGGCAGATCAAAGTTGTATTGTCAATCTCAAAAAAAGCATTTGTTGTATTGTAACGGATTTTAATTTCATTGTCCGTGTTTGATAAAATGTTCTTCAGTAGTGTTAATGGTTTCTTCGGAAGAATAAAGGCAGCTTCGTTTGTTGATTTTGCATCATCGCGTTTATAACGAACGAGTTTGTGCGCATCGGTAGCAACAAACGTAATATCCTCCTTGCTCAACTGGCAGAATACACCTGACATCACAGGACGCAGTTCATCATTACCTGTTGCAAATATCGTTTTGCTGATGGCCTGTAACATCGTCTGAGAACTTACTGAAAGCGTGGAAGTATCTGAAGCCACGGGCATCTTTGGAAATTCGTCTGCATCAAATCCGCTGAGTTTGTATTTACCATAGTCGGATGAAATTTCAACCTGGTGGGTCTTTTCATCAATAGAGAAGGTAAGGGGTTGCTCGGGAAACGTCTTCAGTGTATCCAACAGAATTTTTGCCTGCACCGCTACTTTTCCGTTTGTCTTTGATTCTACAGGAATATGTGAAATCATCGTGGTTTCAAGATCAGACGCAGAAATGGTCAGTGTTCCTTTTTCTATGACGAACAAAAAATTGTCTAGAATAGGGAGTGGATTACTGGTATTAAGCACACCGCTGAGGGCCTGTAACTGGCGCAGCAAGCCGGAACTGGAAACAATAAATTTCATGTTTGAATGTTGTTTTAAGAGAACGCAAGTGTACTAAGAAGATCGGGACGAAAGGCGCATGAAGGAGATTATTTTTGAACCGTTTTGCCTGCTGAAAAAGAAGTGCTTATGGCTTATTGCCGCAACTTTCTTTGAGGTGCATTCATGTCGAAATCGCTGATGCCGGCAAATATCCTGTTGAAAACAAAGTATTGAATGGTAACCAGTTGTTGTCCTTCCTTCATAAAAGCATACATCCTGTCAGTGTCGTATTTTAAAGGATTGCCTGATGAATCTGACTGTGCAAGTGAAGATGAAGTAACGGGCTTCAGGTACATGGGTATGGATGTTTTGGTTCCGTTGCGCTCCACAACGGTTAACGTGGTAACAGGTGTAGCGTTTCTCAATGAATCCGTCTGCCTGTCGTCAAGAAAACGGTCCCACGTTTCGAAGTTGAGCTCACGGAATCCGGTTAAATAATTTGAAATACGCAACGTATCCGGCGAACTGACTTCCTTGTGGTTGTATGGTGATGTTACACGATATGAATTGCCTAGGTTTTCAATGGTAAAAGATTTCTCCTCCTGGTGCATATATTCCAGCGTAATACTTTTTATTTCCTCCGGTCTCAGGTTAAACATTTCAGTGATCAACCAGTCGCGCTCAACAGGAGAGAACCGCGGTGTGAGGTAACCGTTGAATCCGGGCACTTCGGTAACAAATGGAACGGTTGAGTTTTCAAGCATCATGTACGTTCCCAGCACATCCTGCGTAGATCCTCCGATAAAATAAACCTTGAATGGTTTGTCCTGATTGTCGCGGTAAACCTCCATTTTTATTCCTGTTGACGAAAGTTCTTTCAGCACGGTATTAAATGAATTTTTCGGAACCCTTGATTGCACGCGTATTTTTTTCATGCAGTCGAGGATGAGGTTGACGCCCTGTTGCCGTGCTTTAAGTTTGGTGTTCAGTATCCATTCACTTGCGCTTTTTCTTTCGAGCAGAATGGAATGATTGTTTTTATCGGCGAGAAAAATTTTCGTAACAGCGGAGGTATCCGCTATGGCAAAATCCCTGTCTTCCTCGCGAACAGTGCTGAAGTTGTTTCTGAAAATATAATAACCTGCAATGGCAATGAGAAGAAAGGCAATCAGAAAATTTATACGGATATTTTTCATTGAGTAAAATCAGAGAATTGTTTTCTACAAGGAGTTAATTTGAGAATAGGGCTATTCCCTGAAATGTTTTAAGATTTAAGTAATTGCATAACCGAAACATGCAATGGAGCAAGTCAAACGTGGAAAATTTATTTCGGCAAACGTAACGAAAAACCTGAAGTAAATGAATTAACTACGTGCGTTCAAAGCGGTGACAGAGAAAATAATAACAACATGGAGCAATGAGATTAGAAGAAGACATTAAACACTGATACACGGAGGACACAGAGAAATACAAAAACTATAACTGTTTATTTAATATTTATATTTTTATAAATTACTGTCCGACTAAATTTAATGAGATTCCTCGCTGCGCTCTGAATGACAGGACTTTTGGAGAGTAAATAACAAAACACCTGACAACATTGTCATTCAGAGCGCAGCGATGAATCTTTCAAAGCAAAATTATTTTTAGTCGGACAGTAGTGATTTTTATAAATTAAAAAAATTTCCCAACAAGACCTTTTCATGAAATCGTTCCTGTGTGCACTGAGATGATTTGGCTGTTCTCCGTGCCCCCGTTCCTCCGTGTTTAACGGCTGTTCTCTGTGGCCATCTGTGATTTCTCTGTGGTAAAAGGATGTTTTCTCTTCCGGATATCCGCTCACCTTCGGTAAATATTATACACCAAAGAGTCCCGACGCATCGGGACGCAGAGAAGAATTTATTTGGAGCAGTTCATGTTTCGGTTTCTGCAATAAATTTTTAATGAGAAAAAAAAAATTATCTTGATTTACACATAGAATCTCCGTGTTTAACGGTTCGATTTTTTCATGATGCATATTTTCTCCGACGGATGTAAAAATGTATCAGCCCATATAAAAGCACGAGTACAACAGGCGCCACCATTGCTATCCAGCTGAAAATTTTATTTCCTGTTTTGGCCGGATCAAGTAAACGGATCTTAAATTCTTTCCCGCGCAGAGAAACGATATTTTCATTGTCGCAGAGATAGTCAACACAATTTAAAATAAAATTTTTGTTGCCATAGGTCTGGTTGGTGAAACGGTCGTAGCCCATCGGATAGATATT
>JBBRAY010000062.1:0-20714 GCA_038206355.1 Bacteroidia bacterium
TTTTTTGTTTTCTTGTTGGTGTGGTGGTGGCCCGCCGCCCCCCCCCCCCCCCCCCAACCCCTTCATTGATATTTACTCGCCAAAGGCCCTGTCACTACGAGTGCAGCGAGGAATCCTTCAAAGCAAAATTATTTTTAGTCAGACAGTAGTGTAAGACTTTCTTTATCTAGAAATTAAAATTTAGTCCCACTCGTATAATAGAAATATCATAACCCACTTCAGCAAAGGCACCGAAAAATTTTGCAAAGTTATATTTAGCTCCCACAAATACTCCAGTTGCCGGATATGCCCTGCTCCTGTCATAACGGGTATTGTCATAATCGTAATATGTATTTTTATATGAGTGACTTCTAACACCTGCTAGAACTCCGGCATAAGGATCAAACTTATTGTTCTTATCTTTTAATATTGTCAGATGGTAAGTGCCACGGATTCCAATCACTAGGTCAGTCCAGTTTGCATCATACTTACCATAATTAGTTAAATAAGAATATTTATATCCGATGTAGGCGCCAATACCAATAGTTCCCGGGCCGACATCCCCAAAAAATCCATGGTCATAAATTAAGGCTATGGCAGGTAGGTTTACTTTGGAATAGTTATAACCATAACCATAAACTGACGAACCATAACTTCCGCCCAGACCCATTGATATTCCAATGGTATTATCTCCCTTACCAAAGGCGGGAGCATTTTGTGCATTGGCAGATGTAGCGAGCAGGAATGCTGTAAAGAGCAAACCGGCATTAAAGAGGATTGATTTTTTCATTTGTCGTTTGTTGATTTGAGTTTATGTTTTATTCCGCTGCAAAATTAAAAAGAAATTTCATTAACCAACCCTTCCCCATTGAAACTCTCCACGCATGAGTGCTGATAATTTTTTATTGATCATCAGGTGTTCCTGTTTTTGAAGATGGGGATCCCCTGCAAGCACCTTCAATGCGGAATCGCGCGCCACCTGAAGGATACTGCTATCCTTTACCAGATCAGCGATCTTCAGGTCGAGGTTACCGCTTTGCTGCGTGCCTTCTATATCGCCGGCACCGCGTAGTTCGAGGTCAACTTCAGCTATTTTGAATCCGTCGTTGGTATTGCACATGGTTTTAATCCTCCGGTAAGAATCCTGCCCGAGCCCGTCTTTTGTCATCAGGATACAATAAGACTGTGAGGCCCCTCTTCCCACTCTACCGCGCAATTGATGCAATTGAGAAAGCCCGAATCGCTCGGCACTTTCAATTATCATCACGCTGGCATTGGGAACGTTAACTCCAACTTCAATAACAGTAGTGGCCACCATGATATTCGTTTCACCACGCACGAAACGCTGCATTTCAAATTCTTTGTCTTTGGGTTTCATTTTACCATGAACAATACTCACTTTGTATTCCGGCATCGGGAAATCATGGCAGATGGCTGCGTAACCTTCCGCCAGATTTTTCAGGTCGAGCTTTGCCGACTCTTCGATAAGCGGATACACAATATAAATCTGCCGGCCTTCTTTAATTTGTTTCTTCAAAAATCCCCAGAGTGCCAGGCGATGTGAATCCGTTCGGTGCTCAGTCTTTATTGCTTTTCGTCCCGGAGGAAGTTCATCAATAATTGATACATCCAAATCACCGTACATCGTCATTGCAAGCGATCTTGGAATCGGTGTGGCTGTCATTACCAGTACATTCACTTCACCCGCCCCTTTTAAATGTAGTTGCGCTCTCTGCGCTACCCCAAACTTATGCTGTTCGTCAACCACGGCAAGACCAAGATTCTTAAATTGAACGCTGTCTTCAATCAATGCATGCGTACCTATCAGAATATGAATATTTCCATTCTCTAATTCCTCATGAATAATTTTTCGTTGCGATTTTTTAGTGGAACCTGTGAGCAGTGCAACATTTACATTCATCCCTTTGAGAAGTTCTGTAATTGTTTCACCATGTTGAGTGGCAAGAATTTCAGTCGGCGCCATGAGGCAGGCCTGGTATCCGTTATCCAGTGCGATGAGCATGGAAAGCAAGGCAACTACTGTTTTCCCGCTGCCCACATCACCCTGTAACAGCCGGTTCATCTGCTTACCCGAACCGCAGTCGGTACGGATTTCACGGATGACGCGCTTCTGTGCTTCGGTCAGATTAAAGGGAAGTTTCTCATTGTAAAACTGATTAAAATATTCTCCTACTTTTTCAAATTTCTTCCCGTTAAATTTTCCCGCCCGCATCACTTTATTAATCAGCAGTTTCATCTGGAGAAAAAAGAATTCTTCGAACTTCAGCCTGAATGTTGCCTTTTGTAATTTCTCGTTGTTCTCAGGCAAATGAATATTGACATAAGCTTCATGTCTGTTCATCAGCCGCAGTCCGTCAATGATATCATGTGACAGCACTTCAGGAATTTGCGGAAGCTGTTGCTGCAATGTTTTCTGCAGACGAAGAACACCACGACTATCCAATCCGCGCGACTTTAATTTTTCTGACGTATTATAAACTGCCTGCAAAGAAGTAGCAACCTGTTTATCCGCTTCCTCAGCCGTTTCCATTTCGGGATGCGGCATATTCAATTTACCGTTGAATGAGGTTACCTTCCCGAATATGATGTACTCCTTATTGAGTTGGAGAGAGTCCTTCAGCCATTTGATTCCTGCAAACCATACCAGTTCTAATTCTCCGGTATCATCGTGCAGTTTTCCCACCATCCTTTTGCTTCTTTTCTCACCCATTATAACGATGCTGACGAGTTTTCCTCTTACTTGTACATAAGGCAGGTCTGCATTCACCTCCCTTATTTTGTAAAATTTTGTGCGGTCCACATATCGAAATGGAAAATAGGAAAGCAAATCCCCGAAAGTAAAAATGCCTGCTTCTTTCTTCAGCAAGTCAGCACGCTGGGGCCCTACCCCTTTCAGGTATTCAATGGGTGAGGAAAAAAAATCATTGTGATACATGAACTATGAATAACTAGTCTAACGGAATAAACAAATGAAAAAACAGGACCGAAACTATCAGTGCGTTTTTTGAAGACGGGCAAAAATAATACGGATTGGATACAAAGAAAGCACAAAAAGCAAAACCGTCTCTTCCAGTATTCCGGATAGAGACGGCCCCGCCCACTACTAAATATCAAAATCACTTTACCTTGAAATCATCATCCGCCTGCGGTGCAACACACCATCATTTTCCATTTCTATAAAATACATTCCTTCAATTAGCTGAGAAGTTTCAATCCTTGTCACATTCAGCCCGGCATGCACAGGAACAGGGTAACTATTTATGTGCCGGCCCATCAGGTCATAAATATTCAGCAGCACATTTCCATTTTCAACCGCTGAAAACTCAACGGTGATTATATCCTGCGCAGGGTTTGGATAGACGAGCATTTGCTGCAGCAGGTTATTGGAAATTTTTTCAATGCCTTCCACTACACTGCCCTGCGGTGAAGCAGCAGGTGTTGTAAAACTTGAAGTACCTGTATAAGCACCGGACTGGGAATTGTTGCAATAGGTATGGATCACCCACGAATAGACGGAACCGGGAAACAGATTTGTGACTGTTGCTGATACAGCGGAGCCCGGTGTTACTCTCTTATAATAAAATACATTCGGGGCCGTGGTAACATAATACCTGATCAAAAAACTATCGCATACGACAGGATTCCAGTTCAGCACTGCAGATGTCGAATTGATACCTGTTGCATTTAATCCCGTTGTAAGGCCACAAGTAACAACCGTGCTGAAGTTAGTTGAGGTCGTAAACGAAGAAGTACCGTTTTGACAAACCGTTTGCACCTGCCATTCATAAATTGATCCTGCTGTAAGACCGGTAGCATAATAAGAAGGATAACTGCTTGCGTTGTTAGTCCACACCGATGTACCGGATATCCTGTATCTAAGGTTATAATAAAGTGCCCCGTTTACAGGTGTCCATGAAAACACAGCTTTGTTTCCGGTAACGTTTGATGTCGCCATCCCGGAAGGGATACTGCACGATGAAGCTGTTGTGGAAAATGTAGCAGTATTGCTGTAGCTTCCCGATTGCGCACCATTGCAATAGGTTCTTATCAACCATGTATAATTTGTTGATGATAATAAACCGGAAATAGTTGTGTTGGTAGTAGTACCGGGTTTTACCGTTTTAAAATAAACAATGTTGGGAACCGACGTCTTGTAATAACGGACAAGAAGACTATCGCATGCTGTTGCGCTCCAGTTTAATCGGGCTGATGTCGGTGAAATATAGTCAGTGGTTAAACTTGTTGGTGCTACGCAAGAAGTGACATTTGCTGTTGTAAAATATATTAATGATGCGAAAGGTGATGATCCGGCCGGACAAATGGTCTGTACCTGCCATTCATAATTTGCACTTGGCGTGAGTGGGGTTGCGCTATAGCTTGTTGTAGAAGTCGAACCGGTCGTCCATGAGCCTGCGCCCACAATCCGGTATTGAATATAATAACTTGTCGCGCCCGGTGCAGCCGTCCAGGAAAATATGGCCGAGTTTTGGGTGATACTTCCTGTACTCATACCTGTTGGCGTGTTACAGGAACCACCTGAACAGGCCGTGAGACATGAGGCTGCATTGTATTTTGCAAGTATTGCTGCTTTGGGTTGTGAACCAAAACCATTGGAGAAATTAATTCCTACTGATCCTACCAGATGACAATAGCTCATGATCGTTCCACCATTCACCGGGGTTGGTGCGCCACTGCAACTCCCCTCATACGCATATCCTGCTGTGGGCCCGCAATTGTCAATGGCTGTATTATTTCCATTCCATGCACAGGCATGCGTATGTTTTGATCCCATTAAATGTCCCTGTTCATGAGTGACTACTTCTACTGTCCATGAAAAAGTAGGTACATTCTGATAAGTTGAAGAAATTCCGCTGTAGCATTGCTTGTAATCCGTATTTGAATTACACAATCCATTTATACTTGCTGCAATGCCTCCACCTCCTGCATAACCTATTAAATGTCCGAGATCTCCATTGAAAGAATTCACATTGGTTTGAAACTGGCTGAGCAATGTTGATGTTGAAGTTCCTGTATAAGGACTTGCTGTATTCCATACATACAGTTGCGAAAGCGAAACAGGAATATTGTCGTTGGTGTAAAGTATGGCGCTCTGATTAAAAACTGCTGTTACATAATTGGTCGCTGCCGTTAAACTTCCTTTGCCTGTATAAATATCATAGTTCACTTCCCAGTAAAGTCGAATACAATTTACGGATTGGGTTTGGTTGCCTTGTTGTTCAAGAGTCTTATCATATCCAATACCGTCGTCGGGTGTATCACAATGCGGTACATTGGTGGCATGCAGGTCCTTGTCATTGTAGAGGATGTGTCTGCTTTGCGAATCATTTTCAATTTTACCAAGGACGAGGTTTCCCAACGAAGGAGAAGAAATCATCCCCATCACTTCATCATTAAAAATGCTGATTGCAACGAGTGAAGAATTATCGCCTTTGATGATTCCCCAATAGTGAACACCACCTGAATAAGGAACGGGCTGACCGTTTGTGGCGCTTGTAACAACGGTAAAATCCGGTGTGAAAAAATTATTCTTATAAACTTCAAGTTCAAGATTTCCTCCTGCCTTCAATGGAATAATTAGATTCAGGTTTTCAGGTTTGGAGGATAAAATGTTTTGTGCATCATTCATTCTGAACTCCAGTACAGTTGCATTGCTTACTGCGGAATTCATCTGCACACTTTTCTGATTAGAGGAAACGGTAATTGCAAAAAGTTGCACCTGAGGCAAAGTTGCAAGTCTTGATTTTTGGGATTCAATTTTAGCGGCAATGGGTTTGATGTTACCTGCAAACACATTTAAGCATAGTCCTATAAAAGCTATTAGAAGGAGGTTCTTTTTCATCATTAAGTTAATAAATTTTATTTGGCTTACTCTATCCAGGGTTTTCAGCCGGGGCCCGATCCGGATTTTCCGAGTGACGAAGATCAATTAGTAATTAGGATAAAAGTTGTTTGTGGCAATAAAAACAGATAAACTTATGATCAATATTAACAAGGGTTTCAGGGGGAATAGCGGTTTAAAATTTAAAAGTGGTAATCTTGTCAGTACATTGGCAAGGGCATGATCCATGACAACCAATGCGCTCATGATCCGTACAAAATCTGACGTGGAAGAAAAAAAACACTTTCGAAAATCACTTATAGCACCATTGCTTTTTGTTGCAGCATTATGGATGATAAAAATCAGCGAAGAACTATTTCATTTCAATTTATTTTTTCTTGGCATCAGGCCATTGACTGCCGAAGGTTTAATTGGAATATTTACATCACCATTTATACATGGAAGTTTTGATCATTTGTTGTCCAATACGCTTCCACTTCTTGTCGTCGGAACAGGTTTAATTTACTTCTATAAAGAAATCTCTTATTATGTTATCGCCATGATCTGGTTGTTCACGGGTTTTTGGGTCTGGCTGGCGGCCAGGCCTGATGCACATATCGGAGCGAGTGGACTCATTTATGGCTTTGTATGTTTTCTTTTCTTCAGCGGAATAATCCGTAGAAATAAAAATCTGCTTGCCATTTCATTACTTGTTGCTTTTTTATATGGAAGTATGGTGTGGGGAATACTGCCTGTGAACCAGTCCATATCATGGGAGTCGCATTTATTCGGAAGTGTGGCAGGAATTTTCGCATCAATTTATTTCCGCAAAGAGGGACCGCAGCGCATCGTAAAAGTATGGGAGGAAGAAAATGAACCTACGGGTCCTGAATATTGGATGACAGAAGAGCAGAGGAAAAAATTTCCGGAACCTGCGCAGCCCGAAGAACCGAGGATCACTTATATTTATAAGGAAAAAGAATGATCTCAGCGATCCCGATAGATCGGGAACGAATTGAAATACGAATTTACGAATGGTGTTCGTTTCCGAAATACTGATGGCGAATAGTGATAGGTAAATTCGCAATCATTGGTTATTCGTACAACAGGTTACCCGAATTACCTTGAATTTTTAAAGCTTCAGATCAAGGCCGATCGGACAATGGTCACTGCCCATTACCTCCGGGTGAATGGTAGCATTTGAAACAAGATCGCGCGCCTCTCTTGAAATCATATAATAATCAATGCGCCAGCCCACGTTTCGCTCACGTGCTCTTGTAATCTGATCCCAATACGAGTATTGATTGGGTTCTTTGTTATACTCCCGGAAAATATCAACGTAATCCATGGATATTATTTTATCTATCCATGCTCTTTCCTCAGGAAGAAAGCCTGAGGTGCGCGCATTCTCTTTCGGGCGGGCAAGATCAATTTCCTTATGCGCAGTATTGTAATCACCACAAACGATAATATTCTTTTGTCGCTTTCGAAGTTCCTGCGTGCGGCTAAAAAGTCCGTCGTAAAAATCAAGTTTATATTTTACACGATCAGGTCCGCGACCTCCGTTTGGAAAATAAACATTGATCAGAATAAATTTTTCAAATTCCATTTCCAGCACTCGGCCTTCATTGTCGAAGTCGGGATTGTTGAATCCGGCGCTGATGCGAATGGGTTTGTGTTTTGTCCAAATAGCTACTCCTGAATACCCCTTCTTCTCGGCGGAAAAAAAATAGCTTTTATAGTCTCCGAAATTTTTAACTCCATCATCAAGCTGATCGGGTTGCGCTTTGGTTTCCTGTATGCACATTATATCAGGTTGTTCTTTTGACAACCATTCAGGAAAACCTTTCTTCCAAATGGCCCTGACGCCATTAACATTCCAGCAGCGAATTTTAAAATTATCAGCCATAATTGAAATTTATGCCCAAAGATAAATTTGATTTCTTAAAACCTCACCGAATTGCGAATTAATATACGAATATGCGAATTATGTATCCGCAATCAATTATACTAGTCTATAAATATTCGCAATTCGGCTTTTCGTTTAGCCTTAGTCGGGATTCGTTATTCGAAGGGGTAATTGACGCCACAACTTATTTTCACTTTTTCTCAAATATTCAGGGAAAACCCTTAGAACAAGCGAACACTTCATCGCAGATTTGCGGCACACGATCCATATATATCCCAGTTAAACTCGTTCGCCTTTTCTCTAACCATGTTTACAACAGAAGCACTTCGCAGGAGCTTCCCGGTTATTATCAATCCCCATCGCGAACGGGTTTTTCTTTTTAATCCCGGTTAATGATTTCAACTGGCAGCTGATCTGCACATCATGAATATGATGCATTACGGATGATGATTGTTTTTCCTTTCAACAAACAACACCATTGATATACTAGAAATACCTGAGACATATTTTGGTCACGGATTGGTTGTGGCTCAGCTTGGATTTTATAGATTCCTCATTTTATTCTCCTCGCCTTACCAACTACGCCGAAGCAGCTTCTTCGGCTGCGTAGGCCGTGCATCCCCGCAGCAAGCTGCGAGGTATTCGGCGAAGGAGAATAAAATGAGGAATCTCTCAAACTGAGCCATTACCTGCCGGTTCCGGCTTTTGTTTTTCATAAAAATTCGGTTAGGTTTGCCGGAGTTAACCCCAACAACATGAAAAAAATTCTACTGTTCGCATTTCTGTATTTTCAATTGACATCAGCATTTTCGCAACATCTGATTTCTGCAGAACTCATTCAATCTTATACCTACAATCAGGTAGATTCCATTTTTCATGCAAACGGAATTTACCTCACCCCTGTAAGATATCCCGTTGACATTTATAAAATCATTTACAGTACAGTAAGTTTTGACAGCTCGGCAACTTATGCTTCGGGCGCGCTGATTGTTCCTTCAGGTCATCCATGCCGTATGCCACTGGCCAGTTACCAGCACGGCACCGTTCTAAAAAGAGAAGATGTTCCCTCACGGAATACCGGAGAAATTATTGTCGGCATCGGAATGGCTACCGACGGTTATGCCTGCTGCATGAGCGATTACCTCGGACTTGGCGACAGCCCCATCCCCCTACATCCCTATATTCATGCGGCTTCAGAAGCATCAGCATGTCTGGATATGATTCGCGCTACCAAAGAATGTTGCGACTCTATTGGTATTGAATTAAATGATCAGTTGTTTCTCACCGGCTATTCACAGGGCGGCCACTCTACTGCGGCGCTCCAAAGGCTTATTGAATCACGATTCAGCGATGAACTACACATCACTGCATCATGCCCGATGTCAGGACCATACGATGTTTCAGGAATACAATCAGAGGTGATTACCAACGACAGCGTATTTTCGCAACCGGCATTTCTTCCTTTTGTGATGTTCTCTTTTGACGAAGTATATCACGTAATATATGATGATCATCAGGTTTTCAATGCGCCATATGATAACTCACTCCGGCCACTGTTCAACGGGAATTATTCCACCGGCGACGTCAATAACATCATGCCTGCACAACCCAATCTCGTTTTGAATACGGCCATGCTCGATTCATTCCGTACCGATCCGAATCATTATTTCAGGGTGGCATTGCGCGACAACGACGTTTATGACTGGACACCACAGGCACCAACGCGCATCTGTTACTGCAACGGCGATGAACAGGTAGATTACAGAAATGCGATAGTGGCTTACGACAAATGGATACAAAACGGAGCAACAAAAGTGGATATCATTGACATTGATGCCGGTGCCGCATCATACAGCCATTCAGAGTGCGCGCGCTATGCGTTGATTTACGGGAAGTGGTGGTTTGATACTCTTCGTACACATCTGCTCGATGTTGAATTGATTGTCACCGCCAGTTCGACATCCTCAGCAACGGGCTCCATTGCGGCAACCATTGCAAACGGAACTCCGCCTTATACATTCCACTGGAGCAATGGCGACAGCACCGCTACCATTTCAAATCTTCCCGCAGGTTATTATTCGGTTACCATTACCGATGACCAACATTGTTCATTCACCGACAGCGCGCTTGTTGGACTTGTTGGTATTGATGAAACAGAAAATATTGCACAACAAATAAAAATTATTCCCAATCCGGTGCATGAATATGGCGCGGTTTCATTTGGCAAATTGAAATACCGTAAGCTGGAGAGTTTCGCGACTGATGTTTCCGGAAAAATAGTTGACCTCAACAGTACGAAAATCGGCAATACACTGTTCTTCGATGTAAAAAAACTAGCACCGGGAATTTACTTTCTGCAACTGAAAATTGACGACAGTATTTCCATTGTGAAAAAAATTGCAGTGAATTAAAATTACTACTCATGAAAACAATGCAGCAATGGCTCGACCAGTATGGCAGCCATCATCAGAACGGAATCAATAAACTCATTCACTGGATTTGTGTGCCGCTGATTTTTTTCAGTGTAGTAGGATTACTTTATTCAATTAAAATTCAGTACGTCGTTTTCGAATTCAGGCTGAACATGGCCGTGTTTGCACTTGTATTTGTGATGTTATATTATCAGAAATTATCTGTACCCCTTTCTTTCGGAATGTTTCTGTTTTCCATTGCATGTCTTTTCTTTTGTAACCTGATAGAAGTAAGCGGCTACCGGCTCTGGCTGGTGAGCATTATTATTTTTGTCGCGGCATGGATCGGACAATTCATCGGCCATAAAATTGAAGGGCAAAAACCATCATTCATGGATGACCTTCAGTTTCTACTCATCGGACCTGCATGGCTGATGAGTTTCATCTATAAAAAAATCGGGGTGAAGATTTGACTGTGTTTACGTTTCAGGAATTGAAATATTAAATAATTAAAGTAAATGATTGTCGGGCTGAAAAATATTTACTGTCACAATCCTAATCTCTGATTATTTTCAGAAAATGTGTTGCTTTGCAACTTCAACACACGACATCTTTATCATTTGTGAATCCTAAAAATTCCCCATCCAATACATCCCGTTTTTTTACTTTGATGAAACAATCTCTTCGCGGGATTGAGCACGACTATACAAAAGGGAGCATCAGAAGTGCCATCGCTTTGCTGGCCATTCCGATGATACTGGAACTGAGTCTGGAGAGCGTATTTGCCGTTGTGGATATGTTTTTTGTCGGCCGACTGGGCGCCAATGCCATAGCTGCAGTAGGGTTGACAGAACTTGCCATCACGCTTGTTTACTCCGTTGCCATCGGACTCAGTACTGCGGCAACGGCAGTAGTAGCAAGAAGGATCGGAGAAAAAGATCCTGATGGTGCTGCACATGCCGGAATGCAATCAATACTGCTGGCATTTATTATTACCATAGTCATTAGTTCTTTCGGAATTTATTTTGCGCCCGACATACTTCACCTCATGGGAGCAAGTGATGAAGTTGTGCGCGACGGAGCGGTGTTTACGCGTATCATGCTGGGCGGGAGCCTTGTTATTATTTTATTATTTCTCATCAATGGAATTTTCAGGGGTGCAGGTGATGCAGCCATGGCCATGAAAAGTTTATGGGTGGCAAGTCTGCTGAATATTATTTTATGTCCATGCCTGATCAATGGCTATGGTCCTTTTCCTGAACTGGGCCTGAAGGGTGCAGCCATCGCAACGACGATAGGTAGAGGAGCAGGCGTACTCTATCAGTGCTATCATTTATATCTCGGAAGAGGAACGATAAAAGTCAGGTGGCCTCATTTCAAATGGGATACTCCCGTAATAAAAACAATAATCTCAATTGGATGGCCGGCCACATTACAGTTTCTTATTCAGTCGGGAAGTTGGATTATTATGGGCGTACTTGTAGCAAAAACCGGAGGTACTGCTGCAACTGCCGGCTACCAGATTGCTATCAGGAATATTGTATTTTTTATTTTACCCGCATGGGGTTTAAGTAATGCTGCAGCAACGCTTGTCGGTCAAAACCTCGGCGCAAATCAACCCGAGCGTGCGGAGAGAAGTGTCATGCTGACAATGAGATACAATGCCGTATTCATGTCTGCAGTGATGTTTATTTTTATTTTCTTTTCTTCTCCCATTATCAGCATTTTTACAAAGGATGAAGAAGTGCACCGCATCGGAACACTGGCACTTCAGGTTATCGGTTCCGGTTTTATTTTTTATGGAATTGGAATGGTAATGATTCAGGCCTTAAACGGAGCCGGAGATTCCAGAACACCCACATGGATCAATCTTTTCGGTTTCTGGTTTTTTCAGATTCCGTTTGCTTACGTGCTTTCAGTAACGTTTAACGAAGGGCCTTTGGGTGCATTCATTGCAGTACCTGTGGCAGAGGTAGCCATTGCCCTTGCGGGATGGTATTTTTTCAAAAAAGGAAAGTGGAAAAAAGTAAAGGTGTGATTTGAATTGCATGAAAGAAAAGGTAATGCAGTTTTCATCTCAGGCAAAGATGCAAAATCCGTCAAGAAAAAAGGGATTTAAAACTACAATCTTTACGGGTATTGCGCCATTGCCATTGTGTTAAAACGATCTTATCCTGATCATATTCTTATTCAAATATAATCCTTCCGGTATAAACTTTCTGCGATGAACTTGTCAGCCGGTAAAAATAAATTCCGTTTCTGATGCCGTCACGATCAAATGAAAAATTCCCTTTGTGCAATTTCATCTGCACCGAAAGATTTTTTACTTCGTTGCCCAGTAAATCAAATATCAGAAAGGTGCTGCCGTCAATATCTGCGAGTCCGCTAATTTCTACTTGTGCAACTGAGGATATTGGATTGGGCGTAACAACGAGTGAAAAATTCTGATTCACTTCCTTAATAGAAGTGGAGTTGTCAACTTTCCATACATCAACAATCGGGTCGGCAGATGCACTATTTCCGGCATAAGGAAGTTCATACATGTCTTCAATGGTACGCAGCACATTGTAATGATTACAAACTGTACTATAATTTCCCGGCTCCACTTTTTCACCGGCAAAAATGGTAACGACATGATTCAGGTTATTCCCGCCGTCTTCATCGAAGGTGAGAATAAATAAGCTGTTGTGTGTTTTGGCCCAGGTAATGTATGCGCCGAGATTTGTTTCTACCCATGCATCACCTTGCGCAATGGAGCCGTCATGCATGTCATGATCCTGATCAGGAACAACAAAACTCACTGTAGGTAAATTATTGAAGTTGGAAGGGAAATCTGTAAACGGCCTGTGCTTAGAAGAAGATACTCCATTGGTACTGCTGCCTTGCCAGTTCGTCCACGGTGCATGCTTTCGCTGGTAAGCGCCCGAACTTGCGCCTGTAAAACCAACAGATGGGAGCCCATCAGAATATGCCTTGAAAGTTAATCCTGATTGAATCAGCAACGAACCAAGATTGGGAACATTCCATGGAATACCCGCAGGAATATTATTGTTGGTAACGCCCTGGTTTGATCCGCTGAACAACATGAGGTAATTCGGCTGACTTGGATGAATCAGGCCATATGAAGCAGTGAGTAAAGCATTCTCCCGGGCAAGGGTATTGATGAATGGAGCCGATGCATTTCCGATCACATCTTCATAAGCATGATTTTCCATGATCAACACAACCACATGATCCGGCCTCGGAATGGAACTTTGAGCGTATGAAAATGAGGTAATGCAAAACATCGCAAATAATAATGCTGAAATTTTAAAGCGTAACTGAAAGTGTAATGTTTTTCTCATACTGCTGAATGAATTAGTTGTTGTGTAACACAATGTAACCTAACCGATCACTGCCATATGAAAACACCGGGAAAACTCTTACATAAATTCACTTTATTTTTTCATGAATAAATCAAAATGTATCATTTCATGCATGATCATCAAGTTGTTGTTTAAAATCTGTAGATGCGCAGACAGGAAAAATGGCTGAAAAATTAATTACGCCTTGCTCAATCTGCGCATTTGCCACACCAGCACTACGCAGATTATCAATAACAGAAAAAACAAGGGCTTGTAAAAGGAAGTGGTGGGGCCGGGCTTCTGCAGTTTCTCTTCAGCAACAGCAAGTTGTTTCAAAAGGGTATCTGTAACTTCCATACTTTGCTTAAGCTTCAATTCACAATCGCGGGAGCTGTAATCTCCGGCAGTTTTTTCGAACACCTTGTAGTTCAGTGATCGGTTCAGCACATCCATGATATCATTGTCGAGGGTAACAATTGAAATCAGCACCTCATTACTTTTTTGAATGTCATTTTTTGTTTTATTCCCGAATATCCCCGATCGTTTTTGTATAGTAGATGTGTATGCGCCGAATTTTTTTGCACGCTCAGCAAGAAGATTTTGCAACTCAACCCGCTCCTGCATCTGTGCAAAAGAGGGAATAACAAAAAGACAAAGCAGAATTAAAATCCGGATTATTTTCATTGGCAGCGGTAAAATATTTTGTTCAAAATGGTCTGCCGGTAAATGGCAGTTATCAGGCAAAAGTTAAAACGAAAGTAAACGGCTATTATTCACCTCCGCCAAGTCTTTTTTGTTCAGATTCACTGCCCGACTTGCGCTGACGTGCTGTTTTCATCTGATTATTTCCAAACCTCCAGGTAAAAGATGCACGAAAAAGCTGGCTCTCCCAGTTGCCATGGGCACGAATAACAATACCGGCATAAACATTATGGCTGTCCCATGGAGCCGTTTTCAGAATATCAGTATAAGCAAGTTTTAAAGTTGCCTGCTCATGAAATAATTTTTTCTGTAAACCAATATCCAGCGCACCATTTGCTTTGCTCACATAAGCGCCACCCCACACGCCACCTGAATTGTACCATCCGGAAATTTCGAAACTGAAATTAGCCGGAAGTTTAATTGTATTTTGAGCATACAGGTTGAAGGATGTAATGGAAGTATTAATTATTTTGTTGTTGCCAAAATCTGCAACGTACTTTTGATTGTTCACGCCGGTATTAAAATAAATGCTGTACCATTTTAAAGGTTGCAGCGATGCACTGATGTTTAAAGAAAGCACCTCTTCAGTTGCAAGATTTTTTGAAGTAATATAGCTCTTGCCACCTTCAATTGTATCAGTGATCTGGGCGAAGAAGTCGCGTGTATGGCTGTAACCGGCACTGGTGGTGATGGTATATTTATATGTATGAGACAATTCAAGCGTATTGGAATACTGAGGATCCAAAAACGGATTTCCTTTCCTGAAATTCAGTTCATCAAGCTTGAATTCAAATGGGTTCAGCTCCTGGTAGTTGGGCCTGTCGATTCGTGAACTATATATCAAAGCAAGTGAATGATTTTTACTGGGATTGAAAGTTATTCCGGCACTAGGAAAAAAATCGGTGTAGCTGCGCTTCACATTTTTATCCTCCGTATTGGTTGTGGCGCTTTTCAGGTCACCTTCGCTTTGCGTATTCTCCATCCGCACCCCGGCCTGAAAATCAAACTTATTTATCGTCCGCTGATAGTTCAAGTAAAGTGCATTTACATTTTCAGTGTATATAAAATGGTTGCTCCTGGTATCATCGAGAATCTCCAAACTGTTATTGATGTTATAGAAATCATATGAATTGTCAGTGTTTACCAGAGAAATCTTGTAACCTGCGCCGAGCTTACCGTTGAGAAATTTTTGTTCATAGTCCGTTTTAAGAGTATATATTGTAATTGTAGTTGGTGTGATTGACCTGTAATAACGCGAGGATAAAAGAGTCGCATCATCTGCGGATTTGTAAACATTCGGCTGATAACTATTCCTGGTATTGTCATAGTATCCGTAATCAAAATCAGTGGTGAGGTCATGTCCCAGTGTATCTGTAAAATGATGGTTAAGGTTGAGGCTTAAATAATTCGAATTGCCCATCATGGTCTGGTCCGAATGGAGAATGCTATCTGTTGCATCGGTGCCGAAATTAGAAATGAGATTCCGGCCGGCCGATGTACTTTCAATGTCATTGTAATTACCATTCACCATAATTCCGAAAGAATTTTTTTTATTCATCGAATAATCAACGCCGGCCTTGTAGTTGTGGCCAAGCCCCCAGCGTCTTGAAATCGTTGACTGGTCGAAGATATAAGGGTACTGTTCGCGGTAGAGGTAAAATTCATTTTGTCGTGTTCCCCAGTTATTGCCATAGCTGGCGTAGGTGTTAAATTTTTTCGAACGGTTGTTCAGCGATAGGCTTGTGGAGTATTTTGAATATTTACCTGTGGCGTAGGCAAGAGAAACGGTTCCATTGGTCCCATAATTTTTATTCTTTTTTAATTTAATGTTGATGATGCCTGCCGTTCCGGATGCATCATATTTGGATGAAGGATTTGAAATCAGTTCTATAGATTCAACATCACCACTTTGAATTGATTTAAGATAATCTCCCATTTCCTCCGTGGACAAACGCATATCTTTTCCGTCAATCTGAATGAGTACCCCTCCCCTGCCTTTCAACGAAACGTTGTCGTTATTGTCCACAACAACGCCGGGAGATTTCTGAAGCAATTCATAAGCTGTGCTGCCGGTCGAGTTAATGCTACTCTCCACATTGAAAACGGTTTTATCAGAGCGCACTTCTATCAAAGGCTTGATCGCTGAAATTTCTGCCTGCTTCAGCGTTGTTGAGGAAGCGCTCATCAGCACAGCCGGAAGTTCTTTGTCACCGGATCCATTGTAAAAAAATACACTTCCTGAAAAAGCATTGAAGCCAAGTAAAGATGTTTTCAGGAAATAATTTCCCTCTTTTACATTTACAAATGTGTAAGCACCATTCACATCTGCCACATTTACTTTGGCAAGTGTCGAGTCATTTGCATTGCGAAGCTCTGCGATAGAACCGGTTAGTGGCTCATTCTTTTCATCTGTTATTTTTCCTGAAACATTCCCTCCCTGGGCATATGATGAATTTTGAAAAAAAAGAATAGTTAGTAGACAAAAAGCGGTTCGTAATGCAGTTTTATTCATAAAGTGTGATTTCACGCGAAGGAAAATAAATATGAGAAATAAACGTCATAAATGAATGTTAAAAAAGAAATCCGTTTTAATCTTCACTGCCTTTCTGAAAAAAAAATTGGTAAAACTATGCTTTGCAACCTTTTAAACAATGGTCCGGTAAGAACAGCGTTTGATTGTCCTGTGTTTAGAAATCTTCAGAAAAGTACATTCCTGAAATGCCACTATTCAAATAAACTCATCTGCACACTTTGTTGCATAACAGGAGCCGTACTTTTATTTACACGATATCCTGCTGAATGTCCGCCAATGATAAAGACATCTGATTCTTTATATCGTGACGCAACAATTATTTCGGTGTCCGACGCATGGGGAGAAAACAACTGCTGAACGACTTCAGGATGATTATTATTTTCAGAGATGTGCGATAAAATCAAATGGCTCATGAATGGCGGCCGGTGTTTCAGAAAAAGCTCGAGCGCCTGTTTGTTTGAAAGATGACCATGACCACCACGGATTCTGTCTTTCAGTTTCGGAGGATAGCTTCCGGTATCGAGCATGTGATCATCGTAATTGCTTTCGAGAAAGCAGGCATGACATTGTTTGAAATACCGGATCACCTCTTTGCATGCAATACCGATGTCAGTGATCACACCAACATTTATCCCATTATACTCCACTACAAAACTAAACGGATCAGCGGCATCATGTTTCTTGGAAAACGGTATCACGCGCAGACTGCCAATTGAAACTGCTTCATCAGCAGTAAAAGGTTGAATCAGAATTCTCCGGAAAGCAAGTCGGGTATTTCCCTGAGTTGCAGGGGTAATATAAACGGGAAGATTGAATTTCCTGGCCAGTTTATCAATCCCCCTGATGTGATCTGTATGTTCATGCGAAATAAAAACGGCCCTCACCTTATCCAAAGAGAGTTCCAGATTAGCCATTCGCTTTTCGATTTCCCTGCAAGAGATACCTGCATCAACAAGCACAGCATCCTCATGGTTGCCCACGTAATAACAATTTCCGCTGCTACCGGAATTCAGAGAGGCGATAAAAAGAGACATGGGGTAAAGAACTGAAAAATTCTATTTAAATCAGATTAAGTTTCAAAAAAAACCAGGTTCAATACGCCATCATTTTCTTGGGACCCGAAGACGGAACGAACATTACTCTTATTTGAAAGCCGCATTCTGAGCAATGACATTTTTAAATTTTCTTCTTAAATCACTATCCTGATCTATATTATTTGAAATTGCATACTTCACAATTCCTGCTGTATTGCGCGAAAAAGTAGTTTTCAGAATTTCTACCCTGTAATCGTCAATCGTCCGGTCAGAAAGCGAAAGCACTTTTGCGATTTCTGCAGATTTCAGTTCCTGACTTATCAGAAAAATAATTTCACGAATGCGTTGCTTGTGAAATCCACTCTCTTCATATTTATCTTTATTCAAATTTATACTATTCACATGATTGAGCAATATTCCGGAAATCTCTTTGGCGAAATATTGTTCTCCGTTCAATACCTTCCGGATAGCGATTTCAATTTCTTCTGTGGCGGCATTCTTTAGCAGATAACCGGAAGCCCCGTTTTCAAACATTCGGGTAACACTTCTTACATCATCCGACATTGACAAGGCAATTACTTTAACGCCGGGAAATCGCCTTTGTATTATTAGATGAAACCTGCGGCATCGAACTGAAAAATGTTGAGAATACCAAACAAGAAAAAAAATCAATCCAGGCCCAAATCCATGTCCTTATAACTCTTCAAATTTTTATTCACTTCAGGAATATTAAATTCATCAGGGTCATATTTTCCACCAAGCCATTCATTCATTTCCTTGTATTCTCTGCCCTTTTTCTTTTTGAGAATTTTAAGCATTTCGTAAAATCCCGACAAACCACCGCAATCCTCGGGTGGGCATTTTTTTTCTCCGTCAATACATACAGGAAACTTCCGTCCCTTTTCATCGCCAAGTATTTTTTCAAGAACCAGTTCATGAATCCATCCATCTCCAAAATCATACTCATAAAGGAGTCGCATATTTTCCATGTTAAAAAATTCCGCCAAAGGAATTTCTTTCTCCTCTGCCAGTCCATCAGACTCGTCGAGGGCTGTGTCACCAATGAGGCTATTCTTCCCATAAACAAACTGATGCAAATGTGAATTATACCATCCCATTACACATTGAATGATGAGATGTAAATCATAAAAAGTCTTGTTATCCCTTACCTGAAACCTGCGCCATATTGCGGGACTTGTATGCTGAAGGGTGACTTTGAACTGAAGAATTTTACTCATGTTATTTTTGTATTCTACCAACTAAAAAAATAATGTTGTTTATTTAAAATTAGAAGACTTCAAAGAAATGAAAATTATTTCCAAAAAAATGAGTAACTCATTATTTCCGGAAGTAAAACATAAAAATTGAGGCAGTAAAAATCCTCAATTCTCTCCCCCCCAAGCCCTAAAATTTCGTATCTTCGCAATCCTTATTTTAATTAAATTCATTGGGGCTGCCAGGACTTGACGGCAGGTGAAATTAGTAGGTAAGCATGTCGAGCGTTGTGAGCCAGGCTCGTTAATCCCAACTTTCAAAGCCGTAAATGGCAATTATACTTTACCGTTAGCTGCTTAATCTTAGATTAACCCGTTGACTGCTTCGCAAGAGCTTGCTCACCCGTTCTTGCACTGAAGCACCGCATGGTGAGTGAGATGAAAAAGGGTTCCGATTACTTCATCTGACAACTGCCGGGACTACGTTCAATGGTGGCCCGTGTTTGGCAGCTATTGCGCCGACAATTAATAAACACTAAGCATGTAGAAAGTTTGCCGATTGCTTGTCCGGACGTGGGTTCAACTCCCACCAGCTCCACTCGGAGGGAAGAAACTGAAAAGTCAGTTTTCTTCCCTCCTTTTTTTTTGCCTAAACCCTTGTCAGTAGGGCAAATCAAAGCTACAACATCGTTCGTTTTTGTGGTTCGATACTCATTATTTTCAAAAACCAACTTTTCAGGGAAGACCGAACCAATGATCTTTTGTTTTATCTCTGTATTCTTTGAAACGTAGTATTTATCAAGGTTTAAGAGCAAGTCAAGGCAATCATCAATCTTGTCATCATAGTTTTCGATTCCCTGACGGAATTGTGCTTCCTCTCTATTCAATTTATCCAGTTCGGTTTCAATTTCAAATTTCATCTCCTTGTATTCACTTGCTGAAAATTCTCCGTCTAACATCAAATCCTTTGCATTTTTTAATCTTAGTTTGAGCTTACCAATGGATTTAGCAATCCCTTCTATTTCCTTTTTACCTGAAGTATTGTTTTGCTTTAATTGTTGTTTTAATATGGTGGCAAACAATGTTGTCGCCTGTGGATTGGATTGACATTTTTCAACTAAAAAAGGAATAATCTTAACATTCATTATATCCGCTTTTTGCCTTTCTTTACAGCCGTTACCGCAATGATAATAGTAGAATTTACCACCTGCTCTCCCTCGTGATGCCGATGCTGTCAAATTTCGATTGCATTGTGGACAGGTCAAGTAACCTCGTAATGGGAACTCATCTCTAACGGTTTGGAACTTATTAGGTAGGTTCTTTTTTCTACCGTCTAAAATATCCTGTACTGCATAAAAAGTGGTTTCATCTATAAGAGCTTCGTGGATGCCATCTACCCAATGTGCAGATTCGTCCTTGTATGCCGGAACTAAAACCTTTCCGATATACCCTTTGTTTCGTAAAAGCAGCCAAAACGAGTTTCTTGTGCTATCTAAGCCCTCCTTGTTTAACTTACGCCTCAATTGTATATTCTCATTCATAGTGTACCACCTATTCTCATCTAAAGTGTACCACCCGTTCTCATGCAAAGTGTACCACCCGTTCTCATGCAAAGTGTACCACCCATTCTCATGCAAAGTGTACCACCCATTCTCATGCAAAGTGTACCACCCATTCTCATGCAAAGTGTACCACTCATTCTCATGCAAAGTGTACCACCCTTTTCTC
>JBBRAY010000063.1:0-19546 GCA_038206355.1 Bacteroidia bacterium
GATCAAAACTAAATTGATTGTGAACGACGATGCCTGTAGCAGCATCAAATATTCCGGTCTTAAATCTCAGTGCTGATCTATTTCCAATCAGGCTTTCCGGATCATGCACAATTAGAAATACCCGGACATCTGACCTTTTAATTATCCGTATGATTATCCACTCCCAAAAACCAAATCTAAAGCAATGTAGAATGCAATTTTCAAAATTGTTCTTCTTTAGCTCGGAAGATATCCCAAGATAAATCCGGATCATCTTCAGAAAAGAAAATACATTTTCCTTCACTCTGAATCTGAATACAGGTTTTATATTAATCTCGGATGAAGTAAAATTTGAATAAATAAATGCGGGATAACCGGTTCTTTTAAAAGCTGAATAAAGCTCAAGATCGTAGCAATCCATTCCTGCCTTTATTCCAACGTGATCAATTATCGCAATGCCTGTTTTTTTCATTCTTATTTCAGCCAGCGCGATAAGTCCCGATTAATAAGCTCCTGAAGATTCAGAATATCATCGCTATAGAGTTCAATCAGTTTTTGACGGGTTAGTGGATTCAATCCCTTTTTTGCGGATTTTTTCTCATTCATCTTTGAAAATAAATTTCTGATATTCTTCCTCAGCACATCAGGTAATGAAAACCATAATTTATATTTCCATTTGCTTTCAGAAGTAACCATTCTGCTGATTGCCTTTGACTTTGGCACTGAAGATTCATTTTGCTTTTTCTCTTTTTTGAAAATATAATTCTCATTGACCTTTAAAAAACCACACAACTTAGAAAGTACAGACTGCGCATCAGCATTAAAATCTTTGAATAAAATTAAATGTACATCATTGAAATTCTCCAAATATGCTTTTACCTGTCTGAAATAGTATCCGCGATCAACATAAAAATAATCAAAACTGAAATTCCCTACCATCCTTTCCTTTTCTGCGTCAATGGCTTCTTCAAAACTCAACATCTCACGACCGTCACGCACCCGCCATTTGTATTGGGAATAAGCCCTGTCAACAGGGTTACGAAGCAGAATGACAATTTTAATATTCCTGTAATCCTTAAAATGCTTCTTAATGCTATCAATGGTTTTTTCATACCTGTATAAATAAGGCGTACTCATTTCACCGATTCTCTGAGAAGGATCAGCACTTCCGAATAGTTTCTCATAGTCTTCGAACTTTCTGACAGCAAAAGCAAACTTACCTTTCACATACTTCACCTCTTCACCATCAAAAACAAAAAAGCAAGGTTCTTTTAACCGGGGTAAATAAAGTTCGGGGTGCTGACGCAGATAAGAATGCAGTGATGTGGTACCGGCCCGGGCAGCACCAACTACTAAAAAATCCGGGGTTCTCATTGTTCATGTGTTAGAATGTGGTTTAAATGTAGTACTAAAATAGTAATAACGGAAATAATACAATAAACACACTATGAACATGATACTGCTCATATCCCTGATATTAACTGCCGTAAAGAACATACTCAGGAAGAAAAATAAAATCATGTATTCACATGTCTTAAAGAAAACATTTTTTGAATTCACTGCACGAGAAATATTTAACGAAAACCAAAATGGCAGGTAAAGTAAAAATGTTCCGAGCAAACCAAACACAAATATATTTCCGAGTATCCCAATATCAACAGGATAAAAATATCCGAGCAAATCACGCCATCCGCCATTCCACTGGTTACTGATAAAGCCATTGCCAAAAACAGGGTTCTTATCAATATAACCTAAAGCAGTATTAAACTCCATAAAGCGGACTGCTGAAGAAGCTTCGTCAGTTGTCTCGCCAAGAAAAACGCTTAATACATTCTGATATAGTACCTGATACTTTTCAAACAGTGATGTGTACCCCAGCGTAAATAATAATAGCAATCCGACAAACACGACCGGTAGCCAGATCAGGATATTCCTCACCTTCTCTCTCAGCGTAAAATTCCGGACAAAATAAATCATCAGGACGATGGCCATTACCACCAGGGTCGTCCTGGATTGTAGAAAGAAAATCAGGTAAAATAAAATCAGAATTACAGGGATATAAAAACGTTCTTTCTTCTCCTCAGAAATTTTAAACAGTGAATAAAATAATAACATAATCACGATTCCAAACTGAAACCTATACCTGTATCCCCGGATTGGACTATAGACTACAAATTCCTGATCAACGAAACGCTCGGGGTTTACAAAAAGAAAGAATGAATAAAAAATAACCAGAAGAATCAGTGAAATGGTTACAAAAGATTTTTCTACCTGCTCCATTGTAATATACCCCCCCCTGAGCAGATTAATAAGTAAGATACCTGAAAAAGAGAGAATCACTGATCGCTGTGCCATGATTCCAAAATAATATGGTTGTTTGAAAACGACATAACCCTGATGGGCAGCAAAAAAATTAACGATGACAACAACCCACATCAATACATCCAGTTTCGTGATGTAGAAATTTTTCAGATTGACAAAAGTATGTATGAGATAAAAAACGAAAAGAATAATAATAGCAAGCGTTGATAGTGTCTGGTGTAATGTTTCTAGCGGTAGTGTTGCAAAAATCCTGAATGTAGAAGTGTAAATCAGAAAAAGAATGAAATGCGCCAGCAGCGGAGAAAAAGCCTTCGGTTGAATTGCAACATCTCTCATTCGTCAAAGATATAAGGCCTGATGGACTATCCCTTGTATGCCGGGTAATAGAAAGTAAAAAAATTGTATTGTCTTTTCAGGCTGATATTGCACAGCACATTCCAGACAATCATTCCTGCAACCTGTGCAATACAAGCACCGGTAATGCCATATGCAGGAATCAGGAAGTAGCATGCTGTGAGGTTAATTGCAGCAGATATTATTGCATTATTCCGGAGATTCTTTTCTCTGTCGGCCATGTTCAATACCTGAGATGACAGACCGGCAAAAGAAACGAACAACTGTCCTGCGAGCAACAACTTCAGTGAAAATTCATTGCCGGTAAAGTCCTTTCCAAAAACAGAAAGAATGAAATGCGGAAATAAAAATAATGGAAGAAATACCAGGAGAGAAGAAACAAATATCAACTGAGTTGCTTCCCTGGAAAGCTTTTTCACTTCATCCATTTCCCCTGAAGCAAATGCAGAGGCAATCCTCGGCGATGCAATACTATTGATAGCAAGTATAGAAATATTCGTGAAAGTTGAAATCCGGATAATGGCATTATACACTCCTACTTCCGACTCTGGATAGAAAGATGCCATGATCAAAGTTCCGCCCCACGTCATGATCAACTGCATCAAGGTTGTAATGAACATGGGAGAAGATGTGCGAATTAATCTTTTTGAATCAATTGCGCCCGCACTCTTATGCTTATTCCAATCTATAAATTTTACAAATAACACCAGACTGAAAATCGCAGCCAGTGTTATGGATAAAAACTGAATCGAAATCGGAATATAAACTGAGTTGCTAAATAACAACGCCACAAGTAAAAATACTGTGGCCATGATGGAGACAACTGATGTCTGCAAAAAAGTGTAAGCCCGTATCCTGTGCAGTCCCCTCACCGATTCACCACTTACCAGAAGAACCACAAGTGGAAGAACAAAAAGCGAATTGACCTTTAAAAGATCAGAAAGGTGTGGCTTGTGAAAAAAACCTTCGGCTATGGCAGGAGAAAAATAATAGAGGAGAAAAGTAATCAGCAGGCAAACCGGAATCATAAACCTGAAAGATTTCAGATATATATGTTTGATGGCAGCAAAATTGTTTTTTGAATAAAGTTCAGCTATGTACCTCATCAATGCCACGTCCATACCCAGCTTTCCGATGACAGAAGCGAAACTCAAAATGGCAATGCAGATGGAAACGATTCCGAGCGCATCAGCACCATAAAATCTGGAAGTGATAACGGTTACAAAAAATCCCGTACCCAGCCCTACAACACGTATCAGCAATGAAAAAAAACTAGCCTTCACAAGCTGACGAAACGACTCATCATTATTGAATCGTGTCTTCCATCCAAGGAAATTATTTCGCAATAAACCAATCATTGAGTAAATCAGGTTTGTTGTAACGGAGTTCTAGGCCGGTTGAATAGGCAAATATATTCTTCCCTGCTGCCTTCATGATGGCATGTCCTGCTGCAGTATCCCACTCCATCGTTGGCGCGAAACGCGGATAAACATGCGCTTTGCAATCGGCAATCATACATAGCTTTAAAGAACTTCCGGAAGAAATAAAATCCAATGTTCCATGCTCATGTTTTGCTGCGTCAATGTATTCAGCCGTTTCAGGAGATAAATGCGACCTGCTTGCAACTATGGTAAACGTCTTCGGGAGCACATCATTCCCTATTGCAACAGAATATTTTCTCAACTCCTTTAAATCTTTTTTTGATGCTTCCTGAATCTTAAAAGCTCCCGCACTTGAATCTCCATAATATAAAATATCTGTAACCGGCTGGTAAATCACCCCAAACTCTGCGAAGCCATTCCGAACCAGCGCAATGTTAACGGTGAATTCTCCATTCTGCTTAATAAATTCCTTTGTACCATCGAGCGGGTCAACCACCCATAGTTCACTCCATGTACTGCGCTCTGCGTATGATATCTCACGGCCTTCTTCACTTAGCACAGGGATACCGGTTTCTGTAAGCATCCGTTGAATAACTTCATTTGCATTTTTATCAGCCAATGTAATAGGGCTATGATCTGCCTTACGTTCAACAGTAAACGGAGTCTGATACACTTCAAGTATTGTATCGCCGGCTCTGACAGCAGCTTCAAGCACGAGTGAAATTAATTTTGAATCTATCATAACACCGGAATAAATGTAAAGTGAATTGTGAATCAAAAAATCAAAAAATGATTATCTTATCAAGGTAACCCGGCCCACTTTTTCAATATCATTTCCCTTTTCATCCTTTGCTTTAAAACGATATACATAAACTCCCGTATTGGCGAGATGTCCCTTAACAGTTCCATCCCATCCGGTTTCAGGGCGACTGGTCTGGAAAATCACTTCGCCGAAGCGACTGAATATTTCAAACGAATAACCGTTAAGTCCTACATAGAATTCAGAAGGGTTGAAGATGTTATTAATTCCTCCGGGATGAAAAGCATTGGGAATAAACACGCCTGATTTTTGTCTGAAACAAATTTCATTTGACCTTACAGAATCTGAAAAACCAAATGGATTCCCTGCGGCTTCATAAGCAACAATGAAATAACAGAATGATCCGCCCGATGACAACAGGTTGCTCACGTCATCTGTAGTTGAACTATCAGAAACGGTAACAACAGCCAGTGGTGAAGACCCATACAACCCATCAACACTCCTGTAAATCTCATAATAGGAAATGCCCGTTGGCCAGGTCATATAACTGTTCCATGTAAAACTGTTCTGAAAATTATCTGACATCACAGAATCAAGAAAAATTGTTTTTGAAATTTCCGATGTCAGTGCATCATTTCCACAACTGTCAATGCACGAAACCCTGTAATACCATATTTTATTTGTTGCCACTTCATCTGTAAACCTGACTTCAGAAACACCATTAAAAATTTCAGACTGAACAGTAATAAAATTTCCTGCTTCTGAATTTGCCCTCTGCAAATGATATTCTTTGATGTCTGCCATCGAATCAACATATACCCAGACAGAAACTACCTCATTTGGATAAACGGAAACACTTCTGATGTAAGCAAATTGCGGTCTGACCGGAAGATCAGGTGTAACACAAATAGTATTCGACGTAGTAGTTGCATTCACGCCATTGAGATTTGCTGTTATGGTGAAGCAATAAGTTGAATCTGTTTTTAAATTCCCTATGGTAAAATTTGTGGAAGAAGTTGACCCGGCTACAACTTGGGTCCCCCCATTCTCACTCATTAGTATTTGATATTGCTGAAGCGATGGTGCATTTACATATGCATTCCAGTTTAAATCAATTGATCCGCTGCACCGATCCACAATTCCCTGCAGGAAAATCGTTTGTTGTAATGGATCCGCTCCACCCGAATTACCACAACTGTCAAGGCCGACAATGCGGAATCCCTGAGTACCGGAAGTCGCATTGATCAGCGTTGAATAAAATGTATTTCCCATACCGTAAACAGTATCAATTGATACAGAAGCACTGCCATCGGTTTGGTATATTATATAACCATAGGTATCATTTGAAGTACTCTGCGACCAGCCGATAACAGCGTTACCTGACGCATCAACGCTTATGGAATCAATTTGAGGTTCATCGGGAGCAATACGATCAATAAAAAAATCACCATCAATATTTGAAACAGATCTGCAACCGGAAGCATCTGCCACTTCAACACGATAGTTCACCGAGTCGCCACATATAGAAATTTCATCGAGAAAATTAAGTGCCGATGTTGATGCGTCAACGGAATCAATCAGCGAAAAAATCCCGGAAGGATATTCTCTGTAAATTAACTGATAGATTGAATTTGTAGTAATCTGCGGCGTGTGTGAAAGGTTCCAGAAGAGCGATGCATAGCCATCACCGAGATCAATTACATTAAGGCGAATGGCCCTGATGGTATCAGATTTCTCAGTTGTTCCATTCAGGTTTCCAAGTTCAATAAAATAGTATGCATTTAATCCAATTGCATTTGCTGAAAGGTGAAGGTATGACTGGTTTGCAAAAATATTCACACTGTCAATAAGTGCAAACGGACCACTCGCAGTTACTGAATGAAAAACATGATACGACCTGAATGTTCCTGCGGCGGTAGTATTATTCCAGATTATGGACGCTTCACCGGATGGACCAACTGAAATACACTTCATCTGAACGGCACAAAGAGCATAAAAAGGGCTATTCAGGAGTAAAAAGAAAATAAATCGTCTCATCTATTACAAAAATAGCTTAACGGCAATAGCAGGGCAAATATTTATGCAATAATGAAAAACACGGGAACAACTTTCCGGGGAAATTACTTCTTTTTGCCTACTACCAGCTCATACAGATCTTCACGCTGCAAATATTTCTGAGCCAGAAATAAAATATCTGCGGATGATATACCCTTCACAGTCTTGATAAACTTGTCAAAATAATCATACCCGAGATTATAATGCATGATTCCCCTCCAACGGTCGGCAAGATTAAAAGCGCCATCAATACCTTTTAAGAAAGAACCAAGCATGTAATTTTTCACAACCTGCAATTCTGCTTCCGGAACAAGCGCGGTTTTCAGAATTTCAATCTCTTTATATATTTCTGAAAGTGCATCATTGCAAACATCAGATCCCACTTCTGAAGAAATGAAAAAATATCCTCCCTGAATCATTGACACAGCAGCTGATCCGATGCCATAAGTATATCCTTTGTCTTCACGAATATTGCGCATCAACCGCGAGCCAAAATATCCACCAAGCAATGTATTTAATACCTGCACTCCGGCATAATCAGGATGCGTTTTCGAAATCAATGGCCTTCCTATTCTTATTGCAGACTGAATCGCATCCTCACGTTCCACATAATTTATTTTTTGAGGTGAAGATTGAAAAGCAGAGACTGCGGATTCAATTCCTTTGCCCCGCATCCAGTCGGCTTTGCCCGATACGTTGTTCAAAGTAGCGAGTACACCTTCTTTCACCTTTCCTGAAATAATAATGGCACAATGATTACTTACATACTGAGATAACTGATATTTTTTCAATGCATCACAACTCAGCTTATCATAGTCTGCATCCTGAATATAATACCCGTATGGGTGCTGCGGACCGAAAATAATTTCTGAGAACTTTCTCCTTGCAAGTGAAGCGACTTTTTCGTTTTCTACGGTAAGTCGTTGCTTGTTATTCTGAATATATGTACTCAGTTCCTTTTCATGAAAAGATGCATCAGTAATAATTTCATGAATTACAGGAAGCGTGTTTTCCAAATGTCTGGTCAGTGTATAAAGTACAACCGACGATATGTCCTGTGACTGCTCAGTTTCATAATGTGCCCCGTAGTAATCCACCATTTCAGCAAGCTGGCGCGAGCTATGTTTACTTGTTCCTTCACTCAGTAACTTGTTTGTTGCGCTATGCAAAAGTGGTTGTGATAAATCAAAAGCAGGATTTCTGAAAATGAATTCCACCTTTAAAACATCTTCAACACCGGCATTCATAACAAAAACAGGAGTGCCGTTATCGAGAGAAATAATCTCTACCTGCCTCATTGTAAAATCGGTGATGCTCTTTAGTGCCGGCGGCTGCGTACGGGTTAATGTGACCTCTGACATATATACTATTTCTTAGCTAGATAATAAAGTGTGGAACAATTTGTATCACGGAAAATTTCCTGTGCACGCGAAGTAATGTCAGATGATTTCACCTCACGGTACCGCTCAATTTCTGTATTGATGAGATTTGCATCACCCATGTATTCGGCAAAAGCAAGGTTTAATGCCCTTCCGGAAAGATCAATTTCAGAGAACACCATGGCGCTCTCAATTTTATTTTTAACCTTGGTAAGTTCTGAATCACTGACAGGATCAGTCATGATTTTTTTCAATTCCTCATCCATTGCTTCCTCAGCCTGCTGCATCACTACTCCCCTAACCAGTTTGCCACCGACCGTAACAATACCCTTGTCAAAACTTCCTGATCCATAGCATCCGATTTCGCTGAAAAGTTTTTTCTCTTTTACAAGTGTGTGATAAAGTCTTGAAGATTTGCCTGATGATAAAACATCGGTCATCAAATCTTCAGCATAATACTCGTTGTCAAAACGGGAAGAACAATGATATGCCCGGTAAATGGAATCGTACGGAATGTTGCGCTCCACCGTCTGAACACGTTTTTCAGTTTGCTTAGGTTCCGCAGCATATTTCCTGTCCTCATTAAAGCTGCGTGTAATTTCACCAAACCATTTCTCTGCCATTTGAAAAACATCGCCACTCTTCACGTTTCCTGCAACGCACATAATGGCATTGTCAGGGCAATAATATTTGAAGAAAAAATTTCTGACGTCTTCCAGCGTCGCATTTTCAATGTGCGATACTTCCTTTCCTATTGTTGACCATTGGTATGGATGGACTTTATAAGCAAGCGGACGAAGCAATAAACTAACGTCGCCATATGGCTGATTTAAATAACGTTGTTTAAATTCCTCGATCACAACCTGACGTTGCACATCAAGACTCTTGGGCGAAAATGCCAGCGACAACATCCTGTCACTCTCCAGCCAGAATCCGGTTTCCAGGTTATTTGCTGGAAGGGTTAGATAGTAATTGGTAATGTCATTATTGGTAAAGGCATTATTGTCACCACCGGCAAGCTGAAGAGGACTGTCATATTCGGGAATATTTACACTGCCGCCAAACATCAGATGCTCAAACAAATGCGCAAATCCTGTCTTGTCAGGGCTTTCATCCCGCGCACCTACTTTGTAAAGAATGTTTATCGTGGCAAGTGGTGTAGAAATATCTTCGTGAACGATGACAGTTAGTCCGTTCGAGAGTCTGGCTTTACTAAAAGAGATCAAAATAGTATGGGGTTTGGAATTTGTTTGAAAAAATAAACTGAAAAAATATTAACAGGGGACGAAGGTAATTGTTTTGTTAAAAGCTATACCGGCTTTTGTTTTATTCACTAACAGTTCTTTTCTTTGGCGGAGTGAAAAAAGCACTTCATCTTTTTATGCTGATTCCGGTATTCCTTCATGCGGGAGGGCTGATGCTATTGTGCACTTTACTTCAACTCAACATTCAAAAGGAGGCTGAATCTGCCTTATTGAATCCGGAAACCAAATTAACAAAGATTACGCTTTCGAATGCAGAATATCAAAACTGTAAATTAAACAACAAAGAAATTAAACTCAACGGCAAGTTGTTTGACATTAAAAATGCTGTTTTTAATAATGATCAAATTGAGTTACTTGCATATGAGGATGTGCATGAATCAGGAATTATTTCACTGATCGAAAATTTTTTTTCGCCTGAAAATTCAAAAAAGGACTTCCCACAACTGGTTTTAAAATTACTGGTTTCGGTTTTTACTATTGATCAATGCACAATAATATTCGAAGCGCCGGCTAGCAAAAATATATGTACCTCCTTTCCTGCTTTTTTATTCGACTCTTTTAAAACAGGAATCATTACTCCTCCGCCTGAAATAATGGTTTGATTTTTTTTCTTTTTCAACCGGGAATTTCCTGAAGTCAATTCATATTGACCGGGAATATATTCCGGCCGTCTCATACATTATTTCACACCAAAACTATTTAATATGAAAATTAATTTCATTGTAATTGCTGTGTTGCTGTTACAAATACAAACGCTGTTTGCACAAACTTCCATCGTGGATACAGCGGGAATAACATTAAAGGAAGTAACGATTTCGGTCAACCAGGTTTCCGAAACAAAAAAAACTGTGGCGCAAAACGTCAAAGTAATCACGCGTAAAGAAATTGAAAGCGCACAGGCGCAATCTACTGCTGACCTCATCGCGGCAACAGGAGCAGCAGCTGTGCAGAAAAGTCAGCAAGGTGGTGGTAGTCCGGTGCTGCGGGGGTTTGAGGCTAATCGGGTGCTCCTGGTGGTTGACGGGGTACGGATGAATAATCTAATTTATCGCGGAGGACATCTTCAGAATATTGTTACACTTGACAATTCAATACTCGACCGGATAGAAGTTTTATACGGTCCATCCTCAACTATTTATGGAAGCGATGCACTTGGTGGCGTGATTCACCTCTACACGAAGAAACCATTGCTTGCCGTTGAAGATCAAAAGTCTGTATTAAAAGTCAATGCATTCACTCGACTTGGATCTGTGAATGACGAAGTAACGGGTCATGTTGATTTCAACATCGGCAATCATAAAATTGCTTCCCTTACTTCATTCACTTTTTCCGACTTTGAAGACCTGAAGGGCGGAAAGAATCAAAACCCGTTTTATAGTACTTCTTATGGCGAACGGCCATATTATGCAGAGCGGATTAATGGAATGGATTCACTGGTAAAAAATGAGGATCGTTATTTACAAAAACAAAGTGGCTTCTCTCAGTATGACATACTCGAGAAAATTCTTTTCAAACAGAGTGAACATATAACCCATGGACTGAACATTCAGTATTCAAATTCAACCGATGTGCCTCGCTATGACAGGCTGACTGATCCAAAGAATGGTGGATTAAATTCTGCTGAATGGTATTACGGACCACAAACAAGAATCATGGGCGCTTATGATCTCGATATCATGAATCAGGATTCCTATTTCAGGAATGTGCATTTGAATATCAGTTACCAGTCATTGGAAGAAAGCAGGCACAACAGAAATTTCGGAAGCAGCAGCCTGAAACACAGAATTGAAAATGTAAACGTAGTTGGAGCCAATCTTTCATTCCAGAAAGTAAAAGCGAAACATAACATCCGTTTCGGACTCGATGGGCAATACAATATGCTGAAGTCAACTGCAAATGTGGAAAACATAAACACCGGAGCAACGGACAAACTTGACACAAGATATCCTGACGGCGACAATTCAATGATGAATACAGGGATATATTTTTCTCATACGTGGAATGTTTGTGAAAACTCAATTATCACCGACGGTTTCCGCATTGGCTATTCGTCACTACATTCAACACTTGAAGATACTGCTACACAGTTTCATTTGCCGTATACTGTGGCGGACCAGAACAATGTCGCATACTCAGGAAGTATCGGTTACATCCATAATCCTTCAGATAATCTTAAGTTCTCTCTTTTAATTGCTACAGGATACAGAATTCCCAACCTCGATGACCTCAGCAAAATATTTGAATCTGCACAGGGTACCGTAATCGTTCCGAACGCTGATTTGAAACCGGAAAAAACGATCAATTATGAAATGAGTATCACCAATATCTTCAATGAAAAAGCACAATGGGAAAATGTAGTTTATTATACCCGTTTTTATGATGCCATCGTTACCGATAAATTTAAATACAACGGGATGGACTCCATTGATTATGACGGAACTTTAAGTCAGGTATATGCAAATCAAAATAAGCGCGAAGCGTATCTCTATGGATTTTCATCACTCCTGAGATCAAAATGCAGCGATCACATTACCCTTTCACTGATGATGAGCTACACTTACGGAAGGATTAAAACAGATACCATGGATTCTCCGCTGGATCATATTCCTCCTTTCATGTCCGGATTAAGAATAAATTATTCAAATAATAATTTCAGTACAGATTTTTCTGTCAGCTACAATGGCTGGAAAAAGCTCAAGGACTATAATCGCGGCGGTGAAGACAATGAACAATATGCAACTCCTGATGGAATGCCGGCATGGCTTACATTGAATCTGCACCTCTCATATAAAGTATGGAAATTCATCACTGTTCAGGCCGGAGTTGATAATATATTTGATACGCAATACAGGACTTTCTCCAGCGGAATTAATGCGCCCGGACGAAATCTTTTTGCAGCCTTAAGATTTCAGTATTAGATATTTTCATTCTGAATATCCGGAAATAAAGAGCCCCGCTTTGCATATTGCAGAACGGGGCTCATTAAATGTGAGTTTGTCTATTACTCTTTATGTTCTTTCACAGGCTCAGCAACCGGCACACTGTGGTTGTGACCTTCATGACCTTCTTCAGCATGCTCATCTTTAGCACACAATCCTACGATTTTATGAAACGTATCATGCAATCCTTCCAGCTTAGGTTTTAACTCATCGTCAGTCGCTTTGTTTTCAATCATCGCTTTCAATGCGATTACCTCACCGGTTAATTGTTTCAACGTGGATTTTACTTCCGGCTTGTCAAATTCCTTCGGAGCTGCTGAATTCATCCATGCAGTTGCCCTTTCATTCATCTCGTCAATGCGGGTACGAATGGGCTCAAAGTTTCCTTCTTCGCTCGGATGAAACGTTTGTGCCATCACTTTATGGAATTCATTTTTCTCTGCCCACTGCACTTGTGCAGTAACAGGAGCCTGGCCAATTGCGCTTGTATAGGCAAAGGCAGATACCACCATGGTAATAATTGTAATTTTCTTTATCATTTTGTTTGTTTTTGAATTGTTAATGCAAAGAAAAGAAAATATTGGGAACTATCTGAGAATTGGCTTTTGTCCTACAAAAATTATGGCCCTAAGTTTTTTTATATTAGTAATTCAAAATACCCATAGAATGAATTCCTTGTTCATTACAGATTACCAGATTCATTATCTTTCGAAATATAAAACATCCTGATATTGCGCATCATTAATCGAATTTAATAATTCGTATTTACGTATAATCCATTCGTACTTCGCCGAGCTCATCACAATTTGCAAATCTTCTCCTTCGCCTCATTAAACTCCTTCCACACATCCCTCACGATCTCTCCCGCCGGTTTTATATCACGGATAAAAGCCGAGATCTGCCCTACTTCCAGTTCACCTTCTTCGAGGTCACCTTCAAACATTCCCTTCTTCGCGCGCGCGCGGCCAAGAATGGTTTTCAACTCATCGGCTGTTGCCCCACGAAGTTCAGCCGCTTCTACCTCTTTGTAAAAATTATTTTTGATAAGACGAACAGGAGTCAGTTGCTTTAAAGTTAATAACGTATCCCCTTCCTGCGTTTCTACCAGTTTATTTTTAAAATTGATATGTCCGCTTGATTCCTGTGAAGCCACAAAACGAGTTCCCATCTGAACGCCTTCAGCACCCAGCGCAAAAGCTGCAAGCATCGTCGTTCCGTTTGCAATTCCACCTGCAGCTATCAGTGGCAATTCAGTTGTATTTCTGATCAAAGGAATAAGACACATGGTTGTGGTTTCCTCGCGCCCGTTATGTCCACCCGCTTCAAAACCTTCGGCGACCATTGCATCTACACCGGCCTCTTCCGCTTTCTTTGCAAACTTCGTATTGGCAATGACATGGACTACTTTTATTCCTTTATCTTTAAGAAATGCAGTCCACGTTTTAGGATTTCCGGCCGATGTAAAAACAATTTTCACACCTTCATCAATAATAATCTGCATGTGTATGTCTACATCCGGATAAAGCAAGGCAACGTTTACGCCGAACGGTTTTGTCGTTGCCGCTTTGCATTTCCTGATATGCTCCCGCAAAATATCCGGGTACATAGAAGCCGAACCGATCAGCCCAAGCCCTCCCGCATTACTGACAGCACTTGCCAGTTCCCATCCGCTACACCATATCATTCCCGCCTGGATGATGGGGTAATCTATACCGAAGAGATTTGTTATACGATTGATCATAATTTAATTTTACTCAATTAAGGTTTAAATTTTATCATTAAGTCATCCGCTTTAATGCCCAGTAGGGACTACCGCTTGGTAAAATATCAATGCCCGTATTGTCCGCGTGCTGTAGGTACGCCCCTATTCCGGCTCCTTAAAAATATATTACTCATCGAAATCGACCTCAAACTCATTTAACATTTCCTTATACTCTTCAACAAATGATTTCTAAAGATGATGTTCCTCCTGGTTGAGGATATATTTGACTGCCGCATCCAACTGTGACTTTGAATATGAGAACGCCCCATAACCCTCCTGCCATCTGAATTAACCTTTAACCAGTTTTTCATAGTTAATCCACTCTGATGAATCACCCTTCACCCATTGCATTAGTTCAGATATCGATTGTTTTGGCATCAACCCAAAAAACATATGGAGATGATCCGGCATACTATTAGTCGCAAGTAGCTTATGTCCATTATTGTTCACAATTGCAATGATCTATTTATGCAAACGATCTTTCCATGAGTTATGAATTACGCAATCCCGGTATTTAACGGCAAAGTGTATGTATTCGACATGTAATAAAGATAATAAAGGGTAGTCCCTACGGGACACAAATAACCGTACTACTTTTTGTATTACCAAGCGGTAGTCCCTACGGGACATTCAAATAATAAACAATCCCTGAAAGGAATTCTATTTTCTTTATAAGGTTTGTAATTATTTGCATGATATTTAATACAAACGCACATTATTCTAAATCATAAAAACACATTTTTATTCTTCAGGAAATTTCAAAGGGACCTGATTGTATTATCTATAATCAGGAAAGAAATCAGTTTACGAAAATGCACTACTTTAGCCGACAATTTGAAGAAAGGCATCACAAAACTTCAAAACCTAAACGAGAAATTACTGTCAAACTTGAAAGTCATCATCCCAGTAGCCGGCATAGGCAGCCGTTTACGACCACATACACATACCCAACCCAAGGCATTGGTACCCGTTGCCGGTAAGCCCATCCTTTCCCACATTGTTGACAATCTCATCAATGCAGGGATCAAGGATTTCATTTTTATTCTCGGATATCTTGGAGATAAGATTGAAGATTATATCAAAAAAAATTATCCCGGAATCAAATCCACTTTCATCGTACAGGAGCCGAGAGAAGGAACCGGTCAGGCAGTCTGGCTTGCAAGAGATCACATTGCAGAGGATGACGACATTATTATTGCACTCGGGGATACAGTGTTTGATATTGACCTCAAAGAAATTCTCAGGCAAAATCAATCCATGCTTGGTGTCAAAAAGGTTGAAGATCCCAGAAATTTCGGTGTCGTTGAAACGGATGAAAACGGGCTCATAAAAAGTGTCGTCGAAAAACCTTCTATACCGAAATCAAATATGGCCTTGGTCGGATTATACAGTATCAGGGAAGGACGCAAACTTATGAATGCACTTGATCAGAATATCAAAGATAATATCCGGACACTTGAAGAGTTCCATCTCACTGATGGCATCAATAAACTCATCCATGACGGAGTGGAAATGAAAACATTCTCTGTGGAGAACTGGTATGATTGCGGCAGCCGCGACCGCTTACTGAAGACGAATGCTGTATTGCTTAAAAAAAATACATCAAACGGAACCAAATATTCCTACGAAAATACCATTATTATTCCCCCGGTAAGCATTGCAGCAAATTGCAAAATAAGCAACAGCATCATTGGTCCGAATGTAAGCATCGGTGAAAACACTATTATCAACTATTCTATCCTGAAAGATGCAATTCTCGGATCATATTCAGAAATTACAAATGCGGTTTTGCACCATTCCGTTATCGGCAGTGATGCAAGTTTGCATGGATTAAGTCAGAGTCTGAATTTGGGTGATAGTACAGAGATAGATTTCAGTTAAAAAGTTATGTTATCAAAGTAACAAATCAATATGCCTAAAATAAGTAAAGTCCCTATTCGTAATTTCGTACCCATTTCGTACTTCGCTGAGTAAATAAAAATCAAATTATGCAGAAAGACACACAAATCTTCGACCTCATTAAGAAAGAACAAGCCCGACAGGAGCATGGCATTGAGCTGATCGCTTCTGAAAATTTTGTCAGCAAACAGGTGATGCAGGCCATGGGAACCTGTCTCACAAATAAATATGCTGAAGGTCTCCCCGGAAAAAGATATTATGGCGGATGCGAAATTGTTGATCAGGTAGAGCAACTTGCCATTGATCGTGCAAAAACTTTATTTGGCGCCGCCTGGGCCAATGTGCAGCCACATTCAGGAGCACAGGCAAATGCAGCAGTCTTTCTTGCCCTTGTAAAACCCGGAGATAAAGTTTTGGGCTTTGATCTTTCTCATGGCGGACACCTTACACATGGGTCTCCGGTAAATTTTTCAGGCAAACTGTATCGTGCAGTTCACTATGGCGTTCATCCTGATACCGGAATTGTTGATTATGATAAGATGGAGGATATCGCACGGCTTGAAATGCCGAAGATGATCATTGCAGGAGCTTCGTCTTATTCCCGCGACTGGGACTTTATACGCATGAGAAAAATAGCAGATGATGTCGGCGCTTTTCTGTTTGCTGACATCGCCCATCCGGCAGGATTGATTGCACGAGGATTGTTGAGTGATGCGCTTCCGCATTGTCATGTTGTTTCTACCACCACTCATAAAACTTTACGCGGGCCTAGGGGCGGAATGATTATGATGGGAAAAGATTTTGAAAACCCATGGGGCCTCAAAACCCCTAAGGGAGAAACAAGAATGATGAGTGCAATTATGGATGGAGCCGTATTTCCCGGAACTCAGGGCGGACCATTGGAACATGTGATCGCAGCGAAGGCAATTGCTTTTCAGGAAGATATCAGTGATGAATACCTGGAGTACTGTGTACAAATGGTAAAGAATGCAAAAGCAATGGCAAAAGCGTTTGTTACCAAAGGCTACAAAATAATTTCAGGAGGAACTGACAACCATTCGATGCTGATTGATTTACGTTCTAAAAATATTACAGGAAAACTTGCGGAAAATACCTTGGTGAAGTCTGACATCACTGTAAACAAGAACATGGTACCGTTTGATGACAAGTCTCCCTTTGTTACTTCAGGAATTCGCATCGGAACACCGGCCATGACTACGCGCGGCGTAAAAGAAAAAGATGTGGAAAAAATTGTGGATCTGATTGACGAAGTGCTGATGAACAATGAAAATGATACGCGATTAAAAGCAGTAAAAAAGAAAGTGAATTCAATGATGAATAAATTCCCGCTTTATTCCTGATTGACTTTCCATTTAATATTGCAGCCGATACTCGGTCGCTGAACCTCATTCACCGGTTTTCCTGATAACACACAATCTAACGCATCACGTAAATCCTTTCCCGTTACCGGAATCTCAAGCGAGGGCCGCGAATCATCAAGTTGTCCGCGGTAAACAAGCTTTGATTCTTTATCAAAGACATAAAAATCCGGCGTACACGCGGCATCAAATATTCTTGCAGTTTCCTGCGTCTCATCGTAGAGATAGGGAAACGGAAACTCCAGTTCAATGGCATTTTCCTTCATCTTATCAGGTGCATCATCAGGATAATTAACAATGTCGTTTGAGCTGATGGCTACAAATGCAACCCCGGATTTTATGTACTCATTTGCAAGTTTAACAATCTGTTCATTCACAAATTTTACATATGGACAATGATTGCAGATAAACATCACAACCGAGATCTTTCCGGATAATTGTTCAGAAGAAAAAATATTTCCTGAAACGGTATCTGGCAAATTAAAATCCGGGAGCTTTGTTCCCAGTGGTATCATATTCGAAGGTGTTCGTGCCATATTATTTTTATTCTACCTCGCTTGGTTTATAAACTTGTAATTGGTGTCCCGAAAGCTATCGGGATGCGACTTCTTCCTCACAACTCCTTCGCCTTGTTCCAATACACATCCATTTCTGCAAGAGTCATTTCATTCAGCTTCCTGCCTGCCTTCGCCGATTCTGTTTCAAGATACTGAAATCGTTTGATAAACTTCTTATTTGTCCGCTCCAATGCTTCTTCAGGATTTATATTCTTAAACCTTGCATAATTAATAAGTGAGAAAAGTAAATCTCCAAATTCTTCAAATGCCTTTTCCTCATTTCCACTTTCAACTTCGTCTAAAAATTCATTCATCTCCTCCTCTACTTTCTCCCACACCTGTTCCGGTTTTTCCCAGTCAAAACCAACGCCCCTGGCTTTCTCCTGTATGCGCATGGATTTAATTAATGCAGGCAGTGATTTCGGAACTCCGCCGAGGACCGATTTATTCCCTTCCCTCAATTTAAGCATTTCCCAGTTCTTCTTTACTTCTTCTTCGTCCTTTACCTTGACATCCCCATAAATATGCGGGTGACGGAAAATAAGCTTCTCGCACTGTGCATGTATAACAGCGGCAATGTCAAATTCATTCTTCTCTTCAGCAATCTTTGCGTAGAACAAAAGATGCAACATAATGTCACCAAGTTCCTTTTTAATCTCCGGGATGTCTTTATCAAGAATTGAATCCCCAAGCTCAAATGTTTCCTCTATCGTCAGATGCCGCAACGACTCCATCGTTTGTTTCATATCCCACGGACACTGTGCCCGCAATTCATCCATTATCGTTGCCAGTCGTTCAAATGCCTTTGCGCGTTCAGTCATAATCAGGGTTATATCTTTAATATTAAGAACTGAACAAAAGTATAATTTAAAGACGCTCAGGATATAAACTACTAAAAAAGAAAATCTCCTGAACTTAAATCAAATGTACAAGTGCAATACCCTATTCCCGAATACACTTTATTTAATTTCTTTCTGTCACGACAAATTCGCCCCGTGCATACTGATCAATGAACTGCTGTTAGCAAGCAGTTGAATATTTTCTTCGATCATGTAATCTTCAAAACATAATGACTCATAACCATGCCCTCTCAAAACCTCTGTCATTTCCGATTCATTGGTAACGAATTTAAACTTTGCATGACTACGGCTGGAATATAGTTTATGCCGCTTACCACCGGAGTTTATCCCGGCGAGAAATTTATCTCTTTGTTTATTCATAATCTCCGGATTATAATTGCCCGGGAAAGCAAGATGATCCGGACAGATCATATTCTCAACTTCAACATATGAATCTTCAGGAATATAAAATATCATTACTGTCCGACTAAAAATAATTTTGCTTTGAAAGATTCATCGCTACGCTCTGAATGACAATGTTGTCAGGTGTTTGCAAGGAGGGGGTTGGGGGGGGGGGGGGGGGGGGGGGGGGGGGGGGCCCCCCCCGACCGGGGGGAAAAAAAATAAAAAAAGTAAAAAAAAAATAGAGAGTAAACCAAATAAATGATATTGTAT
>JBBRAY010000064.1:0-19369 GCA_038206355.1 Bacteroidia bacterium
AGGGGAAAATAAGTAGGCAGTTCGCCAAAGGCGAATCCGTCCTCCTGCGGATAAGCAGTTGGCAGTAGGCAATAGGCAATAGATGTACTTCGTTTGAAATTAATTTGGAATAGCCGGCGGCAAGCGGCCTGTAGCTGTAACTACATTTTGAGATAAGAATTCTATTTTTTTTCTCCACTTATTTTTCATCCCGGTACTCAATATTCTTCCCCAGCGTACCCCAGAATCGTTTCAGTTTGCTTTCACGTTCAACGAGCGAAATGAAGCTATCTACCTTTGCAAGATTGTAATCAATTTCTGGATCGTCTTGAGGAAGGGATGCCATCAGTTCTTCCTGCATTGGTAATGACTTGACGACAAAATCAATCTTCCTTTTCATTTTTGGAAGGAAGTCAGAGAGTGTTCTCGACTGAAACTGATCCGTTGCCAACCCTACTTTTTTGAACCCGTTTTTCTTTGCGATAAGGGAGCCGTAATAAACATTTTCTGTGCTGTGTTCTGCTCTTGGTTCAATGAAAATATGCGCCGGATCTATGCCCAGTTTCTCCGCATACAAGGCCATTATTTTACCTTCAACATATGGCGTATAAACTGCTGATCCCGAATAGATCACGTTTTTTGCATAACCATTATTATAGAGATACAAAGACCATAGCACCCTGCTTTTCATAGTGCTGCTCCAGTTGCCATTTTCAAATGGAACTCCCGGGATAATGATGGCATCAAAAGGCTGAAGCGCAATATTTTTTTCAAAGCATTTTTTTGAATTGAAAAACATCCCCCTGCATGAAATAAGGGTAGCTGAAATCAGTATTGAAACAGAAAAAAGTAAATAAAGCTGCCGGTTCATTTTCATTTCGGGTGACAAAATACAACCGTTAAATCAATTATTTTAGATCACCTGTTGGTTGTTGAATTCTTCCTTTTTCCTTCAAATAATAGGTGTAAAACTCATTAGTTTGTTTATCTTCGCGCCCGTGTTTTCAGGAAAGTTAAAAATTGTTGCGTTTTTATTGGTTTTGGCGGTAATGTCATCATGCCATTACAATAAGATGCTAAAGAGTACAGACCTGGAGGCAAAACAGGCTTATGCTATAAAGCTTTATAATCAAAAGAAATACTACAAAGCCCTGCCGTTATTTGAAGAGCTGATTACAATGTTTCGCGGTACGAAAAAGTCGGAGATGACTTATTATTATTATTCGTACACGAATTATTACCTCGAGGATTATGAAACTGCTGCCTACGACTTCGGCAACTTTGCAAATTCATTTCCTACCAGTCAGTATGCAGAGGAATGTGCTTACATGCATGCCTACTGCTACTACCTTGATTCACCTGAGTTCGCACTTGACCAGACCAATACCATTAAAGCACTGAATGAACTGCAATTGTTCATTGATCAGTATCCGAGAAGTTCACGCGTTGAAGTATGCAACGGGCTCATTGATAAACTGAGGTTTAAACTCGAGTCAAAGATGTATGAGAATGCAAAGCTTTATTACCACATGCAGGAGTACAAAGCTGCTTATACTACATTTAAGAACCTGCTGAAAGATTATCCGGCTACTAAATACCGTGAGGAGAGTTTATTCCTGACTTTGAAATCTGCTTTCCTGCTTGCTGAGAACAGTTTAGATGCATTGAAAAGTGAACGTTATTCAAGCGCATTAAATGCTTACAGTGAATTTAACGGAACTTACACTGAAAGCAAATATAAAAAAGAAGCAGATCGCATTGCAGAAGATTGTAAAAAGCGTCTGGAGAAATTAAGTGCAATGAATTAATTTAATTGTAAATCTAAAATCAATATCAATCCAAATACTATGAGCAACTACAAAGCAGACATTAACACGACGGTTACACGTGACATTACTGATTTCGAAAAGAACACTCAAAATGTATATGAGTCGATAGTAATCATTGCAAAACGTGCTAACCAGATCAGCAATGAAATTAAAGAAGAACTGAACGGAAAACTTTCCGAGTTCAACACTACCGCTGATACACTGGATGAGATCTTTGAAAACAGAGAGCAAATTGAAATATCCAAATACTATGAGCGTTTACCTAAACCAACGCTTATCGCTGCGCAGGAATTTCTTGAAGACAAGATTTATCATCGCAATCCGGTTAAAGAAGTAAAATAAAGTTCATGCAAATGACATAAAAGGCGATCTCCACAAAAGAGATTGCCTTTTACTGTTTAAAGACCGTAGAATTGAACCTTGAATCAGTCTTTATTAAGTTCTACCTTTAACCCAATGATGCGCGGAAAAAAAATATTGCTTGGAATTACCGGAAGTATCGCTGCATACAAGTCGGTCTTGCTGGTGCGCCTGCTCGTGAAAGAAGGTTGTGAAGTAAAGGTGGTGATGACTGATTCAGCAATGGAATTTGTAACGCCTTTGACTTTTTCTGTGCTGTCAAAGAATCCGGTAGCTCATGTTTTTGCAAACAAGGAAACAGGGGAATGGACCAACCATGTTGAACTGGGCCTGTGGGCTGACGTGATGGTTGTTGCACCTGCTACTGCAAATACAATTGCTGCCATGGCCAATGGTATATGCGACAACCTTCTGCTCGCCGTTTATCTGAGCTCACGTTGTCCTGTTTTTATTTCACCGGCAATGGATCTTGATATGTGGCAACATGCAACTACAAAATCCAATCTGGAAAAACTGAAGTCGTACGGGAATAAAATTATCACCCCTGCTTTTGGAGAACTGGCGAGCGGATTAACAGGGGAGGGCAGGATGGAGGAGCCCGAAAATATTTTGTTGCAACTCAAAAGTTTTTTTTCTGAAAACCTCCCGCTTAAAAATAAAAAAGTGCTTGTTACTGCCGGTCCGACCTATGAGAATATTGATCCGGTACGTTTTATCGGAAACCGTTCGTCAGGAAAAATGGGATTTGCCATTGCATCGGAACTGGCGAATAAGGGAGCTGAAGTAACACTCATTTCAGGGCCTTCCAACCTGACATTGACTAATGGTTCGATTAAAAGAATTGACGTGGAATCCGCAAAAGAAATGTACGATGCCTGCATGTCACATTCCGCGAACATGGACGTGATTGTGATGTCGGCTGCAGTGGCTGATTACAGACCGGAATCTCCTTCATCACAAAAAATAAAAAAGCAAAATAATTCTTTGAATATACCGTTAACGCCTACGGCGGATATCTTATCGGAATTGGGCAAGAGAAAGAAAGCGGGGCAAGTGATTGTGGGATTTGCATTGGAGACAGACAATGAAATTGAAAATGCAAAGCTCAAACTAAAAAAGAAAAATCTTGATATGATCATTCTCAATTCACTGAACGACGATGGCGCAGGATTCAGTCACGACACGAACAGGATCAGTATTATTGATGAAAAGATGAATATTACATCGTTCGACATGAAATCAAAGATTGATGTTGCCAAAGATATTGTACTTGCAATTGTTGAACATTTGAAACATGTGAAAGAATGAGATTGAATATTCATTTGTACTTTTCCAACCTTAATATCGTTTGAATCAATGAGCATTAAAATAACCACGACGAAATATTTTTTCATTGCACTGGCAGGTTGCTTTTTTTTAACTGCTGATTTTTCTTCAGCACAGGAGCTCAACTGCCAGGTATCAGTACTTACACCGCAGATTCAGGAATCAAATAAAACAATATTCGAAACCCTGCAGAGCCAGATCAGAGATTTCATGAATAACAGAAAATGGTCCGGCGATAATTTTGAAAGTCAGGAACGCATTGAATGCAGCATGATTATCAATGTTACAGAACGCGTAAGTACGGAATCATTCAAGGCTACCATTCAGATTCAGAGCAGGAGGCCGGTTTTCAAAACATCCTACAATTCACCGATGATCAATCACCTTGACAATGATTTCAATTTCCGGTATGTGCAGGATCAGGTGCTCGACTTTGATGAGAACAGTATCAACTCCAATCTGACGGCAACACTTGCGTATTATGCGTACATTATCATCGGGCTCGACTATGATTCCTATAGTGTTGACAGTGGTACTCCATATTTTCTAAAGGCGCAAACGATTGTGAATAACGCTCAAAGCGTTGGTGACCGCGGATGGAAAGCTTTTGAAAGTCAGCGGAACAGATATTGGCTGGTAGAGAACATACTGAATGTACAATTCAGGCCAATGAGAAATTGTATGTATAAGTACCATCGCCTCGGATTTGATAAAATGAATGATAACGTAAGCGAGGCGAGGATTACTATTCTGGATGCACTCCGGCCACTTAAGAATGTTTACAACGACAGACCCAATTCATTCTTCATGCAATTCTTCTTTAATGCGAAGGCTGATGAGATTGTAAACCTGTATCAGCAGGGAACTACCGATGAGAAAACGCAGGTTACTTTATTGCTTTCGCAAATTGATCCCGGCAACATATCGAAATACAATACGATAGCAACCGGAAAATAACAGGAATTATTTCCGTATCGACGGAAGTGTTTTTTAATAAATTCAAGACCGGAACTTCAATCAGTGGCCATACTCGACAAACCCTCTTTCCTCGCTTTCCGCCAGATTGATTTCAGAAGATTTATTTTTTCAAAATTCCTGTTGACTCTTGCTTTACAAATTCAGTTTGTGGTATTGAGCTGGCAGGTATATGAAATTACACGTGATCCGCTGTCACTGGGTTTGCTTGGTTTGGCAGAGGCAATTCCTGCTGTTGGCCTGGCGCTGTATGGAGGATATGTAAGCGATCGCAGCGACAGAAGAAAAATCCTGGTCAGGGTAATAGCACTTCAATTGCTCGTGTCAGTCGCGCTGCTTTGCGTATCCTATTATTACACACATGGCCATGCACTCACCAAAGCGATGCCATTTTATATCATCATGTTTTTTGTCGGAATATTGCGCAGTTTTTATTCTCCTGCACAGTTCCCGTTAATGACGCAGGTTGTGCCGAGAGAGGCCTATGCAAATTCTTCTGCATGGAACAGTACCTTCTGGCACATCGGTGTGGTCGCCGGTTCGGCAGGGGGAGGGATTATGCTGAGTTTAATCGGTAAAAATTATTCTTATGCTGTTGTACTTGTCCTGATTATTTTTTCGCTTATTCAGATGTGGCGCATTCCGAAGCAACCGGTTCAGGGAAGTATCAAAACTGAAACGATGGTTGAAAGCATAAAAGAAGGACTTCGGTTTGTATTTAAGAACCAGCCCATCTTCGGTGCACTGACGATTGATCTGGTGGCCGTTTTATTTGGCGGAGCAATTGCTATGCTTCCTGTTTTTGCAAGTGAGGTACTAAACGTCGGAGAAACAGGATTCGGATTGTTGCGGGCTGCACCATTTACCGGCAGCGTAATCATGGCGTTGTATATGACCAAACATCCGCCTGTAAAAAATGCAGGAAGAAAATTATTGTTTTGTGTTGCGGCCTTTTCCATTTGTATGATTGCATTTGCACTGAGTAAAAGTTTTTATTTGTCCATGTTTATCCTTGCCATCAGTGGCGCTTTTGATAATGTGAGTGTGGTGATAAGGTCCACTATCCTTCAATACTTATGTCCTGATGAAATGCGTGGACGTGTTTCTTCTGTAAGCACCATGTTTATCAGTTCGAGCAATGAATTGGGTGCATTTGAAAGCGGATTTGCAGCCAGACTAATGGGATTAATACCTTCAGTAATATTCGGTGGCGTGGTTGCAGTCACCTCAGTGGGCGCAGCATACAAATGGCTGCCTGAACTAAGGAAACTGGATTTGAAAAACTGAGGTTGAGAATCAGATTAATAATTTCAGTTCAAATTCCGGACCCAAAAATTTTTCGTTCCGGTTTTTTTTATTGACTTTTATAGTTTGATTGCTTCATCAAATCGTAACATGTCTGACAAAGAACTCTTATTTAGTTTTGATCAGTGTGACATATTTTACAATGTCGGCCTCAAAGCAGTTGAATCGCAATGGAAAGGCCCCGCTGCCGATGGCGAAGCGCTTTATAGAATACTGGACGCCCTGGTTGATGGATTGAAATTGAAAAGCAGCAATGTCATCATAGCTGATGCCCGCCAAATGCAAGTCATCAATAATGAGGACCAGCAATGGATCACGGATAACTGGTATCCCAGGGCTTTGGCAGCAGGGTTCAGGTATGAAGCACTTGTCGTTTCCAAATATACTTTCAACGCAGTGACGGTAAGGCGGATTGTCCGTAATTACGATGAGCAAAAACTCAAGACGGCTTATTTTAATTCAGTTCCTGCCGCTTATGACTGGGTAAAAAATGGTTTTCCGGAATGAGCTGAACTTTTTGGTAGTGGCATATTATAAGAGATTCCTCATTTCATTTATAATGACATGAGGCATCTTTAAAATCCAAGCTGAGCCACTACTAACTTTTTCCGCTCTGCTATACAGGAAGATTAATCCGGTATCTTTGCAGATAAATCATATTTTTTGTGTCAGTAAAACTTATTGAATGCCCCCGTGATGCGATGCAGGGGCTGCACGATTTTATCCCAACTGAAATTAAGGCATCTTATATTAACAGCTTATTGCGTGTTGGATTTGATACCATTGATTTTGGAAGTTTTGTGTCACCCAAGGCAATTCCACAGTTGCGTGATACCGCTGAAGTTTTAAGTAAACTCGATCTTTCAGGTTCCGATTCTAAATTACTGGCCATCGTTGCAAACAATCGCGGAGCAGTAGACGCATCACATTTTGATCAAATAAAATACTTGGGATTTCCGTTCTCCGTGTCAGAAGAATTTCAAAAGCGGAATGCAAATTCAACGATTCAGGAAGCGGTTAAAAGAGTGGAGGATATTCAGGAATTATGTCAGAAAAAAAACAAAGAACTGGTGATTTATCTTTCCATGGGATTCGGGAATCCTTACGGAGAGGCATGGAATGCTGATATTGTTATCCGCCGGGCAAGGCAATTGGCGAAGCTCGGAATTAAAACAATTGCCTTATCTGATACGGTGGGAGTTTCTAACCCCGAAAATATTAACCATTTGTTTACACATTTGATTCCTGAATTTCCTGAGGTAGAATTCGGTGCGCATCTGCATTCAAACCCATTGACATGGGAAGAAAAAGTAAATGCTGCCTATATCAGTGGTTGCAGGCGATTTGACTCAGCATTGAAGGGTATTGGTGGCTGCCCGATGGCAGAAGATGATCTGGTTGGCAACCTTGCAACTGAGAACGTGGTAAGCTACTTTGACAAAATCAATGTATCTCTTACATTAAACCGGAATGCATTTACAACATCTCTCTTAAAAGCTGTTGCAACTTTCCCGCTCTGAATTCGAAAAAACAACATAATGGAATGTTTAAAAATTAACAACCTTTAGGCACATTTTATGACGGTTATTAACAAACTGAATTAATTTTGCAGCTAATTGATAGGAAATGATTTTCCGGAAAAACTAATTTTTGAAAATGGGTATTAGGTCGCGATTTGCATTTTTGATTTTACTGATTTTGATTTCCACAGGAGTGATGGGTCAAAAAAAAGCTGCATTTCTACAACTTTTTGGTTCTGTACAGGATGGATCAAAAAATTTGAGTGGAACAATGTTGCATGTTTTTGAAAACGGAGTTGAGGTAAAAACTGAAACTGCGAAAGACAATGGAAGTTTTGTTATTGTGTTCGACCTGGGAAAGGAATACCTTCTTGTATTTTCCAAGCCCGGTTATGTTTCAAAATCTATAGAAGTCAGGACGAATGTTCCTCCTGATGCTGCTGATATTGGTTATGTATTTAAATGCAATATAGATTTGCCCGAAGATGTGATGGGATTATCCAAAGCTGATCCCATGAGCAAGCCGATTGCGAAAATTGCTTACAATGCAGGCTATGAAGATTTTGACTATGACGCTATTTATACGAAAAGAATAAGGGAAGAGCAGGCACAGGCTGTTAAAGATGCATTGGCACAAAAGCAGGACATGGATAAGGCTCGTCTTGATTCACTGAATAAAATATGGAGTGATTCAATCGCTAAAGTTAAAGAGGAACAAGCCATACTTGCTTCTCAACGTGCAGCATTGGATAAGGCAAAGCAGGATTCTATACTCAAGGCACAGGCAGAGGCAGCAAGATTCTCAGCATCAGAAAAAGCCAGAATAGATTCCACAACCAGAGCAGAAGCAGAATTAAGACGACAGGCAGAAATAGCAATAGAGAAAGCCCGTCAGGACTCAATAAATACTGCTATGGCTGACCTGAAGAAAAAGCAGGAAGCAGAAAAACTGGCAGCAATGGCTGTAGCCAGGGAAAAAGCTATTCAGGATAGTATTTCCAGAGCAGAGGCAAATGCAATACGCCTTGCAGATATTGCCCGGCAAAAGGAAATTTCAGATTCTGTTGCAAATGCCAAATCACTTGCCGACGCAAGGAAAAAAGCTGAGGCAGATTCATTGTCGCGTTTACGTGCTGTTGAAGCTGCGAGAATAAAAGCAGAGGAGGCTTTGCGTCAGAAAGCAGCTGCTGATTCTGTCGCCGACGCGAAAGCACTTGCAGAGGCCAGAAAGAAAGCTGTTTCCGATTCCATAGCACTTTTAAAAGCGCAGGAACTTGCAAACCAAAAAGCCATTGCAGAAGCTAAGGCTGCTGAGGATGCCCGCAAAAAAATTGTTGCTGATTCCACCGCAAAGGCAAATGCAGAGTCCGCTCAGCAGGCTGCTGCCAAAGCGAAGGCTGATGAGGAAGCACGTCTCAAAGCGATTGCCGATGCAAGGGCAAATGCAATTAAAGACAGTACCGACCAGGCAAATGCCGAGTCTTTGAGAAAGAAGAATGAGGCTGATGCTCTCGCCAGAGCACAACTGGAGGAGCAAAACCGGAAAAAATTTGTCGCGGATTCTCTTGCAAAAGCTCAGGCAGATGCGAAAGCTGTCCTGCTCGCCGCTGAAAAGGCAAAAGCTGATGCGGAAGAAGAGGCCAGAGATGCTGAATTCAAGCGGACACAGGATTCACTGGCAGCGATAACCAAAGCCGAAAAGGACAAAGTTGACGCTGAGCGTCAGGCAAGAATTCAGGAGGAAATACAGGCTAAGAAAGACGCGCTGGCCAGGGCAAATACCATTGATACCGGCAGGACGACTGCAAGTAAACCTACTGCAATTCCTAAAATTATTGAGTCAGATTATCATGAAGGAATCACAGATGAATCAGTGAATGAATCCGGAAGAACAATCATTCGTACAGTTGTAAAAAAAGACGGAGTAACTTTTAACTACCAGAAAATAACCTACAACTGGGGCGGAATTTTCTATTTCAAGAATGAGCAAAGTATCACGGCCACACTCTTTAATCAGGAAATAAATATCGCAAGAAAAAATTTTCAGAAATAGTGTTTCCGACTAACGGCTGACAACGATTTTTTTCTCCACACTCCTTTTTTCAGAAAATATTTTAATAAAGTATATCCCGCTGATAAGATTTATGGTGGAAACGTTCAGCGTGTTGTTCCGGATAAAATTATTTTCTACAAACAATTTTTTTCCTGTTATATCGGTCAATTCAAATCCTGAGAATCCGTCCGGCAAATGTGAAACAGTAAAATGATTTGCTGCAGGATTTGGTGATACCATTATTTCAGATTGTTCTGAAATGTCTTTTACGCTTGTTATATTTACATATTCAGGATTGCTCCTTGACATGCACCCTGCACTGTTAGATAACTCCACAGTATAAAAGCCATCCTGCGTAGCAGCGTAAGACTGCAGTGTAGCCCCGTTGATGATCGTTCCGTTTAAATACCACTGATATCCGGCTGTTGCAATGCTTGAAGTGAGCCAGAATCCATTTACAATTACATATGGAGTTTGCGGATTTGCAACTACAGTAATATAATTTGTACGCGTAGCACCGCTCGGACCGTAAGCATTTCTGACTATCAGATCTACTGTGTAAGTTCCGGGAGTTGAATAACAAATATTTGTTGGATTCTGAAGCGTAGAAGTAGGGGTGTTTGATCCCGGGAAACTCCATTCCCAGGAATTTGCATAGGATGAAAGGTCGGTGAAATCAATACAGCTGTTTTCACAGATGACTGTTTGCGCAGCTGTGAAATTTGCCACCGCCAGATTGCACTGCATTAAAGTAAGGTTTATGCTATCAGTAGTAGAACAATATGCTGAACTGACAGTGAGCGTAAACAAACCGCCTGATGTAGCATAGTATTCGGTATTTATGCTTCCATCCTGCCATGCATAATTCTGATATCCCGGTGGGGCATGAAGTATGAACATAGTTGACTGACAAAAATTAGTATCATTTCCTAAATCAAACACCGGCGAAGGATGTTCCGGCACATTTACAATCTGAGCAGTGGAAATGCATTGATGATAATAAATCTGAACGGTATAATCCCCGCCATGTGTAACCGGTATTGATTGTGAAGTCAGGCTGTCAGGAAGCCAGAGATAGCTTTGAGCATATTGCGTGCTGAGTGTAATATTGTTTCCTGTGCAAACATAAGGCGCATCCTGGCTTACAACAGGAACAGGAGGATCAACAACAATAAATGTATGTCTCGCGGTGTCGTTGGCATAACACGTAGCGCCTGCCAGACTGATTTCATATGTTCCGGCAGTTAAAAACTGGAAACTTGCATTGTCGGAAAAGTTGAAAGGAATTCCGTCGGCAAGCCAAGTATACGATGCAGTATGAATGGAAGTATTTAAAAAGTTCATAAGTGATCCTGCACAAATGGTATCATCTGTAAAAGTAAAAGCTGCTTCAGGAGTCATACAACTCAACTTCACAATCCACATGTCATTTCCACCGTGGTTGCCACTTACTTGTCCGTTGTTGCTGAAAGTGTATCCCGCAAAAATGTAACCGCCATCGTTGGTTTGTACAACTGAAAGTGCCCTGTCACTTGCAGAACCTCCATAGGCCCTGGACCAGATAATATTTCCTGCCGGATCGGTTTTCATTAACCAGCAATCTTCTCCACCATGATTTTGTGAATTCAATAAATCAAAATCAGTGGATGAACTTGTACCGGCGAGTAAGTATCCATCGGCATCGGCGTTAATAATGGTAAATGCCAGATCAGCGTTATATCCTCCGAATGTAGACTCATTTAACAGGTTTCCTGATGAATCAATTTCTATCATCCAGAATTCGCTTCCACCATGGTTTTCAATAATGTTTATGTCGGATGAAGTTGTATATCCTCCGATTACAAAATTTCCTGATGGCATGCACAATGAAGAAAAAGCAGATTCATTTCCGGTTCCACCATATGATTTTTCCCATTCTATGTTTCCCTGAAGGTCAGTTTTCACAATCCAGAAATCATCACCACCGAGATTTAAAGTGACATCACAATTGTCGGAGTTGCTGCTGCCTGCAAGGAGATAGCCATTTCCCGCTTCAGTAATAGTGTTGCAGATATCGGTACCTGTTCCACCAAAAGTTTTCTCCCAAATCATATTCCCAAGTGTGTCTGCCTTGATCAGCCAGAAGTCTTCTCCGCCATGATTGAAAGAAACATTGCCGTTGTTTGATACAGTACTTGCACCTATCAATAAATTATCATCGCTGGTCTTAAGCAGAACATGAGCCACGTCACTGGCAGAGCCTCCAAATGTTTTTTGCCATAACAAAGTACCCGTTGAATTCAATGCTACCAGCCAAATATCAGACGTATTGGAATTGCCACCATGATTATTGGTAACGTTGCCATTGTTGGAATTTACAGTCGCAAGCACAATGATTTTTCCGCCTGGCAACTGAATCGCTGATACTGCGGCATCAACCTTATTTCCCCCCAGGCACTTTTGCCATAGCATCGTACCGGCAGCATCCAGCTTAACGACCCACACATCACTTGATCCGTGATTACCTGATACCGTTCCGTTATTGGAATTGGTAGTTCCTACTATGATATAACCCCCATCATTAGCAGGGATAATTTTAGTTGCTACATCGTAATTGCTACCGCCCAGGCATTGTTGCCAGTCTAAAACCGGAGGGGCCTGAGAAAAGCCGGTAAAAAAAGTCAGGTTAAGTAGAAGAAAAATAAAAAGTGATAACTTTTGTCTCAATATGTTAACGTGCTTCCTCATTAGTTATACAAAACTCAACTATTGTAAGGAGTTTTTCAACTTTTTTATACAAATACCTGAAGATAATGTGTTAAGCCCCTTTTTTTTGCCAAAAAAAAGTACTTTTTGGAGACATCTGGTGCTACTTTTTGGGTGAAAATACCTTCCGGGTTGGGGAATACCTTACAACAGACAGTAAATCCACCAAATAAGATAATCTAATTTTTGTAAGTCAGCGTTAAAGAATCAAGTTTTGAAAATGCTTATGATGGTTTGAAAAATTAACAATCCCGTAAGATTGATAATTACCGGAGCCCCGTAAGGCCCTGGTAAACCCGAAAAAGATCCCTGCCCCGTAAGGCGGGGTTTCTTTTTATAAGATGACCCCGTCTCGCATCGTCAACTTTCTGTCAGCCATATCAGCCAATTGAATATTGTGCGTGACTATTACAAAGGTTTGATTCAGACTTTTTCGCAAATCAAAAAAGAGTTGATGCAGTGAACCCGCTGATTCCGAATCAAGATTTCCTGATGGCTCATCTGCAAATACAACTTTAGGATTATTAACCAATGCTCTTGCGACAGCAATCCGTTGTTGTTCACCTCCGGATAATTCTGATGGACGATGCCCTGAACGATTGCCAAGGTTCATTAATTCCAGAAGCGCTATACCTTTGGTGTCTGCTTCCTTTTTTGATGATCCTGCAATGAGCGAAGGCATGCAAATGTTTTCAAGTGCAGTAAATTCAGGGAGCAGGTGATGTTGCTGAAAAACAAATCCGATATTTTTATTTCTGAATGAAGCCAATCGTTTGGAATTCATCCCTGTTATTTCTTCTCCACCGATTAGAATTTTTCCGCTGTCTGCACGATCCAGTGTACCCAAAATGTGCAGTAGTGTACTTTTACCGGCGCCGGAAGCCCCCACAATAGATACGATTTCCCCCATCTGAATATGAAGGTTTATGCCTTTCAATACCTGTAAATCCCCGTAAGATTTTTTAATTCCTTCTGCGATAATCATAATTCAAATTCGGGAACGAAGATATATGAATCACTTTTGAATTGACGAATCGTTGTAAAAACTTACTGAGTAACGGTGCAAAAATTATTTCAGAAAATACCGGTAAAACGGAATGATCGTTAATATTCCATACAACATGATAAACTTGGCAAATAAACTGGCATAATGGAAATCTTTTTTTGAATCCGCAGAAGAAATCAAATAAGTTAAAGCAACATACGGGACAGCAAAGATGCCAATCATGTACCAGAAATTGATCACAGTATTTTTGTAAAAATAAATATAAAGGAAATAAAAAATAAAACTGAGGTTGATCACAATTAAAAATCCCAGTAATTTTTTTGTTGCCGGTACCCCACAACGGATGGGAAATGTTTTGCATTGCGATAGTTCATCGCCTTCTATATCCTCGGCATCCTTAATAATTTCCCTGATAAGAGAAATGAAAAATGCAAAGGCAGCATAGATGAGGACGAATTGTATGTTGGGATAAAAGTGAGGTTCAAAAAGTGCGACGATCAAAACTGAAAGTCCGCTCAAGGAAGCAATGATCATATTGCCGATAAATAGTCTTCTTTTGAATTGAGATGAATAAATATAGAGCGAAACGGCAGAGAAAGGAAGCAAGATTCCCATGGAGTCAACGCCTGCATTAAATGCAACTATTATTCCGGTTACACTTCCGATAATAAATAAAATAATTGCAGTTGATTTAGCAGAATGAATTGAAATCTTCTTCCCGATGATATTTTTTTCCGGTTTGTTTATTGCGTCTATATGAATGTCAAATACATCGTTAATGATGTATCCGCCTGCTGCTATGATCATTGTTGCAAAAAACAGCAAAAAAAAATTCATTTTGGAAAGGTGAGGAGGGAAGCTTCCGGTGTTATTGAACTCCGTAATGAAAGCCGGCATGATGATACAATACCGCACAAGGAATTGCGTGAATGCAATAATGATCAGGTTGAGCGGACGTATGAGCAGGAGTTTCGAAAGCATAAATGAATTTTATTACCAGTTTCCCGCGTAATCAAATCGCGTTTTATAATTGGTTGTCAGATATTGGTATTTGGTAAATGTAATCTGACGGAAGTGCAGGTAGTCGTGCGCAAGCCAGTTGGAAAGAAACATTTCTGCTGACAACTCCCCGAATTTTGGATGTACATGTACGTTTTGCCAGGATGGAGATTCAAGGGACTTCAACCAATCAATGGAAGCACTTCGCTCCTGTAAAAAGAGCGTAACCATTTCATTGAAATCTCTTTCCATATACCTGCGTTCATTCACCCACCCCTGCGGATCAATAGCAGGAAGCGGATCTCCCGGTATTTCAAGTGTGTGTTTTATTCTTGCACGAAAATCTTCCCGCTCTTCGTCATAGAGATGACAAACAATTTCAAGCAGGCACCATTTTTCAGATTGAGGTCTCCAGAGAATTTCTTCGTTTGTCAAGCCATGAAACAAGGATTTGAAAACGTTTTTATTCAATTCAAGATGTGAGGTTATTGCAAGGTGGGTCATTTGATATGAAGAATTCACAATTCACAAGATAAACAAAGCAAGGTACAAGTCAGAATTGCGCTCTGCTATCGGTGTTTAAATTATCCAAACAATTCGTAATTTGTATATTCGTATTGATTCGTAATCAGTACATCCATTTGCCCTGTACCCTCATCGTCTGCTCAATCACATCTCTCACGCATCCCTCGCCGCCTTTTTTATCGGAGATATAAATTGATATTTCTTTGATTTCTGTGGCAGCATCGGCAGGACAGGAAGCGATGCCGCAAAGTTTCATGGCAGGAAAATCCGGAACATCATCGCCCATGTATAAAATATTTTCGCCGTTAATATTGTATTGCTTCATGATAGAATTGAGCGTTTTTACTTTATCATCAATGCCAAGATAAACATCCGTAATTCCAAGCCCGGTAAGCCGCGTTTTTACTGCTTCTGATTTGCCGCCTGAAATAATTGCAGTTTTATATCCCTTCTTTACTGCCAGTTGCAATGCATATCCGTCCCTGATATTCATCGTTCTCACTTGTTCACCCGTGGGTAATAGTATCAATGAACCATTGGTTAGAACGCCGTCAACATCAAAAACGAAACAGGTGATATTGCGCAGCTTTTGCTTGTAGTTTTCCATGCAGCCAAAATATTCAATAATCTCCTATCTTTGATTTATTAAATTTCAATCCATGAAAAAAATTTTCAACGTTCTTATCGGCTTTGCAGTGTTAATATGCCTGAGTTCATGCGCAACTGTGCTCGGCGGAAAAGTAGGCGTTTGTCAGCGCACACCTCCGGCACCCGGACAACCTATGCGTGAAGTCAGGGCAGGAGCACTCATCGCAGATTTCTTTTTGTTTCCTCCGGGAATTTTCATAGACTTTATGACCGGTGCTATCTTTAAACCATGTGGTGCGGATGCAAAAAAATAATAAACTATAATTTCGGACCGGCTTCCATTTCTATATCGGCACTGAGCAGTTTGTAAATTTTTTGAAGTGCGGGCTCATTCTTCAGCATTTTCAAATGTTCTGAAATTATCATTGCATCACCTCTCCTGGCAGGGCCTGTTTGTGCATCATGGGGCGTAAGTTTGATGGCTTTGATTACCGTCTCATGTATCAATGGCCCAAGCAGCGGAAACGGGATGTTTTTCTTCTTCAGTATTTTTTCTGCCAGCACAAAAAGATGATTGGTGAAATTATTGGCGATTACGGCGGAAAGATGAACGGTTTTCCTTTCAGCTGAACTCATCCTGAAAACAAATGGGGAAACAGAATCTGCCAGTGATTGTATTCCGGTAAATGTTTTTGAGTTATTTGCTTCTATCAGCAGCGGAACTTCATTGAATTTAATCAGCCGTTCTTTTGAAAAAGTCTGAAGGGGGTAAATAACGCCATGGTTGATAAATTTTCTCCCGAAAACATTCATCGCAACAGATCCTGAAGTGTGAAGAATGATTTTACTCTTTAGCGGAAAGGATTTCAAGAAGCCTTTTATCGCATGGTCACTGATGGAAACAATGTATACATCTCCTTTGAAAGAAATTTCATTTACTGTAGTGGTATACCCGCATTTTAATTTTTGTGAAAGTTCCTTTGCAGAAGAAGCAGAACGGCTATACACCTGAAGAATGTCATGTTTTGCTTTACGCAACGCAAGACTTAAATGTGTTGCAACGTTACCTGCACCGATGAAAACAATTTTCATTTTATGTCAACTGTTTAGTTGTTAACCGGATTTTATTCTTTGCCTGATGGCGACAATCGTTCCGATAATCATCAGTATGCAGCCCATCCACAGGATATTGATGCCGGGAAAAATGATTGCCTTCATGATGATGAATTCCTTTTTGTTCCCCTTTTTTTCTGCAACCTGCAATTCAAGTTTTCCGGTAGCAGGATCTATTTTGCCAAATGAAAATTTAAGGCCAAGCGTATCAATCACTGATTCCTTTGTAAAGACCTGCATGTCGTGGATGATAAAAAGCGGCTCAGTCCGATAAGTGTTTTTATTGATGTCTTCCACTATAAGCTTCGCTCCGACAGCAATGTCTGCCTCATTGAGTTGCAATGGTCCTTTGTCAACGTCTTTATTTAATCCTTCAACAATTACAAAACTATTGCTCATCATGAAAGTATCTCCGATGGCTACGTTGTGTATTCTGGCCTCCTGCCAGTCAGTTCCCGCGTTTTCATTTTTATCGGATGGGACATAATAAGTAAGGTGCGTATAGATATCTTTTGTGAGAAAATGTTTCGTTGCCGGTTCAGCTACATTGCCCATTCTTTCATTCATCTGAATAAATGGTTTCAGCTCGAATTGCTTTTCTTTTATTCCTGTGGTCTGATTCGTTTTAAAATATTCAATGGTATAATGAACATTTACGCCTTCCTGTTCCTTGCTGTTATAAACAACCCAATAATCTCCCATTGGAAGTGTATCGGTCCGCTGTTCAATCATGATGTTCTCCCGGTTTGGAAAATCTTTGCCGAGGTCAATCATTTTAATATTTTGCGAAATGATTTCTTTTTTAGAATTGGATATCAATGCACCTAAAAGAATCAATGCAATTCCTGCATGTGCAATGCTTGCGCCTCCGAAAGAAAATCTGCCTTTTAAAATGCGAAACAGGTAATCCATGTTTGCTACAAAGGCAAATACAGAGGTAAAGAAGAGCGCATAATACTGAGGTGGATATGTTCGGAGAGAAAATGCAGAAATACCTGTTATGACTACAGCAAGTATTAAACTCAGCATCAGTTTTCTCATGACAGCTGAAGCATCACTTTGTTTGTATTTAAAAAATTGTCCGATGCCGATGAGTAAACAAATAATAATTGCTACCGGAACCTGCCATCGGTTGTAGTGATCTATGGCATCAACAGGAGGAGCCATTTTCAATCCGGTCAGTTTATTAATGACGGGAATAGAAGTGGTAATGGTAATCTGAATACATCCAATGAGTAAAACAAGTGAACCGATAAACATCCAGAATTCCCGGGAAGATAGTTTCTCATCTTCATGATGTATGACGATAGATTTTCTGTTTGCGATGAGGAACCATGCAGCAAGAACAAGAAAAAATAAAATATAAAGTACGAGGTGTCCGCTCATTCCGAGGTCAGTGAATGCATGCACGGAAGTATCCCCTAAAATGCCGCTTCTGGTTAAGAAAGTAGAGTAGAGGACAAGAAGGAATGTAACAATTGAAAGCAGGTATGCAGAAAGCAATGAATGTTTTCTGGATTTGTAAATCATCATGACGTGTGCTGCACCAACAAGTGTCATCCAGGGAACAAGCGACGCATTTTCAACCGGATCCCATGCCCAGAAACCACCGAAGCTAAGTGCTTCATAAGCCCATGCAGCACCCATTAAAATGCCGGTGCCCAATATCATCACGGAAAAAAAAGTATATGGCAAAGCAACTTCAACCCACTCCGTAAATTTCCTGCGCATCAGCCCTGCCATAGCAAATGCAAATGGAATCAACGTTGAAGCGAAGCCGAGGAAAAGAGTAGGCGGATGAATGGTCATCCAGTAGTTTTGCAACAACGGATTTAATCCCCGTCCGTCAATCATCTTGCTGAGATAGTCGGGCATTTTTACAAACGGAAGATTGGCAAAATCAGGAGCTTCACGCAATAAAAGAAAAGGATTGTTTCCTATTTTATAATTAAAGATTACCACACCCAGTATCATTGAACCAAGAAATCCCTGTACGAGAGAAACGTTTATCATCACTCCGCTTTCCCATTCTTTTGCTTTGAAAATTACAATCCACGAAAGGACAGTATTCCAGAACATCCATAAAAGAAAACTGCCTTCCTGACCTTCCCACATGCATGAAAGGATGTAACGCATGGGCATTACTCTGTTAGAATGTTCCCACACAAAATAGTATTCAAAGCGATGCCTCACAATGAGAGACATGATGATGCCGAAAATGCCAAGAATAGAAATGGTGTGGACTAAAAAAGATTTACGGGCGATTTTTTTCCAGGAGTCATCATTTTTGCGAAGGGCAATGATGTATCCCATGGCAGAGAAGAGGGCAGAAGTGAATGCCAGCATGACGAGCAGGTTTCCGACCTTCCCCCAAATAAGTTCCTCTCCTATATATTGTATTGTAGTTTCCATAAAATAAATTCACCCTTCTGAAATGCTAATGGTGAAAATCAATTTCTCAATCAACCTATCAACCAATCAACTTCCCGTACTCGCCTTAATGTCTTCCTCCGGATTATTATACTTCGAAGGGCATTTCATCAGTACATCGGAAGCATGAAATTCATTGCCTGACATCTTACCGATGATGACTATCTGTTCGCTCCGGTCGAAATCCTGCGGTTTGGTTTTATTTAAAAGGACCTTGCATTCTTTTCCTTCATTGTCAGTCATGTAAAAGGCAAACAGATTTGCATTCACTTCCGGATGGTAATCCTGAGGTTTTTCCTTGTTTAATTTACCGACGACATGAAATTCTTTGTTGGGGTGGTCAGTAGCAACCATAAAATTCGCGTAAGTGCTTGAATCACTAACCGTGCTCATAATAGCAGCAATGGCAATGGCAACCAATGCAAGAGCGATGATGTATGACTTTTTCATTTCAGGCGCGAAGGTACATTTTTAAGGGTATGCTTTGACGCAATTCCATGAGGAATTCATGTGCAACACCCCTTTTGAGAAGGAATTTTTTGAGAGATATTTTACCGGATGTTTTTAAGCGCTGATTCTCTGATTTTACTGTTTTTGGGAAATCTTTTTTTCAAGG
>JBBRAY010000065.1:0-19345 GCA_038206355.1 Bacteroidia bacterium
TCTCTCGATGTATTCTAAAATTCGTACTTGCAATCATAAGTGCTGCGCGATGTCTTCCGATAGTTTTGCATAGCACAAATCTATTAAACTTAAGTCTTCGCCTAAAAGGCGAGGGATTTTCCCCCAGAAGGGGACATTAATATCAACGAAGTACGAAAAAGTGTACGAATTTACGAATGAGGAGCAGCCGGGGAGGTTGCTCTTTTTTTGTGCACCGCAGACTAAGTGAAAGATCCTTTTTAAATCCTCAGACATTAACAACAGAATCCATGTGGCCACCAAAAAAAATCCTTGCTTCCATGAAAATAGCACAAAAGAAATTGAAGTAGTTAAACACACATATCTTTGCATACAGCAATAAATAATACGCTACCTCTATTGGTTGTCTCTGATCCATCAGGTCAATTATTTGTTCGCGATGTAGCAACATTACCTGGTAGTGATATTACCATCCTTGCATTAACCCAAACTGTAAATTTATTATCTGAAAAACTTGATGCCTTACAAGTTAAAATAAACGAAATGGAAAAACTGATGGCAATGAAGTAGAGAATAATAGAGGCAAACTGAATGTATATGCCTCTGATTTATCAAGCGGTATTTATACATATACTTTAATTGCAGATGAAAAAGTTATTGAGACAAAAAGGATGATAAAACAATAATGGATTTTCAAATGTGAGAAAATGGATGCGCAAATCGTATCCCTTTTTCTATGACAAGAAGCCTAACTTCTTACATTTGCCTTCACCCATGAGCATCAAAGCCACGCTAACCAAAACAGATCTTTCCATGATCGTGGTGAGTTTTGTAATTGGTATTGGAATTTTCAGAACGCCGGCTATCGTCGCTCAGAAAGCAGGATCAGAAGAATTATTTTTTGCTGCATGGATTCTCGGAGGGCTCATCAGCATTTGTGGAGCGTTGACATTTGCAGAGATCGGTGCGCGTTTTCCTGTCGCCGGAGGTTTTTATAAAATATTTTCCGCATGCTATCATCCGGTGTTTGCTTTCATGATGAACTGGTCGCTGGTTATCATCAATTCTTTCAGCGCAGTGGGCGTGGCATTGGTCGGAGCCGAATACATTACGCCAGTCATTTTTCCTGCGGAGCTGCAAACGCAGATTTATGTTCAGTTGGTAGCGCTGTTTATGATATTGATTTTGTTCGGACTCAATTATGCAGGTATAAAAACAGGCGCCCGTGCACAGAATATTTTAAGCGGTGTAAAAATCGCCATGATACTTTTTTTCTCGTCTGCGATATTATTCAGTCACTCCTCAGCAGCACCGGTCACTTCATCAATTACAACTTCAGGATCATTCATGACCATTTTCGGCATCAGTTTGATATCTGTTTTCTTTACATATGGCGGATACCAGAACACGATGAATCTTGGCGCTGACGTACACGATCCTCAACGCACCATTCCTGCAAGTATATTTACCGGGATGGGAATTGTGATGGGTTTGTATCTGCTCATCAACTTTGCTTATGTACACGTACTCGGTTTTGAAAATGTGCGGCAATCAAAATTACTCGCGGCTGAACTTGCAAGTTCATTTCTTGGAGAAACAGGATATAAGATTACGTCTGTTGCCATTTTTATTTCTGTGATGGGATTCATCAATACTTCTTTGATGAGCAATCCGCGAATTTATTATGCGATGGCCGATGATGGCATCCTCCCCGAAATATTTAAACGCGTAAATGAAAAAACACAGGTGCAGCAATTCGCATTGAGTTTCTTCACTGCATTGATGATCCTCGGACTCATCTGGCTGGGAACATTTGAAAAGATCGTCAACTACGTCATGTTCATTGATAGTTTCAGCATGGTAACAGCAGCAGCAACGATATTTATTTTCAGAAAAAGAATGAAGGACCTTGATTACAAAGGATTCAAACTGAAATTTTATCCATGGATACCATTGATCTTCATGGCCATGTTGTTTTCAGTTACTTACAATGTTTTTATTTCAGACGTGAACGCCGCCATCACCGGACTTTGCATCTTTGCAGCCGGCTTACCATTGTACCTGCTGTTAAAACGAATTTCCAAATCAACCAATCAACCAATCAACTAATCAACCAATCAACCAACCCCCGTGGACCTCTCATACATCCTCAATCAGCTAGGTGAAGAACGCGAACATTATTATAATGCCGTAGCTCCACCCATTATCCAGACCAGCAATTTTGCATTTAACGATGTTGCTTCATTGCGCAATGCCCTCAATGATGAAAGCAAAACATATTTATACTCCCGTGGCAACAATCCGACAATTGAAATATTAGAAAAAAAACTTGCAGCATTAGACGGGGCTGAAGATGCACTTGTATTTGCAAGCGGAGTGGCAGCAGTTACGATTCCTGTTGTTGCCAATGTGAAAAGCGGAGATCACATTGTTTGTGTTGCCAAACCATATTCCTGGACCAACAAACTATTTACAAATCTGCTTCCGCGATTCGGTGTTACGTGTACGCTGATTGACGGGACAAAAATCGAGAATTTCGAAAAAGCGATTCAACCCAATACAAAATTGATTTTCCTGGAGTCTCCGAATACGTTCACTTATGAGTTACAGGATTTGAAAGCCGTTGCAAGTCTGGCGAAATCGAAAAACATCCTCACGATGATTGACAACAGCTATTGCACTCCATTGTCGCAGAAGCCAATCGAAATGGGAATTGACCTGAGCATGCAAACGATGACAAAATACATAGGTGGTCACAGCGATGCCGTTGGTGGCGTTGTAAGCGGTTCAAAAGAAATGATAAAAAAAATTTTTGCCGCTGATTTCCTGAATGTCGGTGCAAACGTATCACCCTTCAATGCATTCCTTTTTCTTCGTGGATTGCGCACGTTTGAGTTGCGCGTAGAAAGAAGTTGTGCGAGTGCTGCCATTCTCGTTGAACATTTTGAAAATCATCCAAAAGTGATAAAGATGTATTATCCATTTTCAAAATCTTTTCCCCAACGAGAACTCGCCATGAAACAGATGAAAAAAGGCGGGGGAATGTTCACGATGGCGCTTGATGTTACATCTCTAAATGAAATTGAAAAATTTTGCAATTCACTAAAACGATTTTTGATGGCTGTCTCCTGGGGCGGACATGAGTCATTGGCATTCCCTGTTTGCGCCACGATGCCAAAAGAAAATTTCGACGCAGCAAATACCGATCACAAACTTGTCCGGTTCTATATCGGACTGGAAGATCCGGAAGTATTGATTGAAGATATTGAACAGGCAATAGAGAATATTTGATTATTGAAAATAATTCAACACCCTATTCCACGAAAAATTTCTCCGTAAGCATCTTTCCATTGCCGGAAATACGGGCAAAATAAATTCCGGATTTCAATTTTCCAATCGGAATGATGTGTGTTCCGTAATTTAATACATCATCACATGAAATCATTGTACCGGAAATATTGAATACCTGCAAAGATGCATGTGACGATTTTTCCAGCATCCAATGCAATTGTATGCCATGTTCATCGGCGCCGGTTTTCAGAAAATCATTGGAAAGAGACGGAAAATCTGATTGCAAACCAAGAATGTAACCCATGTTATAAAAGTTCACCGTATTGTTGCCGGAATTAGGAACCCCAAGTGTATCGTTGTTCAGGTTATAACATATATCGGCCGGACTGCTCAAACCGGTTACTACCTGAACGGGTGAATTTAAAAAATCAGCGTCAAGCATGTAGATGGATTGCGTTCCCCACACAGAAATGTAAATCCTTCCTTGTCCATCCATTGCAATACCGTCATCATTGGAAAGGGTTGTTGTTTTCAAAACTGTTTGTGAGGAATCATCAAGACTCACTGCTTTAATCTGCACACCGGTTCCCCATGTGCAATAAATCAGACGATTGTTGGCGGCGTCAAATAAAATTCCATTCGGAGTTTTGATTGTAGCGCTGACGAATATATTACTGCTGCCATCGGCAATATTTACTTTATAAATTCTTTTTGTACTAAAATCTGTGGTGTAAATGTGACCGCTCGTATCTGCACAAATTCCATTCAGAAAACCTCCGTTTACGTTACTCGTAAAAGTCTGTAGTCCGGTAACAAGATTATAACCGAGAACCTTTCCATTGGAATTCACATATACAGTGCTGTCAACAACGACAAGTCCATATGGTGATCCCACACCCGGAACAAACAAAACCGGACTGTTCCCCGGAATAACGGATTGCAGGTTTCCACTTGTTGTATTGGAAACGATGTATCGGTTGTTGATGGGATCATACTCCACACTTTCAGGTCCGGAGAAATTCTGTGCAAACGATTGAAGTGATGTTAGTAGTAAGGTAATCAAAAGTGTAGCGGTAATTTTCATTGATTTCTTTTTGAGCTCTATTAAAGAGATTATTTATTTGTGCGCCGAAGGTAAAAGTTTAGTTAAGAAAATGATCTATTTAGCAACAATGAAAATACGGCACCTGTTACAATAGCCATGAAGTAAAGCGAAAGCGCTCACTTCATGGCGGAAATAAAAAACAGAACCGCAAATTACCGCTCCAAAAAAGAACTCTTCGTCTTACTTCACCCGGTTCTGATGCTAATATAAAAAAACGCTTACTTCCTTATTGCCAGTCTGTACAACACCCAACCCATATAAACAAAGAACCCTGTTCCCAACAGCATATAACCGCCTTCTCCTATCATAGAAGTTATGCCATGCAGTGCACTAACTCTTTCAAGTGCATTGAATACTCCTTCGTCAACAGAGAGTAATGCAACGATTACACCTGCCAGCGCACCGCCTGCAACAAGACCGGTGGCAAACAAACTTCCCTTACCAAGTTCCTCGTCTTCCGCTTTCTCATTCTTTCTTTTTGCGCGCCACTCCACAATTCCCTTTACAGCACCTCCGGCAAAAATCGGAAGTGTAGTAGATAAAGGCAAGTATAAACCAACTGCAAAACTCAACGCTTTCACTCCGCATAGCTCAACCACGATAGCAATGAATGCACCCACTAAAACAAAGTTCCAGTCAAGGTTAAATGACAGCAGGCCTTTTACCAATGTTGCCATGAGTGTGGCTTGCGGCGCAGCAAATTTTTCCCCGATGGCGTGTTCGATTCCCCGTGCAACAAGATCCGGTGTAGGTGTATCCAGATATTTAACGGTGAAACCAATAACTACAGATGAAACTATTGCACCAATAAATAATGCTAGTTGCTGATACCTTGGAGTTGCACCAACTATATAACCGGTCTTCAAATCCTGTGATGTGGCTCCCGCATTGGCAGCAGCAATACAAACAATACCACCAACAACAAGCGCCATTGGTTCATAAACTTTTCCAGTCCATCCGATGGCAATGAATACAAGTGCCGTACCCATGATGGTGGCAATCGTCATTCCTGAAATCGGATTATTGCTCGATCCGATAATCCCAACGATGCGGCTACTCACGGTGACAAAGAAAAATCCGAAAATGATGATGAGAATGCCGATTAGAAATTTATTCAGAATGCTATCTCCGGGAATCATCGGCAACAATGCCATCAATAATACCAGGGCGCCACTTCCGATAAGAACCGTTTTAAATGATAGGTCGTTCTCTGTGCGTGCAACCACAGCTCCTCCCTTTTCTTTCATTGATGCAATGCTCTCCCTGAAAGATGAAATGATTGTAGGTATTGTTTTGATAAGTGTGATGAATCCGCCCGCGGCAACTGCTCCCGCTCCGATCTGCCTGATGTATGTTCTATAAATCGCTTCCGCCATATCGCCAAATGTATGTGTTGCAGGATCCCATGCACCTTTACCGCCCGCTGTTGCAAGGTCTTTTAGAAAACCCAGTTTTATTTGTTGTGCCGCAATAATGTCGGGAGGAATTAATGATGCCAGCAAAGGAATCAATCCAAGCCAGGCCAGTACGCCTCCTGCAACGAGTACGCCTGCAATGCGCGGACCGATGATATATCCCACGCCCAGGTATTCTGGTGTGATGTCAGCATTGAGCGTTGCTGAAGGAAAATATTTATTTGATTGCTGACTTACCCATGCAGGTGTTTCAGAGATCACATGAAAAACTTTTTGAAGGATGGCATACACCATTGAAAAGCCAAGACCCATATAGGCAGTCTTCGCAAAGTCGCCACCTTTCTCACCGGCAATAAGCACCTGAGCACAAGCCGTACCCTCGGGATATGGAAGATTGGCGTGCTCTTTTACGATCAGTGATCGCCGCAAAGGAATCATCATCATCGTCCCAAGCATTCCCCCCAAAACAGCAAGCGTAAATATTGTCCAGTACTCAAAATACTGTTTGCCCATACTGATGCCCGCTTCATTAACCGACAGAAATAAAAATGCAGGGAGCGTAAACACTACGCCAGATGCAATGCTCTCCCCTGCCGATCCTGTGGTTTGGATTATATTGTTTTCAAGAATGGTAGTCTTCAGAAATTTCCTGCCAAGAGATATGGCAAGTACTGCAATTGGAATGGATGCACTTACTGTCAATCCCGCCTTCAGTGCAAGATAAACAGTAGATGCTCCGAAGATGATTCCGAAAATACTACCCATAACGATGGCTTTCACCGTGAATTCCTTTACATTATCTGTCGCAGAAATGTATGGCTTAAAAGCAGTCTCTTTAATTTCCATAAATGTGTGTTGGTTTAAAGTTGGGCTAATGTAAAAGAAAGTATTAAGTAATAAGTACCGGGTATTAAGTATTAACAAATAAGGACATCAATCAACTAATCAACCATTCAACTAATCAACTAATCAACAAATCAAACCAATTAACCAATCCACTAATCAACCACTCAACCATTCACTTTACACCCTATATTTGTTCCGTGCCAAACCAGTTCAAAATATTCAAATCATCAGCAGGATCAGGAAAGACATTTACGCTGGTGAAGGAGTATCTTTGTCTTGTACTCAGAAAACCTGACGACTACAAACACATTCTGGCCCTTACTTTTACCAATAAGGCAACGGAAGAAATGAAGACGCGCATTGTGTCGTCATTGATTTCACTTTCAAAGGATGAAAATGAATCGCTGAAAAAAATATTACAGGCGGAACTTGAGCATGTGAATATCAAAAAAAGTGCGCAACAGGCACTGGATAACATTCTCCACGATTACAATAATTTTTCAGTCACCACCATTGACAGTTTTTTTAACCGCATCATTCGTTCGCTGGCCCGTGAAATGCAGTTGCCACTACGGCTGGAGGTAAAAATAGATCAGGATGAAGTGATCAGCGAAATTACTTCTCAGTTGCTGCTTGAAATTAGTACCGACAAAGAACTCCTGAACTGGCTCACTGATTTTGCAATAAGAAAATTATCCGACGACAAAGGATGGAATATCGAAGGTGAAATTCACGCCATTGCGAGAGAATTGTTCCGTGAAAATTCAATTGAAGATCACCTGCACAGCCGCGAAGAGATCAGAAAGTTCTTTGCTGAATTGAGAGAAATAAAATCGAAGTTTGAAAACCGGATGAGAGTATTCGGCAATGAAGGAATGAAAGCCATAGAATTGCATGGACTGGAAATTAAAGATTTTGCTTATGGAGACAGTGGTGTTGCAAAATATTTCGACAGGATAAGAATGAATATCAGCGGTGACGTCTTCAAACCGGGAAAACGTGCCGAGGATGCTGCAGGTGACTCTTCGAAATGGTCGTCTAAAAACTCTCCGCTGAAAAAAGAAATTACAGCACTCGCTGAAAGTACGCTTCAGCCGCTCTTACAAAAGATAATCGGTTTCATTGAAATCGAATACCCCTCCTATCTCGGCGCTGTAGAAGTATTAAAGCGCATCTTTCTGCTTGGCATTGTTGAAGACCTCAGCAAGAAGCTCAAAAAATACAGAGACGAAAACAACTTGCTCCTCATCAGTGATACTCCGAAAATTCTGAGCAAGGTCATCAGCGAAGAGGAAACTCCTTTTGTATACGAGAAGAGCGGAACACGGTACCATCATTTTCTGATTGATGAATTTCAGGATACCAGCGACCTGCAATGGAAAAACATTTTGCCTTTAGTCGTAAACGCGCTCGGCAGCGGAAATTTCGGGATGGTCGTAGGTGATATAAAACAAAGTATTTACAGGTGGCGCAGTGGCAATATGAATCTCCTCGATACAGAAATTGAAAAACACCTGCAACAGTTCCGTTCAATCATCACCAAAGAAAATCTTGATACGAATTATCGAAGCCGGAAAACGATCGTTGACTTCAACAATACTTTCTTCGCATCTATTCCACCGCTCCTCAATCAATCCCTTGAACTCAGTGGTTCCAATCCCATGGACAGGGCTTATACAAACGACGGCGGGCAGAAAGTGACTGAAAAAAATAAAGATGGTGGCCGGGTCGAAATTCATGCTTTGGCAGAAGGAGAAAAGGATGGCGAAAAAATTTCATGGAAGGATATTGCCAAAGAAAAAATGCTTGAGAAAATCTCTGATGCAAAGTCAAGGGGATTTACGTATGGCGACATGGCTGTCCTTGTGCGCACCAATTCAGAAGGCGACAGCGTTGCAACTTTTCTAATTGAAAACGGAATTACGGAAGTGATTTCACCCGATTCACTCCTGATGATTCGTTCGCCGGAAGTCAGGCTTCTCCTCAACCTGCTCATGTTTCTCGACGACAGACAAAACATCATTTCAAAAAGCGAGATCCTTTTTTATTGCTTATCAGGGAAATCACCTGCCGGAGATACCCATCCGGTTTTCTCAGGGTTTACAAAAAAATCATCTGCAGGAAAAAAGTTCAGTCGTACACTTTTTGAAACCGAGCACCTCGATGAATCCCTGTTCAGCAAAACTCTCCCGCAAAAATTTATCTCCGGTATAAGGACATTGTCGAAACTTCCATTGTATGAACTCTGCGAACAACTCGTTCATATTTTCGAACTTAAAAAAACAGACCCTTATGTGCTTCGCTTCCTGGAACTCATCCTTGAATTTTCCGGAAAGAACGATTCTTCCATAAAGTCATTCCTCAATTGGTGGAATGATTCAAAGGCGGAAGAAAAAATTTCAGTAATCACTTCGGAAACGGGGAATGCCATACGCATCATGAGTGTTCATAAATCAAAAGGACTACAGTTTCCTATTGTCATCATGCCCTTTACCGACTGGAAACTACAGCCCGATGCGCGCGATGTACTTTGGGTAGAAAGTGATACAGCACCCTTTAAGGGCTTCGGAAAAATTCCTGTAAGTCCGAATAAATCAATGAAACATTCATGCTTTGGCGAATCCTATGAAACAGAAACGATTCAGTCCATTACGGATAACATCAACCTGATGTATGTGGCGTTTACCAGAGCTGAAACAGAACTTTATATTTTTACTGCCGATGGAGACATCAAGTACCTTAATTCAACAGGTAAGCTACTCAGGTCAGTACTGCAAAAAAATCAACAATGGACTGAAAATTTGACTGAGGACAATATTCTGTTACTCGGCGAACTCGAACAGAAGGCAAAAAAAACAGGAACTCCTGTGGATGCACCGGGAGTATTTGAACCCAAAAATTATCCTGTACTAAACTGGCACGATAAAATACGTTTAAGCCTGAAGTCAGATGAACTGATGGAGATGATGGACAACACCGTAAAACGTGCCATCAATTATGGCGTACTTGTTCACAGGGTGATGTCATCAATCCGAAAAGTATCAGACGTAAGCAGGGTGGTGGAAAAATATTTCGCCGACGGAATTATAACCGAAGAAGAAAAGAAAAAACTAAAAGTTGAAATTCAGTTGCTGCTCGATGTCAGTGAGATCGCTGATTTTTTCAGTGACGAATACGAAGTTTTAAATGAGCAGGAAATTATTTTACCGGATGGCGAAACGCTTCGTCCTGACAGGGTACTCATTAAAGATGGAAAGGCGATAGTGATTGATTTCAAAACCGGAAAAGAACACGCTTCACATCAAAAACAAATCAACACCTACGCGGCTGCACTGGCTGACATGAAATACAATGCCATTGAGAAATACCTGATCTACATTGCAGAAAAAAGAATTTTGCGCGTACAGTAATATCTCAATACTTTAGCAAACACTTGAAAAATATTTAACTGATACTCACAAATTCAGAACTTCAAACCCACCAATCATGTACCTGAACCGCGACCTGAAAATCATTGTTATCGAAGACAACAAGTCCATGTCTGAAATGATCAAGGACCACCTTTCCTCAAAATTTAAGTCTGCCGAAATCATGGTTTACAACACCGGTGAAGAAGCCCTCGATGGAATTATCTCTGAACCCGATGTCATCATCATGGATTACAACCTCGATTCGGAAAATCCTGCCGCACTAAACGGCATTCAGATATTGATGAAGATCAAGGATCGTTATAAAACCCCGGTTATCTTTTTGTCATCCCAGGAACGTGCAGACATTTCAGCCAACACCATTAAATACGGTGCTTATGATTACATCGTAAAAAACGAAGCCGCATTTCAGCGTCTTGAAATTGTAGTCAATAATATTGTAGGACATTCAGACGTGAAAAAGAACCTGGGTGCACAAAAATTTTTCAATACCATTCTCGTTATTCTGATGATCGTACTTGTGGTCGGATTTATCCTGATGCGCTTGTTTTAATTCTGACCGAAGAAAAAATCAATCAGATCATAAAACTGTGTTACAGTAAAACTTGATTTCCCTTCAAGATATTTTTCAATTGCGTCACCGATTTCTGCCGGACTGATTTGGTTATTGCCATCCGTATCCAGGGACCTGAACTGCAATGGAATCGTTATATTTTTCTTCGCAGCATCAGCACCGGAATTATTCTGTCCGGATTCTTGATTTTCCTTTCCGTATTTATCCGTGTGGTGCAGGTATTCAACAATAGCCGGCAATGCTGACAAGGAATCCTCCCGCCATTTTGCCTCAATCATTTCTTCGGTAATCGTTACCCCGTATTCATTTACAAGTGCATCCTTGAGTGAATTCGGCTCTTTATCCCTGTAGTCAGGAATTCCATCATTGTCTGTATCTACAGGTTTTCCTTTCGCATCCACTTTGGAATTTCCTATCGTGTCAATAACGTCATCGTCAATGTCCCTGATGCCGTCATGATCTGCATCTTCAGAAGCGAGCAATTCAAAGTTTACATCTTTAAAGTCCGCCTTATTTTGTGCAAATTCATTCCGTCCTTTCCTTGGCACTTCCCTTTTACCTGCAAGGTCAAAACGAAAGGAAACAAAAGTGAAAATTATTTTATCATTAAGTTTGTTGCCCTGTCGCTTCTCTTTACTCTTGTTATTAATATTGTCTATCAGATCGGTTTTGGTGATATGAACATTTGCTCCGAAGTGCATCGCCACACGGTTTGAGATGCGGAACTTCACTCCTGCTCCAACCGGAAATCCAATCGTTGATTGCCGGTATTTCCCAAAGCCATCCATATTTTCATCCCGAAGATCAGTCTCGTATTTGTAATCCCGGTAAATGATTTGTGCATTCGCAGCCCCCGTATCATTCTGGTCAATGTCTCTGATGGTGCCGTCCTTCCAGTAATGATAATAATTTCCATTGGCGTCTTTTAAATCTCCACGGGCATGAAATACCATGTACTCAATTCCTGCGCTCACATATGGCGTAAGAAACTGATGCGATTTTTTCCGGCTGTAAAAATCATACCTCAGTTGCAATCCCTCCGCAACAATCCCCGATTCAAAATTCAATTGCCGCGTTGTTGTTTTCTCCTGTCCTGATACCCGGCCTCCAAGTATAAATAACGACACAGACAATCTCGACGCGGTATGCATTTGCAATTCGAATTGAAGTCCGCTCTTCGATGTCACGGGTTCATTCAAATGACTGAATCCCACGTCACCCAGAAAATACATCAGACCCTGTGCAATGGAAATAACCGGTAAACGTGATTCACGGTTTGGGATCGTATCATTATCATTCGCATGCGACATGACGCCAACACAACAAAAAGCTGACACGAAAATTATTTTAAGAAATGTCTGGTTCATTTATCTATCGGAGATTTCAAAAGCCATATCTCTCCGCAATGATGGTTTCAGCTTTGGCTTCACGAATCGAAATTCGCTCTGCGTTTTTATAAGCAACAACAAATGCGTCCTTTACTTTCTCCCTCGTTTGCTCATTAAAACTGCTGGCTGATGAGTAACTGTCAAAATTTCCAATCATATATTTTCTCCACCCATCCTGCTCAGAGAGGTCTACGTGCTGACCAATCTGATACTTTTTCTGAAAAAAACCATCTTTGCGCAACGGACTTTTTCGAGTTGCCGCAATTTGAATCTTGTAAAATATTCCCTTCTGAGGAGCGGGGACATAAGTTGCCATTTGTGGAGCCGGAGATTTTTCTTTTGATTGTGCGAGTAAGTTTGAAGTAATTTTTTCCTCCACTTCACTGTTCCCCTCAACAATTTCTTCAGGTATAATTTCAGAAGAAGCACTTGCAATATTGGTTTGCTTTTCATCTGCAGATCCGTAAACAAGGATGCCTTGTACTCTCGGATTTTCATAATCATCACTTTCCGCCTGTAAGTTGTAACTGATCTTTATAAATGGATCTTCAGGGAGCTCATTCCAGAAAAATGATGCCTGCTGATTACTGAACATGAATTTCGCACCATTGGATTCCACATTGGTAACTGTATAGCCGGGCGGAATCTGATCAGTAAAACGCGCAGTATGTTCTCCGCTGCGGGCGTGAATATGGAGAACGACTTTATATTCACCTCCATCAGGAGATGCTGCAAATATTTTTCTCTCTACTTCACCGGTGGAAGAGATCTCAGAATCCTTACTGAAATTAAGTTGCAGCGGCGTCATGTCAACTTTCTGTTCTTCATTGTCGCTGATAAAATATAATGATCCCGTAACCGGTTGTGTTCCCGTTTCATTCGGATCGGTTTCTATTTTATAAGAAATCGTAAATGAATTTTCATGCGGTAGTGAAATCCAGATAAACTTTAAAACATTCTCCTGAATCTCAAACTTTGCTCCCATGATTTCAACAGGGGTTGCTGTTAATCCAAATGGAAGTATCTGTTGTAGTCTGGCAAATCCCGAAAGATCTCCCTTTTCAATGACAACCTTTACAATGCACGATTCACCGGGCTCCAGGTGCTGATTGACAGTTGCGGTAACAGTAGCTCCGGTTTCAACATGGTTGAAAATGGAAACCAATAGTAAAGCCAATGCTGATATAAGTATGCTAATAATTTTAATCATCGGTTGCGTTATTCAAATGGAAAAGTACGGCATGATTAACTTTGATTCTCCTCTGAAAAACGGAGTTATGCAGATGGAATTGTTGATAAGGGAAATCCCATTACAGTTTATCATCATCTACTTTATTTCAGATTTGACAAATTAAAAAATTAACCATTTTTAACCCTGCATTAACACAGGCCAATGAAAGCGCGCACTACTTTTCGATGCGAAATCATTTCCCCTACATGAGACTAATCCCCGTTCTTCTTATATCGCTGTTTCTGACATCACTTGCATTCGCAGATGTGGTACCAAAAACATATACCACCACCCGACTGAGCGGACCGATTAAAATTGATGGCGTACTTGATGATGAAGGATGGAAAAATATTTCAGTTGCAGATGATTTTATTCAACTCGATCCCAGGGAGGGAAATCCTGTGACCCAGAAATCGGAAGTGAAAATCACATATGACAATGTTGCCGTATATATATGTGCCATGTTATATGACACTGCTCCGGATAGTATCCTCCACGAATTGGGCTTGCGTGATGAAGGTGAAAACCTCAATGCCGACCGATTCCGTTTTGCGATAGATACCTACAACCTGCGCCAGGATGGATATGTATTTGATGTTTCTGTAAGCAACGTTCAGTCAGATCTCAAAGACAGCGATCCCACATTTGACGCTGTGTGGGAAAGCGCAACACACATCAGTAACGAAGGCTGGAGTGTGGAAATGAAAATCCCTTATTCAGCGCTGCGTTTTCCGAAAAAAGAAATCCAGAAATGGGGACTGCAATGTGCACGTGTGATCCGGAGGAACCGCGAGTATGACCAGTGGACGCTCACTCCAAAATCTGCGCAGAATAGAATTTTATACTGGGGAACGATGGACGGAATCTCCAATATTCAATCTCCGCTCCGGCTTTCGTTGACTCCTTATCTTACGCTTTACGGAGAAAGAAGTCCTTTAACAGATGCGAATAATAATATTGTGTACGGAAACTCCACGTCCTATTCTTTCGGCGCTGACCTGAAATACGGAATTGATGATCGCTTCACGCTCGACATGACTTTGCTGCCCGACTTCAGCCAGGTACAAAGCGACAACAAAATAAAAAACCTCACCGCTTTCGAAACCGTCTACGACGAGAAACGCCCGTTCTTTAAAGAAAGCGTAGAACTTTTTGCAAAAGGAAATCTTTTTTATTCCAGGCGTATCGGAAAAACACCGGGATTATTTTACAGCATTCCATATATATTGAATGATGGAGAAACCATCGAAGAAAACCCGGACAAAGTACGACTCCTCAACGGCGTTAAAGTCTCAGGCCGCACTGATAAAGGGTTGGGTATCGGCGTGCTGAATGCCATAACCGCCGACATGTATGCTACAATAAAAGATGCCAATGGAAACAGGCATCAAATAATGACGGAACCGCTCACGAACTATAATATTCTCGTCCTTGATCAGAACTTGCCGCACAACTCTGATATTTTTCTCGTCAATACAAACGTAATGCGTGCAGGGAGTGCAAAGGATGCAAACGTAACCACCGCTCAGGGCGCCTATGAAATGAAGAGTCATCTGTTCCGGTTCACCGGCCGCTATTCAATGAGTCGTGTATATGATCATACTTACAATGATGAAAATAAACTCGCGAAGAAAAACATCATCGGTAACCAATACAGTTTCCTTATTGATAAAGTGAAAGGCGTATGGAATTACGGAGCCGTCCATGAATTCGGTGATAGGAACTACGACAAAAATGACCTCGGTAGAATCTTTGTTCATGATTATACAACGGATCAGGTGTATTTGTATTACAGCGCCAATAATCCTTTCTGGAAAATATTTAAATATGGTCAGGCCGGATTCAATTTCAATCGTGATGGTCGTTTTAGCAGCGGGGCCCAGACATCTATGGATATAAGCGCATGGGAGTTCCTCCTTTTCAATAACAACTATTCACTGAACACTTCCATCGGAATCAGCCCTGTGCATGGAAGAGATTATTATGAGCCTCGCAGGGCAGGCAGATTTTACAAAACTCCACCCGTTCACTACGGATCTCTCAACGTATCTACCGATTACAATAAAGCCATTGCCTTTGATTTCGGCTGCCGCACTTCTCGTGCAGATGAAACAGGCTATTTCAGCTATGGATATTACATTGTTCCCATCATTCGCTTCAGTGATAAATGGAATTTAAAACTCAACGTTTTCTGGGATAAATACGAAAACGACAGGGGCTTTGTGAATTCAGTTTCTGAAAATGAAATTGTTTTCGGACAACGCACCATCCAGACCCTGGAGAATACACTCATCTCCCGCTACCTATTTAAGAACGACATGGCCCTGACCATTACGGCACGGCATTACTGGAGCAAAGGCGAATACAACAGGTTCTTCATGCTGAATGAAGATGGTTCGTTAACAGACAACGATACCTATGCTGACGATTATAATTTCAACACAAATTTTTTCAATATTGATGTCAGTTATTCCTGGCAGTTTGCACCCGGAAGTTCATTTATACTTACTTATAAAAATGAAATATACCGGGATCCATACCCCGTGATGCCTTCTGAATTCGGCTATCACTACGACAAAGATCTTCGTCATACTTTAGAATCCCCTCAGAAAAACAGCTTATCATTAAAGGTGCTCTATTATCTGGACTATTCTTATTTCAAAAAAAAGGTGTGATTTTTTTCAGTGTATAAAGTGTTGAGGAGCGGACCGGCCTGCATTTATTCTCCGGCTTTCCTGCTCTGCACTGCAAGGCTCTCGCCTGCGGCGATAGCGCTTTCCATTACGATCAGGGCTAATTAGGAATCTGCTTTTTTCATAGTAACCTGCATCAACAGCCTGTTCCTGGCGATCACAAGGTAGATTGTGCATCACCACTTTGAAATTTTATACTTACTGATGATTCAAAATAAAAAAAATCAATCCATCTTTTTCTCTGCCGAAAGGTGCTTCAAAACCTTGGCCTCGATAAAAAAAATAATTTCTTCTGCCACATTCTTTACCTGATCGCCGGTACGCTCCAGTTTCCTGATGGATGAAATAATGTGCAGGCATTGTTGAATTTTGTCAGGATGGTTTTTAATGTAATCCTCCACCACTTTATTTGCATTGCCATTGATCTCATCCAGCAAATCATCTTTCGAAAATACGCCGCGCGCAAGTTTTGTATCCTCACTTTCAAATGAAGTCTTTGAATCATTCAGCATCTGAATCGCAATGTCAAACATTTCACTCAGATCAGTTATTTCAAAAAGTTCTTTGTCGAAACGGCTTTCAGATTGAGAAACATAACGCGCTATTCCGTCAGCAATGTCGCCGATACGCTCAAGGTTGGAATTTATTTTCAATACCGCCAGTACAAACCTGAGGTCAATGGCAACAGGATTCATCAGCGCGAAAATATTTTCACAGTCCTTGTCGATCTTCAACTCAAGCGCATTCACCCGCTTCTCATTGAAAGTAACTTCACTGGCCATGTCCTTGTCAAAGTTCTCCAATGCAGTTTTTGCCTTCCGCAACTGTGACGTTACCAGCTCAAACATTTCCACTGCTTCGTCTTTTAATCTTTTGATTTCAATATCGAGATGTGTCATTACTATGGTAATTAAGAGTATAATTCATATTTTCTACTGGTTACCGGCTGCTGGCCTTTTGCTATTCCCAACTATTCTCAAGTGAAGTACTAATTATTGCCAACCCACCGAAGGACGGATTCGCCTTTGGCGAACTGCTTACAGCCCACTGCCTGCTTTCTTCAGGCTGTTTACTTACCCAAACCTCCCCGTCACATAACTCTGCGTCTTTGGATCTTTCGGATTGGTGAAGATAGCCGGAGTGGCGTCGTATTCTATTAATTCCCCGAGATAGAAGAATGCTGTTTTATCACTTACCCGCCCGGCCTGCTGCATGTTATGGGTTACGATAATGATCGTGTATTTGTTTTTCAATTCATAAATCAACTCTTCAATTTTTGCTGTTGATATGGGATCAAGTGCCGAAGCCGGCTCATCCATCAAAATCACCGACGGCTCAATGGCGAGCGCGCGTGCAATGCACAACCGCTGCTGTTGGCCGCCCGACAAGCCGAAAGCCGACTGGTTTAGTTTGTCTTTTACTTCATCCCACAATGCCGCCTGTCGAAGCGATAATTCAACGCGCTCTTCAATAAAATTTTTATGACTGATTCCGTTCACCCGCAAGCCATAAGCGACATTCTCATAAATACTTTTGGGAAACGGATTTGGCTTTTGAAATACCATTCCTATTTTTTTTCTGAGTTCGTCAGTACGCAATTTCTTATCATAAATTTCTTTCCCGTCTAATAATACTTCTCCCTCTATGCGCACCCCGTCAATCAAATCATTCATCCGGTTAAACAAACGCAGATACGTTGACTTGCCACAACCCGATGGTCCGATCAATGCAGTTACTGTATTCGCCTCTATGGCAATATCAATTCCCTTCAACGCATGAAAGTCGCCATAGTATAGGTGCGTGTTCTTTGATTCTATCTTGTACATCTTTTTATTCGCTACTTAATTTTCTTAATACTTCTGTCATTGCACTTTTAATATTCGTATTTATTCGTACTTCGTATCAATTCATTTTTACCTTATTCCCAAAATATCTTCTCAACCCATTTGCAATTAAATTCAATATAAGAACGATAAGCACGAGTACCAGTGCCGTTCCATAGGCCATTGGCCGCGACTGCTCCACCTGGGTTCCACTCGTTGCAAGTACATATAAATGATACGGCAATGCCATTACCTGATCGAATATACTCGTTGGTAATTTGGGAAGAAAGTAAGCCGCAACGGTGAATAAGATTGGCGCCGTTTCTCCGGAAACACGGCCAATGGATAAAATCAATCCTGTAATAATATTCGGAAGCGAAATCGGAATCACCACCCTTCTGATCGTTTGCAGTTTTGTTGCACCCAGCGCGAGACTTGCCTGGCGGAACGTATCATCCACTGCCTTCAGCGACTCTTCTGTAATTCGTATTACAACAGGCAATGCAAGCAAACCCAGTGTCAGCGATCCCGCAAGGATGGAGTCGCCGAATTTAAGTTTGTTGACAAATAATGCCATCCCGAATAAACCAAAAACTATAGATGGGATTCCCGCAAGATTATTTGTCATGAGTTTAATCAAACGCTTCCAGAAACCGTCTTTCACGTACTCATTCATATATATGCCTGCCATCACACCAATCGGAAAAGCAAAGATCATAGAACCGAGAATCAAAATAAATGTACCGATGATTGCAGGATATATTCCTCCTTTAGTCATTCCGTCTTCCGGCATCTTGCTGATAAAATCCCAGCTGAGCACACCCATTCCCCTCACGAAAATAAATCCGAGAATCCATATCAGAATTCCGATTACAAAAACACTCAGTAACCCGAATGTCCAGAAAGCAATTTTTTCTTTTATTAATTTATCCATGAATGTCTAATTGATTACCAGATACATAATTCGTAATTGGTATATTCGTATGCATTCGTAATTCGTACCATCAACTTTCATTCTTAAAATTTTCGCTTGTTAGAAACATACTGCACCCAAATATTGATCGCCATTGTCATTATAAACAGGATGCATCCCAGCGCAAACAATGCTTTATAATGAACGCCACCCTGAGGCGCTTCGCCCAGTTCTGCTGCAATCGTAGCAGGTATTGTCCGCACCGGCTGTAGCAATGAATGCGGCATCACCGCTGCATTCCCGGTTACCATCAATACAGCCATCGTTTCTCCTATCGCCCTTCCGATTCCAAGAATTGCAGCCGCAGTAATTCCCGACATGGAATAAGGAAGGACTACACGGGAAATCGTCTGCCATTTAGTAGCTCCAAGTGCAAGCGATGCCTCTTTCATTGCACGAGGTGTATTCCGGATGGCATCTTCTGAAACTGTTATAATTGTTGGCAGCGCCATTATGCCAAGAACAATGCTTCCGGCAAGCGCCGTTTCTCCTACAGGGATATTAAATAAATCATGAATGAGTGGTACAATAGTGATCAATCCGAAAAAACCATAAACAACAGATGGAATTCCCGAAAGTAATTCAATCACAGGTTTCAT
>JBBRAY010000066.1:0-18703 GCA_038206355.1 Bacteroidia bacterium
TGTGCTGATCACTACTATGCGATTTCCCGGCAATAATGATCTTGTGCTGATGAAAACTGACAGCTTGGGAAACTTTGAGTGGGAGAGAAGGTACGGTGATGCAAATTATCCGGAATTGGGAGTTAACCTTCTTCAAACTCCCGATAGTGGCTTTTTTGTAGTGGGCGCTTTTGTCCGCTCGCTTATTAATATGGGTTACTACTTGCTTAAAACTGATCCGCTGGGTTATGTAGGCTGCACTGAAGTTTCAGATGTTATTCCTGTTATCAGCCTGCTTCCAACAGACAGCAGCATTGTAATTACGGATTCATTATTCAATCCGAATGAGACCGTAACGTGGGTGCAGGAGACTGTTGATATTCCACCAGACAGTTTAACCAGCTGCTTTCCCGTAAAAATAAAAGAGTTTTACAAATGGTATTATACACCAATTGCTTATCCAAACCCCACTACTGGCACATTCCATGTAAAAATGCCGGAAGGAATTAAAGAAGAAAAAAATATTTTTATTTATGATTTAACAGGCAGGGAAGTTTCTTCAACTCTCCATACCTTTCAAACAGAGTTTGATTTTACACTTGCTGCAAAAGGTGTTTACCTTGTGAAGGTTGCAACGGCAACGCGCGCCGTGGTGGTGAAGGTGGTGGTGATGTGAATGGTTTCCACCCGCTAATTGACTTCCTCTCTACTCTTTAATGGTTTCTACCTTACCAACTTTTCTTCTCACGTATCCTGCCCGCATCTCTCAATGAAATTTTCCCGGGCGATATTTTGACACCCTGATATTTGCTGTTGGCCAAAAATCTAAAAATAGTTCTTGGAAATAAGGATCAGTTTACTATAATTTACATCTTAATAAACCAACAACATGAAAAGAACTCCCCCCCCCACCCCGCGATTTATTTTTCTGATTTTATTTTTAATTGTTGCAGCTGATACGTTGGCACAGATTAAAATCACATTTACGACTTCTGATTATAATGGCTACAACATTTCATGCTTTGGGAAAAGAGACGGGAGTATAACTGCAACTGTTACAGGAGGAACACCTCCCTATACTTACATGTGGAGTAATTCACAAACCACTCAAACTATCTCAGGTCTGAGGTCCGATTATTTTAGTGTATTGGTAACAGATTCAACCTATACCCTTTCCCAGGATGGAATAAACCTGACGTCGCCGGATATGATGAACCCATACCTTGTTGCATACCAATATAACAATGGTTATAACATCAGTCTTAACGGTGCTTCTAACGGAATGATAACAACCTTTATTGATGGTGGAGTAGAGCCCTATTCCTATCAATGGGAAGATGAGGCCACAACGCAGAACCGCAGTATGCTTGGCGGCGGCTATTACACTCTTGTCGTATCTGATGCAAATAATTGTTTTGCCGAAGTATCCACAACATTAAGCGAACCTGTACGAGACGATTGGACCATGGATGGAAATTCAAATACCAATCCTGCAGAAAATTATATTGGTACAGCCGATAATAAAGATTTGGTTTTTAAGACGAACGAGGTTGAGAGGTTGAGAATTGGAAAGAGTGGGACGATTATTATGCCGCAAACAACGCACTTTGAAACCGTTTTTACGGATCGTATTAATACAACATCTGCAGATTCTACAATTCATATTGGTGACAGTTCTATAGTCATTAATCCATTTTTTGGAAATATTTTTAATGATGGACTGGGCTATTTTTATAAAGGTATCGGCCTTGGTGGGGTTAATTCGAACTTTAATAATATAGGTTCAGCAGTTGGCATTGCAAAAAACTCGGTTGCTATTGGTAACTCTGTTACGGGATGGGCCGAAAATGCAATTGTTATTGGCAGTGGACCCACAAATGACATTCTTATAAATAGCACCCCGAATTCATTGTTTATTGGATTCAACAGTGACCTTCCTACACTTGTAGTCAAACCGGCAAGCGGCAGTGGAACCACGGGCGAAGTAGGCATTGGCACCGCCGATGTACCCACAGGTTACAAACTTGCTGTTCACGGAAAAATTCTGTGTGAAGAAGTAAAAGTATTGTCCTATACAAGTTGGGATGAAGTTTTTTCTCACGGATATGCAATGCTAACTCCAAAGCAGCTTAAAGAATTTATTTTCCTGAACCATCATTTGCCACACATACCTTCTTATAAAGAAATGCAAAAAGCAGAGGGCATCAGTGTGGGCGATTTTCAGATGCGGATACTGAGGACCGTGGAAGAGCAGGCAGTTTACATTACCAAAATGGATGAGCGAATGGATAAACTGGAAGCAGAAAATAAAGCGCTCAGGGAGCAAATCAAATCAGTAGGCAACCATTAATCTCAAATGCTCATGAGAAAAAAAATTCTTCCATTCACTGTTTTCCTTCTGCTGCATTGCAATGCTTTCTGTCAGTTACAGATCCAATACAATTCCCCTCCATGCAATACGGATATCGCCGTTTCCGCCTCCTGGTGGAGTAGTGCTGATGTTCCCGCGCCGGACCAGGCAGCGGCTGTTTCTGTTATCAATGGTGTAGATGCGCAAATTCTCTCTTCCGCCAGCGTAACCCTCTTGCCGGGTTTCACTGCAAGTTCTTTCGGTGGAAACGCCGGATGCCATTCATTCCGTGCTGCCATACAACCGCTAATGCTTGACGGTTTTCTTGTTGCCCCTGACGCTTCACATGTTGATCAGCTTGGTAATGTGTCGGTTGAAAAATGGGAGAAGTACGAACTTGCCTTTAAGTTGCCCCCTGCTTATGAACAGGCAGTTGCCGGATTTCTTGACCATTATTACAACGGAGGGGTTGACCCCAACGCTGACCTGAACCCATATGCCGATGATTCTCTTGAAGTGCGCATTGACCTGGTTTCTCCCACCGGGAGGCACCTTACCAAATGGGCGTTCTTTATGCGCGAAGCGGAATGGAATGGAACCAATGATGCATCTATATTGCAGGAAGCAACCAACACCTTGGCTGACTACCACTGGCACTTTCGATTTGCACCTGACGAGGAGGGCGCGTGGTTTTATAGCATCACCGTTAGCACACCCAAATGGGCCGTTCCTCTTCCGGCTTATACGTATGGTGAGTTCCATTTTAACTGCACTTCACCGTTATACGACAACCATGGGTACCTGCGCGTGGCTGAAAACAATCAGTTCCTCCGCTTCGATGACAGCACTCCTTTTTTTGCCTTAGGCGAAAACCTGAACGGAGGCCGCGGGTATTGGGGAGGTAACTCCAAATGGCCCCCTAACTGTGATTACAATTTCTATCATCTTACTTTTGATCTGTATAAGAAAACATTTGATGAGATGAAGGATGTGGGTGCCAACTTTGCCCGGATAACGATGCTGCGGAATAATTTTTCTTTCGACAGGGATCACCTGGGAGTATACGATGAGTACTCAAATCAAATACCATTTCCGAATTGTACAACTACAGCAATTCAATGCAACTCTAATACAGATGCCGGCAACAGACAATATAATTTGTGGGTGCTTGACCAGCTTTTTGATAAGGCGCGGGAAGACAATGTTTATCTGCAATTCCTTGTTGATTATGAAACGCCACATAAAGCTTACCAGAGTTTTCACTGGGGCGACAATGCGTATGTAAGATACCTTGAGCAAGTTTATGATTATAACACCAATGGGTATGTTAATTTCGGACTTGATTATTACAGTGACCAAACGTTGCGTTACTATTTCAAGCGTAAATACAAATACTTCTTTTCCAGGTTCGGCTATTCTGTAAACCTTGGCATCATACAGCCGCTGAATGAAATTGACGGAAGTTTTGGCTTCAACAGCGCATTTGAATTAGCAGCATCAAATTGCGACCCTATTAATTCAGGAAATGTGACATTCGTCCCGGATTTGAAGAATTCCATTGACAGTTGGTTGACTGACGTCATTGGCAATATAAAGGCACCTGCCAGTGAAGGCGGTACTGAGGATAAAAACCATTTATTTGAGTTAACCTACCTTGGTTTACCGGGTCTGAATATTTCTGATTATAATAATGATTTTGATGACTATTATTCGCTATTTGGAAACATCAAAATTGATCTTATGGGGATAAGCAGTTATTTTGAACAACAGAATCAGATGGAAATAAGAAAGAACTTCTCCACTGATGTAACAAATGCTTTTCCTCAAAAGCCCCTGCGCCTTACGGAAGGCAATTGCATGGGTGGTATTCATCTTGGCCCTGATGATGATAAAAACACTGCGTTCTATTATAACAATTACGATATTTCCTTCCACAATGAGCTGTGGGCTTCGGCGTTTATGGGCACCACTGGCACCATGAATACATGGATAGGCGAAGTGGTGCACAGGTGGCCGTATGCAACTCCAGCAGGTCATCAGGAAGGGGATGATATAGAAATTGACGTAAATTTATTGGGAAGTACACAGCACATAAGTGAAAAATGTAGTTCATTTTATCATAACTATAAACCATTGTCCGGATTTATGTCCATGATTGATTTCAGTCAGAACTACTTTTCTGAAAAATATTTTAATACCACCACCTTTATCGAAAGTTACTATCTGAAAAGTGCTGATCAGAATAATGCATGGGGATGGGTACATAATATCAATAAGTATTGGGCATACAATTACTATTTTGAAGATGATCAGCAGATTCAATATGATCATTTCTTTGGCTGTGAAAACCTGCAGCAACCCCCTGCTGCTAATTTCACTATTACAGGGTTCAATCCTAATCAGACTTATTATATTTATTTTTTCCCCACAAGAATGAATGGCCAAACCCTGCCCTCATCAGCTACTTTATTTTCTTCCAGTTCTGGCGAGTTAACCATTGATCTTTCCTCGTCTACGCTTGGATGCGATAGTATCAATGCAGACTATGCTTACTATATTTCTGATGTGGAGCATACTTGGGACAATACGCGAATGGCAAATCCCAATACTTCGGTTACAGAATCATCTGATGCGCAAATAATTCCAAATCCTTCAACTGGAATTTTTACAATATCACTAACAGGCAGTTTTGCAGTTCAAAGCTCTGTTGAAGTTCGTGACTTTACAGGCAAACTTGTCTATGAAAGAAACGTGTTAAACACAAGTAACCTTGACTTGAATCTTTCAACCTACTCTAAAGGAGTTTACTTTGTAAAAGTAATAAGCAACTTGTCGGCTATCATAAAACAAGTAATTGTACTGTAATGTGCATGAGAAAATATTTAATCTTCTTACTTTTAATTTTAGGCAGCAGCTCAAAATTTATATATGGTCAATCTACATGGGAGAGATTATATGGCGAGTATGGAAATTGGCTTTCTAATCTCAATCGTTTAGACGGAGACATCAGGTACGATAGCATAAACCATCATTATCTTTTCTGGGGTATGACAAAGGAATCGCGCTATGAAATGTCCTTGCATGCAATTGATACAAACGGCAATTTCATTTCAAGAAATCATTTTATAGGAACAGTGGGTCAAAAACTGTTGTTCTCAAATAATAATTCCACTATTGGTTCGGACCTGGAACCGATCTCAACTTTTTTAGCATATAAAACTTTGTTCAAAATGGACAGCTTATGCAATATTATCTGGAAATACAGGTATGAATTTAAAGCCGCCATAAACGATTGCGGTTTGATTAAAACAAGCTCTGAAAATCTGGTACTTGCCCAAAGCATCTCATTTGGAATCATTGGCGGCCCGAATTATCCTGCAATACTGAAAACAGATTCAGCAGGTAATTTAATCTGGCTTAAATCATATTTGAATATTTCCGGACTTGCAATGTCTGTTTTGGAAACTTTGGATAAAAATTATTTGATGGCATGTAATGCCTCTCAGAATAATCAAGATAGCGGGATTATTCTATGTAAAACAGATACTTCCGGCAATGTGTTATGGGCAAAATCATATATGCGTCCGCGGGGAGTATTGGTTGACCTGGCTGAAAAACCAAACGGCAACCTTATTGTTGCAGGCATAACCGACACTACTTTTCAAACGCCATATCCGAAACTGTTTTTAATGGAGTTAGATTCATATGGAAATACGGTTTGGATCAAGGCGTATGGTGACTTAACCTATAAGATGGTTAATTTTAATATTACCAATGGATGGAATTTCAAGCCCATAAAATTTCTGCAAACCAGCGATGGGGGGATGATCATATTAACATCAATACTGCTTCCGGGTAATGATCTTGATCTTGTATTAATGAAAACTGATAGTACAGGAAACATTGAATGGGAGATAAGACATGGCTATGTCGGCTATAACGAAAATGGCATCAATTTTATTCAAACTCCAGATAATGGCTACTTTATTGTAGGTTCATTTTATCATTCTCCCATTGAAACTGGTTATTATTTACTTAAAACAGATTCACTGGGCTCAGTGGGTTGTTCAGAAAACACCGATTCAATTCCTGTTGAAAGCTTAGTACCTACAGACAGCATTGTTGTTGTTACGGATTCTCTGATTTTAATTGTTCAAAATGTGGCAAGTTTGCATGATACAACAGGCCTGCCACCTGATAGTTTGCCCGGTTGCTTTTCAGTCAGTTTAACAGAATTTTACAATTTATATTATAAACCTGTAGCATACCCCAATCCCACTACTGGCACATTCCATTTAAAAATGCCGGAAGGAATTAAAGAAGAAAAAAACATTTTCATTTATGATTTAACCGGCAGGGAAGTTTCTTCAACGCTGAATACCTTTCAGACAGAATTTGATTTTACGCTTCATGCAAAAGGCATTTATCTTGTAAAAGTTTTAGATAAGGAACGTACGGTGGTGGTGAAGGTGGTGGTGATGTAAGTGCTTTCCACTCCCATATTACAAATTTGTTAAATGCTATATACAAATTACAGAAAGAAAAGAATGTAGAAACGCAGCATTCTATTTTTTTGATCAGATTCGATTTTCATTCTTATGAGAGTTATTTTTTTATGCTGTCAGCTATTCGCGTTCGGGCATGTGCGGAGCGAGACCTGACAGAGCTTAATAATCAACAAAATATTTATTTGTTCTGACTGATGAGGTCTTTAGGAGAAATCAAAAAAACGATTTATGGTAACCGCTATTTTAATGCTACAAGTATAATGTTCAGCAGGATTTTTCAGATCTCGCGCCGGATGTTTACCTTTGTAAACTTGAAGGGAACAATGAGAAATACACTACAAAATTTATTAAAACGAATTAATAAATATTTTTCAGTTCGCGGGTTGTTTATCATTTGATTTCCTGTTTTTATTACCAAACTCTTTTTTATTTTAATCGTACTTTTCTAAAAATTCCCGTAAGTTTGCTTTTCAACCATTTCTATGAGAAAAATATTGGGATTATTGCTGGCAGCCAACTTCATTGCGGTGGGATTGATGGCTCAAGTGTACACCGCCAAATCAGGCAGCGCTACTTTCTTCAGCGAAGCGCCATTGGAAAATATTGAAGCCACAAGCAATAGCGTGCAGGGTATTCTCAATACAGCGACAAAAAGTATTGCCTTTATCATCTCTATCCGCAGCTTTAAGTTTAAAAAGGACCTCATGCAGGAACACTTCAACGAGAAGTACCTCGAAAGTGATAAATACCCCAATGCCACTTACAGCGGAACAATCAACGAAGATTTTGATGCGGATAAAGACGGTACTTATGATGTGACCTGTACCGGAAAAATTGCCATGCACGGAGAAGAAAAAGAAATAACAGTTCCGGGGATTTTCACTGTAAAAAGCGGTGAAGTTGTTCTCGACAGCGATTTTTCACTGGCAGTAAACGATTTTAAAATCGAAATACCTCAACTACTTTTTCAGAATATTGCCGATACAGTCGCCGTTAAAGTGAACGTTACCTTTCAGCCTTACAAAAAATAAATTTCCCTATGAAGAAAATACTACTTACAGCTTTTACACTTTTTTCAATTGCTGTTTTTGCCCAGGACGATTTACTGAAACAACTGCAAAGTCAGACGCCAACAAAAAGCGAACCGGTAATCGCCACGTTCAAAGGTTTTAAAATTATCAATATTGAAACCAATGAAACTACGCCGAAAGGAAATCTTGACTTCCGTGTGGGTCACCTCTTCGGAAATATTTTCCCTAAAAGCGGCGGTGGTATGCAGAACTTTTATGGTATCGATGCCTCTGCCGATATCAGGATCGGTTTTCATTATGGTGTTACAAAAGGATTTACACTTGGCATTGCACACGTCAAGCGCAACCAGACCTTTGAAGGAATTGCAAAGTTGAAATTGCTCCAACAAAAAACAAATGGCGGCAGTCCGCTTTCTATTGCGCTATATGGAGAGGCTACCTTTACCGTAAAAGACAAGAAAAATTATCCGCTCGAAGGTCTTGATAAAACAGCGCACCGCCTCGGCTACTGCACCCAACTTATTCTCGCCCGCAAATTCGGCTCACGGTTTTCACTCGTGCTGGCTCCTACATGGGTGCATCACAACATCGTTGATCCGGCTGACAGCAACGATGTATTCAGCATTGGCGGCGGCTTCCGGTTGAAAGTAACAAAGAGCTCCGCCATCGTTGCCGACTATTTTTATAACATCGCACCATCCAACCTGGAAGGACATTATTCTCCTCTTGGTATCGGATGGGAAATAGAAACCGGTGGTCACGTTTTCACCATCATGTTTACAAATTCCGTAGGGCTTGCAGAAGCAGACTTTATTCCTAACACGAGAGACAGTTGGAAAGACGGAGGCATCAAGCTCAGCTTTAATATTTCTCGAATGTTTAAACTGACGGATTAATTGGAACCGAAATGATTGAGACGAGATGAAGTATCTCTAATCCTAAAAACAAGTTGCCACAGCACCTATCCCGATTTTTTAGGATTCGCTGATAAAAAACAATCATAATCCAATTGGCGATTTCTGAGACAACATGTTTTTAAAACTAAGCCCAAAATTATTTTGCCGGAATTATTGGCGTTAATTCGTGTAATTGGTGGCTAAAAATTGCTTCAACTCCGTAGCGAAGCTGAGTGGGATTCTTACGGTTATAACCATACCATCTTACCAAATTCTTCCGTTGATTTTTCTTCAAAAAGTGTTGCACGTGCATTGATTCTACATTTAACTTCGTGCAGTGCAAGACAGTGTTCAGGATTCTACTTCAGGCAACGAAAATTTACATGCAGCGCAGGCAATTGATACAGCTACAGCGCCGCTTATCCGTACGCACCGGCGAACAGAACCACTTCCCATTACCGCTGCTCCGGTTCACATTGATTCTTCGGGCTTTCATTCTGATACCGTAAAATTTCAAACCACTCCGGCTTCAGCACAAAACTTTGTAAATGTGTGGAAGACGCATGAACTGAAACCGGTTCATGATTCGCCTCAGCAATTAAGAAATTCAAACCCCGACTGGATTTTTCTGATCTTAGTACTTGTGGTTGGCGTGCTCACCTACCTCCGTGTTTTTTACCGCAAGAATTTTTTCCAGATCATCGCCGCCTGCTTCAACAATAACCTTACAAATCAGATTGTGCGTGATGAGAATCTGCTGATGCAAAGGGCTTCTGTCATGCTCAATGTCACCTTCAGCTTCATCGCCGCAGCATTCATGTACCTGATCAGCGTTCACTATGACTGGTCAATGGATGGCATGGGCACCGGGTTCATCCGGTTCATTTTTCTCACCGTCATCGTTTCATCCGTTTTTACACTGAAATTCCTTGCACTTCGATTTTGTGCCTATCTCTTCCACCTCGGAAGGGAAATGTCAACATACATTTTCAATATTTTTATCATCAATAACCTCCTCGGCCTTATACTGATACCTTTCATCGCACTCATTCTGTTTGGAAATATTCTGAGTGCTTCCACGCTCATCATGATTGCACTGGGACTTATTGTAATTGCTTATTTGTACCGTATTGGCCGTGGAATACTCATAGCAACAAGGTATCCCGGCTTCTCTCCCGTCTATTTATTTTTATATCTTTGCGCCCTCGAAATTGCCCCCCTGCTAGTGCTTCTGAAATTGGTATCAAAGCAATAAATTTTCGGCAGGGGCTTCGGGAATTTTTGAAACGATTTCCATATGGGCACGAAAGTGAAAAGTATTCTCGTTACACAGGTTAAACCGGAAAACGACAAAAATCCTTATGTTGACCTGGCCAAGAAATTTAACCTGAAAGTTGATTTTCGTCCGTTCATACAAATTGAAGGGATTCCGGCCATCGAATTCCGTAAGGATAAAATTAACTTATCCGATTTTCCTTCTGTAATCCTTACCAGCCGCAATGCTGCCGATCATTTTTTCAGGATGAGTGCTGAAATGCGCATCACCGTGCCTGAGACGATGAAATATTTTTGTGTCTCCGAATCTACCGCTTACTACCTTCAGAAATTTGTTGTTTACCGCAAACGAAAAATATTCTTTGGTAAACAAACAGTATTTGACCTCATGGATGTGATCAAGAAACACCGTGAAGATAAATTTCTCGTTCCCTGTACCGATATCCACAAACAGGATATTTTTGAATTGCTGGATGAAGAAAAAATCTTTTACGCCAAAGCCGTCATCTACAAAACCGTTGCCAGCGACCTGAGTGACCTCGCCAATGTGAATTATGACGTCCTCGTATTTTTCAGTCCTTCAGGAATAAAATCTCTGATGAAGAATTTTCCGAAGTTCAAACAGAACAATACAAGGATTGCTGCTTTCGGTCCTACTACTGCACAGGCCGTGCTGGATGCCGGATTGCGCCTTGACATACAAGCGCCTATTCCCGCTGCGCCGAGCATGACCATGGCCCTTGAGCAGTATATTAAGAAAGCCAATAAAGGTTAATCTGTTTCTCAGGAACAGCATCACCATCCATAAGCATTCAACCAATGCCTGTTTCCCGTCATACTTTTTCCAAAGACGAACGACTGCGAAGCCGAAAGCTGATTGAAAAAATTATTGAAGAAGGAAAAAGTATCAGCAGGAATCCGTTTCGACTTTCATGGACAGTTACAGCATTAGACACTTCTTTTCCTGTGCAACTTGCCATTGCAGTACCGAAACGTTTTTTCAAACGCGCCGTTGACCGTAACCGTATCAAACGCATCATCCGCGAAGTGTACAGGAAAAACAAATCAGGAATTTATTCGTTATTGAAGACGAAAGAAAAACAATGTGCCATCCTTCTCATCTACAACGGTCGAAAGGTGCCGGATTATGAAGAGGTCGAAAAAAAATTACTGCTAACTTTACATCAGTTTGAAGAAATTATTCTCAAAGATTTTAGGTAAGTTTTTCCTGATCCTGATACGGCTTTACCAGGGTGCTGTTTCACCGTTGCTGTCTCCAAGCTGTCGGTTTACACCATCCTGTTCTGAATACGGAAAACAGGCCATTGAAAAATATGGTCCGGCAAAAGGCGGATGGCTCACACTTAAAAGGCTTGCAAGGTGCACTCCCTGGGGCGGACATGGATATGACCCTGTTCCCTGATTAAAAAAAAATAACAAGTAATAATTAGTCATGATCAAATCGTTTTTAAAAAAGTACAGGACATTAGTTCTCATCATTTTCGTTTCGGCGTCATCAATCGTCACTTATAGTTTCGTTGATGATTTTTTCGAGATCTCAAAAAATCTTGACATCTTCTCCTCTACCTTCCGCGAGGTGAATATGTATTATGTAGATCCTGTGGAGCCGGGCAAGCTGATGAAAAAAGGCATTGACGCCATGCTTGAAACACTGGATCCTTACACCAATTTTATTCCTGAATCAGAAATTGAAGACTATCGTTTCATGACTACAGGTCAGTACGGTGGCATTGGCGCTTTGATCAGGCAAAAAGGAGATTATGTTGCCATCAGTGAACCTTACGAAGGATTTCCTGCACAGAAAGCGGACTTGCGCGCCGGCGACGAAGTAATCTCAATCGATGGCATCAATGTGAAAGGAAAAAGAACCGATGAAGTCAGCCGCATTTTAAAAGGGCAACCCAAAACACAGGTGAAACTTGTAGTGAAACGGGAAGGAGAAAAAAATCCGCTTGAAAAAATAATTATGCGCGAAGAAATAAAAGTGAAGAGCGTGCCCTATTATGGAATGATCAACAATGACATCGGATACATCAGGCTGACGAACTTCACCGACAACTGCAGCGCAGAAGTAAGAAATGCCTTGGTAAAACTGAAAGAAAATAACAACGTGAAAGGAGTTGTGCTCGACCTTCGTTTCAATCCCGGTGGTCTATTGAATGAATCAGTGAATGTCACCAATGTTTTCGTTGACAAAGGACAAGAAGTAGTAAGTACGCGAAGCAAGGTAAAATCGCTTGACAAATCCTATAAAGCGGTCAACAATTCAATAGATACAAATATTCCACTGGCTGTACTCGTCAACAGCGGTTCAGCATCTGCTTCAGAAATTGTTTCAGGTGCAATACAGGACCTCGACCGCGGCGTAATTATCGGACAGCGGACATTCGGCAAAGGACTGGTACAAACCACCCGCACACTGGGATACAATTCTCAATTAAAAATTACGACGTCAAAATATTACGTGCCCAGTGGCAGGTGTATTCAGGCGCTTGATTATTCGCACCGAAATGAAGACGGCAGCGTTGGTAAAGTTCCTGATTCACTGGTAACAGAATTTAAAACAAGGGCAGGAAGAAAAGTTTATGATGGCGGCGGCATCTTACCTGATGTAATTGTGGATCAGAAAAAGCTATCCAACATCACCGTCAGCCTGCTTACCAAAAATATCATTTTTGATTTCGCAAGTCATTACCGGAATGTTCATGCATCCATCTCCTCTGCCAGGGATTTCAAACTGAGTGAAAGCGACTGGAATGATTTTGTGGCTTTTATTTCCGGGAAAGACTACGACTATACAACGAAAAGCGAAAAAAGTCTGGAAGACCTGAGAAAAAATTCAGAGGAGGAAAAATACCTGGATGCACTAAAGAGCGACATTGACGGGCTAAAGCAGAAGCTGACTCACAATAAAAAGGATGACGTGGATAAGAACAGGGAAGAAATTTCAAATATCATTGAACAGGAGATTGCAACACGGTATTACTTCCAGGCGGGAAAAATTGAATCTACTTTTAACAGGGACCTCGAAATACAAAAAGCATTGGAAGTGCTGGGCAACAATACCATGCATGCCAATATTCTGAATGGCACCTTTAAGGCTTCAGCGGAAGAAGTAAAATGATTCCGTCATTCACAATGTGCTTTTCCAAAGTTTTTATTTTAGACAAATAAAGAGGCAAGCGTTTCGTTTCATTTGCAGGGAAATCAAGAATGAACAAACCTTTATTCCTGCGTCATAATTACCTCTACGTTTTCGGGCTTCTTGTCCTCGTTACGGGACTTCCTTTGTCGCTATTCCTGATCAGTATATCGCAGTTTATACTTCTCGGTTCCTTTTTTCTTGAAGGAAATCCCATGGACAAATTCAGGAAGTTTTATCAGAATAAATCCGCACTATTGATTTCCGGTATCTGGCTGATGCATGTTATTGGAATGCTCTGGACTACTGACCTGGCACAAGGATGGAACGACATCAGGATTAAATTACCCCTGCTGATACTTACAGTAATTATGGCAGGAAGTGAACCGCTTCAAAAGAAACAATTTAACCTTGTGCTTGCCATTTTCATCGCTGCAGTATTTGCGGGAACGATGGTAAGCATGGCTGTTCTTACCGGGGTTATTCACCGTGAAATAGTTGACATCAGAGATATTTTCATTTTCAAAATTTCTCATATTCGGTTCGGACTGTTTACATGCATTGCAATTTTCTCTTTGTTGTATTTTATTTTTTATGACAAAGGAAAAAGAAAGTTAACGGTCCGGTTTGGTTTAGGATTATTGGCAATCTGGCTTCTGGCATTTCTTTTTATTGTAGAATCCTTAACGGGGCTTTCGATTTGTATTTCAATTCTGTTCTTACAACTCATATATCATATTTGGAATTGGCAGAGGGGAATCGGCAAAGTCATCCTCATTTCAATGTCCATTGTAATTCCCGCTATATTTCTCTTCTATCTTCAGAAAAAATACAAAGCGCATTATTCTCCACGCCAGGTTTCAATTGACGTGAATGCTAAAACGCTCAATGGGAATTCCTATACTTTTGATTTTGAAGACACAGAAGTGGAAAATGGATTCCCTTCCTACATTTATATGTGTGACGAGGAGCTCAGGAGTTCATGGAACCGGCGAAGTAAAATGAAATTCGATTCGTTGGACATGAAAATGCAGCCCTTGAAGTTTACCCTAATCCGGTTTCTCGCTTCCAAAGGATTAAGAAAAGATTCTGCCGCCGTATCACATTTGACAGAATCAGAAATTCATTCTGTTGAAAAAGGGATCACCAACGTTGACCATCAATCCCCGTCGGTAATTGTTCGATTGATGCTTGTGAAATGGGAGATTGATGAGTATGCCAGAGGGGGCGACCCAAACGGGCATTCCATCATGCAACGACTGGAGTCGTGGAAAGCAGCAGTGGGTGTGATCAGCTCAAATATATTTTTTGGTGTAGGCACCGGTGATCTGCCTGAAACTGTTCATGAACAATATGCCATCATGAATTCAAAGTTAGACAAAGACCACTACCTGCGTGCCCACAACCAGTACCTGGCCATTGCCGTTGCATTTGGAATCACAGGCCTGATATATTTTTCTATTGCTGTATTCTACCCTGTGCTTTTTGCAGGAAGAAGATTGAATTATTTATACCTCACATTTTTTCTCACCCTTTTATTTTCAATGCTTACAGAAGATACGCTGGAAACGCAGCCGGGTGCTACCTTCTATGCATTCTTCAATGCGCTACTCCTGTACGGCTTTCCAAAAGAAAGCGCCGACAATCCCATTACCCCTTCGGATAACTAATTTATTTGCGAATAAGCAAATTACGAAAGTGAATGATTGCGACTAGCAATTCGATTATTCATTCGGGTTTAATTCGTTAATCGAAGGGGTAAAAACCGAAGGGATAAATAATTATTGCTTGCTTTTATATACAGGAACCGTAGAACAGGGCTCACCATACATCACGCTCTTTACAAGCGGACGAATAAAATTGGTGAAGTCAACGTAGGCAGAAACAGGAACGTTTTCCCCGCAGCCCTTAATAACCACTTTCTGATTGCGGAATTTTTCCTGATCTAATTTAAAAATGCTTTCCCTAAAAAGCTGCCCCTCCAGAAAAGTCAAATCGCCAAAAAATATTTTCGAAGCAACCGGTTCAAGTTGTGAAACGATTAGCATATAAGCCCAGGTAGGAACGATGGCATCTGCAGTACATGTAAGTGCAACAAATTTATTTTTGTATTGCAACCAGTCGTGATTTTTCACCTGCTCACGAAAATCCTTTTCCTTCAAAATCAACTCCTGAAAAAGCCACGGCTTCAGGTCAAACAAAACGCGGTCGCCCGGCAGGTACAATTCTTCGAGATCGAACTGCAACAATCCGCTATCTGCTACTTTATTTGGGATAAGCCCATCTAAATCTCCTCCAAGGGGAGACTTTCCCTCACTCATGCCCTGATTAGTTTTCATTTTATAATTCTGAAACATTTTAGTTCATTTCCTTCCCTTTGAGAGGTTTGGGTGGGCCCTCACCACATCCCCAATTCCATCTTCGCCTCCTCACTCATCATATCCTTCTCCCATGGAGGATCGAAAGTCACCTCCACTTTCGCATTGTTCACGTCGGGAATGCCTTTTATTTTTTGTTCTATTTCCACTGGCAACGATTCCGCAACCGGACAAGCGGGTGAAGTAAGCGTCATTTTTAAATGTACGTCATTACCCTCCGGCAAGTTGATTTCATAAATCAATCCCAGCTCAAGAATATTCACCGGAATCTCCGGATCATAACAAGTGCGGAGAATGTCTTTCACCCGTTCCACCAATGGTCTTATATCTACTGATTCTTCCGTCACGTTTGTCATTTTTTTATCGATTGAAAAGCAATGGCATACCCCTTCATTTGTTTAATCATACTTGCCAATCCGTTGGCGCGCGTTACTGCAATGTGCCGGCGCAATCCGATGGCATCCAGAAATTTCAACTCGGCATTTACTATTTCCTCCGGCTCCTGTCCTGACAACACCCTGATGAGTAAAGCAATTTCTCCCTTCACAAAGGTAGAATCACTATCCGCATCAAAAAATATTTTTCCGTCTTTCTCATAAGCATTCAGCCACACACTGCTCTGACAACCTTTTATTTTATTTTCGTCAATTTTATATTTTGAATCCAGTGCCGGCAGTTGCTGTCCGAGTTCTATGATATATTCATACCTCGTACTCCATTCATCAAAAAGTCCGAAGTCTTCGATGATTTCATTTTCTATTTCTGAAATTATTTTACTCACCCGCCTGAATTAATACTGTTTGAAATAATTATTCACTTACCCAAAACTCTGCTTTATCTCGCAAATCAATCATCAATGGTTTTATTGTGCTAATATAATTTTCCTTTTTCGCCCTGAGCAGAATACCCGACTACCCAATTGTTCTTAATCCGAGTTTTGTTGCCTGAATCCTACACGGCCTTTCATCAACCTGTAAAAATGATGCAGTGATTTCTTTTGCAAGTGTAAGTGCTTCCGCTACACCGGCATCCGATTTCCCTGTTTGGCGGACTGGCTACTGCCTACTGCCGCTTCCTCCTGCTGCTTGATTTTCCTTCGCCCACGCATCCTTCAACGTAACCGTTCTGTTAAAGATAAGTTTCCCGGCACTTGAATCTTTATCAGCACAGAAATACCCCATTCTCAGAAACTGATATTTATCTCCGGGTTTTGCAGCTACAATTGATACTTCAGCTTTTGCATTTGAAATTACTTTCAGTGAATCAGGGTTCAGAAACTCCAGAAAGTCACCATCACCTGCATCAGGCGCTTCCACATTAAACAATCGATCATATAGCCGAACCTCCACATCCACGGCATCAGCAGCATTTACAAAATGTATCACACCCTTAACCTTTATACCCGACTTATCCTGTCCACTGCGGCTTTCAGGAAAATAAGTGCAATGCAATTCCTTTACTGATCCATCAGGTTTTTTTATCGCTTCATCACATTTCAAAATGAATGCATGTTTCAATCGCACCATGCTTCCCGGAAAAAACCTGTTATATCCGGTAGGCGGATTCTCCATGAAGTCATCACGCTCAATATAAATTTCCCTTGAGAAAGTCATTGGGCGGTAATTTGCATGGTCTTCGCCCGGTAAATTTTCCGCAGTGAGTTGCTCGGTTTTTCCATCAGGAAAATTAGTGATCACTACTTTCAACGGATCCAGTACCACCATCTTTCGATTCGCAATTTTATTCAGGTGTTCGCGCAGACTAAACTCAAGCAGGGCAACGTCAATTACATTTTCTCTTCTTGCAACGCCAACCTTCTCAGCAAAATCTCTGATGCTTTCAGGCGTAAATCCTCTTCTCCGATAACCTGAAATAGTCGGCATGCGTGGATCATCCCACCCTGAAACATATTTTTCAGTCACCAGCCTCAGCAGTTTGCGCTTGCTCATCACCGTATAGTTCAGGTTGAGCCGCGCGAATTCAATTTGTTGCGAAGGAAAAATTCCAAGTTGTCTGATGTACCACTCATACAACGGACGATGGACTTCAAACTCCAGGGTGCAAATACTGTGCGTAATATTTTCAATGCTATCGCTTTGTCCGTGCGCAAAATCATACATCGGGTAAATTTTCCATTTATCGCCGGTGCGGTGGTGATGATCAAATTTTATCCTGTACATCAGCGGATCGCGCAAATGCATGTTCGGTGAAGCCATGTCAATCTTCGCACGCAACACCCTGCTACCTTCGGCAAACTCTCCCGCTCGCATTCTTGAAAAAAGGTCGAGATTTTCTTCAACGCTTCGATCGCGAAATGGAGATGCTGTACCCGGTTCTGTCGGTGTTCCTTTTTGCGATGCTATTTTTTCTGCGCTCTGATCATCTACATAAGCCAATCCTTTTTTGATCAGCACTAAAGCAAATTCATAAATCTTTTCGAAGTAGTCGGAAGCATAAAATTCATTCTCCCACTCAAAGCCCAGCCACCTGATATCTTCTTTGATGCTGTTCACATATTCCTGCTCTTCTTTTTCCGGATTGGTATCATCGAAACGAAGATTGGTCTTGCCGTTATATTTATCAGCCAGGCCAAAATTCAGACAAATACTTTTAGAATGTCCGATGTGCAGATAACCATTCGGCTCCGGTGGAAATCGCGTGTGCACACGCCCGCCATGTTTGCCGGTGCGGATATCCTCTTCCACCATCTGTTCAATGAAGTTTAAATACTCAATTTCCGGCGCTTTATAATGCTCAGTCATATAATTTTACAATTGATTTTCCCTTCGAATAACGAAAAATGAACAAATAACCGAATCAGGTAAAGAATCATGATCGCTATAAGGAGAGACAGCGAAAGTACGATGTTGCAGGGAATTTTAAGGAGCTAATGTTCAGTTGTCCTTTAGGGTCAGGGCCCGCTTTCCGCCCTGAAGTAAGCGCAAACGCTTACTTCAGGGCTTCAATCGGGGCTATGCAATTGAATTCCCGTTTTCTTAGCAGGGTTCTTAAACAGCCGTCCCTATCAGGAGATGTCATTACGATCTCAATTCAACCCCTTCGGGGTTGTGATAAACATACCTTTCATAACCCCGAATTTCATTCGGAGTTATGATATTCAAG
>JBBRAY010000067.1:0-18092 GCA_038206355.1 Bacteroidia bacterium
GCTCCTATGGAGCTACAAACAGGGCGCTCCTATGGAGCTACAAACAGGGCGCTCCTATGGAGCTACAAACAGGGCGCTCCTATGGAGCTAACAAACAGGGCGCTCCTATGGAGCTAACAAACAGGACGCTCCTATGGAGCTACAAACAGGACGCTCCTATGGAGCTAACAAACAGGACGCTCCTATGGAGCTAATAAACCGATCGGAGTGGCCAGTAGTATTTATACAATAGCTATCAACCATACCCCTCTTAAACATACAAAATATAATCTACCTACAATGAATTCTAATCTCTAATTTCGGCTGCGAAAATAATAGAAGCATTGAGCATACTGATAAAAAATATTAAATCTCTTTTCGGGACTGATGTAAGCCGTCGAAAAAAGATAAGCGGAAGTGAAATGAGTATTTTTCCTTTCATTGAAAATGCTTACCTGTTTCTTGAAGGTGACAAGATTGTTTCCTTCGGGAAAATGGATGACCTTGAGAACGGGAAAGGAAAAGCAAAAACGACCATTGATGCCGCCGGGAAAATGGTGCTGCCTGCATTCTGCGATTCACATACACACCTAGTATATGCAGCATCCCGAGAAGGTGAGTTTGTTGACAGGATTAATGGACATTCCTACCAGGAAATTGCAATGCGGGGTGGCGGTATTTTAAACTCAGCAACAAAATTACGTGCAGCATCAGAAGATGATTTGTATAGCAGGGCAATGATACGGCTGGACGAAATAATGTTTATGGGAACGGGAGCGGTAGAGATTAAAAGCGGCTATGGATTGGATATTGAGAGTGAATTGAAAATACTCCGGGTAATTAAACGCCTGAAAGAAAATCATCCGCTCACCATTAAGTCAACTTTTCTTGGTGCCCACGCCATTCCTGTTGAATTCAAAAATGATAAGGATGGGTACATCAGACTTATCGTCAATGAAATGATGCCGGCGATTGCCAATGAAAAACTTGCAAACTACTGCGATGTTTTTTGTGAAGTTGGATATTTCTCAAAAGAGGAGACAAAAAAAATACTTGAAGCGGGATTAAAACACGGAATGAATCCGAAAGTTCATGCCGAGCAACTCAGCCACAGCGGCGGCATAGAGGCCGGAGTGGAATGCAATGCAATCAGCGTGGACCACCTTGAATATTGTAATGATGATGACATTGCCATATTGAAAAATGCTGAAACGATGCCCACCATTCTTCCCGGCGCACAATATTTTTTGCAGCTTCAATATCCTCCGGTCAGAAAAATGATTGCTGCCGGACTGCCCGTTGCCATTGCCAGTGATTACAATCCGGGTTCGTCGCCATCAGGAAATATGATGCAGATGGTCTCCTTGAGTTGTATTCAATATAAAATGACTCCGGAAGAAGCATTTCAGGCCGCGACTTTGAATTCGGCTTATGCCATGGACCTTAGTGATACACACGGAAGCATCGCTGAAGGCAAAAAAGCAAATGTCCTGATCACTAAAATAATTCCGTCTCTTGCATACCTTCCCTACTCTTTCGGAAGCAATTTAATTGAGACTGTAATTGTAAACGGAGAAATAAAACATGCTGAATGAAATCGTAACTGACGTTTGTGAGAAACTGGATGAAGCAAAAATTGAATATATGCTTTCAGGCAGTGCGATGGGTATTTACATTCCAAGCAGAAACTCACAGGATGTTGATGTAGTCATTAATCTGAAAGAAGAGGATATAAACCGGTTTATTAAACTTTTTTTTAATCGCTACTACCTGAAAGCGGAAACGGTTATTGAAGAAGTAAAGAATTAAGGAATGTTCAATATAATAGATACCCGTTCTGCCTTTAAAGTTGACTTTCTTATCCTCAAGAATTCAGAATACCGCAAGCATGAATTTGAAAGAAATAAAAAAGTTCATTTTCTTGGAAGCAATGTTTGGACAGTCACCATAAAGGATTTAATCCTTTCGAAAATTATCTGGATTCAGGAACTTGAAAGTGATATGCAAAAGCGTGATATTGCATCACTCTTCATTACAAGTCAATTGATTTTAATTATTTGTCAGAATGGATAACAAAGCTGCAACTCAATACTTACAATCTGTTGTAAAAGACACGCCCATAGAGATTTTAGTTTTGCAACAGGCAATGTGGCAAGAGAAATCTGATGAAGAGCGGTTAAGAATTACCTGCGAACATATTGATTCCAGCAGAATGATTTTCGAAAATAGTATTCGACGAAGAAACCCGCTCTGGAGTCATTCCGAAGTTCATATTGAAGTTTTTAGACAGACTTATGAAAATTTATTTTCCAAAACAGAAATGGAAAATATTATTGAATCAATAAAAAAATATCACAAAACATCTTTGTCCAATTTATAAGAACCATGTCTCAACTTATCGAATGCGTGCCCAATTTCAGCGAAGGGAATGACCTCAATATCATCAAACAAATCACGGACCAGATTGAAGCCGTTGAAGGCGTTAAACTGCTCAATGTAGATCCCGGAAAAGCGACCAACAGAACCGTAGTTACTATGGTTGGTGCGCCAAAACCCGTTATTGAAGCGGCCTTCCGCGCCATTAAAAAAGCTGCTGAGCTTATTGACATGAGCAAACACAAAGGCGAACATCCGAGGATGGGTGCTACTGATGTTTGTCCGCTCATCCCGATTGCAAACATCTCCATGGAAGAAACGGCTGCATTTGCGCAACAGCTTGCAGAACGTGTGGGCAATGAATTAAAGATCCCCGCATACCTTTATGAATCGGCGCAAAAAAACCCGGAGAGAAAAAATCTTTCCATTATCCGTGCCGGCGAGTACGAAGGATTTTTCAAGAAGATAAAACTCCCTGAATGGAAACCGGATTTCGGGCCGTCAGAATTTCCTGCCAAAAGTGGCGCTACGGTAATCGGCGCCCGTGATTTTTTAGTCGCATACAATGTAAACCTTAACACGACTTCTGTGCGCAGGGCGAACGCCGTTGCTTTTGACGTACGGGAAAACGGGAGAAAAATAAAAAATGAAAAAGGCGTAGAAGTTATTCAGCCCGGGACGTGTAAATCAGTAAAAGCCATCGGATGGTACATTGAAGAATACGGCATTGCACAAGTGAGTATGAACCTGACAAACATCAGCATTAGTCCGCTTCATGTTGCATTTGATGAATGCGTGAAAAGCGCTCATGCCAGGGGAATGCGCGTAACAGGTTCTGAACTGGTAGGGCTGATCCCGCTAAAATCACTGACCGATGCAGGAAAATATTTCCTGAGAAAACAAAAACGATCTGTGGGTGTGAGCGAACACGAACTGATCAGGATTGCAGTTAAATCGCTCGGGCTTGATGAACTCAGTCCTTTCAAACCGGAGGAGCGGATCATTGAATATCAACTAAAAGAAAAGAGCGGCTCGCGACTTGTCAATATGACCCTTACTTCATTCGCCGATGAAACAGCCAGTGAAAGTCCTGCGCCCGGTGGAGGAAGTATCGCTGCGTACATCGGATCTTTGGGTGTTTCACTGGGAACCATGGTCGCCAATTTATCTTCACACAAACCCGGCTGGGATGAACGGTGGGAAGAATTTTCAAAATGGGCTGAGCAGGGACAACAGATCAAAGATGACTTATTGAAGCTCGTTGATGAAGATACAAATGCTTTCAACAAAATAATGGGCGCATTCGGATTACCAAAAGCGAGCGACGAAGAAAAGAAGATGAGAACGGAAGCGATACAATCAGCAACAAAATATGCCACAGAGGTTCCTTTTAAAGTGATGGAACTTTCTCTCAGCTCCTTTCAAGTAATCGCTGCCATGGCTGAAAATGGAAATCCAAATTCTGTCAGCGATGCAGGCGTAGGTGCGTTGTGCGCCCGCAGTGCGGTAATGGGTGCTTTTCTGAATGTGAAGATCAATGCCGCCGGATTAAATGACAAAAATTTTGTTGAAAACATTTTACAACGTGGACAGGAGATTCAGGACAAGGCAACTATGTTTGAACAAAACATCCTGGGGGTTGTAAATAAAAAGATTGCGGGGGAATAAATTCTTATCACTAACACATATGTGGTTTCATTTAGTTGACGGGGAAGTGAGATTAAATTTGTTTTCCACACCCGATTCGATTGAAATGACAACCGGAATTGTATTGTTTTTTTTCGACCCTAAAGCTGCATGCCTGTCGGTAGGCAAGGTCGGGATTCGATTTTCATTATTCGAAATTTATTAATTAATGCTCTCGAGAAAAGCGACCCGCATCATATTTTCTTTTCCTGTTCAACTGTTGGTTCTGCTGATTAAGAAGAACCACATGCTTCTGCTCTATTGGTCTCTTCTTTTTTACATGGTGCTCGGTGATTTAAAATCACGATTCGGAACGCCATATTTATTTCTTGACCCTGAATACATGGGACATGTTGGACTCAGGTCATTTTTCATCATGGGTTTTACTACGGGAAGTTTCATCATGGTCTTTAACATGAGCAGTTATATCATCAATGGCTTCCGGTTTCCTTTCATAGCCACGCTGAGCAGGCCGTTTATGAAATATTGTATCAACAATTTTATATTGCCACTGCTATTTGTAGTTGTCTATATGTCGCGACTGATTTATTTCCAGGTGTATTATGAGTACAAAGGAATTATCCCTATCCTTATTAATTCGCTTGGATTTATTCTGGGACTTAGTGCAATAATACTTGTTACCCTCACTTATTTTTTTCGAACGAACCAGGATATCGTTCTGATGTTTGGCATGGAAGCAAGCGATGAAAATCCGAATAATCCTTTTGCTGAACATGTTGTAACGGATAAGGATAAAAGAAAATTCCTGTTGAGATTTTCAATCAAGGGAAGAAAATTGTGGCGTGTAGATACCTACCTCTCCACTTTTACCAAGGTGATGCTGGCCAGGAAGACCGATCATTACCAGCCGGAGATGATTGAAAAAGTATTCCGCCAAAACCACCTCAATGCAGCGGTGATTGAAATAATTGTTTTTGTTTCCTTTATCATCCTGGGCCTTTTCAAAGACTATACATTTTTCCAGATACCTGCCGGGGCCAGCGTGATCCTCATCTTTGCAATGTTCATCATGGTAAGCAGCGCATTTCGCTTCTGGATGCGTACGTGGAGCACGATTACATTCTTCCTGCTCATCCTTGTATTGAACTGGATTTCACAGTCGGGATTTTTCTATCCTGAGAATAAAGCTTACGGAATGCAATATGATACCAAGGCAGATTATTCTTTGCATAGTCTGAATGCGCTCACTTCAGAAACTTCCATGAAAAATGACATGGAAGAAAATATCAAATTGCTGGAAAAATGGAAGAGTAAATTTTATGGTAAACCGAAACTTGTACTTGTAAACGTGAGTGGTGGCGGATTACGTGCAAGCATGTGGACATTCCGCGTGATGCAGGTGGCAGATTCACTTCTTGAAAATGCATTCATTGAGTCCACAAACCTGATCTCGGGTGCATCAGGAGGCATGATTGGCGCAGCATATTACCGGGAATTATACCTCAGGCATCGCCTGGGCTTCGAGAAAAACTTCAGAGATGACGCTCACCTCAACAACATCAATAAAGATTTACTAAACCCGATCATTTTCAGCATAACGGTCAGTGATTTATTTTTCAATTTTCAGAAATTCAAAGTTGGAAATGAACGGCATTCAAAAGACAGGGCTTACGTTTTTGAAAAGCAACTCAACCGGAATGTGAATAATGTTTTTGACAAACGCCTGAATGATTACCTCAGTGCAGAGAATGAAGCCATCATTCCGATGATGATCTTCACCCCTACTATTGTAAATGACGGCCGGAGGTTGTTGATTTCGCCGCATAATATTTCTTTTCTTAGTCATGATCCCGTTAAAAAAGATTTCAATTTCACGGCCAATGTGGATGGGGTTGAATTTCGCCGGTTATTTAAAAACCAGAATGCAGACGATATTAAATTTTCAAGTATCATTCGCATGAGCGCAACGTTCCCGTATATACTCCCTGCTGTTTCGATGCCCAGCGTCCCTACCATTCAAATCATGGATGCAGGCATGCGAGACAATACAGGATTGAAAACTACCCTGCGATACCTATATGTTTTCAAAAAATGGATTGAAGAAAATACCAGTGGAGTGATTATGGTCGATATCAGGGATTCTCATAAGAACCGTCCCGTAGAACTTGCACCGCAAAAATCAATGCTGGAAAATCTTGTTACTCCACTCGGAAATATTTACGGCAACCTGCTCACCATTCAGGACTATAATATGGACGAAGAATATTATTATGCCAAGAGCTGGTTCAATGGAAAACTCGATTTTATTACTTTCGAATTGCCCACCAAGGAACAGGAAATATCGTTGAGCTGGCACCTTACCACACGGGAGAAAAAATCTATTTATAATACGGTAGATCTTGACAGCAATAAAGCAGCTTTTGCACAATTGCTTGCAGCGATGAAGGAGAACCGGCTGATGAATCCGAAACTGAAGGAGTAAAAATGCGGATGGCCCGGATTAGTATCATATAAACCTGATCAGGATATTTCGCCGATATCATTTTTTTACTCATTCGCCAAAGCATTCACTTAATGCCTGAACAACGCTTATGGTTGCATCCCCGGACCAAACAAACTCATCACACATTGCATCTTAGAATATTATTTTTATATATTTGAACGGAGATAAATAATCTCTGATAAACACCTCTTTATCTCTCCGTTTTAAAATCCTATTTATTGGTGATGGCATGCAAACGGCCGATATTTATTTTACTTTTTAGTCATTGATTCTTAAAGGAATTATGAAAAATATATTTCCGATATTCCTCTTTCATCTAACTGTATTGAATATTCAATATTCCATCGCTCAAAATGGTGCGTTAAAAAACAATGTACGTGAAAGCAAAACGTATTCTGTGTCAAAAACAGGAGATAGTATTCTCATTCAATTTGAAAGGTACAACCGGAAAAATCAGCTGCTTGAAAAGGTCAGTTATAATAACGATGGAAGCCCGGCACATTCGATAATAAATCAATATGACAAACAAAGTTTACTGACAGCGACTGCTGAGTATGATGGCTCAAATACGCTTCATGGAAAAAAGATCTATAAATACAACGATAAAAATTTATTGGCCGAGGAAGTACGCTTTGAAAAAGAAGATGAATGGGAATATAAAATATCATACGCCTACGATATAGCCGGCAATAAGATATCAGAGGTAAAAACCGGAGAAAACGGTACAATGATGAGGAAGAAAACCTTTTCATATGATATTTCCGGCAATCTTACTGAAGAAAGAAATTATGACTCAAAAGATGTATTGAACATCTGGTACGCTCGTAAATATGATGACAAAAAAAACCTCACTGAAGAAATCCGTTATCTCGCCGATAAAGAACAATGGAAATTCATATTTACATTCACTTCTGCAAATTTCAAAAAATCTGAAACCCATATTTACCCTTTTGAGAAAAGCAACAGTTCTGTTGTATGGCAATACAATGACAGCAATCAACTCACAGAAGAAATTACCTACAATTTCAGAAATGAGGTTACTCAAAAACTCTCATTGAGCTATTTGAATGGTAAACCGGTGATAGAAGAAAAAAATAATTCAAGAACAGTTTACGAGTATGATTCGATTGGTATTAAAATGAAAGAGGTAACATTTTTCAATCGTGCCATGACATCAGAAAAATTATATGACACAAAAGGTAATGTTTTTAGATGGAATCACTTCAGTAACAGAACGCTCTCGTTTTCCGAAATTTTCTTTTACGATTCTTCTCAAACCAGACTTATTAAATCAACAAAAGTTGATGGTATAAATAAAACACTTGAAGAAAATGAATACAGATACGACGCAGAAGGGAATATGACAGACGAACAAAACAAAGGTGAGGACGGGAGATTTGTATTCAGGAAAGTTATTCTATATAGCTATTACGAACATTCGGCAAATTGATTTAGCTTTACTAACCATTTTAAAACCACGGGCATGATCAGACTTTACAAAAAAGTATTTCTGTTATTGGGTATTTTAGCTGTAAATATAAATTCCTCCAAAGCCCAATCAACAACACCTGTACCTAATCCTGAATCCTGTACGGGAACCTGGCAGTGTCTTCGTGGAAGCGGACGCCTGCAGGGGACACAATACATGAAAGGTAATTTCACCAATCAGCCTGTTGTGAAATGGTATGGACAACTCAATTCAATTAATGGCGGATGCGAAGGTGAACCTGTTATCGGCGACATTGACAATGACGGAGGAAATGATGTCGTCGTGCCGGCGAACAATGGTGAACTCTATGCATTCGATGGAACTACCGGAGCCCTGCTGTGGAGTCAACCCGGCGTAGGTGCAGAAACTTCTTCACTCATTGGTGACGCCAACAACGACAATATCACCGATATCATTTCAGTTGCTGACCATGTATATTGCCTGGATGGTACTACCGGAAATATTATCTGGACTTTTTCTCCTGTGCTTGGCGCGGGAAATTTTATTGAAACATGTCCGAACATGGCTGATCTCGACAATGACGGTCTCAATGAAGTGGTCGTCATTGTTAACGATTCAGTGTATGCAATAAACGGGTTGAACGGTACCGTTAAGTGGAGATACGGAACAGGAATTCCGGGAATATCTTTCAACGGTTCAACACCTGCAATCGGAGATCTCAATGGTGACGGAATACTTGATGTCGTTGCATCACTTCAATACGGAAGTAATGCACAGCGACTTGTTGCATTGAATGGAAACAACGGCAGCGTAATCTGGAGCATTCCGGCTTCAGCTTCATTCACAGGACTGGGCGCACCGGTTCCGGCCATCGGAGATGTTGACGGCGACTGCGATTTAGACGTGGTCTATAACAAAGCAGCAATTCGAGGTGACAACGGTACCATTATCTGGGGAACACCGAACGCTGGATTCGGCGCGACATACTGCATCATTGCCGATCTTGATGACAACTGCACTGTTGAGGTAATTACCGGTTGCGGCGTGTATCGTGCCGACAATGGAAATACAATCTGGCAGCTGAACAATTGTTCGCTGAATGGATGGTTTGCTCCTGCACCACGCGTAGGAGATTTCAATCCCACTTCTCCCGGTAAAGAAATCGTACAGGCCAATGCATACAACATCAACAATCCAATCATCATGTATCAGGGAATAACAGGAACCGTTTTGTGGAGCTATTCTATGGCAAGTCTGAATCATACAGCTGAAGGCGTATCAATTGGTGATATTGACAATGATGGTTGCGTAGAAATTGTAATTGCTCCTGATTGCTGTAACGGATCAAATACCATTCTTGCACTTGATGATAATGGCAATGCTTCCAACTGTGGCATTCTCGCATCCATTGGTCAGGTGGATTTTCTTCCGGGAGATACCACAACTTGCGACTGTGTAAACTTCAGGGACTTCAGTTCTTTATGCGCTACCTCATGGAGCTGGCAATTTCCGGGTGGAACACCATCCACATCTTCATTGCAAAACCCGGGACAGGTTTGTTACAGCAGTCCCGGCAACTATCCTGTAATGATGATCGCGCATCTCAACGCATGTGCTGTTGCCGATACAGTATATCATGTCATCACTATTCCCGTTTGCAGCGGACCCATTGCTCAGTTAACCGCAGCCAATCTTATTTGTCCGGGCACGTGTACTGATTTTACAAACCTGTCGGTGAATGCAACATCATATCAATGGATTTTTCAGGGAGCAATACCATCTTCAAGTACAGACGTAAATCCTACAGGAATATGTTACAATACACCCGGAAACTATGATGTTACGCTTATTGCAAGCGATGGAATACAAAGCGACACCCTCATTCTCCAGAATTACATTACTGTTTATCCTTTTCCTGCGCCACAAGGGATCAGCCAAAGTGGCGATACGCTATTTGCAAACCAGGGTGCCGCGGGCTATCAATGGTATCTCGGTGGTGTACTTATTCCGGGTGCAACCGATTATTTTTATGTAGCAGTTCAAAGTGGAAATTACAATGTAATCGCCAATGATGCCACTGGGTGCGAAGTGGAAGCTGTGATATTTAATGTGGTAGCCGCCATTCATGGAAGCGGTAATATTTTAAACCCGGTTTTTGAAATACGGCCCAATCCTGTGAGAGACGAATTAATTATTTCCGCCAGGACATTTATGGATACCCGCGTTCACATTGCCGTTTTCAATATATTGGGTGAAAAGGAAATGATAAGCCATTCATCTGATCTCTCTGCCCCTATTACAATAGATGTATCGCAATTGCCGGCAGCCATGTACTTCCTTGAAATTTCAGGATCCGAAAAATCTTACCGGACGAAATTTATCAGAGCTGATAATTAATTCTGCAAACTATTTCACCCGACAATGAAAAATAATCTACTGCTATTATCTGCAATATTTTTTCTTATATTTCCATCATATCATTCATCTGCCCAGATCCTCTGCATCTATTGCTACGAGCAAAATGATTCGCTCAGCCAGAATGTAAATAACCTTATACTGAATGGCAGTTTCGAAAACACAAACTGCGCACCGAATGTATTCAGCAATAGTTTTTGCCCCAACTCAGGTTATTATGGCTGCGATGTGGTGAACTGGATCTGCACCGGTGGAGGTTCCGCTTCTTATGCAAGTATTGACGACTATACATTTACACAAACTGCAGATGGAAACAATGCTGCCTATTTCGGAAACGGAAGTAGTGCATCAGCATGTTCGCCGACATTTAATGATACTTCTTGTCTTACCGCAACAGGATGCGAACTTCTGAATATTCCGATGGGATACCCCACGAACGATGTTACTTATGGAGGAAGTATCGGAGTGAGTCTGGAACAAACGGTTTCCGGTTTAACCATTGGAGCCACATATGTCCTTGAATTCTGGGCCGGCGGAGAACCGCAATCACACGGATGGATGGATGCCGGCGTATTTGCAGTTGATATCGGTTTTGGAAATACATTCCTGCGAAATAAACCCACTTGTCCGGGGTGCATTGGCACTACATACATCATTGAATTCAATGCCACTGCCACATCCCATACAATTAAGTTCACCAATTGGGGACACATTTGCATTCCTTGTACGGAGTTGATTCTTGACAATGTACGATTGTACACGCTTCCTGAACTTTCTCCTGCAGTTCCCTCCTGCTCTACTGTTCCTATTGCACTCTTTACTTCTCAAAATCACATTTGCCCGGGAACATGTACTGACTTCACAAACATTTCAATCAATGCAACTTCTTATCAGTGGTTTTTTAATGGCGCCAATCCTTCTATAAGTACCGATGTAAATCCCGCAAACATTTGCTACAACACACCGGGCAATTATACAGTGACGTTGATCGCTACAGGTTCTGGAGGCATTGACACCCTTACATTGCCGAATTATATTACTGTTTATCCTTACCCGGCACCGCAGGGAATTACACAATCAGGAGATACATTGTTTGCAAACCAGGGTTCATCCGCCTACCAGTGGTTTCACAATGGCGTGCTGATTTCAGGAGCAACGGATTATAATTATGTGATATCATTGAATGGCGACTACAATGTTGTTTGTACCGATGCTAACGGCTGTGAGGTGGAAGCAGTAATTTTTGATGTGGTAGGAGTCCTCACCCCTGCCCTCAACAAAGGAGAGAGGGTTATGGTGTTTCCTAATCCTGTTGTTGCGAAACTGGAAATTAATATTCCGGGAATTTTTGTAAGCCATACAGGATATCCTTGTTCAATATATATTTACGACATGATGGGAGAAAGGATTAATTCAATCATTGATTGTGAGCTGATGACCGTTGACTGCAGTTTTTTATCCCCCGGCATCTTTTGGCTTGAAATAATATCAAATGATAAAATATTCCGGGCAAAATTTGTAAAGGCCTCCGGCAATTAAGTACGCTGCAAATACTTCGCCCATGAGAAAAATATTATCCGTCCTTCTTTATCTTTCCATTGAAATGTGCTTCGTGATTCCATTCGTTATCGGAACTGCATCAGCACAAATTACATGTAACACTTCGGGCAACGTAGTCCTTTACAGCAATTATGATGGTGGCGTCTTAAACATCAACGTTGACGTAAACATCCCCAATCTGAAAATCGGAATTGTCAGTTATGAAATGGTAACGATCAACTTTACAGGGCCTTTCGTAAATAATATTTCTGCTGTACAATTCGCAGGATATACAACAACGACACATCACCACTGCGCAAATTCACCCGCAGTAACAAGCATCATCGGTGCTCCGCCGGGAACTGATACGCTGATATTCATGCCTGCATCGCCTGTTGTCAATAGCAACGGATATTACATTGTCATCTGCAATTATTCCTGTGATACAAGTAGCAATCAGGGTGGGTGCAATACGCCTGATCAGATCGCAGCTTATTTCCAGCAGGAATTCGGCGGAGTACTCCGTTATCATTTTACGCAATACGGATGCTGGAACGGAACATACAATATCAGTGATGGTGGCAATTGTTGCATCGGTGCGCTTTCACCTCCACCCAATGCACTTTTCTCTGCCCCCAATCATATTTGTCCGGGTACGTGCACCAATTTTACAAACCTTTCCTCCAATGCAACATCTTACCAATGGAATTTTTCCGGCGCAACTCCATCAACAAGTACCGATGTAAACCCTACCGGTATTTGCTATAACACGCCCGGAACTTATGATGTTTCACTCATCGCTTCCGGCAATGTAGGAAGTGATACCATTACGTTAAATAATTATATTACTGTTTATCCTTTACCACCCACGCAAGGTATTGTGCAAAGTGGTGATACCCTTTTCTCCAATACAGGATTTACTACCTACCAATGGTTATTAAATGGAAACATTATTTCCGGTGCAACAGATTATTTTTACGTAGCAATCTCAAATGGCGATTACAATTTATTCTGTACCGATGCAAACGGTTGCGAAGTGGAATCGGTAATATTTGATGTGACTACTGAAATAGAATCCGTGGTTGGCAATTTGCCATTTGCAATTTTCCCCAATCCGGTCAGGAATCATTTGACAATTTATAAGTCACTCCCGGCCTCAATCGGGATCACAAGGAAAACAGCAGTTGAGATTTCAATTTACAATGCAATGGGCGAAAGAATTTATTTTGAATCTGAAAATAATCTCAGAACTATAGATTGTAGTTTATTATCACAGGGAGTATACTGGATTGAAATAAAATCAAATGAAAAAATATTCCGGACAAAATTTGTAAAGGCCGCTTACCAGTAGATAAACGAAACCTTTTGTGAGTCATGAAAAGGTTTTTAATGAACCTGAGAAAATTGCATCAGGTACAGCTTTACTTTCCATTTTTCTTTTCCATTATTCCTGTCGTAAAAATCAAATCATGTCAACCATCCTTACAAAGCTTGAAGACGCAGAACAAAAAGCCGGTCTTTTATTTAAAACCATTGAAGACCGAAGGCTCATCACCGTCGGGAAGTCAGAGAAAAAACTCAACAATGAAATTTTTGAGCTGGCATTTGAACTTTTTGGAATTGAAAAATACTGGCACAAAAGAATTGTCAGGGCCGGATTAAATACGTTGAAACCCTATGATGAAAATCCGCCGGATCTGATTTTACAGGACGACGAAATTATTTTCCTCGACTTCGGCCCTGTATTTGAAGACTGGGAAGCCGACTTCGGCAGAACGTTTGTAATCGGAAATGATCCGCACAAGCACAAACTCAAAAAAGATATTGAAGTTGCCTGGCATGAAGCGAAAGAATGGTTTCTTAAACAAACCAAACTTACAGGCGCTGAATACCATCATTACATTCTTGAACTGGCAGCGAAATATGGTTGGGACTATGGTGGTCAGCTTGCAGGACATCTCATCGGGCATTTCCCTCATGAAAAATTAGAAGCAAAAAACTACGGGCTGTATGTGCATCCGGAAAATCACAACGACATGTTTCTTCCCGATGCAAATGGAAATAAAAGACACTGGATTCTAGAAATTCACTTCATTGATAAAGAAAAACAAATCGGTGGTTTTTTTGAACAACTGCTGACTTGAAATTGCATGGCGAAATAGTTTTTATTATTCCGATGCGAATGAATTTTATATTTGATCAGGACAAACCAATCAAAAAACTCCTGCAACCATTCAAAAAATAATTTATGATTGGATTACATCGCACTAACCCTGTCCAACACCGTTTCAATCAGCGCATTCATCGTCTCTTCTCCTTTATGAGTATGTTGTTTTGTTATGCGATTTGCAACAATGGCATTGATTGAACAACAATGATGACCGAGTATTCTTGCAAGCCCATACATCGCACCCGTTTCCATTTCAAAATTGGTAAGGCGGTTTCCTTTATGGTCAAAAGAAGTCAGCCGGTCAATCACATCAGGAAAAGCAAGCTCATACCGGAGCACCCTTCCCTGCGGAGCATAAAATCCTGAACAACTTGCTGTAATTCCCCTGAACATATCTTTACTCAATGCATTTTCAAGTTTTCCGGAACTGCGAACAAGGTATGATTGCGGTAAAATTCCATGCGTCGGATAATGTTTCCTGAACGCTTCAATCATCTCTGATTCTTCACCAGTATTTTTCAGCTTATAGAAATTAAGAAGCCCGTCAAGACCAAGACCAAATTGTGAAAAAACAAATCCATCAATGGGAATGTCAGCCTGCAATGATCCTGAAGTACCGATACGGATCAGGTTGAGGGAGGTGAGTTTCTCTTTGATGGTTCTTTCCTTCAGGTCAATATTCACCAATGCATCCAGTTCGTTATATGCGATGTCAATATTATCCGTTCCGATGCCGGTGCTGATCACAGTGATCCGCCTTCCTTTATAGGTTCCGGTATGTGTGACAAACTCGCGTTTCTGCTTTTTGAGTTCTATCTTCTGAAAAAAAGCGGAGACCATTCCAACCCTGTCGGGATCTCCGACGTTTATCACAGTGTCAGCAATTTCATGCGGATGAAGGTTCAGATGATACACGCTCAAATCTGAATTTAATATTAGTTCTGACTCAGGTATTTTGTTCATTGAAGTAGTATTGAGTAAATTTGTGCCAAATATACACGATTCATTTTATGGCCATTTTCAAAAATCACATTTTAGTACCCATCGACTTTTCTGAACAATCACTCATCGCGCTTGGACAATCTGTCAATTTTGCACGCATCACAAAAGCCTCTGTCACACTCATATACGTCTTAGAAGATCCTTTTCATGTTCCTTTTGTAAAGCAGAAAGAAGACAAAAGCCTGGAAAAAAACATAAGGAAAGAACTGGAAAAAATGTCTTCTGAGACGCACCTTAAACATGGCGTTAAAACAGATTTTATCATCGCCCGTGGAAAAGTTTATGAGGAGATCCAGAAAGCCGCCGGCAAACTGAAATCTACAATGATCATTATGGGAACCAATGGCAGTATTGGCATTAAAAGGTTTATCGGTTCCAACGCTTTGCGCGTAATCCGTGAAGCACCATGTGCAGTAATTACAATTAAAGGGAAAAAACACCGTCCCGGATGCAAAAATATTTTACTGCCTTTAGACGTTAGTAAGGAAACAAAAGAGAAAATCAGAAAAGCAATAGAATTGGCTGGATTGTATGGTTCCCATATTAGTCTGATGAGTGTTCTCACCACAGATGATGAGTTCATTGTTAATAAGTTGAAACGCCAGATGCAATCTGTTGAGAATTTCATCAAAGAGCAAAATGTATCTTGCTCCCACGAATTTATTACCGGCGATGATGTTGCCGGGGAAATAGTGAAATACGCAAAGAAAATTAAAGCTGACCTGATCGTATTAATGACACAAAAAGAAATGGGCTGGACAGATATGTTTCTCTCAGATGCATCACAAAAGGTACTAAACGATACCAATGTTCCTGTTCTAAGCATTCGTCCTGATCCACGTAAGACCACCATGTTATCTGCTTTTGAATATTAATTCAACCACCAAAAATTACAACCATGAGGCGCGCCTTCCACATTAAACGTATTCTTATTCCTTATGATTTTTCTGACACTGCCGGACTTGCCCTTGAACATGGTGTCTTTATGGCAAAACTTGCAAAAGCAGAGATTATGCTCTTGCATGTTATAGAATCATACTCATTTGCTTCAGCAATAACCAATGCTTTTTCAAAAACTCAAAGCGAGTATGAGGAAAAAGTGGAAAGCTCTGCGAACGATAAGTTCCGCGAAATGGCTGATAAGATTCATCATCAGTCAGGCGTAGTAGTTAATTTCCAGACCGTGAGAGGAAAGATTTACCGTGCTATTGTTCAGTCGGCAAAAGACAGTGAAACTGATGTTATCATTATGGGCACCCATGGTACAAGCGGATTCCAGGAATACCTTGTGGGAAGCAATACGTACAAAGTTGTAAGCAGCGCACCTTGTCCTGTCATTTCAGTCCAGACCCATGCACAAAAAATAGGATTTCACGACATCGTGTTGCCAATTGATAACAGCGGTACTTCACGCCAGAAAGTTCCACTCGTCATTGAACTTGCAAGACAATATAAATCCGTGGTCCATATTGCAGGATTAATGACATTCACCGACGTTGACTTACAACGGCGCTTTGAAGTGAAGGTACATCAGGTGAAAGATTTTGTAGAGGAACATGAGGTTGCCCATACCGTGAAAATATTCAAAGGTGAAAACCCAACAACAACACTCATTGATTACTCTACGCAGATCAACGCTGATCTGATGGCCATAATGACCGACCAGGAAGGAAGCGGAATGTTTATGGGATCAGCTGCACAACAACTTGTTAATCACTCGAAAATTCCAGTGATGAGCATCAGGCCTGTGGAAGGTGATCCGGATAAAATATCGGTAGGGTATTAATACCCTGTTGTAGTTGCTGAACTGCCATGCTTCAACATGGTATTCAATATTATTTTATTTTGATCCGAATACTTTTTTAAGAAGTTCCGAAACACGCGCTGCGGGATCTTTTCTGATTTTCACTTCCTCCTGAGATACAAGATAAAACAGTCCGCTTAAAGCGCGCTGCGTAATGTATTCTTCAAGGTCGGTATTCACCTTCGTAACAAAAGGAATTGAATTATACGTTGTCGCAAGCGGATTCCAGTACTTTGTTACTTCAACTTTTTGTGTGGCATTCTTAATCACAGGTTTAAACATATCATGCAACTGATTGCCTGTTGTTTTTCTGAGGTATCCTGTAGCTGCTGTATCAGCACCGCGAAGTATTGAAATACCATCGTTTATATTCATACTTGTAATCGCATTTACAAATACTGAAGCGGATTGTTTTGCAGCTTCTTCCGCAGCACGGTTTACTGTCAGGATGAAATCATCAACCTGCTTACTCATTCCCAGTGAACGGAGCTTACTTTCCATCTCTCTTGCTTCAGGAGGAAATGGAATTTTAATTATCTGATTCTTAAAAAAACCATCAAGCTTAGATGCGCTTCCGGAGGCATTATTGCTTCCTACACGCAACGCTTCTTTCAATCCCCTGATGATCTCATCATTAGTCAATGGCTTTTCACCGCTAATGGTCTTGTCAACTTCTTTCGTAATCTTATTAAAATCAATCTGCGAACATGAACTTAACGGCAGGATAATTAGCAACAGGTAAATTTTTCTGAGGATCATCATAAATTTTTTCTTAGAAGCAGTGAATTTGAAATATTCTGCAAAATACAAATATTCCGATCATGATCCGGATCGGGAATTGTTCAAAAAATCATTACTCTCTGAGATTGGAAATTTTAAAATGATAGGTACGAAAAGAATTGAAATAAATTCCACTAAGAATCCAATTACCGAAAACGATATCAATGCCGTTCAAAATAAAGTATTGACTCAAAACACGTTACACAAAAAACTTAACCGAAACCCAATATTTAAAGCAAGAAGATGGCATGTACCGGTCAGTAGATATATTTTATTTCCGGAAAGAAATGTTTTGATTCTTGAAAATTAATTGCAATTCATTTTCATTATTGTCCGACTAAATTTTTATGAGATTCTTCGCTTCGCTCTGAATGACAGGGCTTTTGGGGAGTAAGTACCAAGGCGGGGGTGGGGGGGGGGGGGGGGG
>JBBRAY010000068.1:0-17940 GCA_038206355.1 Bacteroidia bacterium
CCATAAAGCGGTATTTCATGCTGCGGGTTTTTGTTTAGGTTGATTTAAATTCTTGAGCTGAGACATAATTGCCGGTGGCGCATTTGCCTGGAAACTCATCAGGCGAATCATCTTTCCTTTTTTGCAGCAGGGACAGGCATCCATGTCGTAATTGAGATTCTTCAATATGATCTCCTGCCGGGTGAGTTTTTGTTTTGCCGCTATTGAAAAACCGGATTTGAGTTGTTGCTTTCTCAATTTTTCTTTCGCACGATTGGAGAGAAAACCGTAATGCCTGATTTTTCGGAATCGCGGCGGTAATATGTGCAGACAAAAGCGGCGTAAAAATTCATCGCCGGAGAGTGTCATTAGTTTTTGTGTTTATTCCAGCGATCCTGACCCCCCTACCGGGGATCTTGACCCCCTTGCTTCTTAGCGGGCCGACCTAAATTCCGGCATACTGACCCCTCCTTTTTTTGCAACTGTTGGAAGGGTTATTTCAATGAACTAATATTTGTTTTTATTATTTCTTTTTTCTTAATGACTCGCCGGTTAATTCGATTCGATGTGCATTGGAAACTACCCGATCAAGTATTGCATCTGCCAGTGTCGGCTCGCCAATTATTTCATACCAAATGGCAGAAGGTAATTGTGAGGCAATGATAAGAGATTTTCTTCCATGTCGATCCTCTACAATTTCCAATAGATCGAGCCTTGCAAGTTCATCCGGTTTTTGGAGGCCAAAATCATCCAGGATCAGCAGCTCTGCTTTGGCCATTTGCTGCATCTGTCTTCGATGCGAACCATCAAGTCGACCCAGGCGAAGTGATTGATATAATTTTTGTGTGTTTTGGTAAACTACTGTGAATTCCGGTCATACTGAGCCACCAATTCCGGAGCATACTAAGCCACCGATTCCGGTCATATTGAGCCACCCCTTTTTAGTAGAGTTGATGACATTCCGGCTATACTGAGCCACCCGGTTTAGTGACATTCCGGCATATTGCATTTCTAAAATTTCAAAAAGTAAAAGTGCCTGACGAAAAAACATTGGAGCAATTCAATGAAATCATTGACCCTATTTACAAACAGATTTACAACTTAGGACATCAAAACCGCTTGCTGAAAGAGCAAGAGATATTTTATTGCCACGACTAATGACAGGTATGATTGAAATATAAGAATCACATTAAAATGTGATTCAAGCACTTTCACTCTTTAAATCCAAATGATTTGACATTAAAATCACATTATATTGTGATTTTAATTGCACAATTTAAAAATAAAACTTATTTTTGACACATAAATCACAGTATAATGTTAGTCAATAACCTTGGGGAGACCATAAAAAACAGACGAAAGGAGTTGAGTATAACTCAGCCCCACTTAGCTGAACTGGCAAAAGTGAGCACCAATACTTTGTATAAATTAGAACGGGGACAAGGCAATCCTTCATTGGAAGTATTGAAAAAATTAGCAGAAGTATTGGGAATGGAGCTAACCCTTGAAGTTAAAAAGAAGCACTAAGTAAATGAGAGCAATGGAGATATACCGCAACGGAACATTAGCCGGAACACTGACCGAGGAAAATCGTCAGCATTTTGTGTTCAGGTATAATGACAATTATTTTAATGATTCAGACAAACCGGCTATCAGTTTAACTCTTCCAAAAACACAAAAAGAATACAGCAGCGAATTTCTTTTTCCATTTTTCTTTAATATGCTGAGTGAAGGTGTAAACAGAAAATTACAAAGCACACAACTGAGGATTGATGAAGAAGATAATTTTGGTTTGCTGGTTGCAACAGCCCGATATGATACGATAGGTGCAGTAACCGTAAAACCAATAGAGGCAAAATGAATTTAGATGAATTGAAATATTGTCCGGGAACTTTAGCTGAAGGGTTTACTACTTACAGCCCGGGTTGCTTAAGGAATATGTTTAATGGTAAAAAGGTAAATCATGTTTTACCTTATGAACAACCACAGCAAAGCGAAGAGGTTGCAGAGCAGTTCATGGAAAACCGCAAACGCATATCCATATCAGGTGTGCAGGAAAAATTGAGTTTTCTTCTTGAAAAAAATCTATTGCGTTTGACGAAAGAAGGAGAACAGGGAACATACATACTCAAACCAATACCAAGGGATTTAAAGAAGGTTGACCAGGTTCCGGCTAACGAACACCTGACTATGCAAATAGCGAAACAGGTTTATGGATTAAATACAGCAGAAAATGCCATGATTTTTTTCAAGAATGGTTCGCCTGCCTACATTACCAAAAGATTTGATGTAAAAGAAGATGGCAGCAAATGGGGCAAGGAAGATTTTGCAACACTTGCAGGTAAAACAAAAGATAATGCTGGAGCAAAATTCAAATATGAATACAGTTACGAAGAGGTTGGACAATTGATACAAAAATTTGTTCCTGCATGGCGGGTAGAAATAGAGAAATATTTTTCATTGGTGGTTTTCAATTTTTTGTTTTCAAATGGCGATGCTCATTTAAAAAATTTCTCTTTGCTTGAATCATCCAAGGGCGATTACTTGCTTAGTCCTGCGTATGATTTAGTAAATACAAAACTGCATGTGGATGATACAGACTTTGCATTGGATAAAGGATTATTTTCAGATGGCTTCAAAAGTGAGGAATATAAAAAAGGCGGACACCCTGCTAAAAGTGATTTCACTGAATTTGCCAAACGAATAGGAGTTGCCGAAACCAGGGCAGAAAAATTACTGAATCCGTTTTTAGAAAAACAATCTCTAATGGAAACCTTAGTCAGCCGTTCATTTTTAAGTGATGCCAACAAGAGAGGATACTTACTGATGTATAACACAAAAAGAAACTTTTTACTCACCTAAATGAGCTACGAGTATTCAGAAGATGCTTTGGTTGAAACCGCAACCCAACAAGTTTTAGAAGAACTTGATTGGAAGGTTGTCTATGCATGGACGAAAGAAACATTCGGAATAAATGGTTTGCTTGGAAGAGAAACAAAGAGTGAAGTTATCCTGAGAAGATATTTGTTGGTAGCGTTGAAAAAATACAATCAAGGTTTGCCGGAGAGTGCCTATAATGACAAAATATAAGAATATCTCTTATGGATAATTTGTTCGGACTTGAAACAAGTATACTTCGTGGCGAAAGCATGGCAGCAGGTAATCGCGGTACTGCCCTGCCGGAAACCGGCAGGGAGAGGCTCTCACACCACCGTATCCCAATGAAAAATCGGGAGGTCGCGTACGTGCTTACGCCGGAGCTTCAGCATAGGCGCTACGGCGGTTTGTTAAGCATGGGTACAATCGCTCTTTACACCAATCGTACTTTGTTTCGTTTAAGACAAGGCTGCTTAGTGCGAAACTTAAAAACTCCTTATCGAATCGGAAACGACTCAACATTCAGTCCTTCGCTGGCTTGTGAGTCCTTTCCGCCTTAGGCGGACTCGTTGCTCCCAACTACTATGACTTCTGATGAAACTTCCTAGTGCTTTCGGAAATTGTTGCCTGCATCACTCGCGCGTGACTTGGTCAAACTATCAACAGATCTCCCCGCGCCGACGCTGAAGCTATTGTGCAAGCCTCCGGTAAGGCAACTGCAAAGCACTTCACGGATACCATAATCAAAAAAAACAAGACATCAGTAAATATCCCTGCCTGACGTCAGACAGGCTTCGGTCAATTCCTGCTACATCTACATGGATGAACTTTTGTTCCCGATAGTCCCGATAGATCGGGATCGGGACTTCGGACTTCACTTAGCTGTGCAAGCTTATCCATTCATCCATGCCTCTGTATACAGTTTATTCACTTCTCTTTATTTTTTTAATTGTGTTCATGCTTCGCTTAATTCTGTTCGTCAGTACCGACCGCCGTTTACCCCGATAAATATCGGGGCGACTTGCTAATGCTTTCCACCTTCGGCGAACGCATAAGGGACTTTCACCCTCTGGAATCTTTCCTATTTGAAAGAACTATACTTGCCATTCAGGGCACATACAGCACATTTAAGATAGGCAGGGGTTCGTGCTTCGTCGGAAATATTTTGAAAGCGGGAAGAGGTAAACTTCGATTGATGGTTCGAGCAGAAAGTCCCGCCCACCGCAAATCTGCGGATCGTTATGCACAAGGCCATCACAACACCGAAACAGCGACAATGTCTTAATATTAAACAACAATTTAACGTAACTTTGACAACATGAAGCAACGAATTTATATTGACACTTCTGTTTTCGGTGGAAACTTTGACGAGGAGTTTGCCGAGCATACAATTCCGTTGTTCGACAGACTTAAAAACAATGAATTTACTTTGCTTTTCTCGACAGTAACACAAGACGAATTAGCAACTGCACCACAAAAGGTAAGAGAACTTGTAAAAAGCATAAAGGTTGACAATACGGAATTTCTTGATACAACATCCGAAGTTATTGACCTTGCATCAGAATACATTTCTGAAAAGGTAGTTGGACAAACAAGTTTTGCCGACTGCTTACACATAGCATTAGCGACAATAAATCGTGCCGACTTTTTAATTAGTTGGAATTTTAAACACATTGTAAACGTGCAAAGAATTCGGGGTTACAACTCCATAAACATTAAAAACGGTTACAAACAATTAGAAATTCGTTCACCAAGAGAATTTGAAAAATATGAAGACGACTGAAAAACAATTTGACGCAGTAAATTTTATGCGTCAACAACGAGACAAATTGAGTGAAAAGTTATCCAAAATGACGAAAGCCGAAATTTTGGAATACTTTAAAAACCGCAAGACAGAAACTACAATAAAGCCCTGTGCATAACAGCACCTCCAAAAAATTGGCGGTACAGTGGTTAAATGATCCCGATAGGCTATCGGGATTGTGCTTTGTATCAAGTTTTCCAGCTTTGTCGGGACAAGTTGTGGTGGCAGACAGTTTTGTGCTTCGATCCCGAAAGCTTTCGGGACGCCAACTTTTTGTAATTGCAAAACGTTTTGCGCAACCAATTTCACTTCGTAACAAACGACACTGCAACTTGAAACTGACGACAAGAAATGAACAGTAAACTTATTCTGACACTTTTATTTTTAGGTTTGATGGTTTCGGCAAGCGCGGACTTGGGGCCGCCAAACATACAAGCAGTTTGCAGAGTTACATTAAGCAACGGAAAAGTTGTCGAGGGCATGATTACGTTAGGACATGGTGGTTGGGGATTGTGGATGAATGGATTTTATTTAGAACATTACGAGCAAGGAGAGTATAAGTACGAGTGGACAGAATTTTTTACTCTCGACAGTAAATCATTTATTAAAAAAGACAGTTCCTATTCTTTCGATAGACAATCATACCCCGATTGTCGAAGGATAAAATTTCTTGAATGTTTTTAAAATGCCACCTTTTCACATCCTCACAATTTGTTTTATGACAGCAGTGGTGTTTTGGATACTGTCAGATTAATAACTCACATTGAAAGAAAATATGTCGCGCTCGACAGTATGACCATTTTCTTTGAGACGACATCGTCAACATATCTTGACACCGTTGATGCTTTCAATGACAACCACAATAAACTGAAATACCGAAAAGTTGCAATGACTGATATTATCAAGTTCGAACTATTAGCGAATCCCTCTGACACATGGATAAAATTAATTGCGAATGCAAATGCAAAAGCGCAACAATTGTTTAATGGAGAGAATGGTACGGGGGATTTTTTGGAAGCGGGTTGGTATCATGAGATGATTGCAGACACAACGAAGTATAACTATTACCAACCAATTATTAAATTCAATATTGACAGGTAACTTGAGATCGGACAGAAGTTGGCAACGCACAATCAAGTGGGCGGCTCCGTCACAAAATTATGACGTAGTGCGCCTTTCACACCACCGTATTCCGATGAAAAATCGGGAGGTCGCGTATATGCTTACGCCGGAGCCTCAGCATAGGCGCTACGGCGGTTTGTTATTCCCGGTATGGATCGGGAACTGGGCTACATTGCAATCGTCGAGCATGGATTCAAAGCGGCTTTTTTGTAATCGTTACACGGTAATAGCAACGACACTTTAATTTTTTATAAAAATTTTCATATTAAATAGTAAACCGTAAACTTGTTCCCTGATGATTAAGAAAGGAAACAAGAAACTCATCAATGCATGGGCGATGTATGACTGGGCCAATAGCGCCTATTCACTCACCATCACATCAGCCATATTCCCGATTTATTTTACTGCGGTAACAACAATTGACGGAGACGGTGACGTTCAGTTTCTCGGACGCACCTTCAATGCAGATTCGTTACAGACCTATGCCATCTCTCTAGCATTTCTGGTAATCGCAGCTATCAATCCCCTGCTCTCTTCCATTGCTGACTACAGTGGCAGCAAGAAAAAATTCATGTACTTCTTTAGTACGCTCGGCGCTATTTCCTGTGCTTCACTTTATTTTTTCAAAGGACAGGAAACCATAGCCATCGGTGTATTCGGATCCGTATTTGCTGCCATCGGATATGCAGGGAGTATCGTATTCTATAATGCATTCCTCCCTGAAATTGCCGAACCGGCGGACCAGGATAGGGTAAGCGCCAAAGGTTTTGCAATGGGTTATATCGGCAGTTCACTCCTTCTCATTTTTAACCTGGTGATGATTCAGTGTCCACAGTTCTTTTTTGACGTGCAAGGAAAAATGAGTGCGTTGGTTGCAGCCAATCCTTCGCTTACCAATAATGAAGCATTGCATCAGGCAAAAAGTTTTTTCAGCGGACCGGCATCAAGGATATCATTTCTTACCGTGGGTATATGGTGGTTTGTATTCGCACAATACACATTCAATCATTTGCCCAATAATGTCTTCAATCTTAAACCGGCAGGGCGATATATTTTTAATGGTTACCTCGAGCTGAAAAAAGTGTGGTTTGAACTCAGGGGCAATTCCACACTAAAAAGATTTCTGCTGGCTTTCTTCTTTTATAACATGGGAACACAAACGGTGATGTATGTGGCAACCCTTTTCGGACATAGCGAATTGCACCTGGAAACTTCTATACTTATTGCTGTTGTACTCATCATTCAGTTTGTGGCCATTGCAGGCGCCTATATTTTTGCAGCACTGTCAAAACGGTTCGGAAATATAAATGCGTTAACCATTTCAATTGTAATCTGGATTTTAGTTGCTGTGGGTGCCTACTTCGACGACAAGCGTTTCGGAATTGACGAACAGAATATGTTTATCGCAATTGCAGTTGTTGTAGGGCTTGTGATGGGCGGGATTCAGGCACTGTCGCGTTCAACTTATTCAAAACTTTTACCGGATACCATTGACCACGCCTCGTACTTTAGCTTTTACGACGTCTGCGACAAAATGGGAACCGTACTCGGCACTTTAGCCTTCGGAATGATCAACGAACTCACCGGCAGCATGCGGAATTCTATTTTGGTACTGGGAAGTTTTTTCCTTGTAGGTATCTTTTCGTTACTGAGGGTAAAGGAAACAAAAGTTGAAGCCCGATGAAAATTGGACAATATTCACCCCTCCCAATAGCTATCGGGACCTGAAGGGGGCATTCAAATAGTAACTCTGCAAATATTAAAACTGATTTAAAAATTCCGGATCGCACTTCTAATATTTAAAATTTGAAGTGTATTCTTATTTGCATATTTGCAAATTCTTATTTCATAATTATGATTGTAGATTTATTCATCCCCTGCTTCGTTGACCAGATTTACCCTAATGCCGCCATGAACATGGTGAAGGTACTGGAGAAACTTAACATTGGTGTAAATTATAATGCCGAACAAACCTGTTGCGGACAGCCCGCTTTCAATGCAGGTTACAGGGATCAATGCAAAGAGGTTGGTGAAAAATTCATCAAAGATTTTCCGAACGACAGGCCTATTGTTGCGCCCTCTGCGTCATGCGTGGGTATGGTAAAAAATTACTATGGTGAGATGTTTCACAATTCATCGTTGCACAACCAGTACAAAACCATTCAGAAAAATATTTATGAGTTCAGCGATTTTTTGGTGAATGTTTTAAAAGTAACAGACGTGGGTGCAAAGTTTGACGGTGTGGCTACTTATCATGATGCCTGCAGTGCGCTGCGTGAACTGAATATCAAACAGGCGCCGAGAACTTTATTGAGCAATGTTCGCGGCCTGGAACTGCGTGAGATGAATGAATCAGAAACCTGCTGTGGTTTTGGCGGAACTTTTTCCGTGAAATATGAATCTATCGCTGTTGGTATGGCCGAACAAAAAATGATCAATGTGGAGGCAACCAAAGCATCAACTATTATCTCCACTGACCTTTCCTGCCTGATGCACATGGATGGATATTTGAAGAAACAGGGAAAGAATATCAAGGTCATGCATATTGCAGATGTGCTGGCAAGCGGGTGGTGAGGCACTCAATTTTGTGCACCCTGAGATAAAAGCACTCAGTTATGGGAAGTCATTAATCGTTTTTATTTCAACTTAATATTTCACTACTTACCGGCTAAATTATTTTGCATGGGGCTAAAGCCCTTCAAGGGAGAGCGTTTCATTAACCGCAGCGTCAAGGCCGGCGTTATAAAATCAAAACCACAACTGAATGGCTTAGGCCTCATTAGCCGTTCACAACTGTTTAAATTTTAATCACGACTGTCTGACTAAAAATTAGTTTGCTTTGAGGAATTCTTCGCTGCTGCCCCCGCATTTGTATAGCCCGTTAATCATCCGTTAATCTTTTCCTTTCCCAACAAGAATTGGTTTACTTTTACGCCACTCATCTCCATGAAAAAGTTTGGCATTTTTTTAAAACTGTTTATTGAAAGTTTTCTATTTGCTTTCGAGGCGCTACGCGTGAATAAACTGCGCACCATACTTTCATTGCTTGGAATCACCATCGGCATATTTGCCATCATCAGCGTGTTTACCGTTACCGACGCGTTGGAAAGAAAAATAAGGACAGACGTACAAAGTCTGGGCAACAATGTTATCTACATTCAGAAATGGCCGTGGACGCCTGAAGGCGGCGACGAATATCCATGGTGGAAATACATGAACAGGCCGCTGCCGGGTTATAAGGAAATGACAGAACTGGAACACCGCGTAAATACCGTTGATGCGTTTGCATACGTCGCCAGTATCGGCGGACAACTCATCAAATACAAAAACAGCTCAGTTGAAAACGCTTCTGTCCTTGCTGTAAGTCAGGAGTATAATGAGATTAAAAGTTTTGAGCTGGAAGACGGAAGGTATTTCACAGAGGCAGAATCAAACAGTGGCCGCCCGATTTGCATACTGGGCGCCAATGTGGCCGCAGCGCTTTTCCCCAATGGGAATGCAATGAATAAAGAAGTGAGTGTGCGCGGAAGCAAGTTTGAAGTGGTGGGCGTGATAAAAAAAGAAGGAAAGAGCATGGTTGACATTTCTACGGATGACAACATGATCATCCCCGTGAACTTTGCGCGCAACCTCGTCAACCTCCGCAGCGACAGAATTGATCCTTATATGATGGTGAAAGCAAGAGAATCCGTTGCAATGCCTGAGATGCGGGATGAACTGAGGGGTGCAATGCGTAGTATCCGCAAACTCAAACCACGCGAAGAGGACGACTTTGCGCTCAATGAAACCAGCTTGCTCGCTGAAGGTCTGAATCAACTGTTCAGCACCCTCGGACTTGCCGCATGGATCATCGGCGGATTCTCGATACTCGTTGGTGGTTTCGGTATTGCCAACATCATGTTTGTATCTGTGAAAGAACGAACACCGATTATCGGTATTCAGAAATCTCTGGGCTCAAAAAATTATTTCATACTCTTACAATTTCTGATCGAATCCATTACGCTTTGTATCTTTGGCGGAATGATGGGATTGGGAATTGTGTTTTTACTTACACTGCTTTTTAGTGGCATGTTCGAAGAATTTACTTTTGTCCTCACTACAGGAAATATTGTAATGGGAATCGGAGTAAGCGCCATTATCGGCGTGATCAGCGGTTTCGTTCCTGCTTTGCAGGCGTCTCAAATGAACCCGGTAGACGCCATCAGGGCGAATTAGACCTGCAATTTTACAAACGAATAACTTTTTTCTTCTGTCTGCTTCTTCAATCTTCTATTAATTAATTTTGCTTCATGAACTTTGGTTCGATTGTTCGCCCTTTCATTGGAATATGTTTAGTCATTGTATTCAGCCGCTGCGGTTCCGACAGACAAGGCGATGCCATTGGTACGTTAAAGACTACAGAATATCCGGAAACCTATGAAGTGAGGAGGTCTGAAATATTTGAAGCGCCACGCGTAAACGGGCCTGATTCAAAATCAGTTTTTCCTGAACATGCAACAACATCTATTGCCAGGTATTCAGGTGGTAGCGCCAACAGGCTTGCGGTATTTGTTACCGATAGTGCTTCTTCATGGCTTGGTATTGCGCATGGATTAAAGATCATCGGAATTCCATTCGTGGTAACCGGAGATATTAATGAAGCGCTGAAACATAAAGTGGTGATGGTTTACCCGGTCATCTCCGGTGCAGTTTTATCTCCCGAAAAATTACAACTGCTCGCTGCATTCCCCCGCAACGGAGGTACCATCATCGGCGTAAATGTGCTCGGCGCACTAAATGAAGTATTTGGATTTGATGAGCCCGTTCCTTCCAAACAACATTTTGATATTTTCATGCGCAGTGATTCGTCTGACCTCACCAATGAATTTACCGATGAGCGCGAACAGCACATCAGCATTGGCAATAAAAAGAAATTCAAAGAAACGATAGGTACTTACAGTTATTCAAAACCCATCCTTACTCCGCTTGCGGTTTATGAGGATAAAAGTGCTGCCATTACCCAACGTTATTATGAAAACGGAAAGGCATTTGCCATCGGCTTCGACATCGGATACCTGATATTGAAAGGACATAATAATCGTCATGAAGAATTCAACCGCTCGCAGGTAAATGATTTTGAACCTACCATTGATGTATTGCTGCGATTCATACGCAATATTTATTTATCAACAGACAGGGATGCAATCACCATTCAAACTGTACCGTACAATAAAAATATTTCTGTTGTACTCACCCATAATATCAATTCGGCAAAATCACTCGAACATTCATTTCAGCTTGCAGAAGATGAAAAGAAAATGGGACTCCACAGTACATATTTTATTCAGACGAAGTACATCAGGGATATGCATTCATTCATTTTCAAATCAGAAAATGATTTCAAAAAACTGAATAACCTCGCTAAGGATGGAATGGACCTCGCCAGTCTTTCGGTTTCCGGTTCTCCGTTGTTTGATCAGTTTGAACAGGGAACGGGAACAGAGCAATACCCTTCCTATCGCCCTTATGTGATGGCATATGAGAAAACATACGGTGCCACAGTGTTTGGTGAAATGCGCATCAGCAAATATTTGATCGAAAGATTTGTGCCCTCTGTCAATGTAGCGTCGTTCCGTTCCAGCAGTTTGTACACGCCTTTTACTTATCCGCAAAGCATGATTGCAACCGGGTACAGGTACAGCTCTTCTATTTCAGCAAATGCTTCACTAACACATTTTCCTTTTCAGTTAAATTACAACAGGGAATATGATAATGAGATCGATGCTTTCGCTTTTCCGGTTACGCAGGACGATGAATTTCCTCCGTATACTTACGACAGACTTCGTACAGCCCTTATTCTAGCAAAGAAGATTTCCCGTTACGGCGGATGCTATGTCGGACAGGTGCATCCAAATGCACTTGGAAGAAAGGTAGAACGTGAATTTGTGGCGGCATTAAAAGACGAAGCATGGTTTGGTTCTCTTAAAGATTTCGGTGACTGGTGGGTAAGTCGCAACCTGGTGACCGTGGATGTCAATCATATCGGCGGAAAAAGAACCGTCATTCTCACCGTTCCGAGAAGGATGGAAGGACTGGCTATTATGTTACCCATCCGCTCTACTCCTATAGCTGTTGAGAATGGAGGGCGGTATTTCAATGATGGAAAGCTCATTATTTTTGAAATCGCAGAAGGCACAATTAAAATTACCCTTGATAATTAAGGGTAACTTCTCAAAATCAGTTAATCTCAAGCGCTTTACAGCCTGTAATATCAGCAGTAGAATTTCTCTCCGGCAATAACAAAAACTTAGTATCTTCGTACAAGTTCAATTCCAACTGTCCCTCCTTGAAATATGAAAAACCAAAAAGAAATCCGCTGCAGTTTTTGTGGCAGAGATAAAAGCGAAACGTATGTTCTGATTGCCGGAATTACCGGGCATATTTGCGACCAGTGTATTCAGCAGGCACAGAATATCCTCAGTGATGAGATGAGTAGCCGGTTGAAGAATAATATCAGTACCCAGCTCAACCAACTGAAGCCGATTGAAATCAAAAAATTTCTGGATACTTATGTGATCGGACAGGATGAAGCAAAAAAAGTATTGAGCGTTGCGGTTTACAATCACTATAAACGCATTTCCATAAAACATAAAAAACAGGAAGAAGTTGAAATAGAAAAATCAAATGTGATTCTTGTAGGAGAAACAGGTACAGGAAAAACTCTTTTGGCAAGAACAATTGCCAAAATGCTTAACGTACCTTTTTGTATTGCAGATGCAACGGTTCTTACCGAAGCAGGATATGTGGGAGAAGACGTAGAAAGTATTTTGACCAGGTTATTGCAAGCTGCAGATTATGACGTTGCCGCTGCTGAAAGAGGCATTGTTTACATAGATGAAATTGACAAGATTGCGCGCAAGGGTGACAACCCAAGCATTACACGTGATGTAAGTGGCGAAGGCGTGCAACAAGCTCTATTAAAACTGTTGGAAGGATCTCAGGTAAACGTACCGCCGCATGGTGGCCGGAAACATCCCGAGCAGAAAATGATCACCATTGATACGCAGAATATTTTATTCATTTGCGGAGGAGCATTTGATGGCATTGAGAAAAAAATTGCAAAGCGCCTGAACTCTCATGCCATGGGATTTAAGGCAAGTAAGGACGGAGAAATATTCGACAAGAGTAATTATCTTCAATACATCAGTCCGGCAGATCTAAAATCTTTCGGATTAATTCCTGAACTGATCGGCAGGTTACCTATTGTATGTCATCTGGATCCTTTAGATAAAGCTACGCTCCGCTCCATTCTTACCGAGCCGAAGAATGCACTGATCAAACAATACGAAAAGATTTTTCATTTGGAGAACATTAATCTTACCATCGACAAAAACGTTTTTGACTTTGTGGTAGAGAAAGCAATGGAATTTAAACTTGGAGCACGCGGCCTGCGTTCCATCTGCGAAGCCATTTTACTTGATGCCATGTTTGAATTGCCTTCTCAGGGAAAAGCAGCCAAAGATTTCCACCTGACTTTAACCTATGCGAAAGAGAAATTCTCGAAGGTGAACATTAACAGGATGAAGGTAGCGTAAAGAAGATGTAAAAAGTAAGATGTAATATTTAAATCCCGGATTGCAAAAAAGCTTTCGGGATTTTTTATTTTACTTTTTCGTATTTAAAAAAAGAAAAAGGGAATTTATTCTTTTCATCTGCCTCCACATCTTTTCTCGAAACTTCTTTCCATAGTTCGGGATTTAAAACCGGAAAATACACATCCCCTTCAAAAACATGATGTATTCGTGTAAGGAAAACACAATCACACATTTCCAACGACTGTGAAAATATTTCACCTCCGCCAATGATGAAACACTCGGTTTCATTTTTGCGTTTTGCCAGATCAATTGCTTCAACAATGGAGTGAACAACCAGAATATCTTCAGCTTTAAAGTCTTTTTGTCGCGTTACCACAATATTTGTTCTGCCTTCAAGCGGCCGGTATTTATCAGGGATACTTTGAAAATTTTTTCTGCCCATTACTACACAATGCCCCATGGTAGTGTCTTTAAAATATTTCATGTCTGCAGGTAAATGCCATGGAAGGTCATTGTTGCGACCTATGACGTTATTTTCAGATACGACGACGATGATGGAGATTTTCATTTGGTTGTAGTCAAAAAGTCAGTAGTTGTCCGCTGACGGATGACGCGTTTTTCGTTTCTACTCCCGGTAATTTATACCGCTACAGGGGCTTTGATTGCAGGGTGTGGATGATAATCCTGCAATGAAAAATCTTCAAATTTAAATTCAAATATATTTTTCACTTCAGGATTGAGAATCATTTTCGGCAATGGTTTAATATCCCGCGACAGTTGTAATTCTACCTGATCAAAATGGTTGGAATAGATGTGCGCATCTCCGAGGGTATGAATAAACTCACCCGGCTCAAGGTTACAAACCCGGGCCATCATCATGGTAAGTAATGCATAGGACGCAATGTTAAATGGGACGCCGAGGAAAATATCTGCGCTGCGCTGATACAACTGACAGGATAGTTTTCCATCTGCAACATAGAATTGGAAAAATGCATGACAAGGAGGTAATTTCATCTCATCAATTTCACCCACGTTCCATGCACTAACGATCAGTCTTCTTGAATCAGGATTCCTTTTTATCTGTTCGATGACATTTGATATTTGATCTATCGTTTTTCCGTCTGCTGATTTCCAGCTACGCCATTGAGCGCCATAAACAGGACCGAGGTTTCCGTTTTCATCGGCCCATTCATCCCAAATTTTAACGCCGTTATCTTTCAGGTATTTAATATTTGTATCACCCTTTAGAAACCAAAGAAGTTCATGAATTATAGATTTCGTGTGTACTTTTTTTGTGGTAAGCAAAGGAAATCCTTCCCCCAGGTTAAATCGCATCTGGTAACCAAAAACACTTTTTGTTCCTGTGCCTGTGCGATCGCTTTTAATAGTGCCTGTGCCCATTACATGGCGCAATAAATCGAGGTATACTTTCATTTTCCTGACTAAAATGCAAAGTTATAAATGAGAATGAATAAGAGTGCAAATGTGGAAAAGTTCCGGTTACTCAATGGCTATTTTAATGGTTTGGGAAACTCCGTCTCCGGTTTTCAGATTCAAGAGGTACATTCCCGATGACATGCCGGGTACGCTTAAATTTATGTCCCTTCCAAATGACCTTTCAACATTCATCACTTTTAATTTGCGGCCAGTTAAATCGTAAAGAGAAATTACAGCATCGGAATTATTTCTCAACTGATAAATAATATGGATAGTGTTTGAGACACCGGAATAGCTTGCGGTAAAAAACTGAATGGAATTTTCCTGATCATTGATTTGAGAAATGGCATGACAGCTGTCAACAAAAATCTGAAATGTATATGCACTCTGCGAAAGCGCAGGACAACTGTTGTCGGTCACATAAACTGTAAACGTGTGGGGGCTTGTGCTGATATCGAAAGTATCCGGATGCCACGAAAAAACACCTGTTTGAAAGATACCATCAGCAATTGTAAACATGGCATCCTGTATCTGATGATCCCAACCGATAAATGTACTGTCACCATCGGGATCAGATGTGTAAACCAGGAAAGTAAAAACGGAATCGTAACAGATGTGCGAGCTATAATTCGTTGTGCCATTTATTCCGGTTGCCAACGGTGGATTAGGTGTAGTACCTGAACAATTCTCAAAAATCAATTGTATATCACGCTCCACACTTCCGATTAAGACTCCATTTCTGTATTCGGAGACGCGCATGGCAACGACAGTAATTTGCGGACCATCGGCAAGGAACCTGATCTCGCCGGTAGTAGAATCAAAGCGGGTAGAATCTGCAAGATAGGTTACAGGCTGTGTACCTGATAAACCGGAATTATATTGAACATCGTTTGTTGGATCAGAGTGTGGTGTGTACATTTCGAAATGAAGCGAATCATTGTCAGGATCTGTTGCATAATAATGAAAGAACTGAACCTGATTTGCACATAGGAATGCTACCGGCTCAATGGAAAAGGCCGGAGAATTATTACACTGAACCGCTGAATTATTAAGCGTGGCCTGAACATATAGACAATAGGTTGCTCCGTTAGGATCAAGGTTATTGATTACAGCACTTCTGTTACAAATTGCGGTGCTTAAACCAAAAGTCCAGGAATTGCAAACCGATGGAAGGGTTACGTCACCATGATAATAGTTTACCTGGATTCCAAAATAAGGACTTGACGGGTTGATACACTTTGAAACAATTGCCGGACACGTATGTGTTATTTCATTTGTTGAATCCAGGCTGACAATTGCACTGGCATTACCACCGCAAGTTGAATTACCTGCAATTGTATATGTAGGACTTACAGCAATGCCCTGGCAATCGCGATACAGCGTAAAAAAGAACCGGTAATTATTCCCGCCGAGGCAGACATAGGTAAGGTCGGCGCCGACGGCATGAGAGGCGAGAGATTTTTCGTTATTAAAAACAAGTAAAATAAAAAAGAAGAAGCAGAGAACGGGATTTGACTTCATGTTTAGTTATTTATTAAAACCTGAATGTAAGATAAAAAAGACATCGCACAGTTCGTCAGTTCTAACAAGAATTATATTGGGGTTACTCAATAATAATTTTAACTGACACGGAATGAACACTTGCTGTATAAAGGGTCAAAATATATACTCCTTCTGAAAGTCCGTGAACGTCAAACATTCTGTCTTTTACTGCTGGTTCATCAATCCTTATCTTTTTTATTATTCTCCCGGTAATATCAGAGAGAATGACCGATCCATTGGCCGGGTTTTTCAGGTTGTAATTAATAGTAATTGTATGTGAAACCGGGGAATAAATAGCAGAAAAATCCGGTATAGAAAATGATGATTCATTGATTGGGGTAGTCGCCTGACAGTTATCCACGAAAATCTGAAATGTATAGGTTGTTGTAGAAATCCCATGACAGTTATTGTCTGAGATAAATACTCTAAATACATGCGGGTTGAAACTAATTTCTGACGAATCCGGATGCCAGGAAAAAACTCCTGTTTGAAATAATCCACCGATTGTGGTAAGACTTCCGCCCGGTATGGAATGATCCCAGTTTATAAAAGTACTATCATTATCTAGGTCGTTTGTAAAAATCTGAAAACTGAATAATGAATCATAACAAATGTGCGTTGTAAAAACAGGTAATCCATTCATTCCGGAGGATGCAGGTGGACTGGATGGATTTCCAATGCAACTCTCAAAAATCAATTCAATATCCCGTTCAACACTTCCGATTAATACACCGTTTCTATAATCACTTACCCGTACTGCAACAACTGTAATCTGAGGATGGTCTGCATAAAATCGGATATCGCCAGTTAATAAATCAAATTGGGTTGAATCATTGGCGAAAGTTACGGGCTGAGTGCAAGATAAACCTCCTATATAACTGACAGAAGTGCTCGAATCAGAATGTGGTGTATATAATGTATAAGTTATTGAATCATTATCTGAATCAAATGCACGTTGATTAAAAAATTGAATCCGGTCAGCGCATAGAAATGATACCGGCGCACTTGAAAAAACCGGAGAGTTATTAAATTGAACCGATGAATTATTAAGTGTTGCCTGCACATACAAACAATAGGTTGATGCATTTGGTGTAAGGTTATTAATTGCTGCATTGCGGTTACAAATAGCAAGTTTAAGTCCAAAAATCCAATCGCTGCAAGAGAAAGGAAGTGTTACGTCGCAATGATAATAACATGCCTGTATTCCCATATACGGGCTATTTGAATTTGTGCACTTTGTAAAAAAGGAAGGACATAAGTGCCTTACTTCTTTCGCTGAATCCAAATAAACTACAATACTTATTGCTGCTCCACAAGAAGAAGTTCCCCAAAATGAATAACTTGAATCAGCAGCAATACCTCCGCAGTCACGGTAAAAAGTAAAAAAGAAACGATAGTTATTTCCACCGAGACATTTGTAAGTGAGATCGGCACCGGCTGAATGCGATGCCAGACTTTGATTGCCATTTAACCCAACTTGCAGCAAAGCTGTTAATAACCCCATTACATATCAACAATTTGAAGGGTTTAAATCGAAAGCCAGTTGATTTTGCTGGGTTTTAGTTTAAAATAATCTTGTAGTACACAGGGGGGTGTTGTTTTGTT
>JBBRAY010000069.1:0-17448 GCA_038206355.1 Bacteroidia bacterium
CCCAACCCCCTCCTTGCAAACACCTGATAACATTGTCATTCAGAGCGTAGCGATGAATCTTTCAAAGCAAAATTATTTTTAGTCGGACAGTAGTGAAAAAAATATTTTCATTTCGATTCAATAAATCACGAATACTACCGATTATAAATTCATAAAACTAAAATGAATGAATAAAACTACTACTCAGGATTTAATCTATTACGCCTACAACGAAACAGATCTGAAAAACTCAGACAGAATCCAGCGTAGCATTGATGGTGATCCATTGGTGCAAAATGATTTCAATGATATTACAGAAACAATGTCAGCCCTTGACAGCGGAAAAGTCCGGCCATCAGAAGCGACTTTGAAAAGAATTCTAGACTTCGCTAAAAGCCGGAGTTAAGAACAGTAATACGATTTACTTATTTATAAAAAAAGAGTACTGGTTTCTTAGCACTCCTTTTTTATGTTTTGATATTGATTGCTACTCAACAACCATTCTGATTTTTCCGGAATAATCTCCACAAGTAATATTCAACGTGTAAACTCCTTTGGCCGGCTTACCAAAATTTAGCTCTACTGTGTTTATTCCTTCTGTCGCATCGCCTGTAGCTTCCATTACGCGCTGACCAACAACATTTGTGCAACTGATGTTATACTTTTTATCACCTGAAGAAGTGAACTTCAGCGTAGATTTTTCAATAACAGGATTAGGAAATAATTGAGCATAAAGCCCGGTTACTGTTCCAAGTACCTGTCCCACACGACACGGAACTGAAACAGAAAGTACCCTTGTACCACTGTTTCCACAATTATTGGAAGCGATGCATGTCACGTTTACTGTTCCATTTCTTCCATCAACTGTTTTTCGTAAAGTTCGAAGTATAATCCTTTCTTAATCAAAAGGTTATCATGAGTTCCGCTTTCAATTACTTTTCCACTGTCAAGGACAATAATCTTGTCTGCGTGTTTTACTGTGGATACCCTGTGAGATATAATAATAGCCGTTTTTCCTTCCGACTTTTTCTTCAGATTAGTCAGGATCATTTCTTCCGTGTGGGTATCAACAGCACTCAGGCAGTCATCAAATACAAGTATTTTCGGGTTTTTAATCAATGCCCTTGCAATGGATACGCGTTGCTTCTGTCCGCCGCTTAAAGTAATTCCCCGTTCTCCGATCAGGGTATCAAAGTTTTTTTCAAACTCCATAATGTTGTCATAAATAACAGCATCCTTTGCCGCCATAATGACTTCTTTTTTAAGCAATCCATTATCTAAATGGCTTTTTCCAAATGAGATATTGTTTGCAATCGAATCGGAAAACAGAAAAACATCCTGCGGAACATATCCTACATTATCCCTCAATGTCGTTAATGAAATAGACTCCACCTCATTGTCATCAAATAGAACCTTCCCTGAATTTGCATCATACATCCGTACAAGCAAATTAGCCACGGTGCTCTTACCTGAGCCGGTTTTGCCAAGTACAGCAAGTGATTCACCCGGATATACAGTGAACGATACATTATCAAGCGCCCTGATGTTGCTTTCAGGATAAACAAAAGTGACATTCCGGAATTCAACTTTTCCGCTTATTTTTAGCTGACTTAATTCTTTTGATACGATTTCAGGCTCAGTATGTAAAAACTCATTGATCCGTTCCTGTGAAGCTGCAGCCCGCTGTACAATTGCTGTAACCCAGCCCAGTGCCGCTACAGGCCAGGTGAGCATGTTTACGTAGATGATAAACTCAACAATATTTCCAGGAGTTATATTTCCGGCTATTACTTCTTTTCCCCCGACATAAACAACCAGTAAAGTTGACAATCCAACGAGTAATAACATCAGCGGAAAAAACATGGAATTGATTTTTACCAGTTCCATGCTCTTCATTTTATAATTGATGCTTTCTTTTTCAAACTCATCACCACTCTGAGTTTCTTTCACAAATGATTTCAATACGCGTATTCCTGAGAAAGCTTCCTGTACAAATGTGCTAAGCTTACTTTGTTGCACCTGAACATCTTCACTTTTACTGTTCATTTTCGCACTCACTATATAAATAGATATGCTCAGAAATGGCAAAGGAAGTAATACGTAAAAGGCCAGTGTGGTACTCACACTGAACATGATGATGATGATCAAAGTAAACAGTACCACAAGGTTGATGGTGTACATAATGGCCGGCCCGATATACATCCGGACCCGGCTCACATCCTCTGAAATCCTGTTCACGAGGTCACCCGTATTATTTCTTCTGTAAAATGACAGTGACAACTTCTGGTAATGCGCATAAATATCATTCTTCAGGTCAAATTCTATCAACCTGCTCATTACTATCATCGTCTGGCGCATCATGAACATAATAATGCCCCTCAAAATGCCGACGGCGATAATTACCAGGAGGAAATAAAATATGGTGTCAGTAAGAACGGAAATGAGGTGATCTTTATCTGCTATGTCAGACTGGTATTTTTCAAGCGTTTCAGTCACTGCATCCATCGAATTGCGTATAAGTTGAGCCGGATAAATGGCGAAAAAATTCTGGACGATAACAAATACAATTCCAAGCATGAAACGCCACTTGTATTTGAGAAAATATTTATTCAGTTGGGCCAGCGATTTCATATTTGACAGGGAAAGTCAGTTTTGCTCATCAGGAAAATCGGCTACCTTTGCGCCCTCTTTTCACGATCTGCTGCGAAAGTAATTCAATTTGGCGGTCGAAAGACCATCACAGGTATCCAAAAGTTACAAAGGGATGGTTGTAACGACAATCTGAAAATGAATAACAGCCCTGCAGAATAAATTAATAATTATGCTTGAAGTTAAAGACATTAATGAAGCCGATATTTCTCAGGAACTCGTTTTTGGAAATAAATCGTTTGCCGGACATGAAGAGGTTGTATTTTGCTATGATAAGAAGACGGGTCTGAAGGCCATCATTGCCATACATGACACTACCCTTGGACCTGCACTTGGCGGAACAAGAATGTGGATGTATAAAAGTGAGGCAGAAGCCCTGAAGGATGTACTCCGGTTGTCGAGAGGAATGACTTTTAAAGCGTCGATCAGCGGACTTGAATTGGGAGGCGGAAAGGCCGTTATCATCGGTGATGCACGAAAGGATAAAACACCTGATCTTTTCAGAAAGTATGGCGAATTTATTGACTCTTTAAAAGGGAGATACATTACCGCAGAAGACGTAGGTACCAGCACCGGCGACATGGTTTACGTTCATGAACGTACCAAATACGTTACGGGCCTGCCTGAAAATATGGGTGGGAGCGGAGATCCGTCTCCTGTTACTGCATACGGCGTATATATGGGAATGAAAGCGTCGGCCATGGAACGATGGGGAGATGATTCATTGCGCGGAAAAAAGATCGCCGTTCAGGGTGTGGGACATGTAGGAGAGAATCTTGTAAGATATATTTCTGAGGAAGGCGCGAAAGTTTTTATCACCGACATCAATAAAGAACAGTTACAGGCTGTTTCAAAAAAATACGGTGCCGAAATTGTTGCTCCTGAATCAGTGTATGACCTCGACATTGACATTTACGCTCCTTGTGCATTGGGTGCGACGTTGAACACCGAGCATATTTCACGACTCAAGTGTTCCATCGTTGCCGGCGCTGCGAATAACCAGCTTGCTGACGAACATATCCACGGCAATATGATTACAGAAAAGGGTATCCTCTATGCGCCCGATTTTCTAATCAATGCAGGGGGACTCATCAATGTTTATTCTGAAATCAAAGGTTACAATCGTGAGGCTTCGTTGGAGAAGGCTAAAAATATTTATACCACAACACTGGAAATTTTCAAGAAAGCAAGGACTGAAAACCTGACTACTGCATCTGCTGCCAGGATGCTTGCCGAAGAAAGATTAATGGCCGCTCAAAAAGGATAAATCATTATCCACGAAAAGTTCTTTAATTATTAAATCAGTTATTTTATTTATGGGAGCATGTTTTTTTATAAAAAATTGGCTGGATTTTATTCATCACTGTACAAATAAATCTCAAATCTGACCAATGCTTTCCCGCCGACAACTCAGGATTAAAGTCCTTCAGTCCCTATATTCTTATTTTCAATCCGGTACCACCGACCTCAACATTGCAGAGAAGGAATTATTCAGAAGCATTGACAAAATTCTGGAACTTTATTATTTGCTGATGCAGTTCATTACGGAACTTGCCCATGATGATCTTCTTGACTCCGAAGACCTGCAACGCAAGTATTTTCCAAGTGATGAAGAGGTACATGCAAAGCGCAGGCTTCATGGAATTAAATTTATTGAAATGCTGGAGAACAATGATGTGTTCAGGTCGAAGATCAAGGAATACCATTGTTCATGGCAGACCGACCAGGACCTGGTCAGGAAAATTTTTCTTGAGATTAAAAAATCCGAGGAGTATAAAAAATTCATGACTGCAGAGAATGCTGAGGAGAAGGAATTTTTGCTCCAGATAGTGAAGGTGTTTATCGAAAAGTCCGAAGCCATGCAAAGTGCCCTGCAGGAGCGAAGTATATACTGGGGAGAGGACCTTTCCTTTTGTTGCCACCTGATGATTAAATCAGTGAAGGAATTTTACGACAAAAACAAACCGGGTTTTCCGGTGCTTTACAAGGATGAAAAAGATGACAAGGAATTTGTAAAGCTCCTTTTTGAAAAGACCATCCTGAATAATACAATGTATGAGACTTCCATTTCTGCAAAAACAAAGAACTGGGACGTCGAACGCATTGCCATGATGGACATCCTGCTGATGAAAATGGCACTGGCTGAAATGATGACCTTTGAAAGTATTCCGGTAAAAGTGAGCATCAATGAATACATAGATATCAGTAAAGATTACAGTACGCCGAAGAGCAAACTGTTTATTAACGGCATCATTGACAAACTTGCCACAGAATATAAATCAGAAGGTAAAATAGTAAAGACGGGCAGGGGGCTTGTGGAATAATTTTTCCCGATGAAATCCTCGCCGGCACCGGAATTATTTGCCCGTTATAAAAATCACTAAAATCATGGTAAATAATTTAGTCATATTATTATTTTTGCCGCAAATATTAAAGTAGCCATGCAACAGTTTCGTAAAATATTTTTTCTCGCAATCATTGTTACATTCATTTCATGTAAGAGTAAAAAGGATTCAGGCGTCCCGGAAAATGCAATTAACCCTGATGCCTTGAATAATCCGGCCAGCGCCTCGGTTGGTTCGGATAAAACGCACATTCCGGTTTTTCAGTTTGAAAAAGAAACGCATGATTTCGGTTCCATCACTGAGGGAGAAAAAATTCAGTATGCATTCAAATTTAAAAATACAGGCAACGGCGACCTGATTATTCGTTCTGCAAACGGTAGCTGTGGTTGTACTGTTCCTGAATGGCCGCGTGAACCCGTACCTCCGGGTGGCAGCGGTGTGATCAATATTACATTCGACAGTTCAGGAAAACATGGCATGCAGCATAAAACAGTGACCGTTCTTTCAAATACTGTTCCCAATACAAAGGTTTTAAATATCACAGGTGAAGTGGCAAATGCAGACGGCACAGTTCAACCAAATACTGACGAGAATCGCTAAGCACAATTTTAATTTTCAATCATATTTAATAACAAACCATGTTCAACAATATACTATTACAATCATCCCAGGGTGGCGGAGTAATGCAAGTCGTATTTCTTGTAGCTATCATAGTTGTTTTCTATTTTTTTATGATCCGCCCTCAGATGCGCAAACAAAAAGCAGAGCAGAATTTCAGGACCACCCTTGAGAAGGGTGCGAAGATCGTAACCATTGGCGGTGTGCATGGGCGTATCGTCGAAGTGACTGAGAAAACGTTCCTGGTGGAGGTGGATACCAATGTAAAATTAAGGATTGAAAAGACCGCCATATCAGCGGAAGCAACAAAAGCACTTGATCAGGCGAAGTAATTGTCGTTGGCGGCGGAAAATCAGAACGGTTACGGTAAGAAAAGAGCAGTACCATTCTTTTTATTTTGTTATTTTTCCGTTTTAATTTCTTAATTCTGCGCTGTGGAGCAATCTGATTTTTCGCAACCTGTCGCTAAACTTCCAAAACTGAAGTTTAATAAACGGCTGCAGATAATCCTGATCTGTTTTGTTGTATCAGTAGTATTCTGGTTTTTGATTGCCATGTCAAAAACATATACCGGTAGTTTTATTTTTCCTGTTCAATATATCAATTTGCCGGTTGAACGAATTGTAGTTAATGACCTTCCCAAGTCAATCGTGCTCTCGGTAAAGACCACAGGATTCCATATCCTGTCATATAGTTTTTCTAAAAGCATGAACCCGGTAATTATAGATGTTCAGGCGTCGCTTGCCGGCAAACTGGATATCAGAAATGATCAGGTTTCCGTTCCTTCAAAATCTTTTACCGGTGATTTCTCCCGACAATTGGGTAACGAATATTTTATTTCAGGATTTGCGCCTGATTCAATTGTGTTTTCTTTCAGCTATAAAATCAGCAAACGTGTTCCTGTAATTTTACAGTCGGATATCGATCTCGAAAAACAATTCGATACCACAGGCAGTGCATTGATAATTCCCGATTCAGTTACCATTTCAGGCCCTGCAGATTTAATTGCTTCTGTTTCAAATGTGAAAACTGAAATGTTGAGGCAAAGTGGTGTGAAGAACAGCATTAACACCAAACTTGATCTTGTAAGTGAACGCCTTGTTGCTACTGATGTCAATCAGGTGACTGTTACTGTTCCGGTTGAAAAATTTACAGAAGGTACGGTTGAAGTTCCTTTGCATCCGATCAACGTGGCGCAGGGTTATTCGCTGAAGACATTTCCGGATAAAGTTACAGTTCAATACCGCATTTCCCTGAGTAAGTACAATGAAGTAAGGCCTGAAATGTTTGACGCAATCGTTGATGCATCAGGTCTCCCGGATCCTAAAATAAAACAGTTGAAGGTGAGACTGGAGACCATTCCTGTTTATGTAAAGTCCGTTAGAATTGATCCTGCAAAAACTGATTACATTCTCCGCAAATGATTGTGATAGGAATCACCGGAGGTATTGGCAGTGGAAAATCTGTTGTATGTGCTGCGTTCAGCGCTCTGGGAATTTCAGTTTATGATGCCGATAGCGAGGCAAAAAAACTTTATGATTTGCCTGAAGTAGCAGAAGCAGTAAAAAATATTTTCGGGTCGCAGTATTTTTCTGAAAACGGAGAGTTAGACAGGAAGAAGTTTGCCGGACTGGTGTTTAATGATGACACAGCGCTTCAAAAAGTAAATGCCCTTATCCATCCGTATATAAAAAAAAATTTCAGAAACTGGAAAAAGGAGCATGCGAATGAACCATTCGTTATTAAGGAAGCAGCCATTCTTTTTGAAAGCGGAACAAATAAATCATGTGATAAAATAATTACGGTTACCGCCCCTGTTGAAATGCGGATACAACGTGTTCTGAGACGCGATTCAAGAGGCAGGGACGAAATTGAAAAAATAATTCAGCGCCAATGGAGTGACGAAGAGAAAATAAAACGATCTGATTTTGTGATTGTAAATGATGAAACAAGGTTGGTGCTGCCCCAGGTGTTAAGGATCAGGGAGTCTGTTTTGGGAGGGCAAATCGAAAAAAGTTCCCCGTGACAGGAGACGATTATGTGCGCTGATGAATAGGGAAATTTTTATTGAAATTCTTTTCATACGTATTGAAAAAATACGTTTTTGTATGTGTTCCGCAATTCTAAAATAAGTTATATTTGGTGATTGCAATTTTTTTACTCCGTTTATTGGTAGACGGATGAAATATTTTTCCCGGACAGGCATTCGCATTTAAACCAATTCATACATGAAGAAAATCCACTACTTCGCTATTTTTTCGGTATTGCTATTCAATGTAGTCGCAACCGCGCAAACACAATTAAATGAAAGGAAACCCAAGGCTAACTTCAATGAAATTAAAAAAAGATTTTACGGGGAATTCAAAAATTCCGATCGGGAGGTAGCAGATGAAGAAATAGGCGACGGTGCTTTTGAAAAATTTAAGCGATGGGAATGGTATTGGGAATCGCGGGTGGATAGGAATGGTAATTTTCCACCTTCTGATATTTTGGAGAAGGCACTGAAGTCGTACAAAATGAGCCACAACCTTGCATCCTATCGTTCTTCAACTACTCCTCCCTGGACTTTCAAAGGCCCGTTCACAAGTGTGGGCGGTTATTATGGTATCGGCCGAGTGAATTGTATTGCATTTCATCCTACTGATGAAAATATTTTCTGGGTTGGAACGCCTGCGGGTGGAATATGGAAAACCACGAATGGCGGAAGTTCCTGGACTACCAGTACAGATGATTTGCCGGTGCTTGGTATTGATGCTATCGTTGTTCATCCGCAAAATCCTGACGTGCTATATGCGGCTACCGGCGATGGAGAATTATGGTACACGCGGAGCGTTGGTATCTTGAAATCAACTGACGGAGGAGCAACATGGAACAGCACAGGATTGATCTGGCCGATTGCAGAAGGAAAGCAAATCCGCAGACTCATCATGAATCCTGCTTCACCGGATGAAATGATAGCTGCGACTTCATCAGGGATATTTAAAACTACAGATGGCTGGATCACTTTTACAAATCCGGTTACCTCCGGAGATTATTTCGACGTTGAGTTTAAACCTGGTGATCCCACACATGTATATGCTTCCACCTATGACTACTGGGGAGGGAACACAGGAATTTTTACTTCTACGGATGAAGGCAATACCTGGAATCAGGTAGTAAACTTTCCGGGAAATGTATGCAGAATCAATCTTGCTGTTTCTCCTGCATCACCCAATGAAGTAGACGCACTTTGTGCCGGAAGGGAAAGGCGAGACTTAAACAGCATCTGGCATTCTGGAAATAGCGGAGCGTCTTACACGGAAGTATTAACAGGAGTTTGCACAAACAATTATCTTTCTAACAGCTATTCACTTAACGGGTCAACTTGTTCGGGACAGGGAGATTATGATCTTTCTTTTAGCAAGCACCCTTCGAATGCAGGTGAAATGTGGATAGGAGGAGTAAGCACCTGGAAAACTACCAATGGTGGTTCTAACTGGTCGTTGAAGAATTTCTGGTATTCCGGTCCGGGCTTTCCGGTTGTTCATGCCGACAAACACCAGATTGCATACCACCCTTTGAACGTCAATAAAATTTATGATTGCAATGACGGAGGATTGTATGTTACAAGTAACGGAGGAACCACCTGGACCAACCTTTCAAACGGACTGGGAATCACTCAGATTTACAGGATCAGTACATCCGCTACGATGAATGATGACGTGATATGCGGGACACAGGACAACAGTACGAAGCAGTTGAAAAACGGATCATGGCTTGAGACACTTGATAGTGGGGATGGAATTGAAAGCGTAATTGATTTTACAAATCCCAATATTCAATATGCCATGCGTATTTTTGGTAAACTCCATAAATCAACAAACGGAGGCATTAGCTGGGGCAATGCTATTGTGAATGAAACAGGTTCAGGTGTAAATGAGCAGGGAGAATGGTTAACTCCTTTAGTAATGAATCCTTCCAACCCGAATGAGTTGCTTATAGGAAAGTCACAGGTTTATAAGTCTACCAATGGTGGATCAACCTGGAATCAAATGGGTATCATTTCCGGTATCTCATATGGAAAAATATATTCAATGGCTTATGCGCCTTCTAATACCCAGGTAATTTATGTTGCTTCACACAAGGAAATTTTTAAAACAACAGATGGTGGAAGTACATGGAATCAATTAACCGTTAATACTCCTTTTGATATCCTTGCATTGACCGTTTCTTATATAGATCCAAATAAATTGTGGATCACTCAGTCACATCACGGTACCGGTGACAGGGTATGGCAATCATCTGATGGAGGAAATTCATGGATGGATTATTCAGGAACTTTGCCTGCAATTCCGGTTAATTGTATTGTTTACCAAAATGGATCCAATGACGGTTTATATATTGGCACAGACCTGGGGGTTTTTTACAGGGATGGAGGCATGAGCGACTGGATAGCTTATAATAATGGACTGCCGAATGTGATCGTGAATGACCTTGAAATTTCCTATCAGAATACCACACTATGGGCCGGTACATTTGGAAGGGGATTGTGGTCATCAGGACTTTCCATTGGTGTAAATGAATACGAAATTGCAAATGCCATTTCTGTTTACCCGAATCCGGCTATTGGAATAATTACGGTTTCATCATCATTGCCGATACAGAAGATGAATATAGAAATCAGCAATGCCATTGGTGAAAAAGTATTTCAGGAAGCGATTCAGGATAGCAATACTCGTATTGACCTGGGTAAGGAATCAGGAGGAATATATTTTATAAGAGTAATTACCGCCGGAGGTACAACAACAAAAAAAATTGTTTTGACCAAACCGGAATAGGAATTCTGTTTAGCTGAATTAAATGGCATGTCGTATTTGCTTCTGCTTCTGACTTTACGCCAAATCATTTTATCTTTGCGGCCGGAATGAAAAAGATTTTATTATTGCCCTGTTTACTGTTTTTACAATTGCAGTGTTTTTCTCAGCAGGCATGTCCTCCGTCACAAAATAAAAAGGCGACGGGCTATTTTAAGGACGCCCAAGCATTGTATCAAGCAAAGCGCGACTATGACAAGGCCAGGGGGCTGGTTCAGAAAGCCATTGATGAAGATCCTGAATATGCTGATGCCTATATGCTATCCGGATTACTGGCGCAGAAAAAGCGCGACTACAAAGCCATGAGCGAGATGATGAAGAAGGCCATTGAATTGTGTGAAGACGTTGACCCGGAAGCATATTACCAGCTTGGATGGCTGGAGTATGACATGAAAAAATACAAGGAAGCAGAGAAGCACCTCACCAGGTTTCTGGCTTTTGATAAAATCAATGAAGAGCATGGTGCGAAAGCAAATGGCTTACTCGTCCGCGCAAAGTTGTATGCAAATCCTGTCCCGTTCGACCCGAAACCTGTACCGGGTATTTCAACATCAGATCCTGAATATCTTGCCATCATTTCACCCGATAATGATTATGTGTTTTTTACAAGGAGATATGACCAGGCGCAGAAGGGTTTGATTTCAACGACCAGCGTAGAAAAATTTATGCAGGCCAAAAGAACAAATGGAGTCTTTGATAAAGGAGGACCGATGGATTATCCTTTCAATCAAAAGCCAATCGGAAATGAAGGTGGCGCAACAATTACCATTGATAACAAGCATCTTTTTTTTACGGTGAATAAAGACGGCAATTTTGATATCTATTATTCCGACTGGAATGTGACGTACTGGGACGACATTACCAATATGGGTCCGGAAGTAAATGATCCGAAGCAATGGGATTCACAACCCAGCATATCCGCTGACGGCAACACCCTTTATTTTGCAAGCGCCAGGGATTCCATGACGGGCATAGATATTTACGTCACGCATAAAGACGCGAAAGGGAAATGGACGAGGGCGCAAAAACTTCCACCACCGATTAACACCAACGGAAATGACAAGTCACCTTTCATTCATCAGGACGGACTCACATTATATTTTTCATCTGACAGTCTGCCCGGACTTGGCGGTTACGATATTTTTATGTCGAGGATGGATGAAAAAGGAAACTGGAGCGAACCTTTGAATCTTGGCTACCCCATCAATACAGAAGCAGACGAAGTGGGATTCTTTGCGAGTACCGATGGTAAGTATGGATATTTTTCTTCCAACAGTGTAAAAGGCAGTTCCGGCTATGATGTTTTTTCATTTGATTTATACCCGAAGGTAAGGCCGCAGCACGTGATTTTACAAACCGGCGAACTTAAAACTGACGGACCCGATTCGATGATATCTGCCACGATTGAATTAAAAAATACGTTTACAAATGCTTTGACGCGCATCAATGTAGATTCTGTCACAGGACAGTATGCATTTGTCGCCACACTCGACCACGACGTGATCATGACCATTAAGAAAAAAGGATTTGCTTTTGAATCAGATTATTTTTCAGCCAATGATTCCGCTAACATCGGGCCTGTGAAAAAAAATATTTTACTTGAAAAAATTGACGTGGGGAAGTCATATACGATCAATGATATATTATTTGCCACCAACAGCTTTGCCGTTAATGATACCATTAAGGCAGTTGTGAATGAATTTGCTGAGTACCTGAAATTAAACCCAAAACTTACTGTTGTCATCGAAGGACATACCGATAATGTTGGTAATCCCGCCGACAATTTAATCCTCTCGCAAAACCGGGCGAAATCAATTTTCAATTACCTCGTAGAGAGAGGAGTTGAAAAATCCAGATTGAGCTACAAAGGATTTGGTGAGACGAAGCCGATAGCGAATAATTCAGGTATTGATGGCAAAGCAAAAAACAGAAGAACCGTTTTTAAGGTTATTGCTAAATGAAATATCGAACCACAAATCTCGAAATCCGAAATGCAAATATCGAAATCCAAAACCAGTAGTAAGTAATTCGTAATTTGGTAATTCGTAAATTAGTAGGTTTTAATTGGTAATTAGTAGTTTGTTGATTAGTAAGTTTTAATTCGTAATTAGTACTCATGATTGCACACGAGATTGACTACCGCATTTTTGGCGACGACATGCAAGCCGTTGAAATTGAACTTGACCCGATGGAAGTTGTTCGCGCCGAAGTTGGCGCCATGCTCTTTATGGAAAAAGGAATTGAAATGCAGACAGGAACCAGTGGTGGCGTTTTCTCCGGACTGAAGAGAGTGATCAGCGGCGAAAATTTTTTCATCACTTCCTTTATAAATACCGGGACAGGAAAAAGTCACGTCACTTTTGCTGCTCCGTATGCCGGAAAAATCATTCCGCTTCAGTTGCAATACCTCGGTGGCAGTTTTCTTTGTCAGCGTGATGCGTTTCTCTGCTGCGCACATGGCATTGACATCAGCGTGGAGTTTACAAAGCGAATGGGCGCAGGTCTGTTTGGAGGTGAAGGATTTATTCTCCAACGATTAACAGGCGATGGTCATGCATTTATTCATGCCGGCGGAACCATTATCAAACGTGAACTTGAAGCGGGTGAAACCCTGAGGGTGGATACAGGATGTCTCGTAGCATTGGCTCCGACGGTGGAATATGATATCCAGTTTATCGGGGGATTCCGAAATGTATTGTTCGGTGGTGAAGGTTTGTTTTTTGCGAAACTCACCGGACCGGGAACGATCTATTTGCAAAGTTTACCTTTTTCACGCCTGGCAGACAGAATTGTATCTGCATCCCGCTGGGGCGGAGGAAAAGAAGAGAGCAGGGGAATTGGTGGATTGCTCGGCGGATTAATCAGTGGCCGGGAATAACAGTGCTATCATCAGCAATTTTTATATTCCGTCACTTTCTCTTCTTTATACCTCATTCGTAATTCGTAAATTCGCATCCTTACGTTATTCGTACCTATCGTTATTCTTACCCATGAAGACTACAACAATTGACAATACAAAAAGCCGCGAAGCCATGGAGCTTGAAGCGAAGTATGGCGCACATAATTATCATCCCATTCCTGTGGTGATTGAAAAGGGTGAAGGCGTTTTTGTTTGGGATGTCGACGGTAAGAAATATTTCGATTTTCTTTCTGCCTATTCAGCATTGAATCAGGGCCACAATCACCCTAAGATTGTACATGCATTGGTTGAACAAGTGAAAACATTATCACTTACTTCACGTGCTTTTTATAACAATGTTCTTGGTGAATACGAGGAATACATCACCCGTTTTTTCGGTTATGATAAAGTGTTGCCGATGAACAGCGGAGCAGAAGGGGTAGAGACAGCGATGAAACTGGCTCGTAGATGGGCCTATACGAAGAAGGGAATTCCTGAGAATGAGGCAAAGATAATAGTTGCTGATGGTAATTTTCACGGACGTACAATCACAATTATTTCCGCGTCATCTGATCCGGATTCTTATAGTCAATTTGGTCCTTATACCCCGGGGTTTGTGAAAATTCCATACAATGATATTGAAGCATTGTCAAATGCATTGAATGATAAAAATGTTGCTGCTTTTCTTGTTGAACCCATTCAGGGGGAAGCCGGTGTTGTCATTCCTCATGATGGTTATTTGAAAACCTGCTACGAATTATGCAAGAAGTCGAATGTGCTTTTTATTGCCGATGAAGTTCAAAGCGGTCTTGGACGAACAGGTAAGATGCTGGCCTGTGATCATGAAAATGTTCATCCTGATATTTTGATTCTGGGAAAAGCATTGAGTGGGGGACTACTTCCCATCAGTGCTGTTCTTGCTGATGACGAAATCATGCTGACTATTCAGCCGGGACAGCATGGAAGTACCTATGGAGGAAATCCCCTGGCTGCGCGTGTGGCTATAGCTTCTCTGCAGGTATTGAAGGATGAAAAGTTATCTGAAAATGCGGAACGACTTGGAAAAATATTATTGAAAGAACTGAAGTCAATCCGTCATCCGATGATAAAACTGGTAAGGGGAAAGGGGTTATTTTGTGCGATGGTTATCAAGCCTGAAAACGGTAAGGATGCCTGGGATCTTTGTCTGGCATTGATGAGAAATGGCTTACTGGCCAAACCAACTCATGGTGATATTATTCGTTTCGCTCCCCCTCTTATAATAACTGAAGATCAACTAATTGAATGTATTCAAATCATTAAGAATACACTCGCAGCTTTTTGATTTTTGGTTTGATTTCCGCTTTAATATTTTGCGGTTTCCTCTCATAGCACTGTTGATAACTAAGGATTATCTTATACGACATTGTTTGCCGGTCTCTTAGATTTGATCTGTTCTGAAGCATCATTTCAGAAGTTCAGTAAATCAATCTAACCTTAAAATTAAAAAATTATGGGAGACTCCAAAATCATTCTTGCCGGTATTGCCGGCGCAATTACATTATTCCTTTTGGGATGGCTTGTATATGGTATGTTATTGATGGACTTTATGGCTGCCAACATGGGCACTGCAACGGGAGTAAATAAATCCGAAGCGGAAATGAGTTTACTCTGGATTTTTATCGGGAACCTTGGATCCGGATTATTGCTTGCGGTTATTTTCGGCAAGTTCGGAAACATTAAGACGGCAATGGCGGGCGTAACTGCTGGGGCCATGATCGGATTGTTGATGGGTATTGGATTTGACGGTATCATGTATGGAACCACAAACCTGATGAATATGACCGGCATGCTGGTTGACATTATTGTCTTTGCTGTGATGACAGCTATTGCCGGAGGCGTTGTTGCCTGGGTATTGGGGATGAAGAAAACATCTGCCTGAATAGTTTTACCTTTATTGAAAATCTCTCTTATTCCGGTAAGGGAGATTTTTTTTATGAGTCAATGAGTTCAGAATTTGCCGGTGGCAGTACAATAATATCGTTAAGTCGAATTAATCCGGTTAACTTCAAATGTTTAGTTAGGTTTGTAACCTTCCGGATTCGATGATTTAAATTCCAATATCAGTTCATGTATATCACATTTAAAGTCATTAAAAATATTCTCTGTCACTGGGTTTTGCATATTGCTTTAGTTGCAAAAGCTCAGCTTCCTGATCCGGCTCTCGTTGGATACTGGCACAACTGGAACGACGTAAATGCACCGTACATTCAACTTGACCAGATTGATCCAAGATATAATGTGATAGCGATATCATTTGCCGTTCCACAGTCAGGAACCGGTTACAAAATGGAGTTCATTCCCGACCAGGTTTCGCCGGCGACATTGATAAGCCAGATTCAGAATTTGCAGGGACAAGGAAAAAAAGTTTTTATTAGTATGGGAGGCGCTGCTTCCCCGGTTTCTCTGGATAACATTGCGGCGCGCGATACTTTTATCACCACCATGGGAGACATTCTTGATACGTATGGTTTTGACGGCATAGATATCGATTTTGAAGGTAGTTCTGTTTCTGTAACCGGTGGTACAATTGCATCTCCCGTTGATACAAAAATTATTAATCTGATTTATGCTGTAAAACAAATCATGTCCAATTATTATTCTTCCCACCAGAAAAAACTTTTACTCACCATGGCGCCTGAAACAGCATTCGTGCAGGGAGGTATGGATACCTTTGGAGGAATATGGGGAGCGTACTTACCTGTGATTGATGCATTGCGGGATTCATTGACGCTGCTGCAGGTTCAACTTTATAACAGTGGATCCATGCAGGGTATTGATGGAAACTATTATTCACAGGGTACTGCCGATTTTATTATTGCCATGACGGAAGCCGTGATACATGGTTTTAATACTGCTGGCGGATATTTTTACGGTCTCCCTGAAAGCAGGGTCGCCGTTGGACTTCCCGCTTGCTTGAATGCAGCAGGGGGCGGATATACCGATACTGCAACGGTGAAGGCGGCAATGGAATATTTAAGAGGAACAGGGCAACAGCCGGGATCATATTTCCTCGCAAATACAGGAGGTTATCCGGCGATTGGCGGTTTGATGACTTGGTCGGTAAATTGGGATGCGACCATGAATTGTGGTTCCATTTACCAATATGCAGAAAGTTTCGAAAATATTTTTGACGGAACTTCTGCAGTTTTACCGATTGAAAATACGAATCACTCAGCGATTACTATTTATCCGGACCCGGCAACAGATTACATAACGATATCGTTGCCAAATCAGGCTGCTATTGCATTCGAAGTTTTGAATTCAATAGGCATTGTAGTTCTATCTCGTGCAGAAACAAAAGTACATACCATTTCTGTTTCAGATCTTCCGGCCGGATTGTACATTGTTAAAGCAGGAAACCGGGCAACAAAGTTCATTAAGTATTAATATACTCTTGCTTTGCATTTTATTCATCTTTTTAGAGAAGTGAAATTGCGCACCCAATTGATTATTCGCTATTTTGTCACACGAAATCATGTGAGGGAGGCCTATTAGTTATCAGAGATAATCATTTGTTCGAGTTTGCAGCACCTTTATTTTCCTGCTATTAAAACAATGTGTTCATTTGCAAAAACCAATGACAAAATAACTTTCCGGTGAGTCAACCTATGAATAGCATTAGCAAAAAAAAACCATCCTATCAGGTTACTGAAGAGTTCATGATTTATCTTGATGAATTCGGACGGCTAATGGATATTCCATTTGCATACAAAGACCTGCTGCGTTTTACTTCAGGCGTTCCATTGCGAGATAAAGATGGTAAGGATACCCTCTGGGAATCGGTATTTTATTCGCCGTCTGAAATGAAAGAGCTGAATGAGCGGCTTGTCCTCATGTATGCCATCATGAAAGTGGAAGGAAACGTTGCCATGATGGAGCATTTGTATGTGGACCGTATTGATTACTGCGCATTCGGTAACTCCAAACCTTTCCGGATCAGGATCATGAATCAATTCAATGATAACTACGATTATTTTTATGTAAAGATCGCAGACGCATCCCGCATTTACGGACTGGAATTCGAAGACATCCTTTCTCCCAACCGGATTAATTTTTTAATGGA
>JBBRAY010000070.1:0-16725 GCA_038206355.1 Bacteroidia bacterium
AAAGAAAAATGTGCGTGAACGTTTATTAGAAATTCAGCCGGCTAATCAGTTGCAACGTCTCTAAGATGAAACTGTCAGAAGCTTGCTTTTTTCTTTTAGGCTGAAGTGAAAAAAATTTAGCTTTTTCTACACAGCCTTGACATTTTGGTTCTTTTGCGTCAAGGCAAAAGAACACACAAAGGATAAAAGAAAAAACATGTTAAGGGAGATCTGGTCTACAAGTCGATTTACAATTATAAAGTGGGATTAACTGACGTTGATCCCTTGCAGTTCAATCGTCAAAATCAAATGAATCCAGCGTTCCGCTGTATTTTTTGCTCGTCCTCACCGGAGAAAAGCAAGCTTTACTCCATCTCGTCCGATCAAAAAAGCCCCCGCCGAAATGGCGGAGGCTTCATTTGATTCATATGTGACCCCGGAGGGATTCAAACCCCCAACCTTCTGATCCGTAGTCAGATACTCTATTCAGTTAAGCTACGGGGCCATTAAAAATTCGGGTTGCAAATATAGATGAATTATCCACTTTACAAATCAATTACTTCGCCTTATAATATTTCATCGCCTCAGGCATAAATGCTTTCAGGTCTTTGATCCTGACGTCATCGGGCGGATGGGTTCCGGTGTATTTTTTAATGTAGTACTCCAGTCCGCTCGTAGCACCCGAGTTTTTTTGCTGTGCCATGCGCTCCCAGAATGAAATCGCAACGTGCGGATCATAACCTGCCATGGCCGCAAACACAATTCCCAGCTTATCGGCCTCGGTTTCCTGCATGCGTGAATAGGCAAGTATGCCGCCTGTGGCACCCAATCCGTAAAGCCCCATAAAAATATTCCTGGTCTGCTCCGGCTTTTGGGTCATGTAAAGATCCAGCGCCATTCCTCCTGCTGCTGCCATCAACGACTGACTCATTCTTTCATTTCCATGGCGCGCTACAGCATGCGCTATTTCATGACCCATTACAATGGCCAGCGATTGCTCATTCTGCGTTACAGTCAGGAGCCCTGAATAGACAACCACTTTTCCTCCCGGCATGCACCAGGCATTTACTTCCGGATTTTGCACAAGATTGTATTCCCATTTATATCCTTTGAGACGATCACCCATGCCGTTTTTATGCATGTATTGTGTTACTCCGTTCTGAATTTTTGCACCCACATTTTTAACCATCATGGCATCATTTCCGGTAGTAACGGGAGGATTCTTTTTCAGAAAGTCACCATAACTCGTGAGTGACATGGATATCATTTCGCTCTCAGGGAGCAGGTTCATCTGGCTTCTGTTGCTGAATGGAACTTTAGAACAGGAACTTACAATTAAAATTATTGCCAGTGCCTTCAGGAATTTAGACTTCATTGTTGATTGATTTAGAAACTGAAAATATTACGCAATCACAAAGCAACGGAAAAGCATCCGTAAAAAGTAACCGGAAAAAAAAAGTTATTCTATAACTGCAGATAATCCGCGGTCGCACAATGCCACCCTCATCGGATTCAGATCGGTATAGGAACCGTTCTTAACGGTGCATTTGCCATTGTAATGTACGATGTAAGTGCATTGTTCAGCCTGTATTGGCTCATGTTCGCAAACTGCGATCAGGGATTCAATTACAAATTCAAAAGTATTGTAATCATCATTGTATAGGATGAGGTTTCGTAGCCGTGCTTCTACAATTTCCTCATTGATAACCGGTGCAATTAATATTTCCTGGTCTGAATTCTTCATCTTAACTCTTGTAAATTAGGGATACAAAAGTAAACCGAATTTAGTTACCATTCAAGCGCTTCAGCGCCTCTGTCGCAGATATGCGTTTGCCATTCGAAAAACCAACAATAAAAGCATCTTTTATCCCCTTATCAACGATTTCATCCCTCGCAGAAACGGCTTTATTGTAGTCGCTGAATGATCCGGCATAAAAAATATGCAGTCCACGGTCATCGGTTTCCTGAGCAATACCTTTATCGGCAATCAGTAAAAATGAATTTACAGTGCTCAACGGTACGTTCTCTTTAAAAGCACCAATCTGCACTTTGAAAATAATGCCTTCTGCATTTGAAGTATTACCGGAACCGGAGGCTTGCGAGCTATTGTTTGTTGTTGACGATGTTGAATTATTCGCTGTGGCAATGTCCTTTCGTGCATTCTGATTGTCAGCCTGAATTCTTTGAACCTGGGATGCTGTCGCCTTCTTACCTCCTTTATAAATCACCACAAAAGCATCCTTCACCCCACTGCTTACCGCAACCCGCTTCATTGAATCCGCTGATGCACGATTCTGATAACGGCCTGTGGTGAAGCGAAACAATCCTGAATTCATTTCCTCGGTATTTAACGGGACGAGGGAATTAAGTGCGGAAGGAATCCGTGATGATTTATATACGCCAACCTGAACAGCATATTCAATTACGTCAGCAGCTATAATTTCATTCGTACCATAAAATGCTTTTGTGTCATTGTCAGGTTTTGTATCATGGTTTGATTGTCTGATCTCAAACTTTGCAAGATGACTGAACTCCTCTTTAGACACCGAAGAATATTTTTGCTTGGTCTCTGCATTCGTCTTGCTGATCATTGCATAGGCATCATACAAAGGAATGCGTTTGCCATTGTAATAAGCAACCACAAATGCATCAGGGTAACCCATTCCACGAACTACTTTCTTCAGAAGGTTGGCCGGTTCAAATGTTCTGAACAAACCAAGGCAATAGCGTATCCATCCCGGACGCGATGTTTCTCCGCTCAATGGTTGAAGATTCTTAAAAGTATTGTCGGGCAATGGTTTTCTGAATGCACCAATCTGAACTTTGAATACCAATCCTTGTGGTAATTCAGGATCAATAGGAATCGGATTGAAAGCACTGTAAGCATCACCTTTTGAAAGCGAGAATGTAGAACCATCAGAAATTTGCAATTCATTGTTAATGACAAGATCTGTTTTTCCGGTACTCGCCTTTTCCTGATCATTGGTATTATCATTGGCCTTTTCATCTGTATTGTTTACTGCTCGCGATTTCACATCGGGAGAAGAAGGATAAATCGGAATTTCAGATTTTGATTTTACAGGAGAGATATTCTGAACACTTTCTTTTTCTTCTGATGCTTTGGTACCGGATGTATTCTTGTTTTCGTTGTAATTTATTTCAGGTAGTTCAGCTCCGGAATTTCCCTCACCGGAAGAATTGCTTTTTATACCCCTATTCACCACATTGATTCCCGGCTCCGGGTTTCTATTATCTGATGACCCCTTTAGTCCTTTATCAAAAGAGGATGTTGATTGACCTGTTGTTGAAGAGGACTCATTCTTTGAAACCTGCCCTGCTTCTTTTTCATTTACAACTGAAGAAGCGTGTTCTCCCTTTTCAGTCCGGCTATTTGAATTCGATCGTGTCCCGGTCGCTTCCAAAGGCTGCAGATCATGAACAATCAATGTTTCTTTCAACTGATTCGATTTCACTACCAGTTCCTTTACCTTCCCTGTATTCTTCTGTGCAGCGGAAAGCATTTCCTTTGAATGTCCGGTAATGATGTCAGCTTCCATCGCCAGAGAATCTGCAGTCTCTGTAAGTTTTTTCTTTTCCTTTTTAGTCGTACTCATTTCCGCCTGATCGCGCAATTTCATCTCCTCTGTTTTGATTGCAATCGCCTGTTTGTTGAGCTTCATTCCTTCCACGAAAATGTTCACCGTTTCGGTTTGCTTGTCTATAATTTGCTTTTGAGTCTCTACATATTTTGCATATTCGGGCTTTGTGGTATCGAGTACTGCTACCGTTTCTTCTGCGCCGGTATGAATGTCCTCAGTTTTATTATCACTTGACTTATCAATACTGCTACGAGAAGAATTTACATCAGCTTTTCTTTCAAATGATTTGGAATTATTATTTTCTGCCAATGATTGATTTGTTTTGCCTGAATTAATTTCAGCAGGTTGAACATTTACCATCTTCTCCTCTATTTCCGGATCAATTTGTTTTGCTGACAACAGTTCCTTTTGTGCTTCCTGCCACTGACTGATAGAAAGCCTGTTCAGTTCGGCAGTTTTATTTTCCAGACTATCACGTTTTGACTTGGAATTGGGTTCGAAAAGTTTTGTCTCCGTTTGCTTTGATAGTGTTTCTGTTTTTTTGGATTCATCGAGTGATTGCAGGTAATTCTGAAAATGATTGATCGCAACAGGATCAGCATTCACAGGCTTGTTGTTTTTATTTTCTGAAGTCGAAATATTTTTTTCAATTAATTTCTCCGGAGAAGGCGATGTAACTACATCAACATTTTTATTTTCAACAATCAACTCATTGTTCTTGTCTGCAGATTTAGTTTTGTTCTCGTTCTTATTCTTATTGGTCTTAGCACCACTTTTACCGGATGAACCATTGTCGTTACTGCTGCTTTTATTCTCACTTAATACAGGAACATCATTATCCAATGTACCAACTACTTTTTCCAGCTTATCTGCGATTTCTGAATATTCAGGTGTACTTGTTTGTGTGGCTTCTTTTGCATTGCTCTCATTCACCGTAGATTTTTCATTACTGTCATTCCCGACTGCAGAGTTGTTTTTTTTCGACTTCTTACCGCTTTCGTTTCGGTTTTCATTTATGGCAACATCATTTGGAAAATTTTCTTCTCCATTAGAATTTTCAGCAGAAGGAACTTTTGTTTCAGCTGAATTCTTTGATTTGTTTTGCTGCTCCGCATTAATTTCCGGATTTTCATTTAATACAATATCATTTTGTGAATTGACGTTCCCTTCGGAATTTTCTTTAGCAGCAACTTTTGCAGTACCGGTATTGTTTGAATTGTTACGTTGACCCGATTTATGATTGGATGATTCTTTATCTCCCGAAACTATTGCAATCGGGTTCTCACCTGACTGAATAGAAAGCACAACTTCCTTATCAGCTTCGACCTTCTTCTCATTGCCTTGCTTTTGAAGGTCTGCTGCTTTTTTCTGATAGTATTCCTTACGGGTTTTATCCTTTGTCGTCTCAGCCTTCTGCGTCATCTCTGAATATGCCGTTAAAAGTTCGTCTGATTCACGCTGTAGCTGCTTCGCCTTTTCACCATGAGATATTTCTGTCGTTGCAGTTTGATCTGAGTCCATAACGGAATTCTCTTCAATGGTTTTATCCGGCTTGCCTGCAGATTTTTTTGCACCTGTCTGATTACTTTTCTCTTTATTTGAATTGGACTTGTAAGCAACAACTGATGTATCAACGTTAAACTCTTTCATAAGCATTGCTGCATCGGCGTATGCTGACGTTGCTTCTGCATCCTTTTCACGTGCGTCTGCCTCCAGCGCTTGTGCTTCTCTTATTTTTTGCTGCGACTCCTGTGCGTCTTCCTGCGACTGTCTGAAAACCTCCTGCGATTTTTCCTTTTCTCCTGAAGAAAGTAATTCATTGGCTTCTTTCACCAGCACCTTTGACAAGCTATCGAGCGTTCTTGACTCAGCTCTTTTTTCTTCAGCGTCTTCACGCAACGACAAAACTTCTTCCTTTACTGCCAGCGCATCTTCAAATGCCATTTTTACAAGATCACTGTTTGATGTTTTATCAGAGATAACAGCAGTGGATTCTTTTGTATCAGCGGACTTTTCAGGTGTATTCTCAACTGATTCCGCTTCTGTTTCATCAGTGATTACTTCCGGATTGTTTTTGCTTGTTATTTGGCTTTGTTTAACATCAGGAATCACGGCTGCATTTTGTTCTTTAGCAATGTATGGATCTTCATTAGCGGCAAGTCCTGCATTTTTAAGTTGCGGAGGTGCAACAAAAAGCGTCCGTCCTTCAAAGGTGATGGTCTGCATTTTACCGGTCGCTGTATCCTTCAGATCAAACTCACTCCTGACTACCTGCGTAGGTTTTTCAATTGATGCAAGAGAAGAATCAATATCAGCAGGCGAAAAAAAGTTGCTCATGGTCATTTCTTCTTTGTCACCTGATTTATTCATCGTCACCCTTTGCTTCAAGCCCGATAAAGAAGTTCCCCGGGGAACAGAAAAAAGTTCTGCATGCGGCAAATAACTTCCGCCTTCCACAATGAGCATATACTCTTCTCCTGCCGGAACAACAAGTTCATATTCGCCGGTCCTGTCCGTCTTAACAGATGTGACCACGCCATTGTCCTTCGTACGTACCACTGAAACCCGTGCATCTCTTCTGGTAATCTGGTCCTGCGAAAAATATTTTCCACTGATCACGGCTACATTACTTACTGCATCACCGAGCTTGATATTTCTGACTTCAATTTTTCCGGTTTCGCAATCAATTGCAGTTGAGTAAACAGCGGTAAGGCCGTTGACAGATGGCATGAAGAAAATATCGTCGTCAACAGTATTCACCGGTACGCCAAAATTAACCGGCGAACTCCATCTGCCTGTGTTGAAATTGTATTGGGATTTGAATACGTCATAACCACCCATGCTGCTTGATCCGTTGCTGCTGAAATACAATGTTCTGCCGTCTTTATCGAGGTAAGGATAATCTTCATCAGCATCGGTGTTTATTTCATTGCTGAGATTTTCAGGGATGCTCCATGTTCCATCAGGTAATTTAATGATGCGGTAAATGTCTTTTCCATGATCACCCTTTTTGCCGTAACTGGCATAATAAATCGTTTCGCCGTCCTTCGTCATGAACATCACCGGATTGGATATTTTTTCCTTATCCATCGGGGAAAGAAAACGATCGGGAGTAGTTAGTAGTTTACCCGCAGCTTCAGTAAAATCATAGGGCGCAAAAAAAGCACTGCGATTGACTTTTCTTTTGTTCAGCACTGCAATATTTTTCCTGTCCCGCCTGAGCTGATCGGCGTTTTCACAATTTTTAATATAAATATCAGGATGTAAAGTATTCTGCTTCGATAGCGGTGCATTTTCTTTGAATGTCGTAAATGCTGCGATGGCCTCATTGTAATGATCCATGAACATGTAACTTCTTCCAAGATAAAAATAAACATCAGGATCAGTTTCCTTTACTTTCGATGCAGCTTCGAGGTATGTAGCAGCACCGGTTTTATCGGTTCCCGACAACAACAAACAAATTCCGTAGCGGTAGTTATAAATTGCTTCACGGGAATATAAACTCAACAGTTGTGAATACATCGGAGAAGCATCCTTGTAATTTTGCTTTTCAAATAGTTTCGACGCCTGCTTCTTTAAATCACTTTCAGATGCAGGAGATTTTTGTGCACTGGAAACTGATGCAAAGCACAGGTAAAAAAATAAAAGCAAAATTCGATTCCCTGATCTCATTAAAATGTCTTCAACGGTTGAACTTTATACTAATTGACACCTCAATAGTTACTGATTATGAGAGGGAAACGACCATTGAATAAGTCGAAAATGCGGGATATTTCTGTCAGATTTTAATAAAACGCGCAACAAACATGGTATCAGCACCTTGAGCTGAGCCCTCGATGTACTGCTGGGTTTGTAATTGTAAAGGAAATTTTGATGTAACCCAGGAAGTATTGTCTTCATTTTCCTCCTTGAAAACAGAACAGGTGATGTACACAAATGGCTTGCTTTCAGGCAGAAACTTTACAATATTTGAAATAATAGTTCGCTGGATGGCCTGGTACTTTTCAACTGACTTGTGATTAAAAAAAGTCAGCCATTCAGGTGTACGCGACCACGTACCGGAACCCGTGCATGGAACGTCGGCTACGATACCATCAAAATGGCTGTTTTTTGATTGCCGTGTTGCTGATGTCAGGTCAATAACCTTTGTCTGATACCCGCTAAAAGACGCCCTTTGTAACCGTTCCTTCAGGTTTTTTAATATGGTTTCCCGTGAATCAGAGCAGAGTAATTTGACTTCCGGTTCGTGATCTGCCATCATGAGACTTTTTCCTCCCGCTCCGGCGCAGGCATCCCACCAATATTCACCGGCCCGTGGTTGTATATAGCAGATCGTCCTTTGCGATGACAAATCCTGAATCTCAAAAAATCCCTTTTTAAAAGTTTCCAGCTGATCGAGGGCGCTTGAATTTTTCACCGACCTGGCATTTTCTGTTTCCGTATTTTTTTCGAAGGGAATATTTTTTTCAGTCAGTTCCTTTTCAACGTCAGCAACATGATTTATACGTATGCGTATCCATACTTTCGGCTGAACGAGAAATGAATGAATAAACTCCGCCGTATTGATTGAATTGCTCAGGTGACGTCCGAAGGAAAATATTTTATCAGGCTCCGGATGAGTAGCATTTTTTTCAATGCCCTTAATATCCTTAAATGAATATTCGAGCAATGGACTTGTTTCCGCTTTGCATATTTTATTGGCTATGGCCAGTCTTTCAATCACCGGCTTGTCAGCATACATATTTCCAATGCGAAAATAGTTGTAAACGAATTGCTGTATCACGCGACGGTCGCGGCTTCCAAGCTGACGGTTGAGATTAAAGTATTTCTTTAGAAATCTGCTCAGCGGCTCCTTTCCTGAATAAGTTTCAAGAACTTCAATGATGATGCGTAGCTGTGTTGCCTCTCTCATAAATTTCTATTTCAGAAAAAAGGGAGCAACCTTTCGGAAGCTCCCATAAAAATTATAATTTTTCAATATGAAAAAATTATTGCTTAACGATTTTCAACCGCAGTGACTGAGACGCAGTGACCACTTCAACGGTATAAATCCCCGAAGGTAATTTTGAAACGTCAACTACTGAGGTCTGATTATTTATCGAATGGAGTTGGCCGTCAATCACTTTTTCTCCAATCACATTGTAAACGGAAATTGCTGCGCCCTCTGCTCCCCTGATTTCCATCAGGTCCTTAACAGGGTTCGGATAAATTACAAATGATGAATGTCCCCTTATAGAATTTACATCAGTCATAACATTATTTGCAACCGCTTCCACGTCGCAACCATTGGCATCAAATGATACTACGTGGTAGTCGCCATTTTGTGTTGCAACATAGAAATAGTTATTGGCGCCGGTAATTACATTTCCGTTGTAATACCATACATAGTTCACAAATCCCGCGTTGGCATATAATGTATCACCTACCTGCGTTATAGCCTGCGAAGCAACAGTAAACACTTCAATATAATTCGAATATGTTGCTGTGTCAGCCCCCAGTGCATTGGTTGCAATCAATTGCACATCATATACTCCGGACTGGATATAACAGATATTCGTCGGATCAGTTGCCATACTGGTAGAAGGATTTCCTCCCTGGAATGTCCATTGAAAAGAAGCTCCCGGATTCGAGTTATTTATAAAGTTTATACAACTACCCGGACAGAATGAAAGATCTCCTGTAACAAATGATGCGGAAGGATATTGCAAAGCAGAAATTGTATTGATGATGGTGTTGGTAATCACCGGCGGATTCCAGTCAAAATAAATATATGCAGTATTGCTGATTACAGTTGGATCAGGCAATAAACTATCCGTCTTAATACGATACGCAACGGCTCCATGACTTCCCGGTTCATTCACATTGCTATCAGCCAGCATGATGTCCTGAAAAGTAAATGTCAAAATCCCGTTTGCATCCATCTGCGCGAAAACAGGATGGGTACTACTGAGCAATTCAAAAGTATTCCAGTCGAGATTTGAATCGAGTGTGTCTTTAATGATCACGGTAAATGCTGTATCATTTCCTGTATTCTGAAAATTGATGGTATAGTTCAGATCGGTATTCGGTAACGTATAGTTCTGAGGCGTTGATCCAAAAGGATAAACTTCTTTATCATTCGGATCACAGGAACAGGTTACTAAAAAGCTGAAGCTGTCGGCGTATTGCGTCAACACATTTCCACTCATATCAAATACGCTGTCAATGGTGCTGTACCATATTGTTTGTCCGGCAGGAGGATCGTTAAAAGCAATCCAATTCATTCCGTTTGCCCCACCTATGTGTAATGATTGCCCCGGTAATAGCGAAGTATAATACCAGGTTAGCGTATCGCCGCTAATCACATCGGGAGCAGGAACAGCAGTGCTGAGTGACATATTCGATGAATGCACCATGGTTATGCTCCCTTTAACGGGAATGATTCCGTTATTCTTGACATCAATATACGTGTAACCCAATGATGGCTGACATCTCATCGGATGATGCCAAACATAAAAATATTGCGGATAAAGTGCCTGTGCCGAATATGCCCCAAAATCATAGCCTGTATAAGACGGAGGAATTGAAGCACTGTAAGTTAAAGGCGCAGAAGTCTGCGTAAAAGAAGGCAGTGGTACATAGCTGACAGAATATGTTCCGGTATCGAGATAAATCTTGTAATGACCGGTCAGGTCGCTATAGGAATAAATATTTCCCGGAGAAGTTTGGACTCTATGATTCGTCAGCGGAGGTTCTCCGCCATCCCAAATTCCATTCTGGTTTGTATCAAAAAATAAATCTCCTTCTATTGTTCCCGCCCATCCGCCGACATGAAATCCTGACGGTAGCGTCCAATTTGTTTGATTCATCAAATAGTCATAGGTAATTACGTGAACATCATAATAACCAAATGGCGCATTTGTGGGTATCGTAAACTGTGTCCATAGCGAATCGTACGGATAATAAACGTTTGAATTGCTGTACCCCGGATAACAATAAATAATGGTTGCGCCCTGTTGAAGGTAGATATCCGTATTTTGATATGGGGCTGATGCACCCATAAAGGTTCCATTGGCCATTGTAATTGTCGTGTTCAGGGTTTGACTATTAAAAGCGAAATTCGGATTAATACTCTGAACCTGTGCGAAGCTTATCCCACTTATCAGGATAAAAAATAAAAATGTAGTAAGATTTTTTTTCATTTGGTTGATGGTTAGGTTTTCGGGAAACGAAAGTAGATTTTAATTCCAAGAGGGCAAGGGTAATTAGAAGGGTTTTTGGTGAACAGAATTATTTCACCCTCCGATAATCATTTATGATGGGTAAAAAAATTTCTACTTCATCCATTCAACAATTTCCTCTATTAAAAATCGTCCATCATGTTACTTGGTTCGGGCTGCTGCTGGTTCTGGTTACGTTGATTTTTCTTTCGCGCATTATAATCACCGCTTCCGAAGCGGTAAGAAAAATTGAGCATTGCAATTCTGCTTTCACGTGTGCGCGTATAATCTGAAACAAATCCACTGCCGATATTATGAATAACCATTTTTCTTGTATTGAAAATATCGTTCACATTCAGACTAAGTGATGCCTTCCCTTTCATCAATTCCTGTCTGATGCCGGCATCCACTCCACTCATTCCCTTAAAAGATCCCTGTGGTTGTTTTGCCGGCGCCATGTACATACCCGAAATCTGTAGTGAAGTATTTTTTGCCAACTTCATATTGAGGGTCATCCTTGCATTCCAGTTGGTGGAAGTACTCTGCAATTCAGATTCGACGTTACTCCCATTAATTTTATTCTGAAAAATATTTGCACTTGTCATGATATTAATAATCTCTGCAATCTGATTTTTTATAACCACTTCGGCGCCTGCGTTTTCTGAGGAACTGAAATTAATAAATGTGGAAGTGGTTACGTTTGATGACTGATCAAGATAACGATATCGCGTAATAAGGTTATTGGTGTGGCGATAATATATGGTCAGGTTCAAAGAATGTTTTTCAAAATTTTTCAGGTATGAGATTTCATAACTATCAATATATTCCGGCTTAATTTCCGGATTGCCTTTTCTCACATTCAATGAATCACCATAATCAATGAAAGGGTTCATAGATCTGCTCTCCGGACGATTTACCCGCCTGCTGTAACTTGCCTGCAATTCCTGACTGCCGGTAAAATTATACTTGATGAAGCCGCTCGGATAGATGTTGATGTATTCATTTTTAAAATCTATGAAAGTAGTTTCCGACTTTCCTGAATTAACATAGTCTTCTCCGCGAGCTCCCAACTGGTAATCTATCTTATGAAACCTGCCCGTAAATGTCAGGTATCCGGCATGTATTCCCTCGGCATAAATAAAGTGATCAATGAATCGTGGATCGCTGCTGTACGCGTCAACAGAAGGAAAATAGTTCATTCCATTTGACTCCGCATCAATTTCCCTGAGGATGCTTTTCCATCCGGCTTCCAGCTTATAATTGCTGTGTATCGGTAAAATATAATCAGTTTGAAAAGTCAATATGGAATTTAGAATATCGGTCCCCTGCAATTGTATCAAATTGAGTTGATGAAATTCATTAAAAGTATTGTATGTATCATTGCTGTTTCTGTTATTATTGGAATAGCTTGCAGCAGCAGTCCATTCAGACTTATTGTTTTTGAACGTTTTTCTAAAGTCAAGATTAAAATCCGCTGATAGATTTGAACCTTCGTCTAAATTTTCGCGAATAAAACTTTCTGTAACATTTCGCTCAGCATTTTCACTACGGTACTCGCTGTAATCTGATTTTGAATCATCTCTTGAACTAAGTGTTGCGCTCAAACCCAGGGTAGTGAGCTCATTAAAATAATAGTCAAGTCCTACTTTCCCCATGTGCGAATTATTGATATTATCTCCATGGCTTTGAGAGAGGTTATAAAATACAGAGTCGGTATAAAAATTTTCCCGTTCTGAAATAGAGGTCCATGCCCTTTTTTCATGACGAAAAGAATAATTACCAAAAACATTCAACTTACGGGTACGATAATTTCCGCCAACAGCAATATTGAATTTTTCATTCGTCCCTATTCCTGCAGAAGCATTTGCATTCAGTCCTTTGAGTTTATCCTTTTTTGTGACGATGTTAATTATGCCTGCCATTCCATCGGCATCATATTTCGCAGAGGGATTTGTAATCACTTCAATCCGGTCAATACTTGATGCCGGAATCTGTTCCAGCACCGCCTGCCTTGTGCTGCCTGTTATTCCTGAAGGTTTTCCATCAATGAGGACGTTTACGTTTCCACTTCCCCGCAAACTAATGTTACCATCAATATCAACTGTAACCGATGGAATATTTCTTAATACTTCGGTAGCTGTACCACCGGTGTTTACTATATTTTTATCAAGGTTATAAACTTTCCTGTCGAGAGAATTCACATACTCGCTCTTCTCTCCGGATACCTCTACTTCTTTCAGGCGCTTGCTGTTGCTGCGAATAAATACCTTTCCCATGTCAATCGTTGCTTCATCCGGTTTAATGATGAAGGGAGCACTTGTATAGTTTGCAAAACCGATGGATGAAATTTTCAGGATGAGTCGTCCGTATGGAACTTCTGAAATTGAAAAATTACCTTTTAAATCTGTGAGCGCCCCCGCAACAGGCACGGAATCCCTCACGCGAATCAGTGCAACGGAAGCAAAAGCTGCAGGCATTTTCGTAACTGAATCTGATACCGAACCAAAAACTTTTCCGATGGCAGGCATGCTTTTCATCAGGCTGTCACGGTTTCGGGAACCGCGCCGTTCATCCTGCTGGGCATCGGCACGAACAAAAGAAAACAGGCAGAGAAAAATAAGGAAGCGGGTCAACAAATTATTTAGTAGAGTAATTGTTAAAGACATCTGGGACAAAAATAAGTTTAAAGGGTTAACCGGAAATAATGTCGCAACAAAAAAAGCAATGCCCAAAGATTGAAAATATTTTTACAATTTTCATCACTTTATTGTCCGGCTAAATTTTATGAGATTCTTCATTGCGCTCTGAATGACAGGTCTTTGGAGAGTACATATTAAGCAAACAGATGACCCTAAGAGAAAATAGGACGTACAACATCATGTATTTACGGTTCTCTCAGTTCAAATAACTGCACTCGACTCAACAAAAGGAAATGTCAGGTCCGATAGATAACGGACTCACAGCCGCACAGCCGCGTACGAAAGGGCCTGCAATTAACCCGAATACAAATCTGCTTTCGACCCGAAGTTTCGGGGCGGGATATACCAGTCTGAATGAACCATATTTTAATTCGGAAATTCATACAAGACCGGTATACATCAAGCAGATGGAAAAAACTCACCATTAATATTGAGCACCGATTTTTAGAGAGCGACAACAACCTGGTGGAAAATGCAATCCGCCCAACTGTATTAGGAAGAAAAAACTATTTGTTCTCCGGATCACATGAAAGTGCTCAACGCGCAGCTACCCGCCTGTCGAAGCGCAAAACAGTGCTGCGGCGGGCAGGTGTTTTATTCCTTCTTTGGTTCCTGTAAGATGAACGGAGTAAATCCGCAAGAATGGCTGGCTGATGTTTTAGTAAAACTTCCTGAAACAAAAACTTCCAAACTCTACACGCTTCTACCCAATTATTGGAAGAACAACAAATAACAACATTAAATTTTTATCTTTCGAACGTGGTTCACCGGAGGGATACAATATAACTGAGATCAGAGCAATTTTATTCATCTAACTTAATAAATTTAATTGGTTTTCTATTCGATGTTTTAACAAAATATAACCCACTAATTAATTCAGAAACTGAAATTGTCTCTGAAGTGGATAGTGTGACAAATGAAAGAACTAATTTACCCAGGCAATTAAAAATCTCAATTTTCTCTTGCTTCATCAAATTATTAATTGTGATATTAGTACTAGAAGGATTTGGATATATCCCTATTTCACCATAGTTGGGGAATTCTGGATTCACATTAAGGGAACTTGAAAAATTTCCAAGTGAGTCAGCTTTTACAACGTAAACATAGTGAGTGAACGCTCCTGTATTTAGTGGAGTCATGTCAGCGCTTCCGACAAAAATAAAACCATCGTCGGCAGCTTTCATTATACCTTGTCCAATGGCGGAAAACCTTGAGTACATTGGATTTCCATAACATTGAGCCCAAATGGAATCGCCATCTCTATTTAATTTTTCGATAATTATGTTTCCAAATTGATCGCATGTTGAAAAATATTGCGCAACAAATATTCCGGAATCAACCGAAGAACAAATCGATCTATAAACTGAAGATGTTCCTGGGTAAGGAAGGCGTTTTTCCCACACCCTATTACCCATAGTGTCACTTTTAATTACGAAAGAATGTCCTGCATAACCAAAAGGGACCAAGAATGCATCGCCTCCTATAACAATAGCAGAATCTGCAGTCCAACTCCAGTTTGATGCTGTCAAAGCCAGAGCACTATCCGAAAAAAACCAGCTACTTAAAGAATCTCCAACAGAATTGACTCTAAACAGATATGCCTGTCCCATGTGACCACCACATACCATTAAGGAAGTATCGTCATAAGCATTAAGCATTTTCTGTTCCTGCACATTTAAAACAGTATCTTGAGGTAAGTAATACTTTCTCCATAAGGAATCTCCGTTAATACTTCTTTTCTCAATAAAGAAATCATACTGTTCTGAAGAAGAAAATATTTTTCCCAGAATATAGATCCCACTATCTGAAGGGAGAGAAGAAATTGATAAAACAAAAATATTCTCCTGCGGGTTCCCAATTAGTTTTGACCATACCAATTGTCCAATGCTGTTGGCTTTTGTAAGTCGCATACTACCATTATTACCATAAAAGAATTCCGTGTACCCGTACACAAAACCTCCATCTTTTAATTCCAAAAGTGAAACCGGTGATCTTGAATCCGGATCTCCCCCATTCAAATAACTAACCCAAATCTCATTACCACAAGTATCAATTTTCCGTAGTGAAATTTGAGGATTAGATAGACTATGAGTTTTATGCTTACCTAAAACTAAATGCCCTCCCAAACGCAAAGAAATAATTTTTAATCCATTACTAAAATATGCAAACGGATCCGAATAAACTCGCTCATATGTTGAGCATTGAGAAAATACCCAAAAGGATCCAAACAAGATCCCTAAAAAAGTAACTATTACCTTAAGCATCTAGAAATTATTTCTTGAGACCGAATATAATTAAATTCGTTATGATTACAACACAACAAATTTCTTCGAACCGACTTCATTTTCACTATTGAACACCTTAATCAAATATAGACATGAAGAAAGATTGGGTAACCGAATATCAAGTTGTTTATCATGAGCAATTATACTTGATTGATAAACTTCCTTCCCAAACTCATTAAATAAAAGAAGGCTCCCATCTTCTCCGATTGTTTCAGTATTAATCACAAGATGTATCTCGGAAAATGTAGGGTTGGGATAAATTACTAAATCGGTATTACTATCAGCAAGAGAAGACGGTCCAGGATTTGCTTTTCTTAAAAAGCCTTGATCTTTCATTATTGTGTAAGTAAACCACATTGTTCCATTATAAATATTATTATCTACTGCATCAGTAAATGTTGGACTGCTTCCACTATCAAATGTGCTACCACACTGAGCACATGAGGTTTGCCCGCTTGATGATACCCAAGCAAGTTCAGGGTCACCTAAAGTACCGCCGCCGTCCACATCAACTCCAAACCCACATGGACCATTAGTGGTACTTGTGTTTGCCGGACTCAGATATAAGCCAAGAAATCTACTGTCACAGGACATTTGACTTCCATCGCAATAAGTTTGCGGTGAGGGTAGTTCAGGATACTCAACTGACATAAGAGGCCAAATAACTGAAGTTTTATTTGTACTAGGATTTCCTAAGAAGTAAAGGTTATGACAATGCCAATCAAACAATGTTGCTGGAGTCTTCCAGTAATCAACCAGTAAAATTCTATCTAAATATTGGTCGAGTTTGTCTCAGCCCCCAATAAGTTGGACATTTTTTTCTGATAAATTAGTGTAATTCTCCCCACTGACCTGATCGGCCATTAAGCGAAGATAGGCCACAGAATTACTCGTGTCAAGGCTCAGGCCTGGCGGCAAATAATTTAATTTTATTTCAGTTGAATTTGCCGGCCTTGACACGAGT
>JBBRAY010000071.1:0-16569 GCA_038206355.1 Bacteroidia bacterium
CTAATCAGAACGGCACCGGAGGAAAAAGCATTTATGGAAATAAATTTCCAGATGAAAACTTTACACTGAAACATACTGAAGCCGGACTTCTCTCCATGGCCAACGCCGGTCCAAATACCAACGGCTCACAGTTTTTTATTACGACTATTCCATGTGCGTGGCTTGACGGCAACCATACCGTTTTTGGAAAAGTAATCGAAGGGATGGAAGTGATAAAAAATCTTGAAGCACTGGGAAGCCGTAGCGGTGCCACTTCTAAAAAAGTAGTGATCGCAGATTGCGGCGAAATAAAAGAGGCGTAATTAAATTTACTTTCCTTTTTTTTCAAAATATTCCTTCAGCGCAACGCCGGTGAGGTAGGTCCATCCTGTCACAAAATTTCCTCTTTCAAAATCTGAATTTGTAGCAGGAAAGGACTCAAGGCCCGAATGAGTCAGTTTCAGACGGGACTTATTCCCATCTTCTGTAAGTTCGAAAGTAACAAGCGAATTTCCTTCGTAGTCATCATATTTCCAAGTGTATGAAAGTTTCTGTAGCGCCATGACTTCCATTACTTCGCATTTGTGCAAATATTTTATTCCGGTCTTTCCCTCGCCATAAAATTCAAATTGATTACCGGTTTCGGCATTGAAAAGCGGTACTTCAAAATACCATTTTTTCATTTCTGCTTTGTCGCTGATGGCTTTCCATAACTCCGAAACAGGGGCATCAAAATTCGCCTCAATTATTATAAGATCATTGCTCATAAAATTGTTTTTTTGACGATTAGTCTATCGTCGGTGAGATCTGCCATTGAATTGCGCAATAATTTGACACTTGAATAGTATTGCAGGAATAAGTCTTGAAGCAGCAAAATACGGGAAATCATTCTCAAGAATCATTATTCCACCATTAAAAACTTTTCTTACTTTCGCGCTCCTTTTTTGCAGACGTGGGAAGCAAAAGGAAAAACGGGCGTGGTCTCGCCTCAGGCGAGAGCAGACGCAAAAGATTATGCGGGCGTGGCGAAATTGGCAGACGCACTAGACTTAGGATCTAGCGCCTCACGGCATGTGGGTTCGAGTCCCTCCGCCCGCACATAATGGATGATGGTTTGAGTCCTGGATTTTCAGGATTCAAACTCATCACCTAAAAACCAAACAAAAATGAATGTTACCAAAGAACAGGAAAAGGATCTGAGTGCAATTATTAAGATTGAAGTAGGTCCCGATGATTACCGCAACCGCGTGGAAGAAGTAATCAGGAAATACCAGCGCACTGCTCAGATACCGGGATTCAGACCCGGAAAAGTTCCGATTGGAATGATCAAAAAACAATATGGAAAATCAGTATTGCTCGATGAATTAAACAACATTACTTCAAATGCGCTTTACAAATTCATCGCTGACAATAAAATTGACGTGATCGGAAATCCGCTTCCTTCGAAGTCAGAAAAAGAAATGATCCTTGAAGAAGGAGAATCATTTGAATTGCTTTTTGAAGTCGGTATGGCGCCACAGTTCGATGTGACCATTACACCAAAAGATAAACTCCCTTACTACCTTATAAAAGTAGAAGACAAAATGGTGGATGACGACCTGTCGGATCTTCGCAGGCGTTATGGAAAATTTTCTTCTCCCGAAATTTCAACTGCGACAAATGTGCTGTACGGAGAATTTGAAGAGCTTGATGAAGCCGGTAATCCAAAGGCTGACGGAAACAAAACGACCACGACCCTTTCTATTGAAATGGTAAAAGATCCTGCCGACCGCAACCGGTTCGTAGGTTTGAAAGCAGGCGAAATGGTAACGTTAAACCCGATGAAAATTCTTGGCAATGAAACGGAAGTGAGTGCCATGCTGAAAGTTGATAAAACATCCCCTGCAATCACCGCTGATTATATTTTTACGGTTAAAACAATCAATCAGATTGACGCTGCCGAACTCAACCAGGAATTATTTGACAAAGTTTATGGCGAGGGTGTTGTAAGTACCGAGGAAGAATTCCGTGCGAAAATCAAGGAAGGAATTGCATCTTACTTTGAAAGAGAAAGCGATAAGAAACTGAGAAAGGATCTGAAAAATCACCTGATCAGTAAACTGGAAATTCCATTGCCTGATGATTTTTTGAAACGAATGATCAAGACAAACATGAAACCGGAAGAACAAGTAAGCGATGAGGAATTCGAACACCAGTATTTTCATATGGCCGAAGACCTTCGCTGGGACCTTATCAGAAATCAGGTTGCCAAAACAAATTCCCTTGTCGTTGCCACCGAAGAAGTAACAAACCTCGCTGCTGCTATGGTTCGCCAGCAACTTGCCCAATATGGCATGTATGATGTTGAAGAAACACGTTTGAAGCAGATCACCGATGATTACATTAATAAAGAAGGAAATGGCGATCGTTTGGAAAAAACAATCATAGATGATAAAGTATTCCGCGAATTAAAATCACAACTGAAACTGGATGTGCATGAGCTCCCCTATGCTGATTTTACAGCGAAACTGGGAGAGAAAACGCAGCATGAAATGGAACATCACCACTGATAGGTTGATAGGTTGATTGGATAATTGGTTTCTACACTTTTTTCTTGTTAATAAATAAGTACGCATCGAAATATTTTCCCATTTCGTTCGTCTACTTTTGAAAACCATTTTAAACTACGATCATTATTCATCCGATTAAACATTAAACTAAAATTATATGAAGTACGGAGAAGAATTCCGCAAGTATGCAACGAAGCATATGGGCATTAACAGTCTAACGGTTGATAGATTTACATCATCTGTGAATGCAGATTATATCTCACCAACCATTATCGAGGAACGTCAGTTGAACGTGGCCAGCATGGATGTATTCAGCCGGCTGATGATGGACCGCATCATTTTTCTTGGCGTTGGTATCAATGATTATGTTAGCAATGTTATTCAGGCGCAGTTGCTGTTCCTGGAAAGCGTTGATGCCAAGAAAGACATTCAGATTTACATGAACAGTCCGGGCGGATCAGTATATGCAGGACTTGGAATTTACGATACCATGCAGTTCATTCAGCCAAACATCGCTACGATTTGTACCGGTATGGCTGCAAGTATGGCTGCAGTCCTGATGTGTGCAGGCGAAAAAGGGAAACGTTCCGCCTTACCGCATGCCCGCATCATGATTCACCAGCCAATGGGTGGTGCGGAAGGACAGGCCAGCGACATTGAAATCACTGCCCGCGAGATTCAGAAACTCAAAAAAGAGTTATATGAAATTATTGCCAATCACAGCGGACAAACAAATGATAAAGTATGGGCCGACAGCGACCGTGACTACTGGATGACTGCTCAGGAAGCGAAAGATTATGGAATGGTAGATGAAGTGCTGATCAGAAAAAAATAAACGATCTGCCCTCGCTTACTGATCAAATGAACTAAATCCAAAAACCGTCCTGATACATCGGGACGGTTTTTTTATGCAGATTCAATTTGTGAACTGCGCATTTGCGTTCAGATTTTTTATTCTATTTTTGAAACGTGAAAAAAATAAATGGCATAATATTGCTAAAAGGAATTCTTATTATTTGCTTTTCATCTGTTGCTGTTTTTTCATCTGCACAGAAAAATAGTACTACTTATCACAGAGACAGTTCTATTGTAATAACCCGCGATTCAAGAATAGATGAACTCATTTCGAAACAAAAGGACAACAACACGCTGAAACAAACAATGCCGGGATACCGGGTTCAGATTTATTTCGGCAGTGTTCGACAAAAAGCCGCTGAGGTAAAGATGGATTTTACTTCTAAACATCCTGAAAAGCCCTCTTACTTAAGCTATCTGGCTCCAAACTTCAAAGTAAGGGTTGGTGATTTTCGTTCGCTTCTTGAAGCAAAAGGATTTTTGAAATCTATTGACGGGCAATATGCAACCAGTTTTATAGTTCAGGATGAAATAAATCTACCTGCGCTGAATTGACTTATGTTAAGATTTTGACCGACTGATGAAGAAGGTTAAATCATTGTCATTTTCCTGAAATATTTCTTAAAAACGACTTTGTCAAATGGATTGGAAGTTTACCTTTGCCGTCTCAAAAAATTATCGTTAAACAAAAATCAAATTCAAATGAAAAAATTCTACTCTCTTATTGCTGTTGCACTTTTCGTGACAGTGACTTCTTTTGGTCAGTTTGCAGCCATCCCGGCGCAAAAGACAACCAGAAATGCCTCGAATGAAATTCAGATTCCAAAGCTGGTTAATCAGTCTGCAGCGCGTCATGTAAATCCTAACAACACGGCTTCCATTATCTGGAGCGATGATTTCAGCAATGCATCAAACTGGAATACCACTCATCCGATTGGAACGAGTGATTGGGTTATTGGAACGAATGGCCCCAGCGGTCCGTTTGCAATTCCGGCTATTACGTCTACTACTGCTGCAAATGGTTTCGCAATGTTTGATTCTGACAATCTTTGTGATCAGACGAACGGACAAATTGGTGACCTTACCAATGCAACCCCAATCAATTGCACAGGTCATACTGCAATCCGTTTAAATTTTCAGGAGTCTTATTGCCGTTACTGGGACAGCACGCTGGTTTTTGTTAGTAATAACGGAACTACCTGGACACGTTTCGACGTGAATGCAAATCTTGCAAACAATGATTACGCAGGTGGAGGAACAGCATCAACAGGTGCTACAGTTAATCCTTACAATGTTTCATTGAATATCTCTTCAGTAGCAGCAAATCAGGCTACCGTTTATATCCGTTTTGAATTTTACTCTCCTACTTCACTTGGACCAAATGCAGGCTGTGCCTATGCATGGATGGTTGATGATGTAGTTATCGAAGATGCACCAACTGATGATGTTGCAATGGAGCCGGGTTTCTTAAGTCCTTATACAATGATTCCGTTAGCTCAGGCAATACCGGTTGACCTCGCAGGAATGATTACCAATAATGGCGGAAATCCTGCAACCAACGTAGGATTTAATGCTAACGTATATTTATTTCAGGGCGGAATTGGCTGGTCACAGGTTTTCAATGGATCAAGCGCAACAGCCCCTAGCCTGACTGTAGGATCAACTACTGCTGCATTATCTGCCGGATTATTTAATTTTACTGATACAGGTGTTTATGCATTCGAATTTATATCATTCATGGATGCTGCTGATGGAGATGGCAGCAATGACACCACGCTTTCCTATATTATCGTTGATGATAGTTCTTATGCAAGAGATTATCAACCGATATCCGGAAATTGTGATGCATGGTATGGTGCTCCGTCAGGCAGTACTGTAGCTTTTGGTAATATGTATGATATCAACGCAGCAGCAACTGTGAAGTCAGTCACTTTTGTCCACGCCTTCGCAACCCTTGGCGGACAAATCAGAGCAGACATTTATGATGTTGTAGGTGGTGCACCGAATGCAATCATTGCTTCATCCCCTGTTTATGCGTATTCAGTTGATGATACTTCTTCCCAGTTTTATTTTATTCTGACGCTACCTTTAACAACACCGGTTGCAGTTGGACCGGGACAAATCTTTGTATCACTTACACAAGTTGACCCGAGCGGTACTATGGGAGAAAACAACATGGGACTTGGTTTTACTGACAATGTTTTTACTGGTGCTTCTGCATTTATTCAGGTTGACACTGATCCTTTTGATTCAAACGAAAACTTCGGATTAATCGGCGTGTTTGCTATTCGTCCGAATTTCGATCTGAATGACAGGGTGATTTCTTCCGATTTTACAAACGGAATAAGCATCTATCCGAATCCTTCTAACGGAAAGCTTTATATCCATAACAGCGGACAAAAAGATAACCTGACCGTTACTGTATTCAATAGCCTTGGTCAGTCTGTATTCTTCGGCACATATTCACAAATGTCAACTACTGTGATTGATCTTACGGCTCAAGCTTCAGGCGTTTACAGTGTACAGGTAAAATCAGACAAAGACGTCATTACTAAATCTGTAGTGATCTCAAATAAATAATAAAAAGGTTTACCCGAAAATAAAAAGACCCTCTTGTCAATGACAGGAGGGTCTTTTTTTGGGATACAAATTAACCGTGTTTCTTAATACTCTGCGCAAGTTTAGACGCAAAAATAAATCCGTTGAGTTCTTTATTTTCAGTACGAAGTATTTCTTCGGCATTACCTTCCCACCATTTACTGCCCAGGTGTAAATAAGTAATCTTATCACCGATCTCCAGCACTGAGTTCATGTCGTGCGTGTTGATTACCGTGGTAATGTCATACTCAAGGGTGATCTCTTTAATGAGATTGTCAATTACAATCGAAGTCCGTGGATCAAGACCGCTATTGGGTTCATCGCAGAAAAGATATTTAGGATTGGGCGCTATCGCACGCGCAATGGCAACACGCTTCTTCATTCCGCCGCTCAGTTCAGAGGGCTGCTGATTGTTGACATTGACAAGATTTACCCGTTTGAGACAAAAATTAACGCGCTCCATTCTTTCCTCATAACTCATATCTGTAAACATAGACAACGGGAACATCACGTTTTTTTCTACAGATAAAGAATCAAATAATGCGCCGCCCTGAAAAACCATTCCAATCTCTTTTCTGAATGGCGTTCGGTCCCGGAAACTGAGTGAAGAAAAACTTCTGTTGTCATAAAGAATCTCTCCTTCGTCAACTTCAAGCAATCCGACCATACATTTCATGAGTACTGTCTTCCCGGATCCGCTACCTCCGATTACAAGATTAACTTTTCCCTTTTCAAAAACCGAGGAGATGTCATTGAGAATCTTTCGCTCTCCGAAATGTTTGCTGATGTTCTTCAATTCAATCATACGAGAAGAAGCTGGGTTAAAATATAATCTCCGATCAGAATAAGAATACTGCTGTAAACCACTGCATAGGTACTTGATTTTCCTACTTCAAGCGCGCCGCCTTGTGTATGGAATCCATGATAAGAAGCAACAGAGGTTATGATATAGGCAAATACAAATGACTTAATCAGGGCAAACTGTACATTGTAGGGAATGAAATTATTCTGCAAGCCATAAATAAAATCTGCACTGCTTATTTTACCGGTAAGTGTTCCGGCTAAATATCCACCTGTTATTCCGAGAAAGGCGCTCAACAAAATTACAAACGGAAAAATAAACATGGCCGCAGTAATTTTTGGAAGTACGAGGTAAGCAGAGGAGTTTATTCCCATAATTTCCAATGCATCAATTTGCTCTGTCACGCGCATGGTTCCGATTTCACTTGTTATACTTGAACCAATTTTACCGGCAAGTACCAGACAGATAATGGTGGGAGAAAACTCAAGAATGATGGAATCCCTCGCTACAATACCCACGGAATACATTGGTATCAACGGGTTTGTAAGGTTGTAAATGGTCTGAATGGTGATAACGGCCCCTGTAAATACTGAAACCAATGCTACAATACCCATGCTGCCATAACCAAAGTTATCGCACTCCCGGAGAAACTGCTTCCAGTAAATTGAAAATTTTTCAGGCTTCGTCATCATCCGTTTCATGAAAAGCCAGTACTGCCCGAAATGAAATAACCACCTCATTATTTATTCAATTAGCGGCTGAAATTACATAAAAGAACCGTCCTTAAAGATTTGTATAAAACATTCCTGCCTGACCGTCGTTAGATACCTATATTTACACCAATGAAAATCAGAAGAATCACATTATTTCTGTCAGCCGTTCTCTTTATAATTTCATCCTCCGGTTGTTTTGTTTTCAAAAAAAAATGTGACTGCCCGAAATTCAGTAACAGTCAATCCAGGAGCCAAAAAAACAGTTAGGTTCTCGTTTTCATCATTGATTTTCTGAATAACCGCTGACGTCATCCTACCATGAGAAAAGGATGACTTTTGTCAGGAAGCACCGGGATCAGATTGTTCAGTGGCGGGACAACATTTTTTCATCTCCCTTTATTCTTTATAACCCACTCACCCTATTTTTTTTACTTTTACACCCCTTTAAAAAATTCTAAACATTGTTGCTTTCTGAACTTAGGCGCGGAGATAAGGCCATTATTGATTCATTCACCGATTACGAGGCTTCGCTCAAGTTGCTTGAAATGGGCTGCATTCCCGGAGAAAAAGTTGAAATAATCCGTATCGCACCGCTCGGTGATCCCATTGCCATTATGGTTGCGGGTTATCTGTTGAGCATGAGAAAAGAAGAAGCGGCTGTTGTTGTTGTGAGAAAGTTGATTGCTTGATTTGTTGAATAGTTGATTGCCTGCTTCCATTATTCAAAACTGAATTATAAAAAGAATTATAGTTATTAATAAAAATTGTCCTCCGCTTCTCTTCATATTGCCCTTGTAGGAAATCCCAATAGCGGAAAGAGTACGGTATTCAATGCCCTCACCGGATTAAATCAGAAAGTGGCAAACTTCCCCGGTGTAACCGTTGATAAAAAAATTGGTTCAGCAACGTTGATTTCAGAGGATGGAAAAAAAATCAATGCTGAATTTATTGACCTGCCGGGAATCTATTCTCTCTATCCTAAATCCATAGATGAAGAAATTCCATTCCGGATTTTATGTGACCCCAATAATGAACTGCATCCTGATGCTGCAATTATTGTTGCAGATGGCACAAACCTGAAAAGGAACTTCTTTCTCTGTTCACAGGTTCTTGACCTGAAAATCCCTGTAGTCCTTGTGATCAACATGGCCGACATGATGCGCGACAAAGGTTTGCAGGTCGATTTCGCTGCCGTATCGGAAAAACTCGGCGTCCATGTAATTCCAATGAATGCCCGTAAAGGCGAGGGCCTTGAAGAATTAAAAAAGACCCTGACTAAAAAGCTCACTGTTCCTCACCACGACTTCCTCGACATACGATCCTATGCGCCTGAAGTAGTGGATGGCATCCGTGCAACGATTAATGCGAGCAGTAATTACGATGCTTTCTTAGCAGCCAATAACCTTCACATCATTACTGATTTCGAGATGACGAAGTTGAAGAAGGATAAAATCCGTCAGCTTTGTGAAATGCACCACTTCGATTCGAAGCAGATGCAGGCAAGGGAATCAATAGAGCGTTACAAAAAAATTTCATCTCTGATGAATGATACGGTGAAGCAATCAGGTGCGCTCCGTAAATCATATACACATGCAATAGACAATATCCTTACCCATCGCATTTTCGGCTATGCAATCTTTCTCGCTATCCTGTTTATTATTTTTCAGTTCATCTTTGCGTTTGCTTCCTACCCGATGGATCTTATTGATTCCGGCTTTGCCTGGCTGAACGGAAAGGTAAAAGAAGCATTGCCCGCAGGTTTAATCAATGATCTTATCGTAAACGGAATTCTTGCAGGTCTCAATGGAATTGTGGTTTTCATTCCGCAGATTGCACTGCTGTTTTTTTTCATCGCCATTCTCGAGGATACAGGTTACATGGCACGCGCAAGTTTCATCATGGATAAACTCATGCGCAGGTTTGGGCTGAATGGAAAATCAGTTATACCTCTGATGAGCGGTGTGGCATGCGCAGTCCCTGCCATCATGAGCACACGTACGATTCAAAACTGGAAGGAACGACTCATCACTATTTTTGTTACACCACTGATGAGTTGCTCAGCCCGGCTTCCGGTTTATACTTTACTCATTGCGCTCATCATTCCCAACAGATATTACTACGGAATTAATTTGCAGGGAATGGTACTCATGTTTATGTATCTCATTGGTTTTTTTGCTGCAATTGGCAGCGCATGGGTACTCAAAAAAATGATCAAAGCAAAAGAACGCAGTTACTTTATGATGGAACTTCCTTTGTACCGTGTTCCGAGATGGAGTACAATCGGCTTGCACATCATTGAAAAAGTAAAACTATTTTTATTTGACGCCGGAAAGGTGATCATTTCCATCAGTATTATCCTCTGGGTTCTTTCGTCTTTTGCTCCGGGAAGCAGCTTTAATGACATCGAAACAAAATACCAACAACCTGTTTATGCATCAATGCCTCCTCAGGATATTGAAAAAAAAATCCAAAGTGAAAAACTGGAAGCTTCCTATGCAGGCATCATGGGCCGCGTGATTGAGCCGGCGATCAAACCAATCGGCTTTGACTGGAAAATCGGAATAGCGCTGATAACTTCATTTGCAGCGCGGGAAGTTTTTGTGGGTACCATGAGTACTATTTACAGCGTAGGAAATGAAGGCACCACGCAACTCACACTTAAAGAAAAAATGAAAAATGAAATCAACCCGGATACCGGATTGCCGAGATACACTTTTGCCGTCGGCCTTTCATTGATGCTTTTTTATGCATTTGCCATGCAATGTATGAGTACCATAGCAGTAGTCTTCCGCGAAACAAAAGGAAGTCGTTGGCCTATACTTCAGTTTATATACATGTTTGCACTTGCCTACGTTAGCAGCCTGGTAGCTTACCAGTTGCTGAAGCCGTAAATATTGAGGTTAATCACTGTAACTGATGATTAAAGTAACATTTTCTCATTGTCATTTCTTCAAAATAATTACTTTTGCGCCTCGTGAAAAACAGTCATTGGTCATTGGTCATTGGTCATTGGTCATTGGTAATTGGTAATTGGTAATTGGTAATTGGTAATTAGTAATTAGTAATTAGTAATTAGTAATTAGTAATTAGTAAATTCGCAATCATTCGTTATTCGTACTCCGTAAATTCGTTATTCGTACCACATATGTCATATTTATTCACATCAGAATCAGTTTCAGAAGGCCACCCGGATAAGGTTGCCGATCAGATCAGTGATGCACTCATTGATAATTTTCTAGCTTTCGACCCGATGGCCAAAGTGGCCTGCGAGACCTTCGTCACTACCGGACAGGTAGTATTGGGCGGAGAAGTTAAATCCAAAGTATATCTTGATGTACAAAAGATCGCTCGGGATGTAATCACGAAAATCGGCTATACCAACAGCGAATATATGTTCGAGGCAAATTCATGTGGAATATTTTCAGCCATTCATGAACAAAGCAGCGATATCAATCAGGGTGTAGAGCGTAAGAATAAGGAAGATCAAGGTGCCGGTGACCAGGGAATGATGTTCGGTTATGCCACCAATGAAACTGACAATTACATGCCTTTGGCACTTGACCTTGCACACAAGATTCTTTTTGAACTTGCTGCGATAAGGAAAGAAGGTAAACAAATGAAGTACCTGCGCCCCGACAGCAAGAGCCAGGTAACCATTGAATACAGTGATGACCACAAACCACAAAGAATAGATTCCATTGTGGTGAGCACGCAACATGATGAATTTGTAAAAGCAAAAAATGCTTCTCCTGAAGAACGGTTGAGGGCGCAGAAGGCAATGCAGGCAGTAATTACAAAAGACATTATCAACATTGTAATCCCGCGTGTGAAGAAAACATTGAAATCATCTTTGCAAAAATTATTTACCTCAGGTATTATTTACCACATCAATCCGACAGGCAATTTTGTAATCGGAGGTCCTCACGGAGATACCGGTCTCACAGGTCGTAAGATCATCGTTGATACCTATGGTGGACGCGGAGCGCACGGTGGTGGTGCTTTTTCCGGAAAAGATCCGAGTAAAGTGGATCGTTCTGCTGCTTATGCCACACGACACATTGCAAAAAATCTGGTAGCAGCGGGTGTATGTGATGAAATTCTCGTACAGGTTTCTTATGCCATCGGTGTTGCTAAACCTTGCGGTATTTATGTAAATACCAATGGCACTTCTAAGGTGAAGATGACTGACGGAGAGATTGCAAAAAAGATTGAAGAAGTATTTGACATGCGTCCTTATTTCATTGAACAAAGACTGAAGCTCCGCAATCCGATCTACAGTGAAACTGCTGCATATGGTCATATGGGCAGGGAACCACAGGTGGTAGAAAAAATATTTGAAACTCCGGATGGAAAAATAATCAGAAAAAAAGTTGAACTCTTTACATGGGAAAAACTTGATTATGTTGAAAAAGTCCGTAAAGCATTTGGCACAGGAAAATCGAAAACAAAAAAATCGATGGAACTGGAAATGGCTTAAAATTATCTCAGATCAGGAAAGGACTCGCAAGAGTCCTTTTTTATTTCCACATCAAATTTTACTGAATGAAAACCGGTTACTTCTGCTTCATATTCATGTTGCTGTTGTCATGTACTGACTCCGCAAATAAGCATGCAGACAGAACTGAAAATATTTCTCCTCCGGCAGAGGCAATAGATTCATTCGGTATTTCAGAAGTAATTCAGGCCGTGCAGTGCAAAATAAACAAGGATCTTTCTTACGCGCTTTACCTTCCAAAACAGTACAATGATACTTCCGGACTCCCATGCATCATTTTCGCCGATCCTCATGGTGGTGGCTACTATCCGCTGACTAAATATCATTCATTTGCAGAATCATTCGGAGTAATCTTGATCGGTTCCAACGATTCTAAAAACGGGATTTCGTTTGATGTCTCCACTTCAGTTTTGAAATCGTTATCTGATGAGGCTGTTACCAGATTCAGGGCTGATCCTAAACAGATTTCTTTTGCCGGCTTTTCAGGTGGCGCCAAAGCTGTGCTGGTGGCTGCTTCGGAGCTTCCATCCCTTTTGTCTATTATTTATTGCGGCGCAGGACTGCCAGAAGTTCCACCTCTACTTCCCCCTTCACTGGCCATCACCGGATTGAAAGACATGAACTATACAGAGGTTATCAATACTGATCATCTGCTGGAACAGAATCATATTCAGCATTCATTAATTGAATGGAACGGCAAACATGAATGGAGTGATTCCGGTACTTTCATAAATGCATTTTACTGGACGCGATTCAGAGCAATGGAAAAGAAAATAACCAATATTAGTGCAACCATGATACATGAATTCATCAGACTCAATTCAAAAGCCGGCACTTCTCCATTGAGGGAAGAATTGCGACTAAAAAAACTGTCCGGCTTTCTGAATGGCGTTGCCGATATTTCCGGTTATGTTTCCGCACTGCATTCACTTACCGGAACAAAAAACTATGTCACCGCAAAAGAAAAGCAGCAAAATGAATCCGGAATTGAAACGAGAATGAAACAAAATTATCTTCAGTGCATCAATATCAAAGATCCGCTCTGGTGGAGGGATGAAGTAAATCATATGCGGTCATTAAAGCCTGATCCGATGAATGATCGCATACTTGCATACATTTCACTGGCCTGTTATTCATATTCGGGGAATGCGCTGAAGCAAAATGATCTTAATGCTGCAGAAAAATATTTGTCAATCTATGCACTGGTGGACAGGGAGAATTCTGACAGGGCATACATGCAGGCATGTTTATACGCACGCATGCAAAACACTGTGGGCGCAATACAATCAATCCGTGAAGCAATAAATTATGGTTTCAGTGACAAAGTCAGATTAATGTCAGAACCGGCATTTGCACAATTGAAAAATACAGCTGCGTTCAATGAGATATACAGGCTCATTAAATAGATTCAGGAAATCACTTTCTTAAGCTTCACAATGGCATGTTCATTTTTATTTGCCAGTTGTCCGCAGGCAGCATCAATATCTTTCCCCCTGCTTCTTCTCAGGTTCACGATAAACCCACGGCTGTGGAGATAGTTTTTAAATGCAATGAGTTTGTCTTCACGGGCATTTAGAAAACTCTCGTTGTCAATCGGATTGTATTCAATCAGATTTATTTTCGAAGGAACAATGGAAGCAAAATCTGCCAGTTCCTTTGCATCAATAATCTCATCATTAAAATTATTGAAAACAATGTATTCATACGTTACATGTCGTTCTGTTTTTGAGTGATAATACCGCAATGCATCTGCCAGCACGTCAAGGTTATTGTGCTCGTTGATAGGCATTATTTTATTTCTCTTCTCATCATTGGCTGCGTGTAAGGACAAAGCCAGGTTAAATTTCGCCTGATCATCACCAAGCTTTTTAATCATTTTAGCAATTCCTGCCGTGGATACTGTGATACGTTGTTGTGACATGCCCAGCCCGATTTGAGCATTAACCAGTTCCACGCTTCTCAATACATTCTGATAATTCAGCAGCGGCTCACCCATACCCATGTAAACCACATTGGAAAGTGGAATATTGTAATACTCCATGCTTTGCTTTTTGATGAGACTTACCTGATCGTAAATTTCATCAGCTGTTAAATTACGGATGCGCTCAAGTTTTCCCGTTGCACAAAACTTACAGGTAAGGCTGCAACCTACCTGTGAAGAAACGCATGCAGTCATCCTTGTATCCGTGGGAATCAGTACGCCCTCAACAATATTTCCGTCATACAATTTAAAAGCAGTTTTTATAGTACGGTCACTGCTGATTTGAAAAGTATCTATCACAACACCACGAATTGAGTAGTTGTTTTCCAGCAAACTGCGGACATCCTTGGAAAGATTACTCATCTCTTCAAAAGTGCGGGCACTGAATTTCCATAGCCATTCCCACACTTGCTTTGCGCGGTAAGGCTTCTCCCCTTTCACCACAAAAAAATTAATTAATTCTTCCTGCGACAGTTCACGAATATTTGGAAGTGCTAAATCCATCTTGAATTAAATTGCTAAAAGTGTTTTCCATGCATCAGTTACATTTCCTTCGTCAAGTAACTTCTTTGCCTGCATATGTATCAGATCTGTAATCTCCTGTTTTGTTTTTGATGATTCCAGAATTCCGGAGAGCCCGTCTGATTTTCTGAATAATGTAACATCTTCCTCCGGGGGCAAAACATCTGCATTTCCCAGCATACCAAGATTATTACCCGTCAGTATTTTCGACAATCGAATGCTTTCAGGAATCTGATCTATACCGATTCCGAGTTTTGTATTTGGCTTTGCAACTTCAAACAATGCTTTGCCCGAAGCCCTGCAATAAAGATTACCACCCATCCGGGCGACAAGGTCAATTTTATCCGGATCAATTTTTTTATCATCAGTAAGAATACTTTCATTGATATGTATCAGTAATATTTCACAGATGATCAGGTTGGCAGCGCCACCTTCAATACCCGTTTCCTTTACTTCGAGAACCTTGCATTCCATTTGGACCGGAGATTCCTTTACACGAAATGGTTTTACTAATTGCGACGCAACCGGAGTAAACCCCGCCTTTGTAAATTCATTCACTCCTTTCGGATACTCACAACTGGCCAGTGATGTTTGCTGCACCATTGCATAATTCACTGCATTGATCACAACTTCTTTTGTTTCATAAATGTTTTCAAGTGTATGCTTCGTGGTATTATCACGCACCCGTCTTGCAGGAGAAAACACGATAACCGGTGGGTTACTCCCAAAAGCATTAAAAAAACTGAAAGGTGCCAGATTGGGTATTCCGTTTTTATCAATCGTGCTGGCAAAAGCAATCGGCCTTGGGGCAATGGACGCAAGCATATATGCATGCAGTTTTGCCGTAGGTATTTCCCGTGGATTAATTGAAAACATTTAAAATAATAATTTCGGCAAAGGTACTCGCATCCTCTAACCAAATGAAATTAAAATTAGAGGTTGATTAATCTGAAGTAAGCTCATATTTCTAAAGATCAATGAATGAATTACTCCCGGCACTTCATTTAGCAACATTTGACACCCTTACAATTCCGGATTTTAAAATTATTTCAAATACTGCATCGGCATTTAAAGCCGAAAGCCCCGCATTGCTGCAGGGCTTTCGCTTTTAGAATTTTACTGATTAATTTATTTTGAATTATTCAACAGTTACTTTAAGTAATTCAGCAACTGAACCTTCAGTTTCCATGCGCACCAGGTAGATTCCTTTTGCCACAGTGGTGAGATCTAGTTCATGCATGTTGATGCCTTCTGAAGCAGATACCTCATCGCTGATGATGACTCTGCCTGTTACATCAACCACGCTGATCACATACTTTGCAGACTGTACTGATTCGAACTTCACAGTGGTTTTGCCGCTGGTCGGATTCGGATACAGGGAAGCATTTGTTGAACCTATTGAACTTTCAACCTGGCCTTGACGGCATGGGGTTGTAATCGCATAGGTGCGTGTTCCGGATACACCACAATCGTTAGACGCCGTAACGGTAATGTTACCCGCGCTTCCGATCTGTATCAAGGCATTTGCCGTACCCTGTCCACCAAGGATATTTGATCCTGCAGGTGCCGCCCAGTTGTATGAAGTAGCGCCTGATGATCCTGAGGTTACATACGATTCAACTGTTCCGATACAAGGTGCATTGTTTCCGCTGATTGCGCCCGGCAATCCCGGAATGCCCAGTATGCTCAAGGTACGCGGTGCACTGCTTCCGCATCCGTTACTTGCAGTAACCGAGAGCGTAGTAGAGCTGAAAGATGAAGTAAAGTCAACTACCGCCGCACTCAGGTTATTCGGTGCCTGAACGGAAGCGCCTGTTGTGGATGTCCAGAGGTAACCGGTGGCGCCTGCTACAGGAGTTATAGAATAGGATACTCCTAACTGGCCGCACTGTCCTGTTGTTGGTCCGGAAATGTTACCCGGAATATTCGGGATACCATTCACGATTCCTTTGCAACGTTGAGTGCTTGCATTTCCGCAGCTGCTGATTGCTGTTACACATACTGTTGATCCCGATGGAATCACAGCAGGGAATGCAATGCTGCAGCTTGTTCCGCCCTGCGTTACTACTGATCCC
>JBBRAY010000072.1:0-16143 GCA_038206355.1 Bacteroidia bacterium
GAGGAATCTCATTAAATTTAGTCGGACAGTAATGAAATTTTTTAACCAACAATAACAATCGTTTCACCAAAACATTGGATAGAAGCCATGTATCATTTTGCGGGAGAGATTTTTATACCCATATTACGCCTCCTAACGAAAAGTTGGGGTAAGGCCGCAGGGGATGTGGCTTTAGTAGATAACTTTTTCTTTCTAAACTAACTTTAAATTTCATTTAACATGATTACTTCTTACATTAAATTTTCTTCAAAAGGGTTGAAGGGAATAAAGTATTTTATTTGTGTGTGCGTACTTGCATTGAGCAGCATCTATGCTACAGCCCAAATATCAGGCAAGTACACCTACTCTTATGTGGGTAATGTTGCTTATGCTTCTATTGGCGGTACTGTTCTGCAAAGCACAGCTGCCGGGGTATCGGTGGATGCCGTATTCCCATCCATTGCGATAGGATTTACCTTTAATTTTAATTGCGTGACATATACCACTTGTGGTATCAGCAATAATGGATTTATTTGGTTCGGTTCAGGATCGCCCTCTGCGACCAATTATTTGCCATTGAGTTCAACAACCGGTGAAACAGGTTCTGTGGATGGCATCATCTCTGTTGCCGGTTCTAATATAACAGGTACAACTGCGACTGCTGCGCTCAGATATATAACTTCCGGTATTGCGCCAAACAGAACATTTACAGTGGAGTGGAAAAGTGTGCTTGAAGGAGGTGTAGAAAGGTGCGATCATGAAATCAGGTTAACTGAGACGTCAAATAAAATTGAACTTATTGGATTTGATAATTCTTACCTGGTGAGCGGTACAGCAAATATTCAACGTGGTGTTAGAGGCTCCTCTGTTTCCGATTTTAAGAACCTTAAAACCTCAGGCGGTAATAATTTGTGTTCCCCACTGGCAGGTACATTGAATACTGATGTTTGTCAGATTCTTGCAACTTCAGCTTGTGGTTATATGACCTCTGCATCAAGTCAGGCGATTAATCATACTTTTTCATTTACCGGTTCTTGTTGTACACCTCCTACGACAGGCGCATCATTATTCGGTTATTCAAATGTGGTTGTAAATGGAGCGAGTTCAACGGCTGATTTTAGTTTCGTTAGAGGTAATGGTGATGGCGGAGTAATTGCCATTGTAAAAGCGGGATCAGCGCCAAGTGCACCAACCAATGGAACTGTTTATACCGGATCAAGTACCGTTTATGGAAGCGGCACTTCTGTTGGAGGAGGCTTTTTGGTTTATGATGCTACAGGATCCGGAAGTGGAACGGTGAATGTTTCTTTATCCTCACTTACCAATGGTGTTACTTACTATGTTGGTGTTTATGAATACAACTCTATAGCTAACTGTTATGTGGGTTCTGCCCTCAGTGGAAATATTCCTATCCCTGTATGCTCGCCACCTTCAACCCAGGCAAGCGGCAACAGTGTGTCAAATATTCAAACCAACCAGGCAGATATCAACTGGACCGGAAACGGCAATGGTGATGATGTGATTGTTTTTTTCAAACAGGGCTCTGCAATATCTACTGATCCCACACAAACCACAAACTACAATGCCAATGCCGGCTTTGGACTGGGAGATCAGATTGGTGCAACCGGAGCCAGGGCTGTATATAAAGGTACCGGATCATCGGTTACTGTTACCGGGCTTACAACAAACATTACATATTACTACGCTATTTATGCCCGCAATTCAACTACCAATTGTTATTCTGTTCCACCTGTTACGGGAAGTTTTACAACGACTAACGGTCCGATGAGTTTAAGTGCGTATGTGGTGACTCATCCAAGTTTAGCCGCGGTTACTCCAAACACAACAAATGTTCAAATCCTTCAGTTAAGAATGGATTGCGGAACAGGAACAGCGCCTGCTTTGGTGATGAATCAATTATTTTTTACCACCGCTGCAACAAATGGAGGTACAACTAATCCTGCCGACATAGCAAATGCAAAGGTTTATTACACAGGAACCAGCAGCACATTTGCAACTACAACTCAATTTGGAAGCACCGTAGTAAGTCCTAACGGAACATTTATTGTCAGCGGATCAACTACGCTTGTCCCCGGTAGTAATTATTTTTGGCTTACGTATGATATTGTCGCTTCTCCAACCATTGGTGATTTTGTAGATGCCAAATTATCTACCATTGATGTGGGTGCTATTCTGACTCCTTCTGGTGATCCTGCAGGTAACAGGCAGATTACATTAACTTATTGCACACCCACAGCCATGGGTGGTTCTGCTTGCAGTGCAGCAGGGAATATCTTTATTTCGAATGCTAACTTAAGTGGTACTACATTTTATTCAGGTGGAACTTGTACGAGCTCAAGCCCATATTATGCGAACCTGAGTGGCTCAGTTACAGCTTCGGCACTCACCGGAAATTCTTATACTTTAACTTTGAATAGTTCTGCAGCTTCTTCTGCGTATGGAACTACTTATGCAGCCTGGATTGATTGGGACAATAATGGAACGTTCGGGAATAATTCAAATGAAAATATTATTATTTCCAGCAGTGTTTATATAGCCGGTGGCGGCGCACTCACGGTCACCTCGCCTTCGTTTGTGCCTCCTTCAGCAGGCTCATTCCGGATGAGGGTAACAGTTTGGGGAGGGCAGTTTGGCCTTTCTGCCGTTACGGGTCCTTGCAGTGGAAGCGGTTCTTATTATGGTGAATGGAAGGATTTTACGATCAATGTAGCAGCTTCATCTTTACCAATGACCTATTCTTCAAGTACCACTACTCAAAATACTTTACCGGTTCCGCCAAATCTCAACAATCAACAAATTGTCGGATTGCAGGTAGTTACTACAGGGTCATTGACTCCAATTGGTCTTACTTCGCTTACTTTTAATACAAATGGCAGCACTAATATAACAGGTGATGCCACCAATGCAAGGGTCTTTTATACCGGAACAAATGGAACCTATTCAGCAGTTGGACAATTCGGGTCAACAGTTGCCAATCCAAATGGATCTTATACTTTAACAGGAAGCCAGACGCTCTCTTCGGGTACTAATTATTTCTGGATTGCTTATGATGTGCCATTATCAGCCACACTTGGAAACTTGTTGGATGCTGAATGTACTTCCATAGTTGTTGATGGATCAACATACACACCTTCAATAACGGCTCCGGGCGGTGCGCGTCCGATTAATTTGGTTTATTGTGTGCCTTCTGCAGGTGCTACAGGTTGTAGTCTGGGAGGTGATGATGTAATCACTGCCGTTTCTTTGAACGGAGCAGGTTCTACCTTTAATTTTACCGGAGGTACATGCCTTACACCTTATCCAAATAATTACCAGATAAATCCTTATACCGGAGATGTAAACCAGGGTGGATCTTATACGACAACCATGATTAAAAGCGGTTCTAGTTTCGGTGCGCGATTTATTGCATGGGTGGACTGGGATAATGATGGAAACTTCACCGGACCGAATGATAAAATTATGGATGTTACTCAAAACGGTGCCTCAGCAACCGGATTAAGCTTTACTGTTCCCGGTACTGCAGCAGCAGGTGGACACAGAATGAGAACATGGATTGGATATACCGGAACGATTGTTATCAGTGACGTTGCTTCTGTAACTACAGGATGCGAAGTACTAAATGGTGCAAGCAACCAGGGCGAAATAAGAGATTTTACGATTAATGTTTTAGGCGGTTGTACAGCTCCGGTAATCGGTGCATGCCCGGCTAACATAACGCAATGTGATAATCATACTGCTACTTGGACTGATCCAACTGCTACAGGAACCACACCGACTATTGATTGTTCTCCGGCCTCCGGATCTACATTTGCAACCGGAACCACAACTGTAACCTGCACTGCAATAAATGCATGCGGAAGTGATGACTGTTCATTTGATGTTACCATCAATGAAACTCCTGTTATCGGGGCATGTCCTTCCGACATTGAACAATGTGACAATCATATTGCAACATGGACAAACCCAACTGCATCAGGTTCACCGGCAGCTACTGTAACATGCGTTCCTGCTTCAGGATCAACTTTCGCAACCGGAACTACAGTTGTTACCTGCACAGCAAATAATTCATGTGGAAATTCTTCCTGTACTTTCAGTGTAACAATGAATGAATCTCCTGTTATCGGCGCCTGCCCGGCAGATATTACGACTTGTAACAATGTGGTAACTTTTGCCACACCTTCTTCAACAGGAACTCCTGCAGCAACAGTAACCTGTTCGCCTGCTTCAGGCTCTACATTTGCTGATGGCGTTACAACAGTTACCTGCACAGCTTCCAATGCCTGCGGAAATTCTTCTTGTTCATTTGATGTAAACGTTCAAACTTCTTCCGTTGCTGCAACATCTGTTACCAGCTCGGCTCCAAATGATGAGGTTTGTCTGGGTAGCAACGTAACACTTACCGCAAACGGCGGATCTCTTGGCGTTGGTGCCGTATGGAACTGGTATGAAGGCGGATGTGGCACCGGTGCTATTCTTGGCAGCGGAACAACACTCACCATTACTCCGGCAACAAGCGGAACACATACTTATTTTGTTAGGGCACAGGGTACTTGTAATACAACTCCGTGTGAAACGATAAGTATTGCTGTTAAAACTGCGCCTCCGGGTGGAACAATACATATTACCGGCTCTCCTGAGGTGGGTTGTGTTGGTAGCACAGATGTGGTTTCAGTGAATTCAGTATTCACGGCTACTTATTACAGATGGAGTTGCAGTACAGGCGGCATTTTATTCGACGGACAACCGAGTCCTTATGACTCTCCTTCGCCAACGGTTAATATTACTTATACAGCACTTCCTGCCGGAGGTAATTCAGGATGGAGCATTTGTGTTTTTCCTGGCAATGCATGCGGAAGTTCTAATACGATTTGTACCTGGATCAGGGCAACAATATCAAGACCGGGTAATTTGACCGGAAGTATTATCGGATGTCCGAATACTTCAGAAACCTATTCTTGCGGAGGAGTATCCGGTGCAGTGTCTTACCAGTGGAGCATAACCGGTAATGCAACCATTACAGGAAATGGATCTCAAACAGTAACAGTTAATTACGGAGCAGGTTTTACAACCGGAACGCTGTGTGTTCATGCACAAACAAGCTGCGGTTACAACAGCGCTGACCTTTGTATGACTGTAAGCAACGTCTCAGGCGTGCCGGGCACTGTTTCCGGAAATGGAAATGTTTGCCCGAATGGAAGTTCGACATTCTCAATTGCCGCTGTACCGGGTGCAACATCCTATATCTGGACTTGTACTGTTCCGGGATCGGTAGTTACCAATAATGGTACATCATGTTCCGTTGCATTCCCATCAGGAATTCCGGGTGGTTCACTCGTTTGCGTGAGTTCAGTAGGACAATGTGGAACGGCAAGTACACAACGATGCAGAGGTATAGCTTCCGGAATTCCAATAACACCGGGCGTAATTTCCGGCCCGAATGGTGGTCAGTGCAGTGCTACAGGTGTATCATATACGATTTCTCCTGTTGCCGGTGCTACCGGTTATTTATGGACTGTTAATAACGGTGCTGTTATTCAGGGTCCGAATAACCTCAGCGGTATAACTGTTGATTTCCCTAATTCATTCAACACAGTTACACTTTCAGTTACTGCAAGTAATATTTGCGGAACAGGCGGAACAAGAACACTCGTGGTTGGTTCAATTCCGGCAACACCTCCTGCAATTGTCGGAAACAATTCAGTGTGCAATGGAAATGTAGAATTCTACAGTACAACAGGATCAGCAGGTGCAACCGGCTATCTGTGGGTAGTTCCACCAACTGCCAGCATTCTTGGCGGACAAAATTCATCAAGTATTATTGTTCTCTGGGGATCAACAGGTGGAAATATCACAGTAAATGCAAATAACATCTGTGGAAATTCAGGATTGCGTACATTCCCTGTAACTGTTACCTGCCGCCAGTCGCAACTTCTGGAAAACCTGACGGCATCGTCATCTGTTTACCCAAATCCGACAAATGGTAAATTGAATATCAGGTTCACACTTAAAGAAAGCGATCAATTGATTGTGGAAGCTGCTGATCTCACCGGCCGTGTGCTGATGACTGAAATGCTGAGTTCAACAGAAGGAGTAAATGTTCACGAACTGGATCTTTTTTCCTTTGCCAAAGGCGTTTATATTATTCATCTTAAAGGAAAAGAAATAGATGAAATGGTGAAAGTATCTGTCAATTAATATTGACATTTTCAATAACCCGGTGCGTCCTGATAACCTCAGGGCGCACTTTTTTTTATGCCCCGGATGCCCGGGTATTTTACCATTTCTGATGTGTATCCACTTCGCGAAATAAGTTTACTTTTGCACTCCTTTTTTACAGGATAGATTATGATAGGATTATTAAATAAAGCAATCGGAGGAATATTCGGCAGCAAGAAAGACAGGGACATGAAGGACCTCGGTCCGTTTGTCGGGAAAGTTAATGCTGAATTCTTAAAATTAAACGGGCTGAGTAACGACCAGCTCCGTGCTAAAACAACTGATTTCAAAAGCAGGATAGCTGAACATATTAAAGATGTTGAGGAGGAAATTGCAGGCCTTGAAGTGAAGGCTGACAGCGATCCGGAAATGGATTTGCAGGAGAAGGAAGACATCTACCGCAAAATAGATGCGCTGAAAAAAGAGCGTAATAAAGAAACGGAAGTCATCCTTCTTGAACTTTTGCCCGAAGCATTTGCAGTTGTAAAAGAAACAGCAACACGTTATACCAATCACGAAGAACTCGAAGTCACAGCAACGCAACATGACAGGGACCTTGCTGCAAAACGAGACAACATCCGCATCGAAGGAGACAAAGCATTTTATAACCGCTCATGGATGGCTGCGGGAAACCAGGTCACCTGGAATATGATCCACTATGATGTGCAGCTCATCGGGGGTACCGTTCTTCATCAGGGAAAAATTGCTGAGATGGCGACAGGTGAAGGAAAAACACTCGTTGCGACTTTACCACTTTACATGAATGCACTCGCCGGCAGAGGTGTGCACGTGGTTACTGTGAACGACTATTTATCACGACGTGACAGCGAATGGAACGGTCCCATATTTGAATTTCTTGGTCTTACTGTTGATTGTATTGACAAACACCAGCCCAATTCTCCTGAACGCATCAGTGCTTATAAAGCGGACATCACTTACGGAACAAACAATGAATTTGGTTTCGACTACCTCCGTGATAACATGGCGCGGTCGGCTGAAGACATGGTACAACGTGGCCACCACTATGCCATTGTGGATGAGGTGGACAGCGTACTGATTGACGACGCCAGAACACCATTGATTATTTCCGGACCAACACCCAGGGGAGATCACCATGAATTTGATATTTATAAACCAAAAGTTGAACAGCTTGTAAAGGCACAACGTGATTACGTAAGTACCATTATTGCTGACGCGAGAAAAGTAGTTGGTGATCCGAAAAAAGAAGCGGAAGCCGGCCTCTTATTATTCAGGGCCCATCGCGGATTGCCGAAAAATAAAGCGCTGATAAAATTGCTCGGCGAACAAGGAGTGAAGGAAATCATGCGGAAGAGTGAAAACCATCACCTTCAGGATCAGCAAAAGGAAATGCACAAGGTAGATGCTGAACTGTATTTTCACATTGACGAAAAGAACAACAGCATTGAACTTACTGAAAAAGGAATTGAGATTGTAGGTAAGAATACGGAAGACAAGGATTTCTTCCTGCTTCCTGACGTGGGCGCAGTGGTTGCCGATATTGAAAAATCAGCTTTGTCGCCGGAAGAGAAGATGAGTAAGAAAGATGAACTGATGCGCGACTTTGCTGTAAAGAGTGAACGCATTCATACAGTCAACCAATTACTGAAAGCATACACGCTTTTTGAAAAAGATGTGGAATACATTATCTCCGACGGAAAAGTAAAAATCGTTGATGAGCAGACCGGTCGCGTACTTGATGGCAGAAGATATTCAGAAGGGTTGCACCAGGCGATTGAAGCAAAAGAAAATGTAGCGGTGGAAGCAAGCACACAAACCTATGCTACCATTACATTGCAGAACTATTTCCGCATGTACCACAAGTTGGCCGGTATGACGGGTACTGCAGAAACAGAAGCGAAAGAGTTATGGGACATCTATAAGCTTGACGTGGTTTCCATTCCGACCAACAGACCCATCACACGCAAAGACGGAGAAGATAAAGTTTATAAAACCAAGCGCGAGAAATACAATGCTGTCATTGATGAAATTGAATCACTGGTAAAAGCCGGACGTCCCGTACTTGCCGGTACTACTTCAGTTGAAACATCTGAGTTGCTGAGCAGGATGATGAAGCTCCGAAACATCAAGCACAACGTTCTCAATGCCAAACAACACCAGCGCGAAGCGGAAATTGTTGCAGAGGCAGGACTTGCAGGAACCGTTACCATTGCCACCAACATGGCCGGTCGGGGAACCGATATTAAACTTGGTCCGGGCGTAAAAGATGCCGGCGGACTTGCCATTGTGGGTACTGAAAAACATGAGTCGCGAAGGGTTGACAGACAGTTGCGTGGTCGTGCCGGCAGGCAAGGTGATCCCGGAACTTCCCAGTTTTATGCTTCACTGGAAGACGACCTGATGAGAATGTTCGGCAGCGACAGAATTTCCAAGCTCATGGATAGGATGGGAATTGAAGAAGGCGAAGTGATCCAGCACAGCATGATTACTTCAAGCATTGAGCGCGCGCAAAGAAAAGTAGAAGAAAATAATTTCGGTATCCGCAAACGACTCATCGAATACGATGATGTTATGAATGCGCAACGCGAAGTAATTTATACCAAGCGCAGGCATGCCATTTTCGGTGAACGACTCAGCATTGACATCAATAATATGATGAGTGATGTGTGCGAGTCCATCACCAATGAATACCAGGCGATGCGCGACTTTGAATCATTCAAGCTTGACTTGCTGCGGTTGCTGTCCATTGAAAGTCCCGTGACTGAAAAGGAATTCATGAATGAAAAAGTGGAGGTGATTGCCGATAAAGTATTTGCAGAAGCACAACGGTATTACAAGAACAAGTCTCAGACGCTTACCGAACGCACAAGACCTTTTGTGAATGATGTATTCACCAACCAGGGCGCAACGATTCAGAATATTGTTGTTCCGTTCAGTGATGGAATAAAAGGAATACAAATTGTTACCAACCTGAAAAAGGCGTATGAAACCCGGGGGCGTGACCTCGTATCTTCTTTTGAACGAACAGTAACCACTGCATTTATTGACGATGCATGGAAGGAACATTTGCGCGACATGGACGACCTGAAGCAAAGTGTTCAGAATGCCGTATACGAACAGAAAGATCCTTTATTGATTTATAAGTTTGAGTCATTTGAACTTTTTAAACTAATGCTGGACAGGGTGAATAAAGAAATCACTTCTTTTCTTTTTAAAGGAGTAATTCCGCAACAGGATCCCAACCAGGTGAAGGAAGCCAAGGCGCCACAGCGTACTGACATGAGTAAACTCAGCGCCAGCAAGGCAGATGCGGGCCAAAGGCAGAATGTAAGCGCGACAGGTATTCCTCAGGGAGGACCTCCGCCACCTCAGAAACTTCAGCCGGTACGCGTTGAACAAAAAATAGGACGCAACGATCCTTGTCCTTGCGGCAGTGGGAAGAAATATAAGAATTGCCACGGAGCCAGCGCTTGAAAAATGTTGATGTACCCATGTTATTTAACTCATCAACTCAATCAACTTAATTAACCAATAAACTATTTACAAAATAATGGCCCTCAAGTGTGGTATCGTCGGATTGCCCAATGTTGGAAAATCTACTTTGTTTAATTGCCTCAGTAACGCGAAAGCGCAGGCAGCTAATTTTCCTTTCTGCACAATTGAACCTAATGTAGGTGTGATCACTGTTCCCGACGACAGACTCAATAAACTTGAAACACTGGTGAAACCTGAACGGGTGGTACCGACAACAATTGAGATCGTTGACATTGCCGGACTCGTAAAAGGCGCAAGTAAAGGTGAAGGATTGGGAAATCAGTTTCTCAGTAATATTCGCGAGTGTGATGCAATCATCCATGTGCTGCGTTGCTTTGATGATCCCAATGTGGTTCACGTTGACGGAAATGTGAACCCGGTCCGTGACAAAGAAACCATTGACACCGAACTTCAACTGAAGGATCTCGATGCCGTTGACAAAAAAATTTCGAAGACAGAAAAAATTGTCCGGGCGGGAACAGACAAAGATTCAAAGAAGGCACTTGAAGCTTTGCTGATTTATAAAACGCATCTTGAATCCGGTAAACCTGCGCGTTCAGCACCCGTTACTGATGATGATCAGAAACACGTAGAAGACCTATTCCTTTTGACAATGAAACCGGTGTTGTACATGTGCAACGTGGATGAGAAAAGTGTGGTGAATGGAAATAAATATGTTGACCTGGTGAAAGAACTTGTAAAAGGAGAAAACGCCGAAGTACTTGTGATCGCCGCAGCCATTGAAGCGGAGATTACGATGCTCGATACTTATGAGGAACGTCAGATGTTTTTACATGACCTCGGACTTACTGAAAGTGGCGTGAGTAAACTCATAAAAGCAGCGTATCGTTTGCTGAAACTACAAACCTATTTTACGGCAGGCGTAAAAGAAGTGCGGGCCTGGACAATTCACACCGGCATGACAGCCCCTCAGGCAGCCGGTGTAATCCACACTGATTTTGAAAAAGGATTTATCAAAGCGGAAGTAATCAGTTACAAGGATTTTGTTACGCTGGGATCAGAATCCGCATGCCGCGACGCAGGTAAACTGAACATTGAAGGAAAAGAATATGTGGTGAGTGACGGCGACGTTATGCACTTCAGGTTTAATGTTTAGCTGAGCTGTTTTTTAGCTGCGGACTTTCTTGAATCCGGATCTTTTTTCACCCCTTTTTACTATTAACATTGGTGGCAGTTATTTTTATGCAGAAGCCGTAAAAACAGCCACTAAAAAGGATTTCAGCCGTTTTTGCAATTGTTTATTCTGCTGCTTTAATCATTGTTATACTTTGCGTTCAAATCCTATCTTTGTAAAGAACTAATCATATAAATTATCATGAAAAAATATTTTACATCTGTTTTGATGTTAATTTCCGTTGCTGCCTGCGCAGGGGAAATGAAATGGTCTGCGTCGCTCGATCAGCAAAAAGTTTTTATTGAGAACAAAGCAAATTTTAAAAATGTAAAAGGGTTACCTGATGCGCAGATATTGTTTGCGACTGAAGACGGTGCCACCCAAATTCTGTTTACAAAAACAGGATTAACTTTTAAGCTTGAAAGAAGAGAACATCCTGAAATAGATGAGCGCGAAGCAAGGAAAGAAGGTCTTTCGCATGAAGAACTTGAAAGGAAAGAACGCGAAATGAAAGTAACCACTGATGTCATTCACATGCAATGGAAAAATTCAAATCCCGGTGTTGAAGTAATTCCAATGGATGAAGTTCATGCAGGCTATTTTTATAAAACCCAATCCGGCAGCATCAAAGCAAGGGCTTTCTCAAAAATTATTTACCGGAATATCTATCCGAACATTGACGTGGAATATGTTTTTCATCCTCAAACAGGAATTGAATACAGCTTTTTTCTTCACCCCGGAGCCAATCCTAATGATATTCAAATGAGTTATTCAGATGTGTCAGGCATCTTTATAGATAAAAATCAAAATCTGCACCTGCCAACTATTTTCGGTGATATCTTAGATCATCAGCCAAAGACATTTTATGCAGACAACAAAACAGAAATTGATTCGTGGTTCATGAAAAAGGGCAAGACAATTTCTTTTGGACTGAATAATTACGATGCATCACGTGAAGTGATCATTGATCCCTGGACGGTAACACCTGCAATGGGAAATTCCAACAAAGTATTTAATATTGAGTCCGACAGTTCCGGAAACGCTTATATCTACGGAGGAGATTCTCCTTACAAACTACAAAAATATGATCCGTCAGGAAATCTGCAATGGACATTTACCAATGGATGGGATTCTGCTTCTTACTGGTGCGGAACACTCATCGTTGACCGCGCAGGCAATTCATACATCACTGCAGGATCATCTGCTGAAATCACAAAAGTGAATACAAGTGGATCTCAGGTCTGGACAAATTCAGGTGGTATTTTTGATGAGTACTGGACCATGGCATTCAATTGCGATGAATCAGAACTGATCGTAGGTGGCACACGACTCACCGGTTTGCCAATCATAACAGGATCAGGTCGCGCCTACAACATTAATTTAAGCAATGGCAATGTGATCAACAGTATAAAAGTATCCAATGCCATCCCGTCTTTTATTTTTAATGATCCCAATGAGATCAGGTCGGTGTGTGCTTCTCCGAACGGCAACTATTACTTTCTAACACTTGATACACTGGGCGCACTGGCTCCGGCACTGGCAGCCATCAACTGGGAAACTCAAAGTGGTTATCGTTTTGGTTATGGCAGTCCCAACTACGGTTTTACCCCTCAGGGACAAAGCATCATCCGTGCTACTGCATCACATATCTATACGGCCAATGGCGATTCAGTTGTTAAGCGTGATATCAGTACCGGTGCAATTGTAGCGGCTGCAGCTATTCCCGGCGGCGGACATGCGACAACGTTTTTAGTTCCGGGAACGCTGCCGAAAAACGGCGGACTGGTGATTGACAGTTGCGGAAATGTTTTTGCAGGGTCGCAGAATAACGTAACGATGTATGATGCAAACCTTAATTTTATTTCTTCGACCACGACTCCTTCAGCCGTATATGATGTTGCCATCGGAATCAACGGCGACGTACTGGCATGCGGAAGCGGATTTGCTGTGGCGTTGGCAATTTCTTCATGCGCACAGATTCATCTGAGCTGCAATACAACAATACTTCCTGCGGCAGCATTCTCTGCACCGAACGCAATTTGTCCGGGAACCTGTACCAACTATACAAACCTTTCTTCCAATGCTACTTCTTACCAGTGGTATTTCCCGGGAGGGCAGCCGTCAGTGAGCACTGATACCGATCCGTTCAATATCTGTTATAACACACCGGGAAGCTATGATGTAACACTTGTTGCAAGCAGTGCTTCAGGCGTTGATTCAGTGACCGTATCAAATTACATCACCGTTTATGCTTATCCTCCTGCACAAGGTATCGTGCAAATAGGTGATACAATATTTGCAAACCAGGGATCTGCAAGCTACCAGTGGTATAAAGATGATATTCTCATTCCTGGTGCAACGGATTATTTTTACGCACTTACCGAAGGAGGCAATTACGGTGTCGTTTGTACTGATATTAATGGTTGCGAAGTGGAAGCTGTTATTTTTGATGTTACCGCGGGGATATTTGATCGTGAAACATCCGGCGGAGCTTTATTGAATATTTCCCCCAATCCTGTTCTGCAAAATCTGGATATCCGGTTTTCAGGATTTGAGAAAAAGGAAATCGAAATAAAGATTTATAATATGCTGGGAGAGGAAATTTATAGTTCCGGAAAAATTCTGAACAGCGGTCTCAATAATAAATTCAAAATTGATTGCAGTGCTTTTCCTGCCGGTACATATTCAGTGGAACTCTCTTCTGAAAAAAATACGCTGAAAAGTAAATTCGTAAAATCAAATAGTAAATAAAGAAGTGGTCAGTTTCATATCATGAAATTAATCCTGAAATTTTTTGTTGGATTATGTCTCATCCAGTTCACGCACTTCAATTCATTTTCACAGGTTGGTGAGTGGACATGGATGAACGGATCTGCAGGAGCAGTCGGAGTGTATGGTACAATGGGAGTTCCAAGCCCGGCTAATCATCCGCCTTCTTTGTATGAAGCGTGCGAGTTTACTGATAAGCAAGGAAACCTCTGGCTGTTTGGCGGCGATGGACAACTGTATGCCGACCTCTGGAAATTTGATCCTGTCACTTATGAATGGACATGGATGGGTGGACCCGGTGTTGTCAATGCCTCCGGAAATTACGGAGTCAAAGGCGTTCCCGCTACTACCAACTGGCCCGGCGCGCATGCCTACGGCGCATATACATTTGTTGATACAACAGGTAACTTCTGGTTGTTCGGCGGTTGGGGGATTGATGACAACTCAAACGTAGGTGCCATGAATGATTTATGGTTCCTTGACATTTCTACCCTCACATGGACCTGGATGAGTGGCGACAAAATCAACAGTCAGATTGGTGTTTACGGAACTTACCGTGTTCCTGATCCGCTGAATAAACCCGGTGGTAAATTAGAAGGAGCAACAGCATGGACAGACAACAACAATAACTTATGGATTTTCGGTGGCGAGTCTTCCGGAGGTGTGCAGTGGAATGACCTGTGGAAATATGACATCTCAACTAACGAGTGGACATGGATGCACGGATCCAATGTTAGTGGTGGTGCAAATGTTTACGGTACAAAAGGGGTGAGTGATCCTGCAAATACGCCGGGCGGGCGACAAGCATATTGCAGATGGAAAGATCAAGCAGGAAATCTTTGGCTTTTCGGTGGAACAAATTATAGTTTTTATGCTGCTGATTTATGGAAGTATGACCTGAACCTGAATGAATGGACCTGGATGAGTGGCGTGAATACAAGTGCTTACGCCGGAAATATCGGAACTGCCTGTGTTGCTGATTCAATGTCGTTTCCTGCCAACAGGTATGAAAACCGCGCAGCATGGACTGATTTCAATGGCAATTTTTATTTGTACGGTGGCAGAAGTAATCTGTCGGGTAACCTCAGCGACTTATGGAAATATTGTGTTGCCGGAAATGAATGGACCTATATAGGAGGTAGCTTACTTCCGAACCAGGCCCCGAATTACGGAACATATCAGGTTTCTTCACCGGCGAATAGTCCGGGCGGAAGAATGGGTGCTATTTCATGGACCGATCTCTCGGGTAACTTCTGGATGTACGGCGGTTTTACTTCGCTTGGAGATCTATGGCGTTATGTTCCTGACCCTGCTTGCGGCGTATGCAGTGGGCTTCCTGCGGCGGCTTTTACAGCACCGAATCATATTTGCCCGGGCACGTGTACAGATTTTAACAACAATTCATTTTATGCCAGCAGTTACCTCTGGAGTTTTCAAGGCGCAAATCCTTCAACGAGTACTGACGTAAACCCGACAAATATCTGTTATAATAATCCGGGAAGCTACGATGTAACACTTATTGCAACCAATGCAAACGGAAGTGATACGCTTACTTTGTTAAATTATATGACTGTATATCCCTATCCTCCTCCACAAGGAATTACACAAGCAGGAGATACCTTGTTTGCAAACCAGGGTTCTGTTTCTTATCAATGGTATTATAACGGAAATTTAATTCCGGGGGCAACTGATTATTTTTATACCGGTGGATTAAGCGGTGATTATTATGTGGTATGTACTGACAATAACAATTGCGAAGTAGAAGCGGCAATCTTTGATGTATTACTTGGAATTGATCAGGAAGAATTCATTTATAATAAAGTAAAAATTTATCCAAATCCGGCTTCAACAGAAATAATAGTAACGGGAATTAATTATACAGGAGATAATAACGTTCGTGTTTATGATGTAGTGGGAAAGCAGGTCCCGGTTTATTTGCTGAAGCAGGAAAAATCTGATGCGAAAATCGAAATCGCTAAAATTGCAAAAGGAATCTACTGGCTGGAATTAACCTCCCCTCACGGAATCTACAGGACAAGGTTTGTAAAACAATAAACCGGGTTGCAACTCTTTGAGAATTGATATTTCCTTTTCTACGCATTATTTTTAAGTAGTTGTTCAGGATGAAAATACTCCTGCTCAATCGTGCCAATAAAGTGACTTGCTGGTACCGCGTGACCGATGGAGGCACTACTTGAACTGTAGTTGATCCGAAGATGGTTTTTTCAGTTGCATTCAAATGCAATGCCAGTGGAATCATACTGGCGCATAATCATCAATCGTGCAATGTTAAACCAAGCCAGCAAGACCTTGATCTTACAAAGAAGATTGCAGCAGGAGGAAAGTGTCTTAGCCCCCTAAAAGACTGTACAAATTACTAATTAATAATTTGTACATAAATTTGGGAATCAAATGACAAAAACAAGACGAAAATTTACACCAGCAGAACGCCTGAGTATGCTTCAAGAAGCAGAACGAAATGGCGGAGTGGAAACATGCCGCAAGTACAA
>JBBRAY010000073.1:0-15726 GCA_038206355.1 Bacteroidia bacterium
CAGAACGCATTGCCCGCATCATCGGACTTGACATCTGCGGTATTGACATCATGACGCCCGACATCAGCGAACCATTACATGAGAATGGCGGCGCAGTACTTGAGGTAAATGCCGGTCCCGGATTCCGGATGCACCTGGCGCCAATTGAAGGTCTGCCGCGCAATGTAGCTGAACCTGTAATCGACATGCTTTATCCCGCCGGATCTACTTCGCGGATTCCCATTATTGCCGTCAGTGGTACAAATGGAAAAACAACGACGACGAGATTGATTGCTCACATTGTAAAAACAATGGGATATAAGGTTGGCTTCACAACGACTGATGGAATTTATGTGCACAACAGAATGGTGGAGCAGGGTGACTGCACCGGTCCGGTGAGTGCGGAGTACGTATTAAAAGATCCGACTGTTGAATATGCCGTGCTGGAATGTGCACGGGGAGGAATATTAAAGGCAGGCCTCGGTTTTCATAAATGCGACGTGGGTATTGTTACCAACGTTCAGGCCGATCACCTCGGATTGAAAGACATCAATACCGTGGAGGACATGGCACGTGTAAAGGCTGTCGTTCCTGAAAGTGTGTTGTCAACGGGATATGCAATTCTGAATGCCGATGACGACCTGGTTTATAACATGAGAAAAGGTCTTGACTGTAACATCGCTTTGTTTTCGCTCGATGAAAATAATCCACGTATAAAAGAACACATGGAGAATAATGGCATTGCTGCGATAGTCGAGAATGGATATGTAACGATTTGTAAAGGCGGATGGAAGATAAGGGTTGATAAAGTGGTTGCCATTCCGCTTACGTTTTCGGGCAAAGCCGTTTTTATGATACAGAATATTCTACCTGCCGTGCTTGCTGCATTTGTTCAGGGTTTTAAAGTGGAAGATATACGTATGGCACTGGAAACATTTATTCCTTCACCTACGCAAACGCCGGGCCGGATGAACATGTTCCAGTTCCGCAACTTCACTGTGATGGTTGACTACGCGCACAATCCTGCGGGATTCCAGGCATTGGGTAAGTTCCTTGAAAAGATCGAAGCAAAACCCAAGGTGGGAATCATTGCCGGTGTGGGCGACAGGAGGGATGAAGACACGGTTCAACTCGGGGAAATTGCAGCGCATATATTCGATGAAATCATCATCCGTCAGGACAGAAACCTGCGGGGAAAAACGGAACAGGAAATCATTGATCTCATTATGAAAGGGGTGAAAAATATCAACCCGGATAAGAAGGTTAAGGTAATTCAAAATGAGGCTGAAGCAATTGATTATGCCATCAAGCATGCCCGGAAAGGCAGCTTTATTACCATCTGCAGCGATGTAGTACCTGATGCGCTGGAGCAGATCATGAAACACAAAGAGGATGAAGACCACTTTGAGTTGCTGAAAGAAGACATGCCTAACATTGTTTAAATTATTACCCCGTCGAATAACGAATCTCTTGCGAATAAACGAATTACGAATAGGGCTCAATTCGGTAATTTCTTCATTCGCAATTCGTTTATTTCGTTGGCTTTAATTCGTTATTAGAAGGGGTAAAAAAAAGATCGGATTTTTTTTGATGTACTGAATTCTAATCCAGCACTGTGTTTAAAACTTTGTTGGTTAAATACCCTCTCTGTCTCGGATATGCTCGGCTCATTGAAATATTTTTGAGCGGAAGCCGTTTATCCTTCCCAAACCTATAATGAAGAAAATTTTGTTCCTGCTGCTTTGCTTGCAGTTGACGATTGCTCATGCACAGCAAACAGTTATCTATACCGATGCCGAAAACAGGTATCGCCTCGGATTAGAACTTTTTAACAAACAAAAATACGGATCAGCGCAGAAGGAATTTGACGCCACCGTTATCATGAAAGATGTTTCTGCCGATGCCGTGATGAACGCTGCATTCCTTGCATCTAAATGCGCCGTAGAACTTTTTAATAAAGATGCGGAGTACCGTTTCATTCAGTTCCTCGAGAACTATCCTGAAAGTCCGCGATTCAGCGAAGCGCAGTTTGAGCTGGGAAAGTATTATTACAAACTGAAACGTTGGAAGAAAGCGATTGAATGGTTTGCGAAGATCGAACCCAATTCCCTCGCACAGAGCGACAGGGATGAGTTTTATTTTAAGTCGGGGTATGCATACTACATGATCAATGACTATGATAAATCAGGCAAAGCATTTTTTAATGTAAAGGATGGTGACAGCAAATACGCATCTGCGGCGCAATACTATTATGCACACATGATGTATGTGAGCAGGAATTATGAAACGGCATTGAAAAGTTTTTTGAAGCTGCAGGACAGTGAGGCATTTGGAGGCGTTGCTCCTTATTACATCACGCAGATCTATTACCTCCAGGGAAAATATGATGAAGTGCTGAAGTATGCGCCGTCACTGATGGACAAAGAGAGTACCAAAAACGCCATGGAGATCGGAAGAATGGTTGGGGAGTCGAATTACCAGAAGGGAAATTACAAAGATGCGATTCCTTACATCAGCGACTACGAAAAAAATTCAGGTGCGGCTACGAGAATTGATTATTACCAACTGGGATATTGCTATGCAAAAACGGGTGACTGCGAAAAAGCAATAACTTATTTCAAACGTGTTGCCGACCGCGATGATTCACTTGCACAGTTTGGATATTATCAGCTTGCTGATTGTTTCCTGAAGACGGGTAACAAACAAAGTGCACGCACTGCTTTTCTCAGCGCAGGAAATATGAAGTACGATGAAACCATTCAGGAGGAATCGAAATTTAATTATGCCAAACTGAGCTATGAGCTGAATTTTCAATCGAAAGCACTGGAAGCATTTAAGATTTATCTGACGTCATTTCCGCAGGGAAGACATGCCGATGAAAGTAATGAGATGCTGGTGAGCATGTATGCATCTACAAAAAATTACAGGGATGCAATCACGGCGATTGAGAACATCAAAAACAAAAACGATAATATCAAAGCTGCATATCAGCGGGTAACATATTACCGGGGACTGGAATTATTCATGGATAACAAGCTTCCTGAAAGCATTGCACTTTTTAATACTTCAAGGAAAAACGCATATGATCAGAAGCTCATTGCTGCTACGCTGTACTGGACGGCTGAAGCACAATACAAACACAAGGATTACGGGGCTGCACTGAAATCGTACAATGATTTCCTGTTCACGCCTGCTGCGTTGAAGCTGGAATTTTACAACCTCGCCAATTACAATCTCGGTTACTGCTACTTCAAACAGGAAGATTACAGCAACGCACAGAACTGGTTTCGTAAATACATCAGAGAAAAATCACAGACTGATAATGCGCGATTTAACGACGCATTGTTACGCATTGCAGATTCATTTTTTATGATGGGCGACCGATCCAATGCCGCAGATTATTATTCACAGGCTATCGATAACAAAGCACAGAGCAGTGACTATTCGCTTTATCAGAAAGCTTTGATATTGGGAATTCAGAATAAGACGAGCGAGAAGATCTCCACACTTCAGAAAATATTCAACCAGTATCCAAAGTCTATTTATTTCGATGATGCATTGTACGAAGCTGCAAATGCCAGTCTGGTAATGGGTGAGAACGACCAGGCTACAATCTGGTACAAGAAAATCATCAACGATTATCCTTCCAGCAGCTATGTGAAAAAAGCAATGCTGGGGCTCGGACTTGTGCAATACAACAGCAAGCAGGATGAAGCAGCAGTTTCTACGTACAGATCGGTGGTGACTAAATATCCGAATACGCCTGAATCTAAAGAGGCATTGGCCCAACTTAAAAATATTGCTGTCAGCCAGAATAAGGTTGATGATTATCTTGCTTACATTAAGAATGTTCCGAATGCCGACGTATCGCTTGCAGCACAGGACTCACTCGTGTATGAATCGGCTGAACTGCGTTACACCCAGGGCAATTGTGAATCTGCCATCAAAGAGATGGACGGCTATCTCCAGAAATTTCCGGATGGAATTTTTCGTGTCAATGCAAATTATTATAAAGCCGATTGTCAGTTCCGCGGCAAACAATATGAGGTTGCCTTGAGTGGTTATAATTATGTGATCTCGCAAAATAAAAATGCTTTTACTGAAAAATCTTTGCTGAATGCAGGTCTCATTAATTTCAGACTGAAGCAATACACCAATGCAGGAACAAATTTCGAGCAACTGGAATCCATTGGAGAAGTGAGAGATAACATCATCGCTGCACAGGCCGGTCAGATGCGGTGTGCATACAAATTGTTGCAGCATGACAAGGCCATTTCCAACGCTGATAAACTGATCGGTTCTACTGCGGATAAGGATTTGCAGAACGAAGCACATTTGATCAAAGGACTTTCTTCGATGGCTAAAGAAGATTATACCACTGCCAAGTCAGAGCTACTCATTGTAAGTAAGCGCACGAATTCAGAGATGACTGCTGAAGCAAACTACAACCTTGCGGTAATTGAATATAAGCTTGCCAATTACAAAGATTGCAAGGATCAGATCATCAAGTTACAGGATCAGGTTCCAAGTTATGATTTCTGGATTGCAAAAGGATTCATTCTTCTCGGAGATAACTACCTCGCACAGCGTGATACATTCCAGGCAAAAGAAACTTATAAGAGCATCATTGAGAATTATCAGAAAGATCCCAATGATCCGGAGGATTTGAAGGCACTGGCCCAACAGAAATTCGGAGCGCTGGTAATGCAGAATAAAGCGGCGGAGATGAAGAAGCCGGAGGTGGAAGAGGAGCAGGAGGATACGACGGGGAACTAGGAGTACGAGGTGCGAAGTACGGATGAATACGAATGTACTAAGTACATATGAAGTAAACATAAATGAAAGTACATGTGCGGGAAGGTTCCCTTTAGGGCCAGGGTGAGCGAAGGCAATTGACAATGAGTAGCCGATAGGCAATAGACAATGAACAGCCAAAGACAAGTAACGAGCAATAAATGAACAATGAATGGCCAGAAGCCAGCAGTAAGTCACAAGTAAGAAAAGAATAATGAAAAAATATATTTTATCAATAGTTGTTATAAACCTCATCGCATTTTATTCTTTCGGACAGGATAAAGAGCTGGGGGATAAGGAATATGTGATCGTAAAAGATTACAGGCCCGTGCTTGCTGAGTCAAATAAGATCAGTGATTCTCCGGAAGGGGATACTGCTTATTCGAAAGCGCCGAATATGGATTATAATATCGCTCCGAAGCAACTGGAAACTAATTTTGAAGCGGGAGTGATTCGTGCGGTTAAAATTAAAGAAGAACCGATTGCGAAACTTTACCGCACACTTGCAAAACTTGGCATCGGTAGTTATGACACTTATACCGGAGAATTATTTTACAATTCGATACGTTCTAAAACCGGTCAGCTTGGCGTGCACCTCAAACATTTATCTGCGCGTCCGAATCCTTTGCAGGGCAGGACAGGATTGTTCAGCAATAACCTGGGAGAAATCAATGGGAAATATTTTCTCGACAACGCTACTTTCAACAGCAGCTTTGGATTCGAGCGTGATGTGTTTCATTATTATGGGTTTTACGGAATACATGATGAGCCGGATTCAGTAATCTCCACCAAACCCGACTTAACGAAACAACGTTTTAACAATTTCAATTTCAATGTTGGCATCAACAGCAACTGGGTAACAGACAGCCACCTGAATTATGACGCTACCTTCGAATACAATGGTGTGAGTGATTACTTTGGCGTAGCAGAGAATAATTTTATGGTGCGTGGCGGCGCAGGTAAAATGTTTGACGAAAATTATTTCGGCCTCGGACTCAACTTTGACTATTTCAAAAAACAGGATGCAGACTTTGAAAAGTTAGACGTCAACTCAGACCTCAGCCGTTATATTGTCAATATGAATCCGCATTTCAAGAGGAACTTCGACAGGATTCATCTCAACGTAGGATTTAATTTTGCACTGGAACACAACTCCGGTCCGGTGAGCGCACATTTTTATCCTGACGTAAATGTTTCTGTTCCCATTGCCGAAAACATCGTTTATATTTTTGCCGATGTAACCGGTGGATTGCAAAAGTCAAGCTATAAAACGCTGACCGATGAAAATCCGTTCACCATTCCGTCAGTGAAAATGATTCACAACCGGAGCAACGACCTTATTCTCGACGGCGGACTGAAAGGAAATTTCAGTAGTCAGGTTTCATTCAAAGCCATGGTGAAATACACCAAGATGACGAACATGGTTTTGTTTGTGAATGATACAGCGATTTATGTAAGTGGTACTGACAGCACTGTTCATGGCAACCAGTTTAACATTGTTTACGATGATGGAAAAGTTTTTGACATCCATGGAGAAGTGACTTACCGCAACAATGAAAAGCTCACGATCTCATTGGCATACGACTACCTCAGCTACGAGACAACACTGGAAAAGAAGGCCTGGCACAAACCAAACAGCGAGGCACGACTGATGGTGAAGTACAACCTCAAAGATAAGTTACAGGCCAACATCACACTACTTGCAGCCGGTAATCAATACGGACGTTCATTTACTGCTGACAGCATCCCACAGGTTGTTGCGGTGAAACTCAAGGGCTACTACGACTTCAACCTTGGACTTGAATACCGCTATTCAAAAGTGCTCTCTTTTTATTTTAACATGAACAATCTTTTCTTCTCGAAATACGAGCAGTGGTATGGGTATCCATCTGAGAAATTTAATTTTCTGGGAGGGTTGACGTATTCTTTTTGAGGTGGTGCGAATAACGAAAGTTTACGAATTACAGGTGGTACGAATAACGAAAGCATACGAATTTGCAACTGGACCTTTCCCTATCATTCTACGCTTTATTGGGGATTAGAAAAAAATGATAAGAATGGGAAATTTGTATGTGCTAAAACGTTTAGTACTAATATTGGAAATGTATTCGACGGGTTCAAAACAAGTGATGGAGGATTTATTCTGACCGGCTGGTATGGATGGACTCCGGCGCAACAGGATCGTTCCGGATTCCTGATGAAGATTGACATTATGGGTAATGCGTTATGGGAAAAGAAGTATTACGCTGACATTTTATTTTTTGCAAGTGTGGCACCCGTTTCTGATGGTGGATATTTAATTGCTGGTTACACTTATCGGAGTGCATATGGATACGTAACGCAGGGCATTGCATTGAAAACTGATGCATTTGGGGATATTGAATGGAGCCAGGCCTACATGCAAGCTCAAACCCAATATGCCTTGGTGTTATTTTCAGGGTTAGTTGCAGCAGATAACACCTGTATTTTTGGCGGAGCACTAAAGGTTCCCCTCACGGGGTCAAACATCAATAATGGAATCCTGATGAGAACCGATGCCGGAGGGAATATTAATGGGATAACAGGTGTCGATGATATTTATAGTTCTCAACTGCACTATGTAAGTCAAACCCCGGATTCAAGTTTTGTCGCTGCAGGTCTTATCACGATGGATACTTCTATGAATTCGTCGTTGTTAAGTATTTTCCTGATGAAAACAACTAACTCGGGAAGCACAGGCTGCAAACAGCAATTCCCCGACATTGTTGTAGAGCCGATTTTATTGTATTCTCAGCAATTAAACGTTACATCAAGTTTGGTTGTTGATACTATACTGCCGGTTGCATTTAATTTGTTTTCCGGTGATGATAATGTCAGTAATGTTTGTAACCAAATTCCTGTTGTAATACTGAATGATGGGATTTTTATTTTTCCAAATCCTGTGGAGCAAATAATAAATTTCAGAAGCATGGTTTACGCAATCAACGGCTTTGAAATATTCAACATTCTTGGGGAACTGGTAATTGAACAGCAATTTTCATTTGTAACAAATGAAACTGCTGTAGACCTAAGCAGCCTGAATACCGGAATTTATTTTGTAAGGGTAAAAACGGAAAAGGGAACGTTTGTTCGAAAATTTTTCATGCTATAATTTTCCGGGAAGTAATCGTTAGACAAAAGCTGTTCTCAGTTGATTGTTGGCCGTTACCTATTTTTTTTTAAATTTCTCTATCGCGTTTTTAGTAAACTCCGATAGCACCAACCTTCCACTAATTTCTGCGCGTTCAATCAATAGTTTGTCCCAGTTCTCCGTTCCTGCCCAGAAAACTTTTTTAAGTTCTTTCATCGCTTCAGGATTGCTTAATGCAAGTTTGTTTGCGAGCGTAATCACTGCCCTGTCCAGTTCTTCAAGGGTAGATAACGTTTCTGCATAAAGACCATTATCCTTTGCCCAATTTGCAGTTCTCCATTCCGTGGCATCAATGCTGAGTTGGGTAAATGCAGATCTGCCAATTTTTCTTTCCACTGCCGGACCAACAACAAATGGTCCGATGCCTACTGCCAGCTCGCTGAGCTTTACTGACGCGCTATCGAGCGCGAGAGTATAATCAGCAGCACAGGCCAATCCAACACCGCCACCAACTGCTTTTCCCTGCACACGTGCAATTACAAACTTAGATGCTTTACGCATGGCATTAATGACGGCAGCAAAACCGGAAAAAAATAATTTCCCTTCTTCAAGCGTTTGAATGGAGATGAGTTCGTCAAACGAAGCCCCTGCACAGAATGTTTTTTCTCCTTCACTTTTAAGAATGATAACTTTTACATCTTCGTTGTTTCCGGCGGTTTCAATTTCTGATGCAAGTTTTCGGAGTATTGTTCCCGGCAGTGAATTACTTTGCGAATGAAAAAAAGTGATTGTTGCTATTCCGTTTTCAATGGATGTCTCGGCGTTTCCGTTTTCTTGCATGGTGCTTTTATTACAGAATACAAATGAAAGAAAAAAGGTTCACGCAATGGCGCAAAGAGCGCAAAGAAATAAAGATAAATCAGCAATTTCTTTTAGCCAATATGATATTTAAGGAACCCCTGATTTGTTCCTGAAATTATGGGTCAGATTTCTCTTCAGTCAACAATACTGACCCTGAAATGTCTGAATCTACTTTGTGACCGGACTTCATTGGTATATTCGTATTTAGTACCTCGTACTTTCTATTTTTTTAATTTAAAAATTCATGTAGGTTTGTCGCTACATTAATTCTAAACTTTTAAACCAACCAATAATGAGTAGCAACAACAACGATTCACACCCACGCGGGTTGTACCTGTTATTTTTTACCGAGATGTGGGAGCGCTTCAGTTATTACGGGATGCGTGCGATTTTCATACTGTACATGACTAAAGCATTGTTCATGTCGGGGGCAGATGCATCCAATATTTATGGCAGCTTCACCGGTCTTGTTTATCTCACTCCGTTATTGGGTGGTTACCTCGCCGACCGTTTCTGGGGGAACAGAAGAAGTATTTTATATGGTGGAATACTCATGGCAATCGGACAATTCTTAATGTTTATGAGTGGAAGCAGTGTGACTGACGGCGTTCAGAATGCTTCTTCGATTTCTACTATGTGGGCAGGATTAACCTTTCTGATTATCGGAAATGGATTTTTCAAACCGAATATCTCAACAATGGTGGGGCAACTATACCCGCAAGGCGATCACCGCATCGACGGCGCATTTACAATCTTCTACATGGGTATCAACCTTGGCGCATTTTTCTCTCCGCTGATCTGCGGCGGACTTGGTGATACCGGTAACATCCACGATTTCCGTTTCGGTTTTCTTGCTGCATGTATCGGAATGGTGATCAGTGTGATTTCATTTGAGTTGCTGAAAAATAAACACCTCCGTACTCCTGATGGAATGGCTGTAGGTATGCCTAAACAAAAGATGGATACCAAAACTATTGTCACAGTGCTTGGATCCATCGGACTGATATTTTTCCTGTTGAATTTTAAAACGATGTTCAACCTTGACTTCGACATTATCGGATACCTTATTTATGCCGCCATCGTTGTTATGCCACTTATCATTTTCAGTGATAAGTCGCTGGTGAAGGATGAAAAGCAACGCATATCCGTAATATTTATCCTCGCTTTTTTTGTGATCTTTTTCTGGGCATGCTTTGAACAGGCCGGCGCATCGCTTACGTTATTTGCAGATACCCAGGTAAAACGCGACGTAGCCATGCATGTTCCGGGATGGATAATCCTTGCGGCATCGTTAGCGCTCGGTTTTTTCCTTACAAAAGCTTTATCATGGTTCTTTGAATGGAAAAAGAATTTGCAAATGATTATACAGGTGATCGTTGCCGGAACACTTCTCACTTTGTTTTTCATGGGTTACATTACTGACTTTGTAAAGAATGAATTTCCGGCTTCATGGTTTCAGTCTGTGAACCCGCTTGGTATTATTGTCCTTGCTCCGCTGATGACGATGTTCTGGAATATGCTCCACAAAAAAAATCTGGAACCTTCATCGCCGATGAAAATGGCATTCGGTCTGTTGCTCGTTGCCATAGGTTACGTGGTTATCGCTTATGGAGTTCACGGCGTTGATTCACAAACCAAAATAAGCATGTGGTGGCTGATTGCTTTGTATATCATTCATACATTGGGAGAACTCAGTTTATCACCCATCGGATTGAGCATGGTTTCAAAACTGGCGCCGTTGCGTTTTTCATCTTTGCTTATGGGAACGTGGTTTCTTGCAAATGCTGTAGCGAACAAGTTTGCGGGAACATTATCTGCATTGATTCCTCCCGGAGCCGGAGAAACACCTGCTGATGCTGCTGCGAAAATTCCAACTTTCCTCGGAGTGGAAATCACTGACCTGTTTACTTTCTTCTGCGTATTTATCGGATTGAGCGGCGTTGCTGCTTTGATACTTTTCGCAATGTACAAATGGCTGGAGAAAAGGATGCATGGAGTGAAATAAGAGATTGTTTCCGGGAGAATTGAAATTCTCTTTTGAAAATATAAAGCGCTTGCTGATCATTTCAGCAGGCACTTTTTGTTAGGTGCCTATCGGTATAATTCGAGGATACAGCATTTTGATATTTTCCAAAAAGCTCCGCTCACTCTGATTGGAATGCCACACACAATTTTCTGCACGAATAGCGATTGGTGTTAATTGGTGTTCCCGATAACTCCCGACCGAATCGGGACGGGAGCGTGGCTACTTTATTTATTTTCTTAAAAGCCCTGCTCACCCTCATCTTGAAGGGAAAGCCACTACATGATTCTTCTCTTTAATAACTATTAAGGTTAATTAGTGTAATTTGTGGCTGAAGGATTTAAGTATTTTCTCAGAGGCCTCGCTCACCTTCAATCTGAGGGGAAGTCAAATACAATTATTGGTTTAAACAATTCATAGTGTTAATTGGTGAATTCTTGGCTACTGCTTTGCAAAAAAAATCTTCAACGCATCCGTAAAATCTTCCGGAGCCTGACAGGGTTTATTGATTTTCCTGTCGATGAACACCAGGGTTGTATCGGCTATGGTTGTAAGTTCATCTTTGTCGTTATATACTTCATAGTCGAAGCGTATCCTCGCCAACGGAATTTCTTTGATTGTTACTTTGATGGTGAGTTCGTCATCGTAAAAAGCAGGCTTCAGGTATTTAACCGAATAATTAAGTACAGGAAGCATGAGGCCTTCGTCTTCCAGTTTTTTATAGCTGAATCCAAGGTTGCGTAGTGCTTCTACCCGTGCAACCTCGAAATATTCAGCGTAGTTTCCATAGTATACATAGCCCATTCTGTCAGTCTCACCATAACGAACGCGGATTTTTATTTCAGTAGTATACATATTTTTTTGATGCAGGGATTTATTCCGGAAAATATTTTTTTGCCAAGAAGCGATTTAAACAATTTTGTTTTCGGAAAAACATTTTCGTGAAAATAAATTTTTAAAGTATTTTTTTTTGAAATGAAAAATCAACGGAAAATTTTCTCTAACCTTGTTGCAGGATATTTTCTATTCATCCATGACAGCAGGCAGATTTTATTTTTTATCGTTAGTTTCCTTTCTGGTAGCGGCTTGCAGCCAGCCTGGAAAAATTACAAAAGTCGAAACAAGTCAGTACAGTTTTCGTGATACCGTAAATGCATCTGTCGACTCTGTACTGGAAAAGCAAATTCAACCTTATCGTGATGGCATGTCGGGACAAATGAATGAGGTGATTGCCGTTTCTGATGTTGCGCTCACCAAAGGACAACCGGAAAGTCTGCTTGGTAACCTGTTTTCTGATGTATGCTACAATATGGCCAATGAAGCTTACAGCATTTCAACTTATATGAATGCTGATTTTGCATTCTTTAACAATGGAGGAATAAGGGCGCAGTTGCCCAAAGGCAATATTACGAGAGGAAATATTTTTGAGCTGATGCCTTTCGAGAACGAATTGGTTGTTGTTTCATTGTCCGGCCTTCAGGTCAAAAAACTGGTAGACTATATGGCCTCCAAAGATGGCGTGCCTGTGAGTCACCTGCGGTTTAAAATAAAGGATCAGCAGGCATTTGACATTTTAATAAATGATGTTCCCTTCGACAGCACTAAAAGTTACAAGGCCATCACATCTGATTATCTTGCCAATGGAGGAGATCAGTATTTTTTTCTAACCGATGCAAAAAAGGAATATGTGGGCCTGAAAATAAGGGATGCAATCATCCGGTACTTTCAACAGGAGACCAAAAAAGGAAATATTATTTCTGCCAGTCTCGATTATAGAATTTTCCATGCCAGATAGAAGAAATTTTATAAAATCAGTTGCCGGTGGTGCAGCCCTTCTAGGGTTGAGCTGGAATCCGTTTGATGTACTCGCCAGGCATGACATCGAGAAGATCACCATCCTTCATACCAATGACGTACACAGCCATATAGACCCTTTTCCTGCCAATGATCCAAAGTGGGCCGGATTGGGAGGCGTGGCCAGACGCTCTGCTTTGATCAGGAAAATAAGGGCTGAAGAAAAAAATGTTCTGCTGCTGGATGTCGGCGATATTTTTCAGGGCACTCCTTATTTTAATGTTTACGGCGGTGAACTTGAGCTGAAGATGATGAGTGAAATGGGTTACGATGCCTCTACCATCGGAAACCATGATTTCGACCACGGCATGGATGAGCTCGTAAAGCAAATGCCAAACGCTTCATTCCCCTTCATTTGTTCAAACTACGATTTCTCTGATACGGTAATGAATAATAAAACGGTCCCATCAAAAGTATTTACAAAAGCAGGAATTAAAATCGGAGTATTCGGATTGGGTATTGAACTCCGCGGACTGGTAGATCAGAAATTATATGGCAACACAAAGTATCTGGACCCCATTGAGAAGGCTGCTTTCCATGCGCACTACCTGAAGAATGAGATGAAGTGTGACCTCGTCATCTGCCTCTCTCATTTGGGATTTAAATACAAAGAAGAAAAAATTTCAGATGAGAGCCTTGCAAAGCAATCACTCAACATTGACCTCATTCTCGGCGGACATACACATACATTTCTTGATCAGCCGGTACGTTACCGCAACAGACATGGAAAAGAAATTCTTGTTGCACAGGTCGGATGGGCCGGAATAAAATTAGGACGGATTGATTACTATGTAGAAAAAAATTCGAAGCGGATTGAGGCGATTGGTTCTACTGTAAAAGTTTCCGATAAATCAATAGCATAAAAAAAATATTTTTCTTTTTTTTATTTGAATATTTGCGTATCAGTTGGACAACAAAAAAGACTCCGCTTTAAAACGGATAGAAAAAAATAAAAAGAATTTACTTTAGAATAAAAACACTAACCAAAAACATTTTTGAAATTAATTATGGATAAATCAAGTGAGAATGTTTGGAAAAAATGTCTTCAGATTATTAAAGACAATGTCAGCGCCCAGAGTTTTAAAACCTGGTTCGTTCCAATCAAGCCTGTTAAGCTCGAAGAAAAAGTACTGACGATTGAAGTTCCCAGCCAGTTTTTTTATGAATGGCTGGAAGCACATTACATCGCACTGCTGAAAAAATCTATTCGCCACCATCTCGGAAATGACGGTCGTCTCGAGTACAGCATCGTGATGGAACCTTCCGTGGAAGGACAGAAAAATCCTTACACCGTAAAACTTCCTGCCCGTGGTAATTCTTCGGTGAGAAATAATCCGGTGTCTGTTCCCGTTGCTGCAGCGCGTACCATCAGCAACCCTTTTATTATTCCCGGACTGAAAAAGGTAAACGTTGAATCGCAACTCAATCCAAGCTATACTTTTGATACTTTTATTGAAGGTGAATGCAACAGACTGGCGCGCTCAGCCGGATTTGCTGTTTCAAGTAAACCCGGAGGCACCTCTTTCAACCCGCTCCTTTTATATGGTGGAGTTGGTATGGGGAAAACGCATCTGGCGCATGCCATCGGTATCGAAATCAAAAATAAATTTCCGGCACAAACGGTTTTGTATGTTTCTTCCGAGAAATTTACTACGCAGTTTGTGGAAGCCATCCGCAATAATGCACAGAATGATTTCATCCACTTCTACCAGATGATGGATGTACTGATCATTGATGACATTCAGTTTTTTGCCGGCAAGGAAAAAACACAGGATGTATTCTTCCACATTTTTAACCACCTGCACCAGACCGGCAAGCAACTTATCCTTACTTCAGATAAAGCACCGGTTGACATTCAGGGAATGGAGCAACGTTTGTTGTCGCGTTTCAAATGGGGACTTGCAGCCGACCTTCAAATGCCTGACCTGGAAACAAGAATTGCTATCCTGTATAAGAAGATGTACCTCGATGGTATTGAACTCCCGAAGGAGATCGTTGAATACATCGCATACAGCATCACTTCAAATGTGCGTGAACTTGAAGGCGCACTTGTTTCTATTCTTGCTCAGGCATCCATGAACAAGAAGACGATTACACTTGAGCTTGCAAAACAGATGATTGATAAATTCGTGAAGAATACCAATCATGAAGTTTCAATTGATTATATCCAGAAGGTGGTTTGTGATTACTTCGACCTTCCTATTGAACTGCTGAAATCTAAAACACGCAAACGCCAGGTCGTTCAGGCAAGACAGATTGCCATGTTCTTTGCAAAGAGCATGACCAAATCATCCTTGTCAAGTATCGGAATGCATTGCGGTGGAAAGGACCATGCTACTGTATTACATGCCTGCCGTACCGTGAATAACCTGATTGAAACTGACAAAAAATTTAAAGCCAGCGTTCAGGAACTGCAGAAGAAAATTGCAGTGACCAGCAAACAATAATTTTCAGATACCTTATAAGAATGCCGTCTCGTGAAAACCTGACGGCATTTTTTTTTGTGTGTCAGGCATGAGTATTAGCTATAGGGTGCAAGTCCCGAATGCGCTTTGCAGTAAGGAGCATTAGCCAAGAGCAAGGGTGTCCATTGTAAAATGGAATCTGAAGGAAGCTGGCGGCAAAGGTTTGAGCCGACGAACAGAAACTGTTTATAAGGCGGGATGGTAAGGGTGATGTTGCAAAAGAAACAAAAGCCCGATTACTGTACAGGTTACCATAACGTAAAGACAGCGGCCACATGAACTGAAAGCGAATACTCTTACCCTGAGAGATCTGATAATAAGTTGGCGAGGATATGCGCGAATGTCTAAGCGGCAACAAGTGTTAGGACACAATTTAATAACACTTGGTTTTATCAGAAGTCAGCAGAGGCCATAGTATCTGTTTGTTTAAGCGGAGAAGGGCCGAATGTTAGAAAGGCAAGGAAGCCACAAGTATTGTTAATGCGGACATTGAAGCCGAAACACGTAAGAGAACTGCTTATCAGAGGATAGGACGGAATCCGAAAGTAGAAGATAAGAGGAGCTTAACCGCAGGGATGAGAAAGAGGATAAGAGCCATGAGTTAACTTTTTGGAAAAAGAGTTACCAGCTAAAAGCGTTCT
>JBBRAY010000074.1:0-15674 GCA_038206355.1 Bacteroidia bacterium
GGCAAAGCCGCGAAGCCCAACCCCCTCCTTGATATTTACTCACCAAAAGTCCTGTCATTCAGAGCGCAGCGATGAATCTTTCAAAGCAAAATTATTTTTAGTCGGACAGTAGTGAATATTTATAAATCACCTTAATAACATACCGCATCAAAGATTCAACCATTCAACTAATAAACCAATTAACTACTCCCCCAGCCAGCTCTTATAATAATCTCCATTCATAATATTCACTCCGTCCTTAGTAATTGACAGCGGACGAAAAGTATCAATCATCACAGCCAGTTCTTTGGTTTCTTTTTGGCCCAGACTTTTTTCCACCGTACCGGGATGCGGACCATGAGGAATACCCCCCGGATGAAGCGTAATCATTCCTCTGGTTACTGACTTCCGGCTCATAAAATCACCATCCACATAATATAAAACCTCGTCGCTGTCAATGTTACTGTGATTATAGGGAACAGGAATGGACAATGGATGATAGTCAAACAACCTCGGAACAAATGAACATATCACAAAGTTGTGCGCTTCAAAAGTCTGGTGTATCGGCGGTGGCATGTGCACGCGGCCTGTGATCGGTTCAAAGTCATGAATGGACAAAGCCCACGGATAAAAGAACCCGTCCCATCCGATGGCATCAAAAGGATGTGATCCGTATATATAAGGATACATCATGCCCTGTTTTTTTATCGTTACTTTAAAGTCACCCTTCTTGTCATTTGTTTTCAGGTTTTCAGGTTTGCGGAAATCCCGTTCACAAAATGGCGAATGCTCCTCGTGTTGTCCGAAAGGATTACGGTAACGCTTCGGCGTTTCAATGGCGCTGAAAGATTCAATGATGAGCAACCGGTTCTTCTCTGAATCAAAAGAAAGCTGATATATTATACCGCGTGGGATAACAAGGTAATCACCGTAGCTGAAAGTAATCTCTCCGTATAAGGTATTCAGTTTGCCGGTGCCCTCATGCACAAAAATGACTTCATCGGCATCAGCATTTTTATAAAAATAATCAGTCATTGATTTGCGCGGAGCAGCCAGAGAAATGTGTACGTCACTATTAATAAGTACTGCTTTCCTGCTTTTCAGGTAATCATCTTCAGGCTGAATATTGAAACCTTCGAAGCTTTCATGTCTCAGAAAGCGTTCATGACTTACTTCAGGGATTGCACTGTATGATTCCCCGATTTCCTTTATCATGGTAGGCGGATAACAATGGTATATTAATGAATATACATTCGAAAAGCCATGGGTGGATACCAGTTCCTCTGCGTACAACTCTCCGTTTGGCTTGCGATGCTGCGTATGCCGCTTATGCGGAATATTTCCGAGCGAATAATAGTGAGGCATTTTGGAAATTTTAGTCTGTAAAGATAAACTGAAAATGTTACCTATTGCTTTCAAATGAATGAATGATCCACAAGTCTGTTTCAAAAAACACCTTTCATATCCAATAAGAACTCAATAAATCTTACAGATGTAAGACTAACCGTACTTAACAGGAACTGCGCCCCCCCCTTTTCGATTAACTTGTTTGATATACCACACCCTCACATGGGAACAAAAATCAAATTGATTATGAAAAAATCAGTATTACAAGTTATGGCTGAATACGCGTCTACGCTAAAACAGCTTGCAAAATCAGGAAAAAAGGAAACCAAGCCCAAGCAAACCAACGTCACTGACGCACTGGTAATACTGGCATTTCTGTTCCTGTCAGTCCCTGCATTTTCTGCTACTTATTATTCACGAACGAATAATGGTAACTGGAATGTAAACACAACCTGGAGCACGGTTGCTTATGGAAATGCTACCAATACCGGTACGTATCCGAAAGCCGGAGACATAGCAAATATCGGAAATGGTTATACCATATTTATCAATGCTTCTGTCGGTTGTGCTACCTTAAATATCGGCCAAGGTGTTTCAGGTATTCTTGAATACAGGAGTACTGCAAATTATGTATTGACAATTTCAGGAAACATTACACTCAATACAGGCGCTAAGTTCAGGTATAATACTGCCACTACTCGTACGCATAACTGTCTTGTTGCAGGTGACTTTACCAACTATGGGGTTGTAGATTTTTACGTTGCTGCCAACCAGATGGTGAATCTTACTTTTAACGGCAACAGAAATTCACTGGTAACAGGTACAGGTACATGGGATCTTAACCAGGTTACGTTAAGTAAAACAACAACTACTGCAAATATGATGGATGTGCAGGGCGCCACATTCGAAAGTGGAATCCGCACGTTGACACTTACCTATGGTACTTACAATCACAACAACACAGGTACGTTTGCGATTGCACCAACATTAGCTACTTACACTATCGGACAGAATGTAATTGTTAAAATCCCGCGCGGAACCGTCAACTTTGTACCCACCGGAACAACTGTCGTTCTGCAGGGTTCCATTTATATAAACGGTGGTACAGCAAATGTTGGCTCGGCCACCGGTACTATGGGAATCAGCACGGACCAGAACGGAACTTTTGTTCCCTATCTTGAAGTATCATCCGGTATTCTGAATGTAAGAGGAGGTATCTGTTTCGGAGGTGGCTCAGCATTGGAGCCTTTCAGTTTCAGAATGACAGGTGGTACAGTTAACCTGAACACCGGAACTACAGGAACTACACGAAGTGTATTCTGTGTGAATGACGTTGCGAACAGCTCCTTTATCATGAGTGCAGGAACAATGATTCTTCAAAATCCGAACAGTACAGGTACATCTACTGTTGACTTTGCAATTAACGGAACCAATGGAACCGTAAATACTACAGGAGGTATAATTCAATTTGGAAATACAAGCACGCCGACAGGAAAAAATTTCAGCTTCAGACCCTATGCCACAAAGCTATATCCGAATTTCAAAATCACGGGTAATGCGGGTGCTGCTATATCCCTCCGCCCTTCGCAAAATTCAACGGCAAACTTCATGCTGATGTCGCTGTACATTGATGCAGGAAAAACTTTTGACATCCGATCTATTGCAGGTACTGCAGGTGATACTAAACAAATGACGTTGACGAAATGGGCATCAGGTACCAATGCATTTTATAACCTCGGAACATTTACTGCACGACTAAGCACAGTAACATTTAATACTGCCGGCGCTCAGGCCATCGGCGGAACGATAACAACGACATTTTATAATCTTACCATAAACAATGCAAGTGGCATCACCCTGAACAGGGCTGCCAATGTTTCAAACTACCTGAGCATGGTTAATGGAAAATTAATTACAACGAATACAAATATTCTAACCTGCGGAAGTGTGGCCAACGCAAGTTTGGGATCAGCGACTTCTTATGTTGATGGCCCGATGGTACATACCATCGCCAGTGCAGCCGGTCAGACTAAAACCTATCCGATAGGTAAAACAAATGTATGGAGACCGGTAGTAGCAACTCTGAGGCACAGCAATGCCACTTCTGTGACGTACCGTGCTGAAGTATTTAATTCGCCGGCGTCAGCACTTCCTTACACCAAACCTGCCTCCATTTCCAATGTCTCTGCAGTGAGATATGTAAAGTTTATCCGTCAGGCCGTAGCCAATTTTACAAGCGGTAGAATGCAGATGTATTATGGAACTGATGACGTGGTTACGGACTATGCTTCCCTTCGTGTAGTTCAGGACAATGCTTCAACGCAATGGCTCAACGTAAACGGAATTGCTACAGCAAATGGAACAGGAAGCATCACGTCAGGAACATTTACGGTGTTCAACAATTTCTTTGCACTTGCAAATCCTCCGGGTGGTACAAATCCATTGCCGGTAAGTTTGTCTGATTTCCGTGCATCGCTGTCGAATAAAAAAGTATACGTAAACTGGGCTACAGCATCAGAAATAAATTCTGCCAGCTTTAGTGTTGAACGCTCAGCAGATAATATAAACTACACACTTGTAAAAACCATTGATGGCGCGGGGAATTCAACCACAATCCGTCATTATAATATTATTGACAATTCACCTTTACAAGGAGTTTCATACTACCGGTTAAAACAGGTTGATTATGACGGAACAACTACAACTTATCATCCGGTAAGTATTAACAATAACAATCGTGGCTCATTCGATGTGTATCCTACTGTAACTTCAGGAAAGGAAATTCACCTCCGGTATTCCGACAATGACCTGAGCGCATATACGATCACGGTAACAGACGCCGACGGGAAATTAATTCCTGTGCACATGGTTGCTACAGACGGCGGAATGGATATCAGCGTGGATGACATCTATAAAAGAAACGGTAAAATCTATTTTGTTACCGCTGTGAACGGAGAAGATGTTTTGAGAAACAAATTCATCATTTCAGAAAATTAACAAAGATTTGGGTTTATCCAAAGTATTCCTTTGGAAAGGTTAGAATAGTAAATTGACGAACAAAGCAACCCCGTAAGGTTGCTTTGTTTGTTTGTATCGATTCATCAAATCAACAAATGAACCAATCAACTATTCAACCAGTCTACCGCACTACTGCGCCAGCGTAAACCTGATCGTCAACCCTGCTGTAAGTGTTGAAGTAGGAAAAGAAGTGGATACAAATGGTTTTGTAATCAACTTGTCGGCAAATAACTTAAGGTTGATCCTTTCACTGATGTTGTAATCCAGGGAAACTTTTACAGAGATACTCGTAGATCCGCTACTCGGCTGATTCGCATTTTCAACAAGCTTGCGGATGATCGTTGTGTTTTTTCGCAGGTTAAAATCAGCTTTCAGATTCAGGTCATTCACTACCCTTGATTTTGCAGGGCCCACCCTGACAAATGGAAGTTTTACACGTTTAAATTTATATCCTGCACCTATGATATAATCTTCACCGCGTACTTCTGTTACCTGAATACTGGCATAGCTGAGAGAAACTGTTCTGTCGCGCTTGTATTCGAAACGCGCCTGCAGACTGTTCTTAAATGTCATGTCAATACCGATAAGCGGTGAGAATTGCTCTGCAACTGTGATCTGTTGAAAGTCATACTTTGGAATAAAATTCAGGACGGTATCCAGTGCCGCCGGCTGACCGTTGTTTTCTTCATAGAGCAGATTTTGGGTGAAAGAATTGATGCTGTATGTTGAACGGTAACCATGACTTAGGGTGAGAGTTTGTAAAAAACTCTGGAAGAATTTCATCTTTGATAAACCGTCATATGAAATGCGCCAGTTCGGTTTTGGAATTTTCGGAAAACGATCCGTGGATTTTCCATCCGGCGTCTTGCCCGCATATGCTGCGAGGAATGAATAAGTGAGCACTTCCTGCTGGGTGGCTCCGTATCCTTCGTGGTACCCATTAACGTCAATCCCTAATGTGTCATTTTGTGCGGCAAGCAAAGCTGAAACTGAAGGACGGTATGAAGCAAAATTTTTAAAGTTCTCATTGCTGTAATCATTTGCATCCTTAATAAATGAAGTGTTCCAGGTGAGATAAGAAATACTGAAGCTTCCCTGCTCAGTCGGACTGAAAGAAAAGAAATCGCCACTTGGATCAGCACGGAAATATTCACTCCTGGTAATCGAAAAATTCCTATTGAAGCTGACATCAATTTTAAAACTCTTCAAAGGTTCAATGGCAATCCTTCCGGATAAATTCTCAAGATGCGTTCTGATGTACTGCGAGTTGAGTGAGGTATCTGTGGTTATCCAGTGGTATCGGATGGCATCAGGCCTGAGGTCCTTCTGGCTTCCGAAAATGAATCCCCATCCCGGCGCATTGGAAGATCCGGCCTCCGGAAATTCATTATTGCTGTAATCGAAATTGGTTCCGAGATATTGCGGCTTCGGAATAAATCCGGGAACCATGGTTCCATTGGTTTCGCTGTATGTGGCCTGTGCTGATTTCACCGAAGTGAGCAAAGAAAATACCCCTCGTAGAAATGGCTCCATGATGTTTTTTCCCTTTGAAGAATCGGCTTTGGCTTTGTTCAATGAATCTTTTGGCAACTGAGGCTTCGCTCTGATGTCGCGGTTTTGCGGACGTGTTGCCTGTTTCGGCAAAGTATATTTTCTGATGAGTTGCGACTTGTTATAAAGCGAACTGAAATTCAGATTGGTCGTATAGTTAATGGTTTGCGCATTCTGAATGGTATTCTTAAATGAGTTTACCGCATACTCGTCTGTAGTATTCTCGACCAGTGCAAGCGCTCCTGCAGTCCAACGATAATCTCCACTGTAACGGACACTTGCAGTGATCCAGTCAGTCAATGGAATTTTACTCAACGGAATATTATATGTCACATTGGAAACGTGGTGATAATTTTTCAAACGCCCGAGGTTCCTCAGATTTGTTTTTACTGAATCTTTTTCATCCCGTGTATCCAGCCTTCCTGCCGGCTCATCAATATCGGCAAGTACGTCGGCATTAAAATCAAATTTCAGTGACTTCGTCAGGTCCCAATTCATTCCATAAAAACGACTCATGCGATAAGTCTTGAAAAAGGTAGGATCAATAATAAAATTAAGACCGGTATTGTTCCGCAATTGCTGCTCAGAATACATCCTGTCAATCATTGCACGTACCGATACACTCGAAGGTGCATAGTTGAAATTAAAATCTTTGACCAGTTTCAGGTATTTGTTTGAAAGTGACTTTGACTTCTTGAACGGCTCCACGGGCTTTGGCTGGTTGTTATATGCGTAGCCGAGTATTCCCTGATAGGTTTTGGTCAGACTGTATTCAATGTCATAATTGCGGTGATAGATTTCAGTATAGGCATAGGTCGCGCTGAGGTTTTCTACGTCATAAAAATGATTCTTGCCTCCGCCCTTTCCGGTCTTGGTCTTTTTTACGTTAGTAAAATTCAGACTCTTCCGACGCGTATAATCCTGACTGGCATGTACGATTGAATCCCTCGCTTCACTCGGTGCATTTTCGACTCCATCAACATAAAGTACATCGGGATCAAGGGGCGTGTATTGCGGCTTGACATAATCTTCAGCATATTCAAAAAATACCGGAATTTTTATTCCGACTTTTTCCGGAATGAATTTTCCAAGTTCCAGTGATGTAGTTACGTCATAAGATGTTTTGTCTTCCTTGTCCCGTTCATTTACGCGTTTCTCAATACTTCCCCATCCGGCCGTACTGTGACTTCCAACCACTGAAACGTTTCCAAGATCAGCCAGCTTGGCCTGCACACGTGCAATGGCAGCCCATCCGCCCTTTTCATCAAAGCCCGATAAACGCAATTCATTCACCCATACTTCTCCGCATAAATCCACTCCGCTCATATTACCCGGCTCTTTCGGATTACGAAGACCAATCATAATGATTCTGATATTGCTGAGGTTCGGCGATCCTTTAATGGTAATCCTTTTTTCTGTTGCAGGTACGTTGTAACGCGGATATGGCGTAAGCAAGGTTATAGACGGATCATTGAGCATTTTACTGTTCCGCTCTGTTTTTTTCGCAACCAGTTCGTCAAGATTTATTTCCATGTTATTCGCATCAGGCCATATCCTGTTCGGATCAAGCTCTCCGGGATTTGTTATCTGCAATGGAATTTCATACTCATAATAATTGTCCACAAAATCACTTCCTATCCTCACAAAAGCTGTCATTTCCTTATCTGCCATCGGATGCAAAACATCTGACGACTCCGCATGAATATACATCTTCAGCTTTTTATAAGTCCTGACATCAAGCTGTGTCGTTTTATACGCAGCGCGTGAATCACCGTCTTTGAGTTTACACACTTTCATTGTGAGTGATTGCTCATTGAGATTTGCAAGCTGTGAAGTGGAAATGTCGCGCTCCCTTTCAATACCCGGAGGTAGCACATAATTCACCGGCTGGCGGTTGCTGTTCTCTTCAACACTTACATAAGAAAGATCAAAGGAAGTATTGCCCGGATATTCAGGAATCGGATCAAACTCACCCGGCTGAATTAAGCTGTTGTCATACTTTCTCCAGTCGCCACGCAGGAATTCCATCTTTGCAAAACGTAAAATGATGGGTGTGCTAAACCCACGCATAAACACCCGTATCGCATTGATGTAGGTAAGGTTTGGCGCACCAATCGTTTTATCCGGCTGACGAATTGGAATTTTTATCTGATACCATTTTACTTTTTTTCCTGTCTGACCATTTGGTAAACGGGGAATGTCACCCGTTACGATATCAGTAATAAAATTCTGCCCCACTTCCATTTTACCCGGGCGAAGATCGAGTTTGTACTGAAGATATTGCTCTTCATTATTTAAAGTGAAGTCCCTGTTCAGGTCTTCATAATCGGGATATTGACTACCCAGTGCTCGGTAACCGTCAACAGTTTCAGAAGTCGGTGAATTGCCCTCCATGTTGTTGTACCTCTTGTAACGCTCCAGCGGAGAAACGTCAGCACTGTTGAGGGAATTCCCCTGGAAGTAATGAAAGTCATCATTGCTGGGATCATTCAACGCAGTATTGTATGCATCCGTTCCTGCACCTACAACTGCACGAAGTGCATTGAGGTAGTCTCCATAAAAATTTCTTTCATCTGCATCATTGATTCCATCAAGGCCCACGTCCTGAAGTGTTCTGTTGTTCGCATCAAAGTCAAAGTTGTATCCGATTTGTGGAAGATTCGGATCTGGATACTTACCCCAGATTCCGTCTCTGGGAGGATTTGCACCACTGGGATCATAAATACCATTCTCATAACATTTATGGCTATCCCTGAGAATGTCCTCTGAAATATCACCCAGGTTAATATAAAATTCTCCTCCCGATCCGTCATTCGGTGAATCTTCAGAAAACGGATCCATCACCCAAAACTGAAGGAACTCAATATTTGCATTTTGAAAATCTGTGGTTTCTATCCTTCGCATAACACCACCCCAGCGGGTTTCAGGATTTCTTAAAGTTCCGTCGGGTTTTACTCCGGCAGAAATTCCGGGAACAGGATCTACATCGAAGTTATAAGGCCCTCTTTCGCCGGGATAATAAGCAAGGTTGGTACAAATGATTGATCGCGGACCATTCGGTTGAGATTTGTTTGGAAAAATTTCCGGCTCCTGCACATCCCTCACATAATTGTTACTCATCTCATCGTTGCTCACATCATCAGGTGTTGCACTGTTGCGGCTTTGAAAAAGGTTGTCCACGTAATACCATGCAAGCTTTGCCCGGTTATAACCATTAATCAGAGAATCAAAATCCTCCGGAAAAAGGGTGGTCTGTTTCTGAGGTACGCTCGCCAGCGTCCACTGTCCGGCATTCTTAATATCAAGCGGTGTGATGGCTCCTTCGAAATCATCAATGTAAGAAGTTCCTGCTGCACCTACAGCTTTGGAATGTCCCGGAAAAAGTCTCGCCGCTTCACCACTCACAGTAATTGTAGAAACTTCCTTCGTGGTATAGAGCGGAAGTTTGTCGAGTAAGTTCGTCAGAAATCTTGAATCGGTTCTGTACGTTGCATCAGCACCTACAATGGTATTTGCAATTGGCTCATCACCATAATTTACCTTTTGTGTAATCGGTCGTTCACTGAGATGCAGGAAAGTACCGCCCACAATAAAATCTTTGTTGAAGGTATAATCGAACCGCGCGCCATACATTGTTTTGGTTTGAATATTAAACAACGATTGGCTTTCAAGAGAAATCTGAATCGGTGTATTTGATTTCAGATAAGCTTCGTTGATGATCTTAACACGACCCAAAGTATAATCAACGGTGTAGTCAGAACCTTCCTTCAACTGCTGTCCGCCTGCTGTAACTTTCACTGATCCCGGTGGAACGTTTACGGCATTCAACGGAATATCACTCCCCGATGCACTCTGGTAACTTCCCCGCATACTGAACTTATTCCGCTCCGCCTGTTGTTGCGCGATTACGCGTGTGGTGTCATACAAGGCCTGGTACACATATTTATCAGCTGTATTGGGATTATCAAATTTCGCCTTCAGAGAACTTCCGAAAGGCTCAAGTACAGGAAAAATAATTCTTCCATTGGAAGCATTAATGGTTATGCCTTCCTTCCAGTCAAATACACCATCTGGCTGAGGATCGCCATTTGCATTTAATTTATCAAGACCTAAAACTTTGATCAAAGGAATACCATTTATCTCAGGGCCGCCTTCCGGAATATAATTAACAAATCCGCCCAGCCTGTCATCCTGATACAATACATCAAAACGAAATTGTTCCTGTTTGAGCTGATAGCCGCCAAGGTTGTAAACGTTCTTCATCATCAGGTCCCACGTGAAAAAAGAGGGATCAACAGTTGTACTGCGCAACAACTTTACAAATAATGCACTCGAACCTGTTACACCCGAGGTGGATAATTCTCCTACGTGATATACCTGACCATTCAACGTGTACTCATAAGCAACTCCAAGAATCTGGTTAGAGCCCAGTTCACTGTTCAATGAAATATATCCCAGCAGTTCATTTACGGAATACTCATTCGAAGAATAAAGGCGTGCATTTTCCTGTATCACATAATTCCGGCCTGATTGAAAACCAAACCCATTTAAAGTATTACCGGCAGTACCAATATTGTTCCGCATCATGTCAATCGTACTTTGCCCCAGCACCTGATAAAGGTTATTGGCATTGTTATCCGGATAAACGCCGGTAACATTTAAGTTGCCAATATTTGTAGTCTCACCAAGGTCTGCTATTGCAATGATATTTCTTGTGGCATCGCCGGGTCTGGTGGCCGTGGTATTGCGAACCCACACCTCAATTCTTGTAATATTAATTCCACTGCGGATCTGGTTCACATCTTTCAGCGCTGTTTCATATTGATTGCGGAAATACTGAGAGAGGAAAAAGTGTCTGTTCGCTTCGTATTGATCGCCTTTGATTTCAAATTTTGTGGTCTGTGCTCCGCCCTTTACATCTATCGTTTGTGATTTTCCTTTTTGCTGACTGAAAACACCGGTTACCATCAGTCGTCCAAACTGCAACTGCGTTTTAATCCCGAACAAACTCTGACTTCCTTGTATCAACTGGCTGTTGAGTGGCAGCGTTACATTTCCTGCTTCTATTTTTTTAATGATGTCGTCTTCGTACCCTGTGTACTCGAGCTTCATTTTGTTTTCGAAGTCAAAAGTCGCCTGGGTATTGTAGTTCACACCGAGTTTCATCTTATCTCCGATGTTGGCAGTCACATTCATCTGGATATTTTCATTGAAGTCGAAAGTGGTCACACTTCGCTGACGTTCCGGCAATGCAGGATTCTGGTTTTTTTGATTCTTCAGTGCAAAAGTAAGTTCGGCCGATCCCTGCGGACGGATATCAATCGTGTTTCCTCCAAAGATGCGGTCGAAGATGACGCTGTTAATTACCAGCTTCGGTGCAAATGATTTTTTGTGCAGCTGATCTTCCTCGCTTGCGCGCTGCTTCCAGTATTCTTTTGTTGACTTATTAAATTCATGCTCCCTGAATTCTTCAAATGTGAGGTAAGATGGATTGCGGTAAAAACGGTTGCCGATGCTTTCTGTGATGTTATACTGATTCTCTGTAGGATCATACTCAACATTATCGGTGATGTTTGAAGGATCACCCATAATGAGCGGACTCGTGCCCGATGGCTCATTGTACTTATCGGCATGACGGTCGCGGATCGGATACCGGAGTTGTGTCGTATCGCTGTCGGGCGGATTCACAAAAAAGCCCGGCTCAATTAAATCGGCACCGGGAATACCTATTCCCCAGGCAGCACCAAGAACAGAACATACAATACCAACTCCGAAACTAATGCGAATAAACTGTTTCAAGCTCAAATCAAATTTTAATCTGTAAGCAACTTTCTGCTGCCGAAAATAATTCCAATAATCTTTTCATCGGTAAAGATTCAAAAAAGTTTTCAGTAGTCGGAAAGCCGGAAAACAGCCTCCCTAACAATGGTATTTCTGTATTCATCACAATAGTTTTACACTCATTTTCCCCCTGAAAATACTTTACATCGTCTTTAACGCCTTGCGGATGATATCTTCAACAGTCATTGCAGGCTGATCACGCATAAGATTGTCAATCGTCTTGTCCACAGCTTGCCGGCCAAATCCCAGCGTCAGCAATGCACTCATGGCTTCGTCTTTTATTTTCATATGACTGACAATACTTTTCACCGGACCATCTTTTTTCAATTTATCTTTCAGCTCAAGGATCATTCTTTGCGCAGTCTTCTCTCCTATTCCTTTTACCGTTCTTAACCGCGCCACGTCACCATGTACAATGCAGGACAAAATTTCAGAAGGATTCATGGATGAAAGAATCATCCTTGCAGTTGACGCACCTACTCCGCTTACAGAAATCAGACTTCTGAATAATTTCCTTTCCTCCTCATCAGCGAAGCCGAATAACGTATGTGCATCTTCATTTATTTGAAGATGCGTGTATACCTTACACAATTCATGATCTGAAATTGCAGAATATGTATTCAGAGAAATATTTACAAAATAGCCGACGCCTGCACATTCAATAATGAGGTAAGCAGGATTTTTTTCTATCAGTCGTCCCTGGAGATGATTAATCATGATGTCGCATCTGTTTTAATTCCGTTCGCGAAGAACGGAATTTTCATTGACACACGGCATAGCATTTAACTACAGAGTATTGGTTTGATGGGGTGAAAAAAATAAAAAAGAAAAGAAGAACGTTCAGTATTGTTCCTTACTGTTTGGAAAATCTTTTTTCTTCACATCAGCAATATATTTGCCCACCGCATTCTTCATGTCATCATAAAGCGACATATACCTTCTTAAAAAACGGGGACTGAATTCATGTGTAATGCCGAGCATGTCATGCGTAACGAGTACCTGTCCGTCAACTGCGCCACCTGCACCGATGCCTATGATGGGAATGTCAACCTCTTTGGCAACCGATCCTGCAAGTGTCGCTGGAATTTTTTCAAGCACGATGGCGAAACATCCGATGGAGTCGAGCAACTTCGCATCTTCCATCAGGCGCTTTGCTTCCTCTGCTTCTTTTGCACGAACTACATACGTTCCGAATTTATAAATGCTTTGCGGAGTAAGTCCCAGGTGTCCCATCACAGGAACACCGGCAGATAAAATACGCTCGATGGATTCTTTCACTTCCCTTCCGCCCTCAAGCTTCACCGCATGCGCCCCGCTTTCTTTCATTATTTTTATTGCTGAGTTGAGCGCCTCCTTGCTGTTGCCCTGATATGACCCAAAAGGCAAATCAACGACAACAAGCGAACGCTTTACAGCCCGCACAACCGACGATGCATGATAGATCATCTGGTCGAGCGTGATCGGCAACGTCGTTTCATGTCCCGCCATCACATTGGACGCAGAATCACCAACAAGCAATACATCAATACCCGATGCGTCAAGTATTTTTGCCATCGAAAAATCATAAGCGGTAAGCATGCTTATTTTCTCTCCGCGCTTTTTCATTTCCTGAAGAGTATGCGTTGTAATTTTTTTACCCTCAGCTTTTGCAGTTGACATAATGAATTTATTTTTTTGATTGGAAAATATCAGGGATATCCGCTGCTACTTTTGCTCTTCAGTAGTATTGACTTTACCTGCTCCGGAAGGCCTTCCCTTCCTTTTTAAAAGCTGCAATGAGTCACGCAACATCTGGTTTTCAACCCTCAACACTGATATCTGCTCTACCAGTTTTAATATGATGTCAGATGTTCCTGCTCCCGGTGAAGGTGTATCTTCAGTTCTTGCAGGAGATGAATTTACCGGCTTCACGGAATTATTATTTGTATTCTCTGTCGCTACCGGAACAGCTGTATTAATTTTATCTCCCTCAGCTTTCGCTTCTTTAATGCTGATATAGTCAACCCGTGCTTTGGTTGCAGGGCCAATTGAAATTCCGATGTCGCCTGACTTATATGCAATCTCCGTAAATGAAATCAGGTATTTTTCATTAGCATAAATGTCATAATTACGCTTTGAAGTCCTTACCTCGATAAGGTTGTATTGCCCCACTGGATTGAGTGCGTCAGAATTCACCCAGCCATTCGATTTTACGTCGCCGGTAAGTAATTTAAAACTGAGTCCGATCAGTTGTTTCATCCGGTACTGACCCTTCGGATTGAATTCAAAAATAAAAGCCCCTGATGCATCTTCCTGCGCCATGAATATCAAACCAACGGAAGCATCAGGATTTTTGGAATCTTCCAGCTTCAATGTTGCCGCGATACTGAAAGCAGTCAGTTTATTTTTCCATTTGGGAAATATAGAATAGCCGCTTGCAACGTTTTTCCTCCGCAACAAATACGCGCCATCCTGAATGAGGAATAAATTATCAGACGTACTCATATTGCGCCACACGTCTTTATCGTCATCAAACTGATCACTGAAAACCGGAACACTGAATTCTTCCTTTATCAGCTGCGGCTTTGCGAGTAAAGGGATAAGAAAAAACAGAGAACAGAGTAAAAGCAGGCGCATTTTTTTATTCATAGAAAGGGATACTTCTTCGCATCAAACCTACATGATTTTTTCCGAAACACAAACAGGTGGTAGTGGCACAGTTTGGACTTTAATCTCTCAATCTGAGCCACTACCAAATAAAGGCTTTCGTCCTGATACCGGTTTTCATTCGTGATAGCACCTTAACAATTAACGCTTTCATGTCAGTTGATTTTTTTAGATTTGCACCCCGATGAAAAAAATCAGTTCCATTTTTGTTCTTTTTGTTTTTCTGAGCGCATGCTCCACCGATTTTGAAACCATTGCGCCCTGGAAAGAGACGATGGTTGTTTACGGACTATTAAATCCGAATGACAGCATTCAATACATCAGAATCAGCAAGGCCTTTCTTGGCGAAGGAAATGCAATGACAATGGCGCAGCAGGGCGACTCCATATATTATGGTGACGTACTGGATGTAAAAATTGAAAGGTTTGTGAATAATGGCCTTGCTGAAACGCATACACTCATCAGGATTGACACCATTCCTAAAGAAACAAACGGAACATTTTCTGCGCCTGCACAAATCGTTTACGCCGATACGTTTAAACTTCATCCTGCAACGACCAATGATGGCAGTATTTACAAGCTGACAATCACCAATACAGCGACCGGAAATATTGTTACTGCTTCTACAAGTGTGATTGAAAATTTTACGATCTCCGCTCCGAATACCACAGCATTAAACAGATTCAACTCACCATCCATCACATGGAAATTATTTTCAAGTGAATTCGGAAGAGTTTATGGAATAATCCAGAAGATAAATTATGTTGAAGTAAATTCCTTGACCAATGATACGGTCACGAAAAGTATTGACTGGTATCTGTCAGATAAAGTTGCAACGCCTAATGTGCAATCAGAAATCCGTTTCACATTTGTTCCAACCGACCTGTATCGCCTCCTGGGCGGAAACATTGCTGTCGAACAGAACAAAACCCGCCATCTTGCAGCCAATCCGATAGACGTTTATGTGTCGGCTGGAACAGAGGAACTGTATACCTACATGCAGGTGTCTGAGCAGAACACAGGCATCGTTCAGGACAAGCCGCTATTCACCAATATCGTCAATGGAATCGGGCTTTTTACTTGCCGGAATACCCGGAAAATAAGTATCAAACTTAGCCTTGAAAGTTATGCAGCGCTTGACACCAGCGAGTATACCCGCGACCTGAATTTTACGCATTGATGCAAAAAAAAACCTGACATAATTTCAGGTTCCCGTCGGTGGCATAAAGGTTGACAAACGCAGGCAGCAATATAAAATTGCAACTAATTCATAAGTGACTGTCACTGACAGC
>JBBRAY010000075.1:0-15535 GCA_038206355.1 Bacteroidia bacterium
CCTGGCTTTATTCTCTACAAATGAAATAATGAGAGAAGGCTGATCCAGTACATACTTGGCATATCCCGGTTTTACTTTGGAAGGTTCCTGTCCGAAGAAACTGTTATAAAAATTTACTGATTTGTGAATGTCGCTTACGTATAAGCTGATGTGCATACGGGGAAATGGATTTGACATATTAATTTGATTTAAGGATTAACAACATTTATCATTGCCGCCTGAGAGCAATGGATTATTTAAATTTGTTTTGGTAAAAAATTCATTGAAAGTCTTTTCAAATTTTTCAAACGTTTTCCAGTTGATGCAGTAACAGGATTTTACACCATCCACGGTTCCTGTAATCAACTGCGCTTTGAGCAATTCCTTCAAGTGTTGTGATACCGTTGATTGGGCAAGGGGAAGCACCTGAACAATTTCACCGCATATACACTGCTCCTGCTTTGCAATCTCTTTCAGAATGGCAACCCTTGCCGGATGACTGATTGCATTTGCAAAATCCGACAGCTCATTCTCCTTCTTTGTGAATTCGTCTTTTTTGTTGATGGCCATTCTTTAAATATATATCGTAAATATACGATAGATATGAAGCCATTGCAAGTTTTTTTGAAAAAAAATAAGTGAAGTATTAAACCGTCCACTTAAATGACTGGCATTGAGTAAGAAAAATGCTGCTCCTTATTTAGGCTACAATGAATTTATCACATCAAGAAATTCACTGATGATCATGGCAGTTGCTCCCCAGATAATTTTACCTCCAAGCCCGTAAAAAGGAGTTTGAATGATGATCCCGCTGCTGAGGGTAATTTTCTTTTCACCGCATTTATCAGGATCAGCCATATCATCAATTTTGACTTCAATCAATTCGGCGACTTCAGATGCCTGTCCGAAAAAAGCGGGCTTGTAATTAATAGCGCCAACAAAAGGATGTACAAGAAAATTACTGGGAGGTATATATAATTCCGTTAGCTGACCAAGTACCCGGATATCAGTTTGCCTCACCCCTACTTCTTCCTCTGTTTCGCGTAGCGCCGTCTGTTCAAGTGATTCATCCGCCTCTTTCTTTCCTCCCGGAAAAGCAATTTGTCCACTGTGAACCCCATCATATTGAGTGCGTTCGATAAAACACGTTTTGATAGCCCCTTCATCTTCGAAAAGTAAAATAAGTACTGCGCCCATGCGTGCATAATCCGGAATTCTATGGCGCGATAAATTGATCCTCCTTTCAAGATGAGCCATCCTCATCTGCGACTCTATCCCGGGCAATGGCAGCGAAAGTCTGTACTTTAATTTTTTACTGAGTATTTCAAGTTGGGTCATCTGATAATCTGCTCCACAAATCTAATTGAAAGTAATGTTAATTACATAAATCATATGCGAAATATTAATCTTTAGGTAGTTCTTATTGACTTAATGACCAATGACTAAATGACTGCTGCCCGGCTGTTCCTAATGACACAATGAATAATTACCAATGACGGCTGCTTATGGCTGTTCCCAATGACGGCTGATCGTTGCTCGCCGCTGGCTCCTTGCCGCATCGTACCCTCCACAAGTCCCCGGCATCTGAATTGTGAATCGTACATAGTGCATCCGGATGCTAATCGTCTGTTCCTGCTCCTCTTGTAATTACTACTTTCGCCAACGCAACAATGAAATTTAATCTTACTCACAACGATCCGGATTCGAAAGCACGTGCAGGTGAACTGACAACAGATCACGGCGTGATTCAAACTCCCATCTTCATGCCTGTTGGTACTGCCGCTACTGTAAAAGCCGTTCATCAGCGTGAACTGAAAGATGATATTAAAGCACAGATCATTCTCGGAAATACATATCACCTTTATATGCGCCCCGGACTTGAAACCATTGAACAGGCCGGCGGATTGCATCAATTTATGAACTGGCATGGGCCAATATTGACTGACAGCGGAGGCTACCAGGTTTATTCTTTAAGTGACAACAGAAAAATAAAAGAGGAAGGCGTAAAATTTCACTCACACATTGATGGGTCACGTCACCTTTTCACACCGGAAAATGTAATGGACATTCAACGTACCATTGGCGCTGACATCATCATGGCATTTGATGAATGTACGCCGTATCCTTGCGATCACCGTTATGCGAAGAACAGTATGGAGATGACCCATCGCTGGCTGAAGAGGTGCATTGAACATTTCAATAATACCGGTCCTAAATACAACCACAACCAGACGCTCTTTCCAATTATTCAGGGAAGTGTTTACGGCGACCTGAGAAAAATCTCCGCGGAATTTATAGCTGAACAAAACTGCGAAGGAAATGCCATCGGAGGATTATCCGTCGGTGAACCGGCAGAGATGATGTATGAAATGACTGAATTGGTTTGTAATATTCTTCCCTCCGATAAGCCACGTTATCTGATGGGTGTAGGCACACCAGCAAATATCCTGGAGAGCATAGCACTGGGAATTGACATGTTCGACTGTGTAATGCCGACAAGGAATGCCCGCAACGGAATGCTCTTCACAAAAAACGGCATCATCAATATCAGAAATGAAAAATGGAAAAATGATTTCTCTGCTCTTGATGAAGAAGGGACATCATTTGTGGACACATTCTATTCCAAATCCTATTTGCGTCACCTTGTTATCAGCAAAGAAATACTGGGTTCACAGATTGCTACATTGCATAATCTTTCATTTTATCTTTGGCTCGTTACAGAAGCAAGAAATAAAATTACAGAAGGCACGTTTACGGCATGGAAAAACGAAATGGTTGAGAGGGTAAGTCAAAGAATATAAGAGGATTAATAAATAGAATTTATAAATTTCGAATACCAAATCCCGATAGCTGTCGGGACTAAATAACGAATTCCGAAAAAACAGAACTTATTAAAGAGAAATCTATTTTGAACGCAAAGGCACTTAAAATTCTTGATCGGTACATTATCAAAAAATTCCTCGGAACTTTTTTCTTCTCGCTGGCGCTTATTATTTCCATTGCCATCATCTTTGACATCTCAGAAAAGATGGATGATTTTCTTGAGCGACACGCTCCTTTTAAGGCCATCCTTTTTGACTACTATTTTAATTTCATTCCCTACTTCGCCAATTTATTTTCTCCGCTCTTTGTTTTTATTTCAGTGATCTTTTTTACCGCGCGCCTGGCCGCCAATACAGAAATCGTTGCCATACTGGGTAGTGGTATCAGTTTCAGAAGGATGCTTCGCCCCTACTTCATCGCAGCAAGTGTACTGGCATTGCTTTCATTTTATTTCAACGGCTGGGTAATTCCGCACTCGAATAAGGTGAAACTGGAATTTGAGAATACGTACATCAAAAATCCGGTTCGCTTTGAAGACAGAAATATCCATCGAAGAATTGCACCGGGAAATTTCATCTACCTTGAAAGCTACAACAATATAGAAAATACAGGGCTGCGTTTTTCACTGGAAAAAATTGAATACGGAAAGCGCACCATGTTCCTCAACAGCGAACGGATTGAATGGGACAGCACTGCGCAAAAGTGGCGTATCATCAATTATTACATACGCCACATCAACGGCCTGTCAGAACAGGTACAATCAGGAAAACAACTCGATACTACATTGAGCATGCATCCTTCCAACTTCAAGCGCAGGATAAACATCATTGACGCCATGGATACGCCGGCCCTCAATAAATTTATCGCTGAAGAAGAAATGGAAGGCAGTGCAAATGTGAGTACCTACCTCGTTGAAAAATACAGGCGCGTTTCTATACCCATTGCAACCTTCATCCTCACACTGATCGGTGTATCGTTGTCCAGTAAAAAAGTAAGGGGTGGCATCGGCGTTCAACTGGGCTTCGGAATCGCACTCAGTTTCACTTATATTTTATTTATGCAGGTGAGCAATACGTTTGCCATCAATGGCATTATGCCTCCCTTCATTGCCGTGTGGTTGCCAAATATTATTTTCTCAATTATAGCAATCGTGCTTTTGAGAAATGCGCCTAAATAATTCAAGGGATTTTATCAATTGATATTTTCAGGATTGAAGATGCGTTTTTTTAATACTTGTCCAATCTTTGAGAATACTTTTTATCCCGATAAGATCACAACCGGAACAACCTGCTAAACCAAAGCATTCAGCATCGATGCTTCCAATTTTAGACCGTTCAGTAATCACATTAGTATACTCGTACCTGATTTGTAATTGGTAAAAAAAATCCCGACCTACACTAATGTATGCCGGGATTTACATTTTAAACTATCCTTAAATAACCTAATTCATTTTGTATGGTACCACGAGCATGAATTCGGGGATGCGTGCATAAAATTGTTTCTTGTCAATCAACCGTTCCAGTAAATAAGTTCCGTACATTTTTCCTATTTCAGAATCCAGGTTGCAACCTGAAATATACTGGTATGATTCTCCCGTTGCAATAACGGGCTGTTCACCAATTACTCCTTCCCCTTCAACTTCTCTGTTGGTCGCGCTGCTGTCGAGGATAAACCAGTGTCGTCGTTTCAGCTGAACCGAATAATCACTGTTGTTTGTAATGGTAATCCTGTACGCAAAAACGTGCTGGTTATACAATGGATTACTCTGATCAGGTCTGTAAAAAGTTTCAACGCTGATTTTGACTCCTGAGGTTACCTGCGTGATCATAAGGTTAAGGTTTTTAATTGACCAAATATAATTACAGAATCTTCAAATCTATAAATATTTTGACCAACGTATACTATTGATTTGCGAACAGACGCTATAGTCCGCCAACGGTAATTTATTATTGGTGAACAACGTCCAAATTCTACAATACGATTACATTCCGGCCTTTTCGAGTTCTTCAAACACCTGCTCCCAGTCTTTATTGATGGATTCAAGTTGGGATGAAACGGAGTTAAACTCACTCAATGTTTCTGCAAAAAGTTTTTGGTCACCATATACGGATGGCATGGATAATTTTTGTTCACCTTCCCCCTTTTTCTTCTTCAGCATTTCAATTTTCTCTTCCAGTTGCTTCAGTTTATGACTGAGTTTTTTCTTGTGTTTTAGCTTGTCATCATCCTCAGCTGATTTTTGCTTTACTTCCACAGGTGCCGCAACCGGTTTCTCTTTTTTTACTTCCTTCACCTTTACTGATTGGTTGGTTCTCCAGTATTCGTACTCATCATAGGTACCGGGGTACTCTTTAATTTTTCCACCTTCTATCCACCATATTTTATTTGCAATTTCCGAAATAAAATAACGGTCGTGGGAAACAGTAATAAATGTTCCATCAAATTCCTGCAATACCTTTATCAATACATTCACTGATAACATATCGAGGTGATTGGTCGGCTCATCGAGGATCAGGAAGTTTGCACGCGACAATACCAGTTTACCCAAGGCAACCCTCGCTTTTTCCCCTCCTGACAAAACCTTTATCATTTTGAATGCATCTTCTCCGCCGAATAAAAATGCGCCTGCAACAGAACGCACATAATTCTCCGTCTGCTTCATGTCAAAATCCTGTAACTCCTGAATAATTGTATTGTTCACATTCAGACTTTCCAACTGGTGCTGCGCGTAAAAAGATTTTTTCAGGTTATAACCGTCTTCAATTTTACCTTCGAAAGATTCAGAACCATTAACCATTCTCAATAAGGTGGACTTGCCCTTTCCATTCGCACCGATCAGTGCAATCTTATCTCCACGATTGATCATCGCTTCTGCATGGTGAAAAATATTCAGTGTGTCATAACTTTTATCAGAAATGTTGATTGTTGAAACCACCTTCCCCGGCTGAGAATCGGGAATGAGCCTGATGTTGACTTCAGCATTCGTACTCGCTACTTCCTCTACCCGTTCTAACTTGTCAAGTTTCTTAATTCTCGATTGCGCCATCTTTGCTTTACTGGCTTTGGCACGAAAGCGATCAATCAGTTTTTGCTGCTCCTTGATATACTGCTGCTGATTTTCAAACTGAGACTGTTGCAATTCATTTCGCAATTCTTTCTCACCCATATAAAAAGTATAGTTGCCGGGATAAATGACGATTTGCTCATTCGCAACTTCCACAATTCTATCAACGATGTTGTCAAGAAAATACCTGTCATGGGAAACAAGGATAACCGTTCCCTGGTATTCCCTCAGATAATTTTCAATCCATTGAATACTTGGTAAATCAAGGTGATTGGTGGGCTCGTCAAGCATCAACACATCAGGCTTTTGCAACATGATCTTTGCAAGCATCACACGCATCCTCCATCCGCCGGAAAATTCAGTATAAGGACGGTACAAATCCTTGGTAGAAAATCCCAGTCCTTCCAGCATCGCTTCTGCTTTGTGCTGAATGGTATAACCATCTGCATGGTCAAACAAGGTTTGTTTGTCGTGAAGCTTATGAAGCAATTCCTCTGAATGATCGTGCTTGAGTTTTTCCAATATCTCTTCTATTTCAATATGTAATTTGAGCACGGATTCAAATGCACCCATGGCCACATCAAGAATATTTTCACTGCTGGAAAATGAGAGCAAATCCTGGTTGAGAAATCCAATGGAGAGGTCGCGTAGCTTTGTAAACGTACCGGCATCAATCTTATATTCCCCGCTGATGATGCGCAGTAACGTTGATTTTCCTGTTCCATTGGCGCCAATGAGACCGATTTTTTCTCCGGGATTAATCTGCCAGGATGCTTCGTGAAAAAGATATCGACCGCCAAAACCAAAATCGAAATTATGTAGTGTAATCATGTACTTATCAATATAAATTAATTATTCGTATAAAAGTTTTCCTTCTCCTTTGATCACAACATCAATTACCGGCTGACCCGTATAATAGACATTTCCCCGGTCTTCGATATTAACGCCCAGCCAGAAAATCGGACTGACGTGTATTTCACCGGTCCCCCTGTGGTCAACCTGCACAGAATCACTCACCATTTCCTGCGCATATATATATCCAAAGCTCCCGCCGTACGTATAACAAAAACGGGAGCTTCCTGAGAGGTAAATATCTCCTCCTCCAATCATCTGCCTGGCCAGTAATTTTGTAGCACGGACATTCATATGAATATCAGCGCTGTTGTTGTCAAAAATGTCAAGCACGTCTGCTTCCAGCTGATTCCCGCAATTTAATTCCTCTGATCCATAGTGTTCAATATGCGAAATTTTTTTCAGATGCACATTAACTTTTACTGCGATATCATAACTGCGTACCCAGTTGCAGGTGTTATCGTTGGTGATTTTGAGGATGCCGTCCTTTACATCGGTACGGATTAAACCGATCAGGTGGTTGCCGGCTTCCACTTCAACATAATTAATAGTATCCTGATACAAAGTAACGATTACATTCTTTCTTACTTCTAACTGATAAAAATTTTCAAGGGAACGCTTCTCCTTCACTATCGGGCCGGTACTTTTAATGCAATCACATAAATTTTCCTTGTTGCAAGCTGAAGCAAGCACTACCATAAAGCAAATAAATACTATTTTGAATACTGTAGTCATTTATTCCTCCGCAAAATTACAATGGAATCCTTCTGCCATACCTCATTCCAGCTACCTGATTTTATTAAATATTCCTTCCTGCTGATCAGTTCTTCCTGAGTAAGTGGATAAAAACTATTTCCGTTTAATTGAAGTAATATATAATCTGCATCATTTATTTCGGGGAAGAGATAAATTGATTTGCGAAGTGCAGCGTGTGGAGCCAGGTGTGTTTGTGCGGAAAGAGCTGCATCCTGTGGTATGAGATCAATTGCGTCTCCCGCTGAATCCATTGACAAATGCGCAGTGTAGTGCCTTTGCTGGTAAAACCGTATCGCTGCCCTGTCAATAAATGCATGGCTATAATCCAGCATTCTGAATGTAGTTACAACTGTTATAAGTACAGACGCTATAGCAATCGTTTTTATTCTCTTCCATCTGATTAAACCGGCTTTCTCTGTCGTGCTTTGCCTGCTAATTTTCAAAGAAAGGAATTCAAAAATACCAATAGAAATTATAGGAACAAACTCGATTGCGTACTGTCCGCCGACGCCCCAGAACTGCGGATTGTCTGTCAACAATTTCTGAGCAAAAACCGGAATGCACATCCACAGGTATTGCGGCCGAATCAGTAAAATCCAACCACCGGAGAAGAGCAAAAACATATGAAATTCTGCTTTCAGAAAATCACCTCCGGCTACATTTACATGATTGGTGAAAAACATTTTCAGCACTTCAAAAGGATGAGTAAATATATTTTCAATTGCACTGAGTGGTGTAGTTCCAAGGATATGATAATCCTTTAAATGACCAATCACAGCATATGAATAGCGGGGCATGAACCATTGAGACAAGAATAAAAAGTATGCTGTTGCTACAAAGACAAAAACCAGTAACACTTTCGCACTGTTTTTATGAGGATCCGGAATAATAAGATGTGGTAATTTATATTTTCCCCGACCCAGATGAAGTCGGTGTAAACTAAAAAGCATACCGCTGCAAACAAACATCATCCACAAAGGCATATTTTCCTTGGCGACAATGATTAAAAAGAAAATAACTGAAGCACCAATCCATTTTTCCTGTTTCACGAAAATAAAAAGCCAGGGAATAAGCATGGCAGCACAAACATTGCTGTGGTAGTCAAATGACAATGCGGTAAAAAGTCCAAAGGAAAAATAAAAATGCACCTGCGCAAGAATTGACAACAACCGGTTTTCTGAAATCTGTAAAATGTATTTCCTTACGCCAACCCCTCCTGCTATGACGAGTACAATCTGAAAGATCAACAAGGTATAAGAACCAAACAGGTATGACAGTGGTGAAAAAATAAGTAACCATAAATCAATGTGCTCGCCGCCGGCAATGATCAGAGACTTATCCCAGTTGCCGTGCGCATAATTGTACATTGCATTGGTGTACAGTCCGAGGTCATTGAAATAAGTTCTGTAAACGAAATGATTTACAAGGGAAATTAAAACATAAATCGCTGCTGCAACAACCGGAACGATAATTTCAGGCCATGCAGAATCTGACTTTGAAAATCCTTTGCCCGGTTTCATAATCGTATCCTCCATCCTAATCCGAGCTCGGCATAGTCGGCCCTCGCCCAGTGCGTTTTGAGTGATAGATTTACAAAAAATCTTTTTCCGATATCATACTTCAGTCCGTACCGGTGAAAAAAACCACCATCAATTTTTGTGCGGTCCAGCAAATAATAGCCCATGTGAAAAAGCAAAGCGAAATGATTGATCTGCATTTCATATCCGCCATGGATTCCGCCACGGATGGCTTTAACATGCTTCTCATTTTCTGTTGATATGTTTTCAACAAAACGAAATAAACTCAAATCATAAAACCCGTCAAGGCCTGCTGTCACCTTGCTTTTATGACTTAACGTTTTTACCAGCTGAAAATAAATCGTGTGCGCAAAATATTGTTTGCCGTCGGGCGGGAAATTCTCTTTTACGCCTGTGCCATAAACCATTTCCATTGTCCGGTTCTTTTCACAAACCGGGATTTCCGGCACAAGAAATTTTTCCTGCTCCCGGAACTGATACATGAGTCCGCCGGAAAGTGAAATATTATTAATGCCGAGATTGGGTAACCGAAATGCTGTATTTGAAAAATGTGTAACTCCGTAATTCAGATGCAAAAAAATATTTTTTGAAACCTGAAACTGTGTTTGCAATCCAACCCTGATCGTCGCATTGAGATGAGAGCCAATGCCCATATTTTTGTGATCCGTCACGGGATCAAATTTTTTTGTGAGGTACCCAATTCCGGCGCCGGTATGAAAAAAAACCTGAAACCCTTCTCTTCGAACCAGAGGAAAATTGATGTAACCAATCATTGCGGCCGCATTCCCAAGAACTTTTTGATTGGCCAGGTCAAAATACATAATTGAAACACCCGTTTGCGGGTAACCATGCACCCGTTGCCACGATTTGCTGCCATCGGTTTGGGTTTGAAGTGATAACTCAAATCCTTGTGTATGCCCCTTTGTTAAATGCTCAACTCTGGGGCGGTGAGCCCATATATAACCATAGTGATAATCAGCCCTTAACGACTTATTTTTAAAAAAATCTCCCTGTGCAAATGAATCATGCAAAAAGAAAAATAATGCAATGAAAATCAACAATAAAATCCGGTATAGTTCCTTTTTCATTTCCCGGCGGCAATATTACCAAATGAAAACAGAACTCTGTAAGGGAAAGACTATCGCCAATTTGCCAAACGATTAAACATTTATACTTTTGTCATGTTTCGACGAACAAATCTTAAAACTACTAATATGGGAATGATGAAAGAATTTAAAGAGTTTGCCTTGAAGGGCAATGTAATGGATCTTGCAATCGGTGTGATCATCGGTGTAGCATTCGGAAAAATTGTCGGATCACTGGTAGAAAATATCCTCATGCCTATTGTAGGTATATTCATGCAAGGTGTCGACTTTGCTAATCTTTCGTTTAAAGTAGGTGAAGCCGAAATTAAGTACGGATTATTCATCGGAGCAATTTTTGACTTTATCATTATTGCATTGGTGATGTTCATGATCATCAAAGCGATGAATAGGATGGTGAGAAAAGAAGAGGCAGCTCCTTCAGCACCACCTGCACCTACAAAAGATCAACAGTTGTTGGCTGAGATCCGCGACTTACTTAAAAAATAATTTACAGGATTACGTGTAAAATCATTGAGGCCAAAGCACAGTTAGAATCCTACAGTGCTTTGCGCCTTTTTATGATATTAATATTATTCGGGGCGGGGGGAACTTTAATATTCAAATTCTAAATTCAATGAAAAAACTATTCGCTACCATTACATTTATCATTATTGCAGGTTCTACTTTTGCCCAACAGGATACAGTATGGCGCAGGGGCGGTCTGTTTGCACTTAATTTCACACAGGTATCGCTTACGAACTGGGCAGCGGGAGGGCAAAATTCTATTTCAGGAAATGCCATCATCAATTACTTTGCGAATTATAAGCGCGGGAAAAATGTGTGGGATACAAATCTGGATTTGGGATATGGTATGCTGATTCAGGGCAATGAAAAAGCAAGAAAGAGCGATGACAAAATTGACTTCTCTTCTAAATACGGACGTGAAGCATTCAGCCACTGGTACTATTCTGCACTTTTCAATTTCAGAAGTCAGTTTGCGCCCGGTTATAACTACCCGAATGACTCCACTGTAATCTCAAATTTCCTTGCGCCAGCATACATTACGCTGGCGCTGGGTATGGATTATAAACCCAATGACCACTTTTCACTTTTTTTATCACCGGCAACAGTAAGGTGGATTATTGTAAACGATAAGGACCTCAGCAATGCTAAAGCTTTTGGTGTTGATAGCGGCGAAACCGTGAGAACAGAAGCCGGGGCATTATTGAAGGCATCACTAAATGTTGATCTTGCAAAGAACATCAACCTCGCCACAACAGTTGATCTCTTCAGCAATTATCTTGATAAGCCACAAAACATTGATGTGAACTGGCAGCTGTTGCTTTCAGTAAAAATCAGCAAATACTTTTCTGCCAGTCTGAGTACACAGTTAATTTATGACGACAACACCACACTTACATTCTACAAGAGCGATAACCAGACGATTGACCATACCGGACCCGGAGTTCAGTTTAAAGAAGTTCTCGGAATTGGCTTCTCATACACCTTTGCCGGAGTATCGGTGAAATAAATATTTATAATTCTATTTTAAAAGCTGTCGATTTCCGGCAGCTTTTTTTATTTCTTTCCTACCTTGCCTCATACTTTCATCTTTATTTATGGGTAAACCGGCTCCAAAACAATTTGTACCTGAAATAAATTCACAAAGAATAAAATACGGCAATCAGTGGTTGTGGATATCTGCTGTTGCAATTATTTCTTTCGGACTTGCTGCATTTAATAACTATGCACTGGATGACTTCATTGTCATTGTAAAAAACAGATATACCCAACAAGGGCTTGCAGGCATATGGCAGATCCTTAGTAAGGATTCTTTTGCAGGCATGACGGATGCCAATGTTGCAGGACTTGCGGGTGTGAGATATCGTCCGCTTTCGTTGGTTACGTTTGCGATAGAGCAGCAGTTTTTCAAAGGCAACCCTAGTATATCGCATTTCATCAATGTTATACTTTTTGCATTTACAGGTACCTTACTTTATAAATTGCTTTTACTTTTTAAAACATCCTTTCCTGAAAACAAATGGATGGAAATCGCATTTATTACGTCGTTACTTTTCATTACATTACCTATACACTCCGAATCAATTATCAATATAAAAGGGCGGGATGATTTACTATGCCTTTTATTTTTTCTTCTTGGAGGAATTCAGCTTTTTCAATATGTAAATTCAGAAAAAAACAGCAACTTATTTCTTGCATCATTTTTCTATTTCTTATCCCTGATGAGCAAAGAAACCGGAATTACATTTCTCGCCGCTTACCCGTTAATGCTCACATTATTTTCCGCCGCAACACGAAAGAAAATATTTTCTGCAATTGGAATACTTGGATTCGTTGCCTGCATCTTTCTCCTCAACAGATACCTTGCAACAAATACCAACTCCGGCACAATCGCTTCTGATTTGCTAAACAATCCCTTTATACATGCAACTTTTATTCAGCGATATGCAACAGTATTTTTAACGTGGCTCATTTATTTCAAGCTTATTATTTTTCCATTGCACCTTTCTTATGATTACAACTTCAACCAGGTTCCGCTAACTGATTTCGCCGATTCATTAGTCATTTTTTCAATTGCATTGCATGCGTCACTGATCATTTTTGCTATCATTTACTTCAGGAAAAAGCCGGTTTATGCATTCAGCATTTTATTCTACTTCATCACCTTTTCAATCGTTTCAAATTTTTTCATCAATACCGGAACCCCGATTGCAGAAAGGTTTGTATTGATTCCTTCCATCGGATGTTGCCTGGCATTCAGCACTTATTTTATCAATGGATTCGAAAAAATAAAATCATCATCAGCATTTTCTCAACTTTTTAAATTCCGCATTATTCCCATTCTGATTATTATTTTACTTTTCTCCATCCGGAATATTTCCCGCTGCAACGACTGGAAAAACAATGATACTTTATTTCTGGCTGATGCAAACGAAACCCCGAACAGCACAAAGGTTCAGTTGAATGCAGGAATTGCATGCCTGAATATTTCACAAGAAAAATCAGGAAAAGAAAAAAAAGAATGGCTGGATAAAAGCATGACCTTTTTTCAAAAAGGAATTGATATTTATCCTTCTAAACTTGACGGATACATCAATATGGGTGTGGCATACAGCTGGAAAAATGATTTTGAGAATGCCCGACTATGGTGGGAAAAAGCCAGACAGATTAATCCTGTAAGTCCTGACTTAGAAAGGCCTTTTAAAGCACTTGCCAACTATTATTTCCGCGAAGGAATGCAGTACGGCACAGAAAAAAAATATGAATTGTCAATCAATAAAATGCGGCTGGCATTGCAATACGATTCACTGAATGCAGATATACTCATCAATCTTGGTGGTGCGTATTATACCATTGAAAATGCTGATAGTGCAATGTTGTTTTTTCAAAAATCCCTTTTGCTCAATCCCGAAAACAAAAATGCAAATGCCGGGTTGCAGGCTGCCATCAAAATGAAAGCAGAGCAATCAGTTCATTGATTTTTTATCACACTTTAATTTAGTCTTTTGCTTTCCATAAGAAACAAATGTTTCAGTGGATATTGCATCATCTGCAAATTCAAATTTACGGTTGATAATCAACTGCCTGTTTGATGCAAAGACAAATATTGATGATTACTTTTGGTGCTCAAACCCTGATGAAGATAAATTTTAAAATAACGGTTGCCCTTTTTCTTTGTGCAATTCATTTCTCAGCATTTGGACAATTGTTCAAACTGGCAAAAACCGTTCGGGATTTTTCGTCCAACCCTTGCTTACTCATTACCAAACCTGATGAACCTGTACTGATACAGGGAAACACTGATGGTTCAATTATTTTTCGTTCGGCAATTACCGGTGAAATTCAAAACCAGGTTAATGCCCATTCGAAGTCCATGAATAATTTTGATTTTAACACTACCAACAATCTCCTCATTTCGAGCGCAGCAAACGGAGAAATAAGGGTCTATGATTTTGCAACGAAAAAAATCATTAACCGGCTCACAGCTTCCGAATATTCAGGGATGAAGTTTGCCGCTTTTTCAATCGCCGACGGATTTATCTATTTCAATGGCTATAACAGACTTTATAAAACGCGCTCCGACCTTACCCAGGATATCATAAAAATCTATGACTTTACCGACTCAATCAATGCAGGAGTAATCACGCCCGACAGAAGTGCATTAATCCTCGCACTGGGCAAGCATTTGTATGTTGTCAATCCGCGTACTGATGAAATCATACAACAGCTTTATACCGGAAATGTACCCGTTGAAAAATTATGCATGCTACCCGGCAGCGGCGTTCTTAGCTGGAGTTCTGATGGCACCATTCAGATCTGGAAACTTACTTTAGGACAGCTAGAGACGACTCCAATTCAATGGTTCAAGGCCGGCAAGCCAAGCAATATTTCATTTTCACATGATGGACGTTATATGGTAACAGGAAACGTGGGCAACTGGGTACGCATATGGAATCCATCACAGAAGAAAATTGAACAGGAATTGATCGGACATCAGTCGGCCGTAAACGGATATGCATTTGCTCCCGGCGATTCAACCTTATTCACCGCATCCAATGACCTCTCATTGAAGATCTGGAAAACGAGAGTTGATACCCTGATTCTTCCCGATCCGGTAGAAAAAAAATCTGTAAAACCGGTAACTATAGAAACGCCGCCACAGGCTGTGCTGCGTGAGCCGGTAAATCCTGACGTAAAAATGCTGCCGAAAAATATTCCCCAGCATGTACGCAACCGCACCGTCATCAAAACGGAAACAATAAAACTCGACAAACCAACAATTGACGTTTACATTTATGACAACCATCTTATTGATGGTGACACGCTGTCCATATTTTTCAATGGAGAATGGGTGCTGAGAAATTATGGTGTGGTAAAAGAAAAATTTAAACTCACCCTGAACCTGAAGGAAAATACCAATAACTACATGGTTCTTTTCGCTGAAAATCTTGGCAGCAAACCACCCAACTCAGCAGTTGTTTATTTCTTGGTTGGAAAACAGAAGCGATACATTACCCTAAACTCTGACATGACACAGTGCAGTGCGATTAATTTTGTTTATAAAAAGTAGCCGGTTTCAGTCCTTTTTCTTATAAATTAATTGGCTGAACCGTGAGAAACAAAGCAAAATTCTCTTATTTTTGCATCCGTTAAAAAAAACAATAAATCAATTATTAATATGAAAAGAATATTACTTACAGTCTTATCAATTTTTCTGATCCACAGTTCTTTTGCGCAATGGTCTGCAATGGGAACAGGCCCAGGTGGTAAAGTAAGGGCATTATGTGTTCACAATGGTGAATTGTATGCCGGAGGAGATTTTGGAGGACTTGTTAAAAAATGGAATGGAAGTTCCTGGGTAGCAGCGGGTAGTCTGAGTGGAACAAGTGCTCCGAAAGTCAATGCTTTGATTTCCT
>JBBRAY010000076.1:0-15452 GCA_038206355.1 Bacteroidia bacterium
TCGCGTCCGCACTCCCCAACTCCCCCGTCCACAAGAATGAAACTGTCATTCCGAATGAAGCGGAGCGTAATGAGGAATCTCCCGCTAGAAAGTAAAGCGATGAATGATTGTTGCAAACCACAAAAGGGAATCTACCGGTTGAAAGTAAAGTGGATGATTGATTGATTTACTCAATACGTAATAATGAAACTGTCATTCCGAATGAAGCGGAGCGTAATGAGGAATCTCCCGCTAGAAAGTAAAGCGATGAATGATTGTTCCAAACCACAAAAGGGAATCTACCGATTGAAAGTAAAGTGGATGATTGATTGATTTACTCAATACGTAATGAGGAATCTCCCGCTAGAAAGTAAAGTGATGAATGATTGTTCCAAACCACAAAAGGGAATCTACCGATTGAAAAGATGAACAGGCAGAATGAAAATAACCCTCTATTACATTTATATTCTCGCCAATAAGTACAACAACGTAATCTACGTGGGGGTTACCAATGATTTGGTGCGGAGGGTATTTGAACACAAGGAAAAACTTAGAAATGGTTTTACTGAAAAATACAATGTTGATAAATTGGTTTACTTTGAAATATTTGATTTTATTGATTCAGCAATTGCAAGGGAAAAACAATTGAAAGGATATACAAGAATAAAAAAAGAAGAGTTGGTAAATAAGTTTAACCCCCAATGGGTTGAATTATACGTCAACGGGAAAATTGAAAATACGAGTTCAGACAAAAAATGAAGCTGACAGGCTATTAGGTGCAAAGTATACTTACCGGCTTCTTACGAAAGTCACCTCTAATATCCGGTGAAAAGTCTATCCACTATGCGTCTGTTGGCACTACCAAGAATTGCTTCCCGACGGATGTGAAAGTGGAAGAACGGTTTATTAAGGAATTAGATGAAAATAAATTTTATCAAGCATTGATGGTAATTACTTTTAGTCTTCATATTACAGTATGGGGTACTACATTCTGCCTGTCACATCATGCCGTTACGACTTTCTCCCTGTAATAAAATTATTCTACCACCAGTTTTTGAATCGCCCTTTTTCCATCGGCAGCAATTAATTCCACAAAATAAATTCCCGGCGCGCGACCGGTAAGTTCAATGCTGCTTGCAAAATCCTTATTCATTACACAGTCACCAATGGAATTGTAAACTTTCATCATGGAAAATTGAAGTCCTGATTTGAAGGTAAATATTCCATTAGAAGGATTCGGATAACAGTAAAAGGAATGCACTACATCGTGGCCGCCGGCGTTCAGAAAAACCAATGAGGAATCAAGTGTTACATAAATATAATAAGAATAAACTTCGTAGTTGTTGATCGGGCAATTATCATCCTGAATGGTGGCTGTGAACATATAAGGCTGACTTCTCACATCATTAATCGTGGGAGTCCAGCAAAATAATCCTGTTGGGTGTGGGCTGCCCGCAGTTACAAATGTTGCACCGGGAATCACCTGGTTCCAGGTCATGGTTAGATTATCAGAAGCATTCACGTCATCGGATAAAATATCAAAACATATGGTGTCGTTCGGAAATAGCCAGGCAAATTGTTGTGTGGTTCCGTTCATGTGTGTTGCCTCCGGATTTTGGTTTGTGCACGATTGAATGTAAACCGTGATATCGCGCAGCACACTGCCCATCAATTCCCCGTTTCTGTAATCAAGGATTTCATACACAATTGGCCCTACTTCAACGGCTGTAGGATGAATGAAAAGATCTCCGGTAAAATAATCAAATGTTATTGGCGGAGTAGAGATAAATGGTTGTTGTGCGCTGTGCGGAGGGAAGTAATTCACGCACGTATTCGGGGCGGTCCTGGCACAGACCAATTGATAAACAAGCGAATCACCGTCAGGATCAAACATGCCATTGTTATAGTTCAAATCCTGGTTTAGACAAGCAAATACAAAAGGAACATTTGTAAATTGTGGTGAGTTATTGTCTCCGTTCAGGTTATTAAGCCTTGCCTCTACATATACAGATTCCCCTCCCGGGTTTTGTATGGTGGTATTCCCTGCATTTCTGCAACAATCAGAGAAATAAAAAATCCAGTCAGCACACTGTCCGGGCAGGTTAACATCTACTTCATATTCCCATTTTTGTATTCCAAATACACTTCCACCGTCACAAGTTGTAAGGGTACCCGGACAAACCTGTATAAACAACACCCCTGATCCGGGTATTTGGTTCATAGTAAATGAAAGGGAAATATTGCAACTTACGGATTCGACATGCAACAATAAAGTTACAGGTGCCGGAATCCCAAAACAATCCCTGTAATAATTCGCATGCATTTTATACAAGTTCCCTGAAACATGCGTATAAGAAATATCTGCGCCTGAATTGTGGCTGGCCCTGACAAAGCCGGTAAAAGAAAGTGAAATTGAGAAAAAGATAAAAATAAATGTAGCTACAAAGCGATTAGAAGGATTTGATTTCATCGTGAAAAGGATTAGAGGTTAGTCATTTAAAGAACGAAACTACATTCGAAGATATAGTATATTATTTTGAATCCAAAAAAATGCCACACCTGCAACATCCTTAAGTTTTAACATTTAAAACAACCTTCGCTCTTTATTCGTTTATTACCTTTGAGGGCGCTGTACAACCCGCTTTGCAAACGGATCATGGCCCTGATAAAATTTGCAATTGATTCGTTATTCGTACCAAATACCTCTTGGACAACTATCAACTCTTAATTACAAAGCTTGACGCTTTCATTCGCAAGTACTACAAGAATCAACTGATTCGTGGGGGTATTTATGCGTTTACGCTCGGACTTGCTTTTTACCTGCTGGTTACGATGCTCGAATCTGCCGGTCATTTTAATACCGGTGTCCGAACTGTTCTGTTCTATTCTTTCATTGCCGGCATACTATTTATCATCGGAAAGTTTGTCGCCATTCCGCTTTTTCATCTGAATAAAATCGGAAAAATTATTTCGCATGAACAAGCAGCGCGAATTGTAGGAGAACACTTTGGTGAAGTGAAGGACAAATTGCTGAATGTACTTCAATTGAAAGCGAGTAGCGAGCAGCTAGCTGCCGGTAGCAATGAATTGTTACTCGCAAGTATCAATCAAAAATCAGCAGAGCTCAAGCCCGTTCCATTTGTAAGCGCAGTCAACTTTTCAGAGAACAAAAAACATTTGCGTTTTGCGGCAATTCCGTTTCTGATTTTAATAGTGGTGTTGTTCACTGCGCCAAGTCTGATCAAAGACAGCACCAGGCGCCTGCTCAATCATACCACCTATTTTGAAAAACCGGCGCCGTTTATTTTTGAATTGCAGAATAAATCCCTTCGCACCATTCAGCAACAGGATTTTACACTCGATGTAAAAATCAATGGACAGGAAGTGCCGAAAGAAGCATTCATAGAAGTTGATGGTAACCAGTTTAAACTCGATAAAGAAAACCTGACCAGCTTTCATTATACTTTTAAGAACATTCAAAAGAGTACGGCCTTCAGATTTTTCGCTGACGGATTTTATTCCAAAGAATTTTCACTGGAAGCTTTGCCAAATCCGGTACTCATGAATTTTGAGGTCTCACTTGAATATCCCGGCTATCTCAATAAGCCAAATGAGAAATTAAAAAACACCGGCGACTTGCTCATTCCTGCAGGAACAAAAGCAAGCTGGAAGTTTTATACGCAGAATACTGAATTGCTTCAATTGCATTTCGAAGATACCCTCGTAGCTCCAAAAGAAACCGATAAAAATGAATTTGCTTTCACGAAACGATTTGTCAAAAGCGACTCTTATTCCGTTCATGCGGCCAATCATTTTATTCAAAGTAATGATTCCGTTCGATATGCTATTTCAGTGATCCCTGATCTCTATCCCGGCATCAGCGTGGAACAGCAAGTAGATTCATTTTCTTCAAAGAGAATCTATTTCAAAGGTCTGGTAAAAGATGATTATGGTTTTACAAAACTATCTTTCAATTATCATTTCCTGAAAACATCAGATAGTACACAATCAAAAGGGGGCGATGGCCAGAGAGGAAAACTGAAGGAGTTCAGCCAGCCATTAAGCGTAAACCGCAATTCGACATCTGATCAGTTCTTTCATTACTGGGATGTGAACGACATCGATGTTCAGGCGGGAGATGAGATTGAATATTATTTTGAAGTAACTGATAACGACGGCATCATTGGCCCGAAATCAACACGGTCGCAGGCGCAGATTTTTAAAGCACCGACCTTAAAAGAAATTGCCGAAAACACCAGCAAGAACAACGACAACCTGAAGAATGATCTGAAGGAAAGTATTGCATCAGCCAAGCAGTTGCAGAAAGAGCTCACTGATTTTAACAACAAGCTCATGGATAAGAAGGAGATGGCATGGGATGATAAAAAGAAGGCCAATGATCTGCTCAACAAACAACAGGATTTGCAGCGCAAACTGGAAGATCTGAAGAAAAAAAGTCAGCAGAACAACGAGGAAAAAAGCGAATACAAACCGGTAGATCCGAAACTGCTTGAAAAACAGCAACAGCTTCAGGAGTTGATAGATAAAATGATGACGCCTGAAATGAAAAAGCTTTTGGAGGAATTACAAAAGATGATGGATCAGGCCAACAAGGAAGATATCCAGGATCAGCTCAAGCAAATGAAGCTCGACAACAAAGACATGGAGAAGGAAATGGAGCGGGCATTGGAATTATTCAAAGAGCTTGAGTTTCAGCAAAAACTTCAGGACAATATTGACAAACTGAAAGACCTGGCAAATAAGCAGGATGATCTTTCAAAAAAGTCAGATGATAAAAATGCCGACAGCAAAGAACTGAAAGACAAGCAGGACGACCTGAACAAGCAGTTTGATGATTTCAAAAAGGACATGGACGACCTGGAGAAAAAGAATGAGGCGCTTGAGGATAAGAACAACATGCCAAATACCGATCAACAGGAAGAAAGTATTTCGAAGGATCAGAAAGAAAGTTCCGATCAACTTGCGGGCGATAAAAAAAGTAAAGCTTCGAAGAGTCAGAAAAGCGCAGCACAAAAAATGGATGAGCTGGCAAAAAAGATGGACGAAATGCAGTCTTCCATGGAAGCTGAGCAGCAGGAAGAAGACATGGATGCTTTGCGGGCGCTGCTTGAAAATCTTTTACACCTTTCTTTCGATCAGGAAGCACTCATGGAAAGCCTGAAAACGATGGATGTAAACAATCCACAATATCTGAAAGCATCACAACAGCAAAGAAAACTCAAAGACGATGCGAAGATGATTGAAGATTCACTTTTCGCCCTCACCAAGCGCGTGGCGGCAATTGCCAGCAAAGTTAACCAGGAGATCAGTGCCATCAATATGAATATGGATGAGGCCCAGAATAATCTAGAAGACAGGATGATACCTCAGGCACGCAGCCGGCAACAGTTTGCCATGACGAGCATCAACAACCTCACACTTATGCTCAGTGAGGCGCTTCAGCAAATGCAGCAACAGCAGCAGGCCCAAAGCAAACCCGGTCAGGGAAGTTGTAAAAAGCCTGGCGGGGCTGGAAAGAAGCCATCACTTTCAGAGATGAAAAAGATGCAGGATGAGCTGAATAAGAATATGAAAAAAGCCAAAGAGGCCATGGAGAAAGGTGGTAACACACCCGGCAAACGCGGCAAACCCGGAGAAGGCGTGGGTATGAGCGAACAATTGGCAAAAATGGCTGCCCAACAGCAGTTTATCCGCGAACAGCTTCAAAAATTGAACATGGAAGAAAATAAGGATGGCCGTAATTCCCTCGGAAATCTGCAGGAAATCCAGAAACAGATGGAAGAAACTGAAAATGATATTGTAAACCGGAACATCACCCAGCAAACGCTCAACCGCCAGCAGGATATCTTAACCCGGTTACTTGAGAGCGAGCGCGCAGAGCGGGAAAGAGACCAGGACGAACAGCGCAAAAGTGAGGAAGCAAAAAATTACCAGAAGCGTAACCCTCCTCCATTTGAAGAGTATAAGAAATTAAAGCTGAAGGAAATGGAATTGCTTCGCACTGTTCCGCCTGAATTAAACAGCTACTACAAACAAAAAGTCAACGATTATTTTCAAGCCATCGAGAATCAATGATGTACGTAGAAGGAGAAACCCAAACCATAGAACTTAACTCACAGCCCGATTCACTCGGAGCCGTAGAACGCATGATTGATGAGGTACGCACAAAGTACAACATCAGCGAAGACACTTTTGGAAACATGCTCGTAGCCATTACCGAAGCGGTTACCAACGCCATTTACCATGGCAATGGGGGTGATTCAGCCAAAAAGGTCCATATAAAATATGCACTGAGTAATCACCACCTCAGCTTTACCATTACCGATCAGGGACCGGGATTTGATTTTTATAACCTGCCAGACCCTACCTCACCTGAAAACATCGAGAAGGAATGCGGCCGCGGAATATTCCTGATGAAGCACCTCACCGATCAGTTGATCTTTTCAGATAACGGACGAGTTGTGGAACTGAATTTTAAGCTGGTGAATTAATCCCGCAAAAATATTATTGAATGCCATTGGGGGGCAGCAAAAAAGGAAGAAGCGATTCTTCCTTTTTTTGTTTTACGGCTCATCACGACGAATTCAATTTATACCCCAACTTCAATCTCTTTAAACCTCGCCTTCTTATCCTTCATCTTCTGAATAATAAAAGGACTCCACGTACTACTATCTTCAGCATCATAAATGGTTATGTTTTGTGAAGGATCATGTTTCAGTAAATCAGAGGCATGGCATTTTAAAATAGTGGCGGCAGTCTTTACGCCTGAATTGGACGCGCCGGCAACGCCATGTGCAAGGATACTTGCTCCGCATAAATAAAGGTTTTCTATTTCTGATTTTGCAGGAAAAGAGAAAGGTCCGCTCTGGTTGAATGTTTTTTCTGTGCCATAAGCATTGCCACGGGTGCTGTTGATGTAGTATTCATTTGTTATCGGAGTACCGAGATCCATCTGCACAATTTTAGAGCGCACTCCGGGAAGAATTTTTTCCACGCTGTTCAGCATTTTCTCCATGATGCGTTCTTTCATCGCAAGGTATTCAGCACTTTCATTTCCTCCTTCACCTTTATATTTTTCAAATGTTTTATAATCAATAAACGTCACCACTTCAATGTTATAATATTTCCCGTTAAAACTCGGTGGATCTTTCAACGTAGGACAACTGATAAACAATCCGGGAAATTCATCATCGGTGAGAATGTCATCAGCCACCATTTTTTTGTAAATTTCATCAACGTCCAGATCCTTCAGCATCCAGATATTTCCTGAATCCATTCCGACACGCACATCCATGTCAACTGTAAGAAAGAAAAGTAATGACGAAACGGAATAACGGGTTTTGCCAAGACGCCTGCGCAATTTTTCACTCAGGTTTTCCTTCCCCACCATATCCGTAAATGTTTTCTCCGGATCGGCATTGGAAATAATGCGTTTCGCTTTGATCACTTCTCCGTTTTCCATTTCCACGCCAACGGCTTTTTTATTTTTTCCTGATGATTCAAGGAGGATGCGTTTTACTTTTTGCTTCACGCGTATTTCTCCGCCATGTCTTGTTACGGCCTTCGTCATTGCCTTTACGATTCCTGCGCCTCCGCCCATGGGATAATAACCTCCGTTGAAATAATGATCCATTACCGCACAATGCAAAGGAAAACTTGCCAATGCAGGAGGAAGGCCATGGTCGCCACATTGCGAGTTGAGGACTTTTTGCAACATGGGATCTTTGATAAACCAGTTGATCACCTTCTTCAGACTGAACAAACCATATTTTCCCAGGTAACGGGTGCGATAAGGAACGGTGAGGTTATCCCAGAAGCCGCGCATCTTCACGATGAATTGCAATTGCGTACTGACAGCATGAACCATGTCAAGGTATTTTTTTAGCCCTTTTTTCTCATGCGGGAAACGGAGTGACAAGGAATCATACAGGTGATCTAATCCGGCCGGCATGTCAAATTTATGTTCGCCGATGTGAACGTGTTCGTACCCTTTCGGGTTCATCCTGAAAAACACGAGGTCGTTTGCAATGCCGAGTCCTTCGTAGAGCTGACTTGTAGACTCCCCTTTTTCCATCATACCGAGGTAATGCACACCAGGACTAAACCGCTGACCATTCAGAAAAAAACTGTGACACCATCCGCCGGGAACATAGTGCTGTTCAAGTACCAGCACTTTTTGTCCTGCGCGTGAAAGGCAAATGGCAGCTGAAAGTCCTGCTGCGCCTGAGCCGATGATGATGGTGTCGAAGTCTTGCATGGAAAAGTTTAGCAAGATAAAGTAAAAAACAAATCTGAATAATTATCCCGAATATAAATCATTTTTCGAAAGCTACCGGGATATACCACTCAGGAGGTTTTCGAAATGATTCGGAAATCCATAAGTGAGTGGCGTAAATGCAAAATTCGAAAGGGGAATTCTTAAACAATAGTGCTAATATTTTTTGGAGCGTATTTAATATGAAATACTCCCTTGGAAAATAAAATATGATTCAGGTAAAAATAAAATCGAGAATAAAAAATAATTTTTTATTAATTATTTTAAAATTCCAAAATCCGTTCATAAATATTTTTTTGTAATTCCATTTCATCTTCTACATTTACTCCATTCAAAAATTATTTTACATGGGAGCATTTGACGATGAAAATTTTGACGCCGAAGAATTTTTCAGAAACTTCGAAGAACCTTCTGCAGAGGATATGGCAGAAGCACGCAAAGAGCGCGACCGCATTCAGAATATGCCGGTGATGTTAAAAGCAAAACAGATTTTCGAATTAACGAAAGCACTGACAGGTGTCATTGACGAGGATCATCCTTTTGCTTCATTAAAGGAAATGATGATGGAAGATGCCATGATGCTGGCGCCTAAGATTGCCGGCGCTGAGGGTGGTGACCTTTATTCACTGCGCATGGAGAGTGCTGTGCTAATTCAGTACCATGCAAAACAGCTTTCCATTCAGACGAATACTTTGTCGTATGAAAAAATGGTAGATCAGACCTATGTGAAACTGTTGCGTGAAGAGATTGAGGAGTTCCGTAAACTGTTTATTTCATGGGTAGATACATTCGACAATATGAATGACATCTATGATGGATGGATCAGGTTTAGTCCTCATGCAGAATGAAAAATAGAACGCTGATTCAGCGGATTATTATGACATAGGCTGATATCGCTATTGAAGAATGATTTTTTTCGTCCCCAGATTTTTTCCTCCTGCTTCCGCTTTCATTAAATAAATCCCTGCCGGCAAATCATCTCTGCTGAAATTAATTTTTGATCCCTGTATCACGTTGTTTTCACGGATGCGTTTTCCTTCTGAATTGAAAAGCGCAATTGAAATGATGGGTGATTCCGCTTTCGGAACCTGTACAATAGCATTATCTGAAATTACACTGGGATAAACAGAAAATTGTCCAAACCAGTCATCAATGGAAACAACGCCTGTTGGAAATTCCAGCGAGATATCATCCACATAAAAGAATAAACAATTGCCGTCGCCGCCCACATCGCAAAAACAATTATTGTCGAAGCAGGACCAGAAACTGATTACAATAGAATCAGGATCGATGCCGGGTGCGAGGTCTTCTATATCAACTGAAAATGGAATGAATGATGTTGCAGGAGGAAGATGCAAACGTCCCAAGGCCACGGTATCCGGTTGCTGAAGCGTGGTGTTGTATTTTTTTGCAATCACGTTTACAAATGCTGAATCGGCATAAGGACCATTGTCGTCAGGCAAATAAAAATAATATCCGTTCAGTTTAGATGGCTTCGATGACAAAGGTGAACCACCGAGATGCGCCTGGTATTGTGAGAATCCGAAACCGGAAACATCACCGTTTACAATCCAGCCCTTTGCATAGTAATACCAGTTCCACATATAAGCAGAATAATTTCCGGATTGTGCAACAGGAAACCGGCCTGCTCCAAATCCTGAAGTTGACCAGTGTTCGGGAACGGTATCACTTCCCTGTAATGTCCAGTCTTCAAAACCCGGATTGAGAATTTGCGCATTGGAAAATGCAGCACAGAACAAAAAGCTTAACAGTAATATTTGTTTTTTCATCTTCTTCTGATTTTATAATATGAATACAAAGATAAAATTGATTTGCTTGTATGTCTATGGACAAATAAAGCCGTTGATTGTACAAATTAAAGGGCATAAAAAAAGGAAGAGAGGCCCCCTTCCTTTTCCTGATCATTCGTCAATGACTAACGAACGATGGTAAATTTATCTGAGATAAGTTTTACTCCTGCATCATCGTGAAGGTTGATAATGTAATTTCCCGTGGCGATTTTGCTGATATCGATTTTTTGTGTGGTGCCATTCATTTTACCTGATAAAATCATTTTCCCGCTGATATCCAGAATTTCATAATGCATGGAAACCGGACTAACCAATTCAACTTTGATGTTGATATCATTCACTGCAGGAACCGGATAAGTGAGTGCAGATTTAATAAGTGGTGAAATTTCATTTACACCGATGGTTCCAGAATAGTATAATGAGTCAACTCTCAATACACTTCCTGTTTGACCTGAAGGAAGGGGAAAGCGTGGACTTGATTGAAGCCAGATTAGAGAAGAGTCAGGAATTCCCGAGCTAACAGGAGTAAGTGGAATGGTGAAATGCGTGTAGGTACCGATATTCAGGGCCGCATCAAGTTTACCAAAAGCAATGGTATCACGATTGGCGCCATTTCGTTTGAAAAGACAAGTTTCAATAGATCCGTGGTCTCCTGAAACAGGAATATATTGATAGTAACCCATCAACGCTCCATGACGCTCAACGTCAGGAACGCCGCCAATAGGAGTAACGCTGGAAACAGGAAAAGAAATTGATACGAGTACGTCCCCATTTGAAGCAGCACCGGGAAGTCCGGCCACAACGCCTCCTGCAGTCCAGGAAGTCAGCTTGATTGAACTACTACCTTCATATACATTTGAAGTTTCCTTTGTAACACTGTGTACAGAAGGAGTTGAGTTTTGCAATGAAGCCAGATCAGTGGTCTTCCAATAATGCAATGAATCATAAGTCCAGGTGCCATCCACGACCTGAGTCCAGTCTTCAAATCTTCCATTTAGTATTTGTGCATTGACTAAAAATACCGAGTTCATAAATAAAAAAAATAGTAAGAGCGCTTTTTTCATATTAATATTATTTTGTTTAAGAATTCAAAAGTAGTAAAAATCCCAATTGATGAGAGGAAGATTCAATCGCGAATGTCAGGCTATACAGATTGAAAAAATCAATTTGCCGGTTTCGGCCCTCCTCCTCCACCCTGCGGCGGTTTTCTTTGCCTGTTCCTGTTTTGATTGGGGTTAGGGTTCGAACCAGGATTAGGTCCCGGATTGGGTTTGGGCTGCTGCGGCAGATTCTGGTTAGTACCCGGATTGGGTTTTGGATTCTGCTTCTGACCTTGGTTTGGATTCGGATTCGGTCTGTTCCCGCCGGCATTTTGATTCTGATTCCGGTTTCTATTGTCCGGTTTTCTCCGTTTACTTTTCTTCTTCTTATGGTCCATTCTTGTAATGCTGTCCTGACCGACAACATTTTCAAAATCGGGCTGGTATTCAATTTCTACTTCTTCATGAATACGCAGTTCCGCAGGACGCTCATTCTTTTTATTCATGGCGATAATCTCATTCACCCTGTCAACAGGTAAAGGAATCCAGTTGCCATCATAACCGGCTTCCGCTTCCTTCTCTCCCTGTTCAGGTGAAAAAGCAAACCACATCATGCGCTTGAAGATATCCGTCTTTCGGTGAAATGCTTTTCCATTTGCTGTTTCCAATACGGTGTTCACATTCGGAAAGTCGCGCAGGGCATCCATGTAAGAATCCAGTTCGTAGTTGAGGCAACATTTAAGTTTACCGCATTGTCCGGCGAGCTTGGCGGGATTCAATGCGAGGTTCTGATAACGTGCTGCACTTGTTGTAACGGTACGGAAATCAGTAAGCCATGTTGAACAACACAATTCTCTTCCGCAGGAACCGATGCCACCAAGTCGTCCTGCTTCCTGTCGCATTCCTACCTGACGCATCTCTACACGCATTCTGAACTCTTCCGCAAGGCGTTTAATCAGTTCACGAAAATCCACGCGGTCATCAGCAGTATAATAAAAGGTAGCCTTCTTTCCGTCGGCCTGGTATTCCACATCACTCAGTTTCATCTGAAGGTTCAGCGCTTTGATGATGTCGCGCGTACGCATCAGCACAGGTTTTTCCTTCGTACGCATCTCATGCCACTTGTCAACTTCACTTTGCTTGGCCTTACGGTAGAGTGCTTTGATGGTATCTGAACTTTCAGGGATGTTTTTTTTCTTCATTTGGTTGCGCACCAGTTCGCCGGCAAGAGAAACCACACCAACGTCATGTCCGGGCATGGATTCCACGGCTACAACATCACCTACGCCGAGGCTTACATTTTCCTTATTCCTGAAAAATTCTTTGCGCGTGCCTTTGAACCTGACCTCCACAATATCGAAAGGTTTTTGTCCTGCCGGTAGCGCCATGCCTGAAAGCCAGTCATATACGTTCAGTTTATTGCAACCGCCCGTGCTGCACGATCCGCCCGTTGAGCAACTTTTACTGCCATCTTTACTAGGTACACATCCCATAATTAGTTGATTCCCTCCTTCAAAAATGATTGTTTCTTAAGATTCTGTTTTTTCGGATAATGGCAAATGTAGTGAATGGAAAAATATCAGATGTCGAATCCCGAATGTCGAAATCCAAAAATAACAGCCAAAACCTTACTTGCGTGTATATTCGGGTTTCGATATTCGGTTTTCGGATTTTTTTTGTTACTTGATTCTCAACAACTCATTCACCTTTAAAGATAAATCTGCAAAAAGTATTTTAAAATTTCCATTGCGCTCCAGGTGAAAATGAGCGCGGTTAAATTCTTCGATAAACCGTTCTGAATTTTTTTCATTTACAAAAGGAGAAAACTTCTTAAATGATTCAAGCTCCTCGTCTTCAAAACGAATCATACTTTGGTCAGCATAATTAATTATGAGGCATTCACGTAAAATGTGGAGGCCATTCTGAAGAAAAAGTTTTTGCCTTTCCCGGTTGGTAGCAGCAAGTTCCTGTGTGAGATCACCGATGCCTTTCAGGTCCATCTTAAGGCAGGCGCGCATCCATGCGAGAAACCGTTTGTTTTCGTTTTCTTCCTCGTCATTGTGGTGAATGAGATTCATTGCCTCGAGGTAATTACCATCGGCACGGTGCGCAATATTTCTTGCCGAATCCTTATTCAGATTATTCAATTCCGTCAATGCAATTTTCATTTCTTCGTCGCCTATTTTTTTCACTTTCACCAATTGTGTTCGAGATAAAATAGTTGGAAGGATCTGCTCATAATTTTCTGCAACAAGAAAGAAAAACGTCTGATCCGGCGGCTCCTCAATTATTTTCAGTAATTTATTTGAAGCAGGGGGATTCATCTTCTCAGCAAGCCAGATGATGACAATTTTATATGGCGCCTCCACACTTTTAAGACTTAGCCTGCGCAGAATATCCGCACTTTCATCCACAGAAATATTTCCTTGCTTGTTCTCGCTGTCAAGTGCAGCAATCCATTCATTGTATCCCAGATAAGGATTGTGGAGGACAGCCTTCCGCCATTCACTGATATAATCAACGCTACGTGGCTTACTAAATTTTCCTGATGTTATTACAGGATATGAAAAAGTAACATCAGGATGCACCAGCTTTTTCATTTTAATGCAAGCGGGACATTTGCCGCATGAATCGGTATCACCGGGATTCTCACATACGAGATACTGCGCAAAAGCCAAAGCAAGGGGCAGGCTACCGGCACCCTCTGATCCCAGGAATAGTAAAGCATGACTCACCCTGTTTTCGGTGACGGAACGGATGAGCCGTGTTTTTACTTCTTGTTGCCCGATGACAGAACTGAATTGCATTGCGCGAAAATAGGGATTGCCTGATTATATTTGCGACCCAGATTCAGAATATCTATGAAAACGATAGACGATTATAATTTTTCGGGGCAAAAAGTCCTGATCCGCGTTGACTTCAACGTTCCGCTCGACAAAAAAACATTTGCCGTAACCGATGATACCCGCATCCGTGCTGCCATTCCCACCATCAAAAAAATACTGAATGATGGCGGATCGGCAATATTGATGAGTCATCTGGGAAGACCCTTGAAGAAGCTGAAAGACGACGGAACAGTTGACTTTGAAAAATATTCGTTGAAGCACGTTGTAAAAACGTTGTCGGGTTTATTAAATGCTGAAATTGTTTTTGCCGATGATTGTATTGGAGATCCGGCTACTCAGGCTGCTGCGGCTTTAAAACCCGGCGGCGTTTTGTTGCTGGAAAATCTTCGTTTCCACAAAGAGGAGGAAAAGGGTGAAGAAGGGTTTGCACAAAAACTTTCCTCCCTCGGAACATTTTATGTGAATGATGCATTTGGAACGGCACACCGTGCGCACGCTTCCACTGCTGTAATTGCAAAATTTTTTGCCGGTAAAAAATGTGCCGGCTACCTGATGCGCGATGAAGTTGCCAATGCAGAGCGCGTGATGAAAAATGCAGAACATCCTTTTACGGCAATTCTTGGCGGAGCAAAAGTGAGTGATAAAATTTTATTGATAGAAAGCCTTTTATCAAAAGCAGATAACATCATTATTGGCGGCGGAATGGCGTATACATTTTTCAAAGCGATGGGTGGTGAAATAGGAAATTCACTGGTGGAAGACGAGAAACTGGATCTTGCAAAATCTTTGATACAAAAAGCAAAGGAGCAGAATGTAAAATTAGTATTGCCGACAGATTCCATTGTCGCTGATAAGTTTGAAGCCGGTGCGACTACTGCTGAATCTTTGAGCAATAATATACCTGAGGGCTGGATGGGGCTTGACATTGGCAAAAAATCCATTGCTGCTTTCAGCGAAACGATTCTTGGTTCAAAAACAATTTTATGGAATGGGCCGATGGGTGTTTTTGAAATGGAAAAATTTCAGGAAGGAACGAAAGCGATTGCTTTTGCTGTTGCGGAGGCGACTTCAAAAGGTGCGTTCTCGCTTGTTGGTGGCGGCGATTCAGTTGCAGCAGTAAATAAATTCGGATTAGCGGGCGCGGTGAGTTATGTTTCGACAGGCGGCGGTGCGATGCTGGAATTTTTTGAAGGTAAAGTATTGCCGGGAGTGAAGGCGCTGGAGAGGGTGTAGGGAGTCGGTAGCGGAAGGAAGGAGTATGTAGCGGAAGGAGGTAGGAGGAAGTAAACAGCCAGGAAGGAGGAAGGAGACTAGGCTTAATAGAAATTCTGCTATAGGAATTTTCTAATATGTCAAGTCTGATTCAGCCGAGAATCCTGTTTCAATTTTTTCAATGATTCCTTTTTCATTTATAAATACAAAGGAAGGCACTGCAGAAATAAAATATTTGTCGGCAATGGGCTGGCCGTCTTCGATAGCT
>JBBRAY010000077.1:0-15086 GCA_038206355.1 Bacteroidia bacterium
CGCGGCTTTGCCGCGAAGCCCAACCCCCTCCTTGATATTTACTCTCCAAAAGCCCTGTCATTCAGAGCGCAGCGAGGAATCTCATTAAATTTAGTCGGACAGTAATGTTAAAGAATATATTTGCCTCCCATGGCTAAACCCGCAAAGAAAAATAAACAAGGAGCAAAGGCACCAACCGATTTATATCAGTATGCAAACTGGATATTGATTTTACTTGCACTCATTTGTTACCTGCCGGTTCTGAATCTGGACCTCACGCAACTTGATGATACGGTTTTCATCAACGACAAACACGATTTCATTTCTCACTTCAGCAACATCCCGAAAGCTTTTACGCAAGGATGTTTCAACGAACAGGATATTTACTACCGTCCTGTTTTACTCGTCTATTTTATTCTGCTGTTTCCGTTTACTTCTCTGAAGTCAATTGCTATTTATCATTTCGGAAGTTTGTTATTTCATGCGTTGAATGTGCTGCTGGTTTATAAACTATTAACCCGCCTGGTTGGCAATAATAAACACAGCTTCTGGCTCGCCGGATTTTTTTGTATTCATCCTGCGTTGACGATGGCCGTGGCCTGGATACCGGGCATCAATGATTTGCTACTGACCACTTTTGCACTCTTGTATTTTTTATCACTCCTCCGTGCTGCAGATGGCGGCAAATTGAAAGACGTTTTACTGTACACACTATTTCTGCTGCTTGCATTATTTACCAAAGAGAGCGGGGCGTTTCTTCCGTTGGGTGGAATTCTTCTGCTACTCTACACCGGTAAGCTGAAGAGTTCATTCAAAAATTTTTCATTTGTAATCCCACTCACATTGGTTTCCTGGATCATCTGGTTTTTCGCACGAAAAAATGTATTGCCGGATAATACGCCTGCACTGATTAATTCAGAGATGATTTCACTCGTATTGCATCGCGCATCCGGACTCATTCAGTATTTCGGTAAGTGCATACTGCCGTTCAACCTGAATGTATTTCCAACAATTGAAAGTACCAGTATAATGTGGGGACTTGCTTCAATTTTATTGGTTGCCGGTTTGATTTTTCAGAATAAGCAGCGCAATTTGAATAACGTGATCACCGGTATTTTATGGTTTATACTTTTTCTCTTGCCCATCTTTTTTGTTCCGAAAAATATCAACGATCAGTTATTCGAACATCGGTTGTATTTGCCAATGCTCGGAATTTTATTGTTGCTTCGTGAAACGGTATTTTTTGTCCCCGCATTAAAAGCATCAACCAGGCAAACCATTGTGACAGCAGTTTTTATTGCCTGTATTGTAGAGATTCATCTTTACACTCCTGATTTCGGTGATACATTTAGTTTCTGGAATAAAGCAGTTGCAGCATCACCTGTAAATGCCTACGCAAATAAAATGCTCGCTATTAAAATGGCTGAGAACCCGAAATTGTATAAACCCTCAGAAGCAATACCTTACTTCAGAAAGGCCTATGAACTCGATACCAATGAGCGTTATACCCGGTTGTTCCTGGCCCGTCTCGTTCATATGCCTGAGCAGAACTGGGATTCAGCGCGGTATTATTTGGAAAGAGAAATAGAAGTGAATCCCAAGTTCTCGGATACGTATGCCGACCTTGCCCAGGTTTGTGTTGCGCAAAAGGATCTTGAAGCAGGTGAAAAAAATATAATAAAATTTCTGGAGTTCAAGCCCAAAGACCAGGTTTATAATAATAACCTGATGTTGCTATATAAAGATCAGGGAAGATTTAGTGAGGCGTTGGCGCAAGCTGATACGATGAATGCCCGTGGACTAATTGTAAACCCTGAAATTTATAAAGCCCTCGTTGATTCCATGAATGCCGGAAAATAAAATTCCGGAAATTATTTTTCATTCATCGTTACAAGAATCGTTTTGTAATACTTTTTACAACCTGATGCTTCTGTCTCAGTTACATTAATATTTCCGCCCTTACTATTCCAGCTGACAGAAATGGAATTTCCGGTCTCATTTTTTGTTAGGGTACATTCCTCCGGAACAGTCCATGCATAAGTTGATTGTTCAGTGAATGGAACGGAATAGGTAACTCCTGTTTCGTGTTGACTTACAGTTTTAGTTCCGCCGATTACCGGCTGGTCTATCAATCCGAAGTCATATGCTGTGTAAAGTGTTGAGAAATAATTTTTGTCTTTGGAGAAAATCCCTGTCTTACCTCCCTGATATTTGCAGGGCCCGGGATCAACGAGCAGGGCATGACTCAATGCATTCACTTTATAAAAAATAACAGCTTCGTGCTGCAAAGAATCCCTGTACACATTGCGCTCAATATCTTTAATACCCATGTATGAACTGATGGTTTCGTCCGGGATCTGACTTAACCCATGCACATTTGTCCATTGCTTCATTAACTCAACTCCGTTGCGTTTGTTTACAATCCAGTCGTTGTTTCCCTGGTAGATGATCATGCGCGGATGAGGACCGAAATAGGAAAGGTTCTGACTTCGGACATAGCTACCCCATTTTTCAGGAGACTTTATCCTCCATCCGAAAAATGCCATCATGGCAGGGATAGAACTCGTGGCAACTTTGTAAGGCGCACCGGCAAAGATGGCTCCTGCATTAAATGTTTCCGGATAATCGGCCATCATGATAACGCTCATGGCTGCTCCTGCTGAAAGCCCGGTGATAAATATTTTTGTGCTGTCAATTTTATAATTCGACTTCGTAAAATCAACCATATGTTTAATGGAAAGATTTTCGCCGCGATTCTTATAAATATTTTTTCGCTTATACCATTTAAAGCAACGCGAAGGATTATTGATGATCCGTTGCTGAGGATACAGTACAATGAAGCCATATTGATCTGCCAGTTTATTCCACCCTGTCTGATCAACCACACTTTCCGCGCATTGCAGGCAACCGTGTAGCACAACGACCAAAGGAAATGAATCGTTATTATTGGTCGCATCAGGAACATGCAGGAACATTTTCAAATGCCCTTTATTCTTCCCGAATTTTTTTATCCGAATTAAATCCTGTGAAAATGAATCTCCTGCAACACAAATAAGCAGAATGAAAATTGAAAGAAAAATATTTCGTATCACCACATTAACCGAAAATAATATTCAACAATTCGCATGAATTCGATATTCGTACAATCCGTATTTCGTACATTCGTAATCTTTCGCTATTCGTACTATTAAAATGTAATATCCTTTTCTACCACATCTTTCCCGCGCATCACTTTTACTTTCGTCGTTTCCCCTTTTGAAAATTTTCCAAGTGCTTTCATATAGGTCATCATGTCTGTAATTTTATTTTCTCCGAGTTGAATGACGATATCCCCTTTCAGCAATCCGGCTTTGGAAGCAGGACGTCCATCGCTGACGCCGTCAATGCGCATTCCCTCACCTTCAAAAGCATAATCAGGAATTACTCCAAGGGTAACTTTAAACCGCGGCGCATCTTCGTTGCTGTCGTCTTTTGTTTTGATGTAGTTTATTTTTCCTGCGCCGTTTAATTTGTCAACTACTGTTTTAATAATGCGTGTGATTTTTATTTCACCGTCATAATTGATCAAATGTTCGTCATCACTTGGTTTATGGTAATCGCTGTGTGTGCCGCTGAAGAAATGAATGGCAGGAATACTGTCAAGATAAAATGAGGTCTGATCTGAAGGCCCCACACCGCTTTCAGTTGTTTTGATCCGTAATCCCATCATGCCGGTTGTGTCAATCGCTGTAAGCCATGCAGAGGAAGTACCTACTCCATTTATGAGTAGTACCGGCTCATCAGGTTTAATTCTTCCCACCATGTCCATGTTAATCATGTAATTTATCTGATGAAGATCAACAGTGGGATGCTTGATGAAATAATTGGAGCCAAGCAATCCTTTTTCTTCCCCGCTGAAAGCCATGAAGAGGTAATTGTTTTTCTGACCGGGCGCACCTCTTAACATCCGCGCAAGTTCAATAAGTGCTGCAGTTCCGCTCGCATTGTCATCGGCACCGTTATGTATTGCAGGTGCGCCCCTGTACAATGAACCTTCGCTTCCCATTCCAAGATGATCGTAATGCGCACCGATTACAACAGTCGTAGCAGCTTTATTATCAATGAAGCCGATTATGTTATGACCCGTCTTTTCTATTTTTTTAATACTGGCACCAACAGTACAGTTAAGTATCACTTCATCTTTCAGCATTCTGGCAGCTTCCCCTTTTGCAAACAAAACAGGAATGGTTGATGATGTGTACTTGTGCATGAAATCTGCTTTTGGATTTTCCATCGCTGTATCAGAGTTGATGAATATAACGCCGAGGGCTCCTTTTGACTTTGCTACTTCTATACGCTGGGCAAGGTCGTAGTCACCGTATTTTCCGTGTGGATCATTTCCATCCGGAGAAGAAGTTTCAATCACAAAAATCTTTTTGTTCAGATTCAGTTTGCCGGTGTAATCATCATGATTAAGCTTTGGTGCATAAATCCCAAACCCGACTTTTACAATATATCCCGTTACCACAGCGCTTGCCGAATACTGAAGCGGGTAGTAGTCGTCGTTGATTTTAAAAGATTTATCATTTACATATAACTGAGTGCCAACTCCAATCGTTGCTCCTTCGCTGAAAGGAAATTCCTGCACAAATTTTTTCTCGCCTTTTGGCTTCAGTCCGATCTCTTTAAATTCGGATATGATATAGTTCATCGCCATTTCTTCTCCTTCTGTTCCCGTTTCACGACCCGAAAAAGCATCAGAAGCAAGCGTTGTGATGTGTTTTTGCAGGTTTGTTTTCAGGTCATTGTCTGAAAGAATCACCTGTTTCGTTGCTGCGCAGGAAAAAAGGTAAATGACGAAGAAACTGATGGTAATACGTTGTAACATCGTTGATAATTTGGTGCAAGTTAGAAAATCAAAAAGAAAATTGTCGTTAAAAAGGTCTTAGTAACTTTACCCAAAATAATTTTGTCATGGCAATAGAAATGAAAGTACCGAGTCCGGGAGAAAGTATCACTGAAGTTCAGATCGCCCGTTGGATTAAGAAGGATGGCGACTATGTGGAAAAGGACGAAGAAGTATGTGAAATCGATTCTGACAAAGCCACGCTTACACTTCCGGCGGAGGCTTCAGGTATATTGAAGATCCTGGTGAAAGAAGGTGAGATGGTACAGGTGGGAGCGGTGGTGTGTTCGATAGATGAAACAGCGAAGAAGCCGGAGTCTGGAAGCAGGGACGAAAAAGCAGCAGGAGGCAGTCCGCCAAAGGACGGATTCGCTGTGGCGAACAGTAGTGAACAGCCAAAAGCCGGTAAATCGGAAAAGGGAATCGTAAAACCGGAAGTAGTTCACTCCGAAAAAATTGCAAGTCCGGCAGCACAGAAGATGATGCGTGAGAAAAATATTACCGGAGAGCAGTTAACGCCGACAGGAAAGGGTGGTAGAATAACCAAAGGGGACGTGCTAGCAAGCCCCAACCCCTTCGGTCGCCATAGGCTTGCCGAAGGCGAGGCCAGCCCCTCCCCAAAGGGAAAGGGAGGAAATCCAACAGCCGGAGAGAGAAATGTTCGCAGGGAGAAGATGAGCATGCTGCGCAAAAAAGTTGGACAACGGTTGGTTTCTGTAAAACAGGAGACAGCCATGCTTACCACTTTTAACGAGGTGGACATGAGTGCAATCATGGATATCAGAAAGCAATACAAAGAGAAATTCAAAGATGTTCATGGAGTTGGGCTAGGATTCATGTCATTCTTTACTAAAGCAGTTTGTGAGGCCCTGAAAAGTTTTCCTGATGTAAATGCACAAATTGATGGTGATGAAATTCTGTATCATGACTATTGCGATATCGGAATAGCTGTGAGTGCGCCGAAAGGATTGATGGTTCCGGTAATGCGGAATGCTGAATCACTTTCATTGGCAGGAATTGAAAAACAGGTTCTGGAACTTGCTGCAAAAGCGCGTGAAGGAAAAATATCAATCGAAGAAATGACAGGCGGAACATTCACCATCACCAATGGCGGCGTATTCGGCTCCATGCTTTCTACACCGATAATCAATCCACCTCAGTCGGCCATTTTAGGAATGCACAATATTGTTGAGCGACCTGTTGCAATAAATGGAAAAGTGGAAGTACGACCGGTGATGTACGTTGCACTAAGCTACGACCACCGCATTATTGACGGGCGCGAGTCTGTTAGTTTTTTAGTAAAGGTGAAGCAGATGCTGGAGGAGCCGGTGAAGATGTTGTTTGAAGGAAACGATCCGGTTAGAAGTTTACTGGATCTTTGAGAAAATAACCTCATCGAAGTACTAATATATACATGCGAAATTACGAAGAGACAATTTACGATTCGTATTTTCGTAGGCCTTTTTTCGTACTTCGCTGAAATATTTTTCAAGCTTCTTCAGCCACCACTTCTTTCACCTCGGGAACCAATTGTAAAAGCAGTCGCTCAATTCCTCCTTTAAGCGTGACTGATGATGAAGGACATCCGCTGCAACTGCCTTTCATCAGCAAGGTTACTTTCCCGTCATCAAAAGATTTGAAATGAATGGCACCACCATCCTGTTCTACGGCCGGCTTAACATATTCTTCAAGTGCTTCAATAATTTTTGTTTCAATTGCAGACGCCGTTTTAGTTCTTTCAATTGTCGGATCAGCTTGTTGTTCCTGCTCGCCTGTAAAGACTTTTTCTCCCGCCTGCAGATACCCTTTAATGAACTCGCGAAAAATAGGCATCAGCTCAAACCAGTCGAACTCATTTTTTTTATTGATCGTGACAAAGTTGGAGGTAATAAATACTGATGCAACTCCGTCAAACTTTAAAATCTGCTGAGCCAGAGGGCAGTTTTTAGCACTATCTAAAGTAAGAAATTCAACACTTCCTTCCTCCAGTAAATACTGATTTACCACAAACTTCATGGCTGCGGGATTGGGAGTGCTCTCCGCATAGACCATAATAATATTTTTTTCATTTTCCATTCGCGGACGAAGGTACGATAAGGAAGTCAAAGGTCAGAAGTTATAAGTTAAAAGTCACAAGGAAGGTATGACAATTTAAAGCTGGGTGTATTTTCGGTCTCCCGTCTCAGATCTAAAATCTCATGTCTCTTCTTCGTATACTTGCGCAAAATGAATCTTTCGGATCATAAAACCCTGCGCATAAAGGAGATTTTCTTCCATGTTTATTTTCTTTTCATGTTCGTCCTGGCATATCATTTCTTCAAAGAAAGGCTATATGCTGATTCTGCTTACTACATTTTCAATACGATAGACTCGGGTTTTTTTGTAACGCCTCACCAGCGGATTGTGCTTGCACTTTCAGAAGTCGTTCCGCTTTTATTTTTTTACATGGGCGCCTCACTGAAGTTCATTCTTGTGGCATGGTCACTCGGACACGTCCTTTTTTATTACATCGTATTCCTCATCGCGTTTTACAAATTCAGAAATGAAGGAGCTGCTTTGGCTATCATTCTTCTGAATGTAATGGGTCAGAACTGGCTTTACTTTTCACCGATGCTTGAGATATGTTATGGCGCGGCATTGCTGGTACTCTTTAAAATTTTACTTGATGAAAATAAGCTGACATCGTGGCGATGGTTCTGGATGATAATTCTCGAAGTACTTGTCCTCACCAGCCACCCTGAAAATTTTATCATCTTCTTTTTTGTTGTGGGATATGACGCTATCAAAAATGGTTTCAGGAAATCACCGCACATTATATTTCTGCTGATCTTTATCGCAACCGTCATATTTAAAACAGTTACATTCAGTGAGTATGAGGGCGGGAAAATTCATTATATGACTGATACAAATCAGAATCATCTATATGAAAACCTACTGAATAAAAGTTACCTGATTGATCTCTGGAAAATATTCAAAACAAATTACGTTGATCTTTTAGTCCTTGTATCTGCAACTTTTATTTTCCTGATAAAAGAGAAAAAGGGTATTCGATTTTTATTTCTCTTCGGAATACTTGCAGGAATTATCATCCTTGTAAATGCCACGAACTTTGCTCATGAGTATTCGCGTTATAATGAATCATTGTACTATCCGCTGGTTTCGGTAGCAGTGATCGCTTTTGCATTTGAGGTTTACCGCTCCACGAATCCCTTGTGGAAAATTATTTTATTTGTCGGCTGTCTGTTTATTACTGTTCAAAGAATTTCAGAAATAAATGCAATCGGAAAATACCTTTCGTTGCGTGTTACTCAGATGGAAGAGTTGATTCGGAATGCGAACGACTTGAAAAAGGGAAAGTGTATTGTTGATTTAGACAATGCAGAAAAGGAACGCTGGGGCCTCAACTGGTCGTATCCGATTGAAAGTATGTTGCTCTCTTCAATGAAAGGACCTGGCTCAACGGTTTCTCTGGTGCCCGATGAAGAATATATATATCGTGATACGGTCATTGAACTTACCTCTGCAAGAACAATGATCAGGCGATGGGAAATTAGGGACAATAAAAACGTGCTTCCGTTTTTCAGATTCAGAGATGAAGATTATTACAGACTCAACAGTAATGATACACTCTCGCCACCTGAATTTTTCAAAGGCAAAATATCTATGAATTTCAAAGATAATAAATCATTGATTCAGCATGGAAGTGTGTATGTTTCGTTGCTGGTGGAAAATCATTCAGGTAAACCGCTTTCTTCAATGCCCGTTGAATCATGTTATTATCAGACGACATGCACCAGAGCGGGATTGGCTACAAGCTCATCTATTCCAATTGACATTGATCTGAATTCAAATTACATCCAGACTATTACTTGTCCTGTGGGAGATGGAACAGGAGAGATTTCAATAACTACAAAATTATTCTGGAGAGGAGTGGAACTAGCATCAGCTTCCGGGAAATTTAATCCCAGGTAACTATTTGAAAAGATTGTATCTGATGATGCAATAGATATATCGCAGTCCGTCCTTCCAGCCAATTTTTTTTCCTTCACTTTTTGACCGGGCTTTATATTTGATCGGTGCTTCAACAATCTTAATACCTTTTATCGCAGCGAGCTTTGCCGTAATTTCCGGTTCCATACCAAAACGATTTTCAATGAGCGTGAATTTTTTCAATTCATCAGTCCTTATGAGTTTGTAACACGTGGCCATATCGGTAATCTGAAGTCCGGAAAAAAGGTTGGAAAGTTTTGTCAGAAAGATATTTGCAAAATAATGTTGCGACAATTGTGAATCTGATTTTCCTTTTTTCAAAAACCTTGAGCCATAAACAACATCAGCAGTATTGTCAATAGCTGCCCGGAGCAATCCATTCATATCGTTCGGATCAAGTTCCAGGTCTGCATCCTGTATGATGACGAAATCTCCGGTTACATGTTCAATGCCGTTTCTTACTGCTGCTCCCTTGCCATGATTGATTTCATGCCTGATATATTTAATTTTTTCGTTTGGAAAATCGGAAATAAATCCGAGAATTTTGCGTTCACTTTCATCAACTGAGCTATCGTTTACCACAATAATTTCTTTTTCAATATTTGAAATTAGATTAATGCTTGTTACCGCCTTCAGTACTTCATATACTGTTGGTCCTTCGTTGAATACGGGGATAATGATAGAGAGTCTTTTGATAAACATATCAGGATTCAAGTGTAGTGAAATTACACGGATTAGAAAATTCTGTTCTACATTGCGGAAAAATAAAATTAATTGGTTGTTACAGAATAATTTCGAAGGTAACCAATATCATCAATGTGAATTCCTGTCCGCTAGCGCCCTTTAAGGTCAGGGGTGAGCGAGGGGTTCAATACGGGAATAATGTTTGCTACAGAAAATATATTTAAAATAAATTCTAATGTTGAATTTGAGTTGATTGCTCTGGAAATATTCCGTTTGCAGTCGGAATACAACCCTGTTTACAAAAAATATCTGGAGCTGATCAAATGCAATCCTGACATGATTAAATCAGTTTCAGATATTCCTTTTCTGCCGGTTGAATTCTTTAAGACACATGAAATCAGAACAAAGAACCAAGACATTAGAACGGAGAACCAAGAGGCAAGAGCCAAGACGAAAACGTTTACAAGTTCAGGGACAACAGGGCAGGAGGTGAGTAAACATATCGTTGCCGATATTTCAGTTTATCAAAATAGTTTCCGAAAGGGATTTGAATTGTTTTATGGCCATGTCAATGACTATTGCATCCTTGCTTTGCTTCCTTTTTACCTCGAGAGAGAAGGATCTTCTTTGGTATATATGATGGATGCATTGATCAAAGATTCAGGTCATCCTCAAAGCGGATTTTATCTGCACAATCATCAACAGCTTTCAGACGTTTTACTCAACTTGAAAGAACAAAATCAAAAAACTTTATTGCTAGGAGTTACTTATGCTTTGCTTGATTTTGCCGGACAACATCCGGTTAGTTTTCCTGAACTAATCATCATGGAAACGGGTGGTATGAAAGGTAAACGTGATGAGATGATACGCGCTGATGTACATGAAAAATTAAAAAAAGGATTTGGAATTTCTTCTGTTCATTCAGAATATGGAATGACAGAGCTATTATCACAGGCATATTCCAAGGGCGAAGGAATTTTTCAGACTCCGCCCTGGATGAAGATCATCATTCACCAGCAGCAGGATTTATTTTCTGAAGCGAATGAAGGTCAAACAGGTGTGATCTCTGTAATTGATTTGGCCAATATTTATTCGTGTTCATTTATCACTACGCAGGATGTGGGACGAAAAGATTCTGATGGATCTTTTGAAGTGCTTGGAAGAACGGATTTCAGTGATGTGAGAGGGTGTAATTTGATGGTGGAGTAGAGCAAGTAATATGTAAGAAGTAATATGTAATAGGTAGCAGCCAGGGTGATCGGTAACAAGTTGTTGAATACAGAAACATGGTGAACTACTCCTTCACAACTTTACTGAACAATACTTTTTCACCGGCAACTGCTTTTACAAAATAAATTCCGGAGGGGAAAAGTTCACTCCCGATAGTTATCGGGAGCACAGTTAACGGTTGACGGTTAGCTACCACTGCTGAATAAATTTGTTCTCCCAGAATGTTGTAGATTTCTATTTGATCTATTGCATATTGTTTACTGCTTATTGTTAATTCGCTGCTCGCAGGGTTGGGAATAATTTGAATTTGGAAATCAGATCCCGCAGTGCTGGATTGAAATTCAATAACACCGTCAATGATGTTGCAATGATAGCTCGAATCAGGATATATAGTTTGTCCGTTTTGAGAGAAACATTGAACAGTTGAGCCATGACCACCGAGAATAATACAAACCGTTTCAATCAATCCGTTCATGGTCCCAATACCTTCAATGGCTTCGGTGAAATTCCCACTGTCGTATTTCCATCTTTTTCTCCAGCCGTCGGAGCACAAAACAGAATCTATTTCTGATACTATGGCGCATGGGAATGATGCGAGGAGTCCCTTAACGGAGTCACCTACCTGAAGGGTGAAATCATAAAGCAGTTCTTCAGCACTGTGAGAAAAATCTATAAAGAATACTTTCCTTGAAACGGTATCCTGACGTATTCCTCCAATGTATCCAATCGGAAAGAAAAAAGGCGGGCAATTGGTTTCCGGCGACCAGGAAGTGTCATAAGGAATACTAAGTTTATGATACGTATACTGGCCTATTATCGTATCTCCATCTAGGACAAATGAATAGGAATAAAAAACCGGAAGAATAAAACATGGACCGGTTGCAAAGCAGTTCCACACCGCACCGCTATCTGGAAATGGATGATAGACATTTGTTTGAGCGGAGGAAAGATGATAACTACCTATGAAAAAAATAAAAATGATTAATAGATTATTCATAGCAAAAAAAATATTTCAACTCATGTTATCCCGCTTTTTTAAAATCAACCGGAAGAAGTGTGTCCAGTTGAACGTGCTGCGAGGCATCTAATATTTCGATGCCGATTATTTTTCCATCGGCACCAATGTCAAGCACTAATTCATCAGTCACTCGTTTGTTTACAACCTCTTGCTGTTTTAGGTCGAGTCGGATGTAAAGCAAATCGTTTTTAGAATCGTAATTTACAGTCATAATTTAATCCTCCCATTTTCCGTAAAACACATAAACGGTTACGGTTATTAGTTTATTTTTTCTTCAGTATAATATACTTCTACCTTTTTGTGTTCGTAATAGTTATTATTGCGTACTGCTTTGAATAAAAATACTTTTGATTTCATTTTCTTGGTCCCCTTTGCACTACCAGTTGTTCCGGTTTCAATGGTTTCTTTGATTTCAGTTTCATCTGTGCCGCGTTCTCTAGCCCGGATTAGTGTGTGAGGATCAATCTGAATTCCCATCTATTCAAAGGTAATGAAGTTCTGTTACTCAACCAGTATTTATCGTCCGTAACATTTAATAAAGGATGAGTTTCTGTGTAAGTATTTTGTCAGCACTGCCCACTTTTACGAAATAAACGCCGGGTGGTAATGATTCAATATTAATAACTGTCTGTTGACTGCCCCTGTTAACCGGTACTGAATACACCTTTTCTCCGAGCGTGTTGTAGATTTCTATTTGCCTCTCTTCATTAGGTAAGCCTGAAATATTAAACTTACCTTCGGTTGGGTTTGGCGAGAGCAGCAATTGCACAATTTCTTTTTCTATGCTTGGGCTATTTGTAGTGAGGGTGCTGTCGCAGAATTTTATGATCCAGTAATCATATCCCCCCCAATTTGTTTGCGTTCTATATCCTGCAATTCCTCCATTGTCAAATGTTGCGAAAGTGTAGCAACTACTATTATTTTGAATTGCCAAACCCTGAATATCTCGACCTCCACTTAAAATGGTTTGATCCCATAGTATGTTACCAAGTGAATCTGTTTTTACAACCCAGGTTTGTGCAAGCCCTAAGTTATTTTCACTTTTATTTCCGCCGATTGAAGAATAAGAATCACCCGATATTAAGTATCCGCCATCTGAAGTTTGTATAATTTTCCGCAACTCATCATTTCCCGTCCCTCCTAAATTTTTATCCCATAGCTTGTATCCAAGGGAATCAGTTTTTAATATCCAGTAGTCTCCTTCACCCCACGTTCCTTGCGTATGATCGCAACTAAGAAGTGAATTAGAAGTAGCTCCTAAAATATATCCATTGTCTGAAGTTTGTATTATTGAAATTACCGCTTCCCCACCTGTTCCACCGAAGTCTTTGTCCCATTGCTTATTTCCGGCGGAATCAATTTTTACAATCCAGCAATCTTCCCTGCCGCAAGTATCCTGCGTTTTATCACCACCAATTCCGGAAGTGGAACCACCACCCAAAATATAACCTTTGTCTGCGGTTTGTTCAAGGCAATAAAGTTGATCCCAGCCATATCCTCCATAGTTTTTTTCCCAAAGCTTATTTCCAAGAGAATCAACTTTTAATATCCAGAAATCAGATATACCCCAAGATGATGTTGTTTTATTACCGCTAATGCCAGATCGTGAGGTGCCTCCAAGAATATAATTTTTGTCAGCAGTCTCTCGAATCACGTAGAGCTTATCTTCCATTGAACCTCCAAAATCCATGTCCCATTGCTTGTTTCCGAGCGGATCAATTTTTACAATCCAATAATCGTAATTGCCCCATAGCGTGTCAGATTTATTTCCATTTATATAAGATATTGAATATCCACCTAAAATAAAACCCCCATCAGATGTTTGTTGTAGCGAAGTCAACTGATCGTGAGCAGTTCCCCCGTAAACTTTATTCCACATTATATTTTGCATTGAATCAATTTTTACAATCCAAAAATCTAATGTTGAAGGATATATTGTATCATAGTTATCCTCGGTTTTGTCCCCACCTATCCTGGAGGTAGATGCCCCTCCCAAAATATACCCCCCATCTGAAGTTCTCTGAAAATCATATAATTGATCTTCACCTCCTCCCCCATATCTATAATCCCACATCTTCACCAATGGGTTTTGTGCGGAAGAAAAATTAGAACTTCCGAGAGCGAAAAGAAAAATGAGAAATATTCTTTTCAGGTTCAGTGCATTCACAACCCAAAGATAGAGGAAAATAATTAGTTACTCTTGTTCTATTTGATCATTCAATCCTAATAGCTATCGGGATTCCGGCTCAATGTTTAGTATTGTTGTGGTGTCTTGTATTGAGCGAATGCTTCTGTGTAGTTAACTCGCAACGGAGATTTTTCTAACGATGCACTACACTTTCTTCTTCCTGTATTTTCCTTTCGCTTCGCGCGCAAGGGAAATAGTTGTTCTCGTGGAGTACGAAGCAGATCGCGTAGAGGACCGCATCGGGTTGTTTGTCTTTATCAGCGATGCCAGCGGAATACCAAGTCCATGATGGAGTGCTGCAATCATATCAATTGTTAGCGCGCGCTTACCATTCAGTATTTCCGAAACACGTGAAGTGCTTCCAAAATATTTTGCCAAATCTTTTTGCTGAAGGTTCATCTGCTCCATCCTGAATTTAATTGCCTCCACGGGCGTAGGTGCTTCTATCGGATAATGGATCCGTTCATAATCCGAAATCAGTATCATGATCACTTCTGCCTCATCACCGGTTTTAGTTCCCGGCATTGAATCAAAAATATTTTCCAATCTGGAGAGTGCAGCGTTGTAATCCTTTTCTGTTTTAATGGCTTTGATGATGTTCATCGCTTAAATATTTTCAGCATTTATTTTATCGTACTGCGCATGTGTTCCCACAAACCGTATCCATGCCCATCCGTATTTGTAATTAAACTTCACAACCAGCCGGTATGTATTTCCTTTAATATTAAATACAACTCTGTTGTCTGCGAGAATGCTTGCACTCGCATAAATTTTTTTTATTTCGTGCGGAGATTTCCAACTTGCCTGTTCCGCTTCTTTATACCATCCTTTCATTGGTTGTTCCGCATCAGCATGTTTTCTGTAAAACTCGCGTAATGTTCGTATTTCAATCACCCGCATATATAATGCAAAGGTAAACATAAGTTACCAAATTGGGAAGTTGAAATAATGAACCATTACTGTCCGACTAAATTTTATGAGATTCTTCGCTGCGCGCTGAATGAGAATGTTTTAATGTGTTTGCAAGGTGGGGGGGGGGGGGGGGGGGGGGGGGGGGGGGGGCGGGGGGGGGGCGCCCGGCCCACGCGGTGGAGGTGCCCGGAGTGGCACGC
>JBBRAY010000078.1:0-15071 GCA_038206355.1 Bacteroidia bacterium
CTAAGGTGTCAATGGATCGTGTCAAAAATAGTCCGGAATATGATGAAAGCCAACCATGGAATGATGTTTATGAGGCAAAACTGTACAAACACTATGATGGTCTGGTTTCACATTCAATGTAGCAAATGAATAAAAATAAACCCGGGAATCGAAGGAGAAATAAGAAACGTTTTTCAAAGGTAAAAGTAAATGTTTTGGTTTCCGGAAACCCCATGTTCAATATGGCAGAAAAAAAATGATGAGCGGTATTAAATACTTTTCAGTCATTAAATTAAATTAGTCCGATGTAATATGGCAAAAGCATTTTTCGAAATAATAAAAAGTAACATACCAACCTTGGTTGATTTTTCAGTTGATGGGTGTGATCCATGTAGAATGATGAAGCCAATATTATCTGAATTAAAGGCGAACGTCGGTTCTAATGCAATGATATTAAAGATTGATATAGATAAAAATCCGCAAGCTGCAAGTGTCTATCAAATCAAAGGAGTGCCAACATTAATACTATTTAAAGATGGTAAGATAAAATGGAGGCAATCAGGTACCCCAAATTTAAGACAGGGAGTTAAGGTGGAAAATTAATTTTGTAGATCGAGGATATCGTGGGGTGAAGGAGGTCTTGGGAACAAAAATTATTCTTCCTGATTCGCCAGGCAAAACAAGAACACCCTACGAAAAACAAAAATTAAGATTGGGATTTAAAAGAAGGGCAGCTATCGAACCTAAAATCAGGCATTTAAAACAAGATCATCGACTGAGCCGTAATTTTTACAAAGGGATTAAAGGAGATAATAACAATGTAATGCTTGCTGCTGCTGCAATGAATTTTAAACGAATGATGAATAAGTGGAAAAGCAATCCGCTATTATTTTTATTGCGTCTTTTTCAAACCCTATTTGTAAGATGTATAGAAAAATATTTATACATATTCTTATCATCCGGTTCTAAAGTGGCTTTTTAAGGGACGACTACGTATGTGCCGATGAAAAGGGGATTTATGTATCTGTGTGCAATTATTGATCTGCATACACGCTACGTAATCAATTGGAGCATCTCAAACACAATGACAGCTCAGTGGGTTCGGACTGTAACTCAGGAAGCCATCAGGATGCACGGCAAGCCTCTGATCATGAACTCCGACCAGGGAAGTCAGTTTACTTCCGATGAATACATCACATTGCTGGAAGATGCCGGCATAAAAATATCCATGGATGGAAAAGGCAGAGCGATTGATAATATTTTTATCGAGAGGCTTTGACGCAGTGTCATGTATGAGTGTGTTTATCTTCATGCATTTGAAGATGGAGTTCAACTTTATGATGGATTGAAAAAATATTTTCACTTTTACAATCATCAACGCATACATCAATCTCTGAAGTATCTCAAACCAGCCGAACTTTATCTTAAAGCTGCGTGATTCAGTTATTAACAAAAAAGGTGTTTATTAACATAGAAAAAAGTAGCAAAAAAGAAAATGATAGTAGAAGTAATAAATCTATCTTAACTTTGATTAATTCCTGTCCCAATGAAAGGGTACATCATACAGGTAAGATAAAATGGAGGCAATCAGGTTTCAGCGAATACGCTGCAGCAAATTATACTGCAAAATTTATATTAATAAAAAATTACTATTATGAAAAATAATATTCCGCTTTTTTGTTTCGCAATACTTTTAAATTTGGATTTGAGTGCTCAATCGCTTGTGCCTGAAAAAAGCACCATCATGCACAATGATAAGACGCGCCCTTGCCTGATGTTGAAGTTGGATCCGGAACCTAAAATGCTTAAGAATGCATGGATAAACTTTTTGGAGAAAGAATATGATTTCAAATTAAAAGGGATGGGCTGGTTTAGTAACAAAGACCTGCTGCATGCTGAAGAGGTTACCATACTGAAATTGTCTTCGAGGAAAATGGATTTTTATACTCACGTTGTTGAAGACGAAAATGGATCAGAGATGAAGGTATTTGCTTCGCTGGGATATGATATTTATTTGAATGAGGAAAATTATCCTGTTGAATTCAAAGCACTGAATGAAATGATGTTGTCTTTTTTAAAACAGTACCTGCCGGAATATTATAATCATAAAATTGAAGAAACCTCAGAGAGAGTAGTGAGCCTAACTAAAGAAATTAAAAGCTTAAATGAGGACATTAAGGATAATAATGACCACATAGATAAACTGGCAAAGGAAATTGATGAGTATAAAGTAAACTTGAAAGAGAAGTCACAGAAACTAAAGGATGCGGAAATTAAATTAAAAGGCAGGCAGGATAAATTGGAAAGGATAAGAATCAAACTACAGAAATTGTAGAGTATTGATGCAGGAAAAATAAGATGATAAGTTTAGTAAAATATTTTAAAAGTAAATAACTATGAAAATTCAATTCAATACAGATCATAATATAACAGGTAGTGAAGAATTAAGAATTCCCTTAGAAGCAATGCTTACGGAAGAATTAAAAAGATTTAGTTCACAAATTACGCGTTTGGAAGTGCATCTCACGGATGAGAATGGGAGAAAGGAAGGTGAAAAAGATAAACGTTGTATGATAGAAGCGCGCCTTGAAGGAATGAAGCCCATTGCTGTAATAAATCATGGGAGCACACATGAAGAAGCCGTCGAAGGAGCGATTAATAAGTTGAAGACATCTCTTGATACAATACTTGGTCGGTTGGAATCACAAAAGACTGAATAATATTCGTGGGAGCATTTTTCAAATATAGGTTTCAATTTTCAAATACCTGACTTTGAGAGATGATTTGAAAGTTTTTAAACAATTTAAATGCTAAGAATTATTAATGATTTACCGGGTAATGTCATTGGCATATCTGCAGAAGAAACAATAACTGCCAGGAATTATGAAACGATTTTAATGCCCGCATTAGAGGCAAAATTGAAATCTTATAAAATGTTCCGGTTGCTATACCATCTTGGAGAAGGGTTTACCGGATTTGATTTTGGTGCAATGTTCGATGATGAGAAAATCGCGCTCAAACATTATTCTGAATTGGAACGCATAGCATTGGTTTCTGACCAGCAGGTGATAAATTCTGTTGCGAAGTTTTTTGGTCACATGATGCGATGCGGAACCAGGGTATTTAATAACAATGATCCGGAGCTGGCAAAGAAGTGGATTGCTGAATAGTGAAGGTAAAATTAATGATTCGCATTTAAATTATGGATGACGTGATGCACGAAAATTATTGGGGAATGGGGTATGGATTTTGGGTGATTGCTACTATATTAATTGTAGTTATAGTCGTATTTATAAGGAACAGACGCAGGAAATTTTGAAAAGTAAAAATCAGGAATGCAGAATATGTGGCTTTCGGTTTTACCACCAATTATAACAATTGTTATTGCAATTTGGACTAAAAAAATTATTCCATCTCTTTTGATTGGATTGTTGTTAGGATGTTATTTGTTAAACCCGACAATTACAGGCGGTTTTGAAACGGCAGTTGATCAGATAGTAAAAACATTAACGGACAGTGGAAGTCTGCAGGTACTATTGTTTTTGTATTTATTCAGTGGGTTAATAGCCCTGATGAAGAAATCCGGAGGCATAAGAGCATTTTCCAATATGGCCGGAAAGTATATTAAAAGTGAAAGAGGCGTTTTCTTTGTCTTATGGGCTTTGATACCGGTTACATTTATAGATTGTGGTTTCAGGGTTATAGGCGCCGGTTCCATTACCCATTCGCTTGCCGAAAAGAATAAAATTGCAAATGAACGGCTCGCTTTTATGCTTAACAATACCGCCAGCCCAGTTGTGGAATTAATTCCTATCGCAACCACTTTTGTAGGATTTAATGTTGCAATAATCGGTATTGGTTTAAAAGCAGCGGGAGTATCTGAAACAAGTTCAGCTTATGCTATTTGGCTAAAGGCAATTCCTTTTGAATTTTTCAGCATCGTATTAATTATCATAACCTTTATTTCTATTTTTTATCAATTCAAAAAGGTAAAGGGTGCTCAAACAGAACCGTCGCAAAAAAAAGAAATGGCCGGAATGAAAATGGGTATGGAAGATAAGGAATCTTTGATATCACCAAGAGTTATGAATCTTATCGTTCCTCTTTTATGTGTTATATCGTTGAGTATATTTTTCTTTTGGTTTTTCGGGAAAGATAAGCCGGGTAACAACACATTTATATCTGCAATTATTAACACCCAACCGAACAGGGCGATGCTCGTCGCATTATTTATTACATTAATCATCACCGGCATTTTTTATTATTTTCAAAAATACGACCTTAAAAAAATGACAGCTGATGTTATAGCCGGGGGAAATGAAATCATAACTACCCTGGTAATTCTCGCGCTGGCATGGCCACTGGCAACTGTAACGCAATCGTTGGGGCTAAATGATTTTGTTCAAAGGCACATCGGAAGTTCCATGCCTGTTTGGAGTGTAGCGGTTTCTCTTTTCATTTTGACATCTGCAGTCACTTATTTCATCGGTTCTGGATGGGGAGCGGCTTCTTTGCTTATGCCTGTTGCAATTCCGCTCGCAGTTTCAATCGGCATAAATATTCCGCTTTGCGTTGCAGCTGTTATTACAGGTGCAACCTTCGGAGATGTTACCTCTCCGGTGGCGGGGATGACAAATATGAGCTCGAATATTACCCATGCAGACCACGCTGGATATTTAAAATATGCAAACCCTTATAATTTTCTTTCGGCTGGAATAGCCGCGGTTATTTTTTTAATAGCGGGTGTTTTCGAAAATAGTTAATCCTCAAGACTCAGGCATTAATTCATTTTTCTTCTGGTTTTGTTACCCCGGCAACAAATCTCTATTATACCTCCCTTTATACTCAACCGGCGACATCCCGGTAATTTTTCTAAAAACTTCGCGGAATGCCTTATCGTCTGAGTAACCGACTTCATACATCACTTCTCTGATTGTTTTACGGCTCGTTTCAAAAGATTTTTTTGCAGATTCAATTTTTACCCGCTGCGAATATTCAAGAGGAGTATTTCCTGTTGCTTTGATAAAACGCCGGTCAAAATTGCGACGGCCAACAGAGAATTTAGATGACAGTTGTTCGACAGATATTTTTTCATGAAGCATGCTTTCAATTGTGGCCTGTGCTTTTTCTACCATTTCATCTCCATGCATTTTTTGTCCGGTAAATATAGTAAACGCTGACTGCGTTTTTCTGTCCATTTCAATCTGAAAAACTTTGGAGCAAAAAATAGCTGTTTGCCTGTCGTAATATTTCTCCACAAGGTAAATGATAAGGTTTAAAAAGGAATAGGCGCCGCCATTTGTATAAATACCATTTTCGTCGGTAATCAATTTGTCGGCTCTTAAATTCACTTTTGGAAACATCGTTCTGAAACTTTCAGCAGCGGACCAATGCGTAGAACAGCTTTTGCCGTCGAGTAAACCTGTTGAAGCCAGCATAAATGCACCGGTGCAGATTGTGGCGATTTCAGCGCCTTTTTTATACTGCCTTGCAATCCATTCAATCAGTAATTTATTTTCCTTCATCACATTTTGATAGTTGTGATTCAGCGAGGGAATAATAATGAGGTTGGTATTTTTTATTGTGGAAACAGTTGTGTGTGGTTTCACAGAAAATAAGCCATCATAAAAATTTGTTTTTTTTGAAATGCCTGCCAGTTGAATCGTAAACAATTCACTTTTATGATTTAGTTTCCGGAGCTCATTTGCTTTTGTAAATATTTTGTAAGCACCAACAATGCTGCTGATGTTATTGCCCTTTCCTTCAGGAACTATAATGGTAAGGTGTTTCATAGTAATGTATATGTTGTTGGGAATAATAAGATTGAATTTACCTGACTATTTTCATTGTAATTTACCGGGCGAAGGTAGGCGTTGATGATGTCCGAAACAACCCATTAGAATGTCTAAATGGCACCCCTGTAGATTCGTATGCTGACCATACTTTTGTAGCGTAAAATTTATCTCACAAAATAATTATATCTATGAATTCAAATCAGATTTTATTTAAAATGATCTTCGACAGATGGTACGGTGCAATAAAAAGTTTTGATACACATCTGAATTCAATAAGCGATGAACAATTGCAAATAGAAATTGCACCCGGCAAAAACAGGGGAATCTATATATTGGGACATATCATTGCAGTGCATGACGATATGCTAAGGTTATTAGACAAGGGGGATAGGATCTATCCCGAATTGCATAAAATATTCATTGATTCACCTGATAAAACAATCGGCGAGATCCCAGCAACAATGGAGTTGAGGGCATGCTGGAAAAACTTATGCGAAGTAATGAAAGGTAAATTTGATACTTTACAGCCTGAAGAATGGCTGGAAAAACATACATCCGTTTCTGCGGAAGATTTTGCCAAAGAGCCGCATCGCAATAAATTGAATATTGTCATCACCAGGACAACCCATTTAACCTATCACGCAGGACAAATCGTATTACTTAAATAGTTAATAAGTGCTCGTTGACTGAAACTATATAGAAATTCCCGATGAGGCAGTTTTGCTACTCACACATAGATTTCCGATGCATTTTGAAAATCGTTTAAGTGGTATATCCCGATGACTTTCAAAAAAGGATTTGTATTCGGGATAACAAAGAAAGTTATGTGTTATTACCGGGCGATATCTCCTAAAACAGGTATTGTACATGCTCCCGAAGGGACTACCGCTCGGTAATAATAAAACTTGAATTACAGAGAGAACCCCAAAGGGATTCATTTTATAGAGGGTGATCTTGGTAAGGAATTGAAAAAGTTCCGGGGAAGTATTTCTGAAATATGTAAATCAAAAATTATAGAAAATATGACAACTAAAGACTTTGCAACAATGATAGAGGTTGACCAATCACCAAAAGAAGTATTCAACGCCATCATTAATGTGCGTGGATGGTGGAGCGAGGAAATTGAAGGCGGCACAGAAAAACTCAATGATGAGTTCGATTACCATTATCAGGATGTTCATCGCAGCAAAATGAAATTAATTGAAGTGATTCCTGATAAGAAAGTTGTATGGCTGGTGATGGACAATTATTTCAGTTTCACCAAAGACAAAAGTGAGTGGACAGGCAACAAAATTATTTTTGATATTGAAAAGGAAAAAAATAAAACCCTACTTCGTTTTACACAGATAGGTTTGGTTCCTGAATATGAGTGCTATGATATTTGTCAGAATGCATGGAGCACCTATATCCAAAAAAGTTTATTCAGTCTGATTTCAACCGGTACTGGAAATCCCAATGGAAAGGACAAGCCACAAACGGAGGACGAGAAAAAATTGTCGCCTTCTGATTATACCACCTCCTTTTTTGTTGATCAATCTCCGAAGGAAGTTTTTAAAGCCATCAATAATGTGCGCGGATGGTGGCAGGGAGAAATAAAAGGAAACACCGACAAGCTGAATGAGGAATTCAGCTATAAGATGGAGGACATGCATTTTTCAAATCAGAAAATTATTGAGTTCATTCCTTATGAAAAGGTGACATGGCTGGTTACAGATAGTAAGTTGAGTTTTATTAAAGATAAAAAAGAGTGGACAGGGACGAAAATCATTTTTGAGATCAAAGAGCTAAATCGCGAAACACATATCCGTTTTACGCATATCGGTTTACTTCCTAAAATTGAATGTTTTAACGCTTGCTCAAATGCCTGGGACGGATTAATAAAGAATAGTCTGTATAGTCTGATTACAACAGGTAAGGGCAAGAATATTTTTTGATCTGATACATTTTGCGATTACTTTTTATTGACCTTGAATTAACAGTGTAATTAATTCCAAATTATATCTTTAGTTCCTTGTTTAATTTGTAGTTAGCTATATCCATTTCGTCCATTAAATTTTACCTTCGTACCATGCTAAGAAAAATGGATGTGAAAGACCCGGCGACGTCAATTAAGCACTGGGTTGGTTTATATTCAGACCAGATGTATTCATGGGCTCTGTATAAAACGTCTTCGAAGGAGGTATCAGAGGACCTTGTACAGGAAACTTTTCTGGCGGCCTTTCAGTCTTTTGAGAAATTTAAAGGTAAGAGTCAGCCTAAAACATGGTTGTTTTCCATTCTCAATAATAAAATAAATGATCACTACCGTAGCAGTTTTCGTAAGCCGGTTATTGCAGAGAATGGATTATTTGAAAGACTATTTGACAACAATAATAGATGGACAGCTGAAGAGCGGCCACAGCAATGGTCTGAAGAACAAACTCATCTTCTGGATACCAAAGAATTTAGTACAGTACTTTCCGGTTGCATGCAGAAATTACCCATCAACTGGGCTTCTGCAATCCAGTTAAAATACCTGGAAGAAAAAAACAGTGAAATTGTTTGTCAGGAGTTGGGAATTACTGCGTCTAACTATTGGCAGATTCTGCACAGGGCTAAACTTCAATTGAGAAAATGCCTGGAATTAAATTGGTTTAAGTGATTGAACGATGATGAAATTAATGAACTTTTTGATGCTCTCCTGTAAGAAATCCAGTGAGCTGATTGACAAAAGTCAAAGAATAGAATTGTCAATGAGGGAAAGATTTTTACTTCGTATGCATACCTCTATGTGTGATGGTTGCAAGGCATATCAGAAGCAAAGTAAATTGCTTGATAAAATATTAGGTCACTTTGCCCATCAGCATAATGAAGATAATATTCCTGTCGTTCATAACGAAGAATTACAGACAAGAATAAAATCTCAATTGTAGGCAAGTGCAATAGTGCGTAAGAGTTACGATTAGACAGTCTTTTTATTTTCGTCCGGATTTTTTTTCATTAGCACCGGTAAGAATCAAAACTTTTAATTTGGCTTTGGCCCGGCTTTAAAAGCGCCTGAAATTCACTTTTCTGACGTATTTATTTTCGAAATTCTGTCAGGAAACAATAATCCACACGACTGTTCACTGTATTGAATCTATAATTATGAAAAAAACACAAAAAGTAAAAATCATTGCTGCAGTCATATTGGCCGTCGTTCTTACAGGTGCAGGGGTAGCATATTATATGTTTAACATGCCACACCGTGACGTGCAGGCGACTGAAACGGATTACAGCATTTCAGCACAGGATATTGTATCAGAATACCTGACAGATGTTGATGCAGCGAATGCAAAATATTTGCAGGATGATGGTGAATCAAAAATATTAGCAGTAAATGGAAAAATATTTTCCAAATCTGTCGATCAGAATAATCAGCAGGTAATTCTGCTTAAGAATGATACTGCCGGGGCCGGCGTCAGTTGCACGTTTACCAATGAAACAAACAGTCATGCAATGAAATTAAAAGTAGGGGAGACGGTTACAATAAAAGGAGTGATCCGTTCCGGCGCCGGTTTCGACGAAGACCTTGATTTGTACGAGAATGTAATTATGGAAAAATGCGATGTAATCAATTAAACAATTAATAAAGATAAAATACAAATGAAAAAAACAACAGTATTATTTACGGCATTTGTCGCTATAGCATCTTTTGCTTTCAAGCCGGCAACAACGAAATTAGTCAGTAACGACGGCCATATTAGTTTTTTCTCACACACTTCGTTTGAGGATATAACGAGTAATAATTACAAGGTAGTTTCAACGCTTGAGCGGGAAACCGGCGAAATTGTTTTTGTTGTGCCTATGCAGAGCTTTGAATTTGAAAAAGCATTGATGCAAAAGCATTTCAACAGCAAGGATTTTCTTGATACTAAGAATTATCCGAAAGCGAAGTTTGTAGGAAAAATAACTAACCCGGAGGAAATTGATTTTAGTAAAGACGGAAGCTACAAAGCTCGTGTTGAGGGTGAGCTCACAATAAGGGACATTACCAAGCCGGTCTCTACATCAGGATTGGTAAGTGTTTCAAATGGCAAGATTACCGTCAACTCAAAAATGACGATCACGCTTGCTGATTACAACATTTCATTCAGCAAGGGAAAGCCATCTACCAATGTTGCAAAGGAGATTGAGGTAACTACAATTGCTGTTTATAAATCTAATTAAACCTTGGAATATTGATGGAGATAGAAATTTAATAAAATGTTTAAGATATTTATATCAGGATTGATCATCAGTTTTTTAGGGACGCTTCCACCCGGAACCCTGAATGTAACCGCATTTCAGATTGCGGCTTCCCAAAGTGTAAATGAAGCGCTGGTGTTTTCAATTGCTGTTACTATAGCGGAGTTGATCGTTGTCTTCCTTACCTTATATGGGGTGAGGAAAATAAACTTTCAAAGCAGGTACTTTGTATTTATAGTTCCACTGGGAATATTTCTGCTTGCACACCTTGCAATTTCAAGTTTTGTATTTGCTTTTGCAAAGGAATCCATGGTCGCAGGAGACAATTTGTTTCCAATGATTAAGTCATCGTTTGCGCTGGGATTGTTATTAAGCGCTGTAAATCCAATGCACGTACCCTTCTGGCTGGGATGGAACAGTATTCTTACCTCAAGAAAATCGTTGAATAATAAACCGGGTATCTATTCATCATATATGACGGGAATCGGTCTGGGCTCAATTGCAGGACTATTGATATTTATCATCGCAGGAAAAATGATTTTTATGAATTATCAGAATTACAGTTTTATCATCTCTCTTTCAATGGGATTTCTGTATTCATTGTTTGCAATGATTCTTGTTTTCAGATTTTATAAAACATTTTTAAAACCAAAGACTCAATAATATGTTTCAGACATCAGTTCAATCTATATCAGAATTCATAAATGTTCTATCCGGAATCAAGGAGGAGAATTATAAGATGGAGTGCAGCTTGTTGTCGGGTGCAAGCATTGGTCAGCATACCAGGCACATTATTGAATTGTACAAATGCCTGATTGACGGGTATGACGCGGCATTAGTGTGTTATGATAGCCGTAAACGTGACCGCAGGATTGAGCAGGAACTAAATTTTGCAATTTCTCAACTTGAGCAAATTAAAATTTCACTCAGGAAGCCTGATAAAAAAATATACATCAGTTACGAGTTGAATAATAAAGAGGGAATTCTTCAGTCCAATTATTACAGGGAAGTGATGTACAATCTTGAACACATGATTCACCATGAGGCGCTCATAAAGGTTGGCATCAATCATTTTGAAAATTTGGAATTACCTGTATCATTCGGAGTGGCTCCATCAACAATGCAATACAGAGAAAAATGTGTACAGTAAGTTTTATACATACCGGAAGTAAGTTTATCATCACTTCAAACCGTGACGAACACATCTCACGACCGAATGCAACGGCCCCTTTGGAAGAGATAGTAAACGGCTGCAAGTTGATTTATCCCAAAGACAGCAAGGCAGGAGGTTCGTGGTTTGCCATCAATGAAAATGGCACAACTGCTGTGCTCCTGAACGGAGCGTTTGAGAAGCATAAAAAGGCGGATAAATATGCTGCCAGCAGAGGAATAATATTGATTAATATAATTTCAAATCCTGCGCCGGTTTATTTTTTTAGAAACAGGGATTTATTCCAGATTGAACCATTTACCCTAATATTATTTGAAGACAGAAAGTTGTTTGAACTCCGATGGGATGGAAACAGAAAGTATCTGAATGAATTGGATAGCCTGAAAAGCCATATCTGGAGTTCTTCAACGCTTTATTCGAAGGAAGCAGTGAGGCACAAAGAAAATTTGTTTCGTAAATTTATGAGTACTTCGTCTGCAATAGATGAAGAGACTGTCTATGATTTTCATTCAGGAAACGGCGATGATCACGAAAATGGTTTTATACTGAACAGGTCAAATGGACTTAAGACATTCAGTATTACGCAGGCGGTCTTAGATCGGGATGATATTGAGTTAAAACACCACGACCTGCTTTCTAACAGGGTGTACACAGTTTCTATGAGTACAAACCGAATTATAAATTGAATATTCAGTGAATAATTTCAGAGCCATACTTCATAAAATTTTGCATTGGGAATACTGGCCTATGGAATTTTTGTACTACCCTGTTTTTCCTGTCTGGTTATATTTTGCAATAAGGGCAAGGTCATTTTTCTTTTTTAATGCAGCCAATCCATCAATTAAAAACGGAGGCATGGCAATGGAGTCGAAGAAGGAAATTTATGATCTGATTCCCGCGCAATATTATCCCAAGACCATTTTGATGAAAAGGGATAGCGATAGAAAGTATTTGTCTGAGGTGATTGCTAACTCGGGGATAAGATATCCTGCAATTGTGAAACCAGATATTGGAATGAAAGCATTTGCAGTTGACAAAGTCAGCAATGAGTCGGAACTAATTGACTATAGTAAAAAAATTGCCCGTGATTTTCTGGTGCAGGAATTAATTCAGTATCCAAAGGAGGTAGGGATATTTTATGTAAAGCTTCCGGGAGATAAGGATGGGGTCATTACAGGAATCGTTTCAAAGGAATTTATGTCGGTAAAAGGCAATGGGAAGGATACGATAATACAACTTATTACGGCAAACCCGCGGAGCTATTTTCAATTGAAGAGATTGAAATTAAAATACGGAGAAGACCTGAATCGTGTTTTGCAGAGCGGTGATGAGTTTATTCTGGTTCCGTACGGAAGTCATACGATGGGTGCAAAATTTATTGACTTCAGTGAGAAAATAAATACATCGTTACAAAAAACGATGAATGATATTTGTAAACAGATTGACGGATTTTATTTTGGCAGACTAGACATTCGTTACAACACTTTTGATGAATTGATCAGAGGGGAGAATTTCAGCATCATTGAAATTAATGGCGCAGGAAGTGAGCCCACGCACATTTATGATCCGCGTCACTCTGTATTATTTGCATGGAAGGAAATAATCAGACACTGGAACCTGCTTTATAAAGTGAGCAGATTGAACAAGAATAGAGGCGTTGCTTATTTAAGTTACAATGAAGGAAAAGAAATGCTTCGTGCCAATAGCATAATGGAAGCGCATTTAAAATTGATTTGACTAATGAATGGAATGCGCATAGCATTAATAATTATTTATTTGATTTCGTTTCACCTGCCATTTTATTCGCAAGCCATGGAAATTGTTCAGAAGGATAGAATGGTTGGATTGGGTTTGACTTTTCAATGGTATCCTGCGGGGATAATTGCCACTGCCAACGCTGAAGTTTATAGCGGTCATAAATCATCTATACTTTTCCGAATTGGTGGCAACTTTGCAAACCGAAAGGATTTTAGCCATTGGAATGACAATGAAAAGGGAAATGGTTTCGGGGTTACGGTTGGTTTCAGAAAACATTTTATAATTGGTAAAGGTGAATTAATTACCGGTTTGAATGCTGACGTATGGAACATGTGGATTAATTGGAAAAATAATACAGGAGAATTAAATCAGACACGTGGAGTGACCTATACACTCGTATTGCAACCATTGATAGAGGCCGGTTACTTTCGAAGCATATTGCAAACTCCTTTAAAAGCCGGGATTGGGGGTGGTTTCGGGAGAGAAATAAATGTATTTACCAAAGGAAAAGCTGTAGGACAGGGATGGATGGGAAGTATCCTTTTATCTATTCAATATAATTTTAAATAAAAGACCGGTTTAAGAAGGAATGCACCATTTCAGATTAGCTTTTGTCTTGTTTATTTTCTTTTGGATTATTTTTTTAAAGTCAATGATGGCGCAAACGCCGGTCATGAATTATTGTGAGGGAGGCATAGATACTTCTGACAATTCACATTTTGGCCTTGAGAAAATAATTCCCGGGGAAATCCGAAGTCAGGTATTATTGGCACTGAAATATTATCCGGAATTGAAAAATGTAAAAATTATATTTCGTTTTGCTAATCGGAAAACCCCGCTTACATCACGTCCGCAGATTTTAAGCTTACTGAAAAGGAAGAGTAACAGGGCCTATGTTATTACCATCAGTAAAAAAACAGATATTTTGTTTTCCCCGATTCAGTTTTCTGCTTTGCCCTTCAATGCACAAGTTGGGGTACTGGGCCATGAACTGGCACATATTGCAGACTATGCGTCCAAAAGCAAATGGCAATTATTTAAACTGGGAATGAAAATGCGGAATGCTGAATTCACAAACACATTTGAGTTTAATACTGACTATACGTGTATTCAACATGGTCTTGGATATCAATTATTATCATGGAGTGTGTTTGTCAGAGATGCGCTCGGTGTTAAAGAATGGAAGGGCACTTCTACCCGCAATCAACAAAATGGCGCCCGGGATGGAGAGCAACGATACATGAACCCTGAAACGATTGAAATGTGTATAGACTCAATGGCTATTTACCGGGCAAATGTCGTTGTACAGGATTGAGCTAAATAGCATTTCAATACCATTCGCTGATTTCACTCAACTCTTTTCTTTTCAAATCAGGCACCCAACAATCTTCAGCTGCATAACCGACAGGTATCAGTAAAAATGGTTTTTCATTTTCCGGACGGTTGAGAACCGTTGAAAGAAAATTCATCGGGCTTGGTGTATGCGTGAGTGCCGACAATCCTGCATGATGAATGGCAGCAAGTAATAATCCGCAGGCAATGCCGCAGCTTTCAATGGCATAATAGTTCTGGTGTTTGTAATTGTTTTCTTCGAGCACATAATTGATTTTAAAAACAACAATCAGATAGGGCGCTATTTCTAAAAATGGTTTGTGCCAGTCGGTTCCAATGGGAGCAAGATCATGCAACCATTCTTCTGTCATCCTGTTTTCATAACTTTCTTTTTCTTCTTTCTCTGCTGCAATTCGTATGGTCTTCTTTATTTCAGGATCACTCACGACACAGAATTTCCATGGTTGCTTATGTGCCCCCGAAGGTGCGGTGGATGCAGCTTTGATTATGTTTTCAATGACTTCTTTTGGAAAAGGTTTGTCCGAAAGTTCCCTCACCGTTCTTCTTTCATTCATGTGCGAAAAATATTCCGTACTGCGGATTATCATTTCACCGGCAGAAAATGTTTTCGGGTGATAGGAATTAAAAGAATAATTGTTGATGAGTTTCTTTTTCATAAAACGAAAGTACATGGATTATCCTTTTTGCAAATAAAATCATTCATTTTATTTTGTAGATTTGAAACCCTGATCACTTCACAAGAAGTACGGGCGGTGAGCTGTGCTTCTGTCTTTAGAAATTAAATTATTGAAAAATAAACAATGAAAGAT
>JBBRAY010000079.1:0-14827 GCA_038206355.1 Bacteroidia bacterium
CCTCCTTGCAAACATATGATAACATTGTCATTCAGAGCGCAGCGAAGAATCCCTTAAAGTAAAATTATTTTTAGTCGGACAGTAATGTAATTTTTTAATTGATTTCCAAAAACTGAAAAAACAAATAAGTCAACCGGCCTAAAATCCAATATTCACAGTAAAGCTCAGTGTAGTTTGTTTGCCTTTTAGGTACGCCATGTTGTACACGTCATCCATGATTCCTTCGTTGTTGCTATTTACAATTGCAAGAGAAGCATAGACATCATTCACCAACTGATATTGAACTTTCATTGCCGTAGTTACCGACTGCCAGTAAACGCGGTCAATAAACGGCAGTCCTTTACCATTCCCTCCGGGATGACCGTCATAATAATATTCAATTCCCTTCTGTGCTTTATTGTAGGAGACCTCAAGACTTAATCTTGCAATGGGTTTATAGCCAAGCGCGAGATACCCTTCCTGTGAATTATCCCCGAGATAATTTCCCATGTTGTATCCATTCGATTCGAATGTTGTGGTGTTAACATAGTGACGGTATGTTATCGGATTTGTACGCGTGTACTCGGCGGTGATAAAAATATTTTTATGAAAAAGGTTGCTGAACTTCATTCCCAGTTTTCCACTGATAAAATTTGACTGTTGTTTTTTATCGAGTGCATTGCTGAAAGATATCTCATCAATAAATCCGGCTACATAGAGATGGACATTTCTGATATTCCTCGATGAAATATTAAAAAACATCTGCGCATTTTGCCCGAGTTCATCAGAACCTGTACTTGTTAAAGTATGGTCAACGGATTTATAAAAGAACACCGGAATAAGGTATGCCAGATGAACATTCTGGTCGCTGTAAACAACTGAGTTACCAATAGAGACTTCTAAACCTTTTACAATGGTAACAGTAGCAAGATTTGCTGCAACATATTTCGGGCGGAAGGTCTCTCTGTTCAATGACCCGTTTACATAATATTTTCTAGTACTGTCAATAACATTACTCACCAGCCATCCATGAATATAATTAAAATCCAGCCAACGTGCAGGTTTCAGGTGCAGGTGCAGGTGAGCAAATGAAGGTGTTCGGCCGGAAAAAATATTAGAGCCATGTTCATTGTCACCCCATGTAAAATGGTCTTTGATGGCACCGAAGCTTCCCCATTTCCACGTGTATGTAATTCCTCCACGCATTTCGCTGTAGTCGCCGCCAACTTTTTCTCCTTTGTATTCAGCGCCGGTATTCTGATTCAGGTAATCAGTATCAGAGAGCTTTATAGATTCATGGTTATCACGGAGGCTTGCATAAAAGCCAAAACTTTTGCCGATATAACCGTACGCTTCAGCGCCATTCCAGCGGTGATAGTAGTTTCCTGAATCATTTCTGAAATAACTAACGCCGAGTATCGGATTTATCGTAAATGAGAATAAGGAGTCTTTGAAATAGAAAAGATCGTACCTCCGCTTGAAATTTTTATCCGGCAGCAATTCTTTGTTGTAGTCGCGCAAATAAAAATCCAGTTCGCCCTTTTGCCGTTTATTCAACTGATCTCTTTTTTCATTTGCCAGTTGTAATTTTTCAGCAATCAGAATTCTCGCATAAGGTTTCACAGCGGTATTAATATCAATCACCTTTGCGCTTGCAAGTTCATCAAGGAAATCATAAATGTCAGTATGAGAAATATGCCGGTAAACTTCCTGGCCGTAGGACTGAAAAACGGGTGAAATAAAAAACAAGAACAGCAAATAAGATGTATTCAGTTTTTTCATGCAGTAGTAAATTTGTTTACTGCAATAATACATTATTTAGAAGCCCTGACGAAATGCAGTGCAAAGGTCAGGCGCTACGGATCTTATTGGAAAAGATATTGAAAAGTGCTTTGTAAAGATATTTGATGTCGGTAGTATAAGGATGTTTTACTTTTTCCTTCAGGTAAATAGTTTCTGCTTCAATAAATCCGGCTACGCTTTGTTTAAGCAATGAAACGTAAGCTGGAACGCAACCGGGTTTTTGTTTCAGCCGAAGTGCTTTGATATCGTCAGGAAATTCATTTAGGAAGCGATTGCTGATCGGGCGGATTCCTACCAGTTTCATTTCACCCTTGGCGACATTGATTAATTGAGGCATTTCATCAAGCCAGTATTTTCGTAAAAATTTTCCCCAGGTGGTGATCCGAAAATCATCTGCCGGTTTACCGATGTCCTGGTATCCGTTCGTACGGATAATATAATCCTGCAGGTATTCAGAATAAGGATGCATGGTCCGGAATTTATATACCTGAATAATCTTTCCATTCTTACCAATCCTTCTCATTTTGAAAAGTGGTCCATAAGATGGCTTCATATCAAATACCGGCTCTTTCACTTTCTTAACAACGAAATAAAGCGTATTCCTGATTACTTTCAGGTCTACGATGTCGAAGCCACATGAAACGAGGCGACCCAATACTTCAGCTTTTGACATTACCCTGCTTTTCCCATCGGTAAATAAGAAATATAATCCTCTGGTAAATTTAAGTTTGGGAAGAATGCGCCTGAATACGAAGTCAAGTGTATAAATAAAATGTGCAATCCCTTTTGGTAATTTCCTGAAAAATCTTGCTTTGCGCTGTTCACTGACTTCTACAGTACCTATATATAAGGCTCCATCGGTGAGGTGAGAGTTTACTTCTTCAAAAAATTTATTGACCCACCTTACATCATTCACTTTTTTAAGGTTAACGAGGGCAGTCAAATCATTTGCTAAATGAGTAATGGTATCTTTTGTCCTTGTTCTCAGGATCACTGTATTTTTGTCAGTGAGGCTGATATGTTTGGTCACAAAATTATGTACGTCCTTTTCCATCCCTCCAATTTTGTGAAGGTTTGGCTTGGAATGACGCTTCTTATGCGTTCTCTTATGCGGGAATTGATTAATATTTAACGAAGCAGCGTGAGGCGCCGCAACTTCAACCGAGCTTTGCGAAAATTTTGAATATAATAAAGCCTTGTAATTTTTTTTCATATTGATATCTCATCCCCCAGGGTACCAAAATTATCAGCTTTTCGATGATTTTGCTCTATTTAATCCGAATCCCCATCTATAACAACGCGAATATAATTAATAAATCTTGCAATGTCAAGAAAATGGGATAAATGTTTAAAACCGTTAAGCTAAGTTTCGAAACAGGAAGAAAATTTCGCAGAAAATCAACTTCCCCCACTCCAATATTTGGGGGCACTAAAGTAACAGGTTAATTTACAACAACAAAAAAAAATCAGCCCTTTTTTAAAAAACTTGGAATAATACTGTAATAAAGCGGCTTAATTTTGCACTTTATTTTAAGTAAGACAAAAACAATCATTTGAAATTTATAAAGAGCTCAAACATAATTTTGCTCATGTCATCTTTCACTGCCAGCATTTGCATTCGCTTTTCCATCCAGCGATTTTTTAAACCGGGAATTGCAGACAACTCTGAGATGGTCTGAAATAATTTCTCTTTTTGATCTGTTTTGATTCCGAAAGTAAGTCCAAATCTTGTTTCAAGCTCTGTAAGATATCCGAGCTCGCCAACAAAATCATTAAACCGGATTGACGGTGTTCCAAGAACGGCAGCTTCTGCAGCCATTGTCTGACTGTCGCCAATATACATTGTCGCATAATATAAAGCGTTGTGGATCTCAAGCGGCGGAATTGCTATCCTGAATTTTTCAAATTGCGGTTCCAGTTTTCTCTCGCTGGTAATAAACACATTTCCTGATGGAGATAAAATGGAAATGATTCGCTCTGCTATGTCAGCGGATATCCCTTTCTTACCGGAGTCATGGTGTGCGGTGAGTTGCGCAAAACGCAAAATAAAATATCGTTTACCCAACTTGTATTTTTCAACCACAGATTCGTCAGGAGTAAAGTGATCAGGATGGAGATATGCGAGTTCGTGGTAACTGTTGTGCGGGATCTTTTTATTATTCCATTTTCCGCAGTCACAACATTCAGGTGCAAGAATTTTTGTGGCAAAGGGATAACCGAGCTTTGCGAATAGCGGAACAGCAGCGGCATCGTCTTCATTTACATTGATGCTTGGAATGCCAAGTAATTTACCCACCTGACCCAATTCAGTTGAGGTGCCTATCATTAAGTCAGGCTTATAGGATTTGGCTATCTTCAATATTGCCCAATCCCTCTTTAATAAACCAAGTGCAATCTGCCATTTGCTGTCGCCCCTGTCTCCCTGCATGATGTTGGTGTATTCCCATCCGCTGTCTTTCAATAAATTTTCAAGAATGTCTTTTTTCTTAATGAGCACCCGGGCGTCGTGTCCTGCATTTTTAAGTAGGATGATTACATTCTTAAATAAATGAAAATGTGCAGGATGTCCGAGGTAAAAGAGATAGCGCATTGCGAGGCCTTGTGACGGGCGAATTTAATTTAAAAATGATTTGTTCTTTCGGCAAAAATTAATTCTGTGAGTGCAAGCATCATCCATGCTTCACTCCACCGCATAAAAGGGATTTTGTTTGTATAAGCGGGTAAAATACGGTAATAAAAAAAATCTTTTTTCGCATCCCACATATTAGCAATTGTAAAATCAGCAATTGTTTTTGCAAATGAAAAATAATCCGGTGATCTGTTTATGTTTTTTGAAAACGTAATAATGCCTTGCGCCTGGTTGTGAATTTCAACAGGAAATTTTTTTGGAATTCTCCATAGTGACCGGCCTTCTTCAGTGAACTGAACGTTCCTGAAATAATCAAGTCCTTTTTTTATTGCTTCGGCGTACTTATTATCTGACGGGTTGCAATGTTTAATGACTTCGGATAATGAATCAATTACATACCCCTGGTGAAAATCAATCTGCACTTTCTCTTTACCTGTTTCAGGAACAATGTCATAGTTCCAGTGTCCGTCGTTGTGCTGGTGCGCGACAACAAAATCAGAGGCACGCAATGCCAGGTCATTTAGCTGCTTGTCACCTGTGATTGAAAATAATTTTGCGAGCACCTCTGCTCCGAGCATGCTTGCGTTGTAACAACAATCTTTAATGACATCAGTATAAGAAAAACAAATTCCGTCTTTGGTCTCTGTCACCGGCAGGTCCTGAAGAATATATTTTGAAGCGCCGGCAAGCAAATCAACTGCGCGTTCATCTTTTGTGGTAAGATAGTACTCGTAAATCCCTTTGCAGATAAAAGAGGTAACAACAATAGAAGGATAATAAGCAGGAAGTGTTTTCTGCGTACTTGCCCACACGAAATTGTAACCCCAACAATGACCGCTGTATCCTTTCGTATAATTTTTAAGCAGCCATTCAAAAATAAATTTCATCTGACTTCTGCATACATCCTGTTCCATTCCCCGCTGCATCAATGAATAACTATGCAGAAACAATCCCATTGCTTTGGGGTTGATTTCTTTTTTAATACCAATCAGTGGCCTGATGTTAACAGGATTTCTTTTCTGCAACTGAATGGCGATGACCTTTCCCCATTTTCCGAATATCCCAAATGGTAAAAAAGAATTCAGCGTATCATAAGGATCATAGCCGCTGTAATTCTCGTGCTCAATGTACTTTGTGAGCCGGGAATGCACCTTTATATATTGATCCATGAGCAAATCTTAATGAAATATCGGAAGCTCACAGGTGAATCACTTCACCTTTGCGGGCAATTGACTCCAGTACTTTAAAGGTAGCGAGTGTAGAAGTATATAAATCATCAAAAGAAATCGGCGACGGGTTTCCGTTTTTCACAGCATCCATAAATGCCGCCACTTCTGCTTTATGGCCTTTGTCCTGGGTGCCCGAATTTTCCTTTTTTGTTTTTCCAAATACCTTCAGCGATTTAAAATCTTCCAGCACGCTCACCACTCCACCTGAAAATACTTCGAGATATTCCTTGGGCAAATTTTTATTTCCGTTACTGAAGTAAGAGAGGTTTGCAACACTTCCATTTGCAAAGTGCAATGCGATGGCAACGGTATCCTGAAGGGAATGGGGATCGTTCATCGAAATTGCAGACACAGATGTTATGGTTGCACCTGCGAGGTACATACACAAGTCAATGAAATGGCATGCTTCACCTATAATTCTTCCCCCTCCGATGGCAGGATCATGTACCCAGTGATCGGGCGGAACAATGCCGGCATTAATCCTGTAATTGATTGCTTTGGGCGTTGCCTCAGTGAGGGACTTTTTCAGTTGCTGAATCATCGGGGCAAACCTCCTGTTGAAACCAACCATTACGCGTACCTGAGATTCTGAATAGACGGATTTAATTTCTTCCAGTTCGCCTTCATTCATGCACAAAGGTTTTTCGACAAATACATTTTTTCCTGCCTTCATGGCATCAAGCACATACCCGGCATGGGTGTGGTGTCGTGTGGCAATAAAAATGGTTGAAATTGATTTGTCAGAAATAATTTCATCGGCATTTCCTGTACAATAACTGAAACCGTATTTATCACCGATGTTCCGTGCATTATTGGATCGGGAGGTAGCCACGCCAATAAATTTTGCATGGTCCTTTAGCGCCGGAATTAAAAAATTCTGACCAAAAGATCCTGCACCGATCAATCCGATATTAATACCTGAAGGAGGAACAGATTTATCTGAGATCTGAATTTTAGTCTTCAGCTCCTTTTTATCATCGTACCTGAGTAGTATCCCTGTGAAGGGCTCGCTTCTGTCGAGGATCATCTGGTATGCATCCGGCGCTTTGATAAAATCAAAAACGTGAGAGGTAAGTACATTCACATTTACTTTTCCTTCTCCGAGCAATTCCACGAAGGACTGCATGTTTCTGTTTTCTGTCCAACGTACAAACTCGTACGGATAATCAATACCGCCTTCTTCATATTCTGTATCATAGCGACCGGGGCCATAGGAACAGGACATTCTCAATTCGAGTTCCTTCATATAGTAATTTTTCCTGCTGAAGCCGGTGGGCACTGCACCAACGACAACGACTTTCGATTTACGCCGTGCAACAGATCCCGCCAGTTCAATAGGATCACTGGAAGAAGTTGCAGCGGTGATAATCACTGCATCGCAACCATATCCGTCTGTCAGGTTAAAAATGATTTGTTCAATGTCGTCACGAGAACGTTCGTAACAATTTCTGAGACCGTTTTTCAGCGCAGTTGCGACCTGTTTTCCGTCAATGTCAATACCAATCGCTTTGATACCACCGGCATTCAGTATCTGCATGGTAAGCTGTCCGAGCAAACCCAGCCCGATGACCACAGCATTTTCACCAATACGTAAATCTGCCTGTCGAACGCCCTGCATGGCAATTGCACCGAGGGTTGTGAATGATGCCTGCTGGAATGAAACAGACTCCGGCAATTTGACGCAAAGATTTTTCGGAAGGGCAATTACTTCAGCATGATTTGCAGAGGACCCTCCGCATGCCACACGGTCGCCGACTTTAAATTCTGTAACATCAGCAGCGACGGCGACAACAACTCCGGCGCAACTGTAACCCAAAGCAGAGGGTGCGTCAAGGCGGTTCATCACCATCCGGTACGTATCTTTTATTCCGAATGTACGCGCCGCATCAATTACTTTTTTCACTTCATCTTTCCGCGCCCGTGCTTTGCCGATCATGCTCAGGCGTGCATCCTTCACAGATTTTCCTTCTGTACCTGCACTGATAAGAGAAAATTGATTTCGTACCATTACCATTCCCGCATTCAATGCAGGGAACGGTACTTCAAGGATTTTCATTTCCCCGCTCTTCAGATTTTGAGTAAGCTGTTCCATTTTATTATTTGATCACTTCATTAAAAGTACGGGTGAGTCGTTCAACCATTTTCTCCTCCGTAAAATTTTCTTCATAGTGTTTCCGGCTCGCGGCACTCATTTGTTTTCGAAGCACTATATCATTCATCAGTAGTTTTATTTTTTCTGCGATTTCATGGGGAGCATTTTTACTCACGATGAATCCGTTCTTTCCATCCACTACCGATTCCACAATTGCCCCCTGGTCGGTTGAAATAACGGGCAGCGCACAGGCCAATGCCTCAACAATGACCCACGGATGGCCTTCCGGCTCACGGGGAGTGAATACAAAGATATCAGATGAACACAACACTTCCATCTTATCATTCCCGCTTTTGGGTGGGAAGACGAAGACAGGCAATTGATGGTCATCAATCAGTTTCATGCATTTGCTTTTGAATTCCTCATTGCGCCACATACCGGTAACATGCAATTCAAATCCGTTAACATTCTGATTTTTCAGCTCCACCAATGCGAGCAGTACATCCTCAATCCCTTTTGAGGCCTGCAAATTGGCAAGATAAAGTACACGTACGATGTTGTTGTCCTTCTTATTGATAACAGGCAAATTATAATTGCTGCCATTGGGAACAACGAATATTTTATTTTCAGGGAAATAATTACGAAACAGATAACGAAGATTATTTCCGAGAACAATTACGCCATCGGAGGTACGAAACATTCTTTTTACGAATGCCCCGGTAAGGCGTGAAGATTGATTCAGCCAGTTTTGTAAATTACTTCCACGAAGATGGAGCAACACTTTCCCGCCGAATAATTTTGCAATTATTATAAATGCCGAATCTTTGATAAATGGAATGGTATCCTGACTGAAAGGAATGAGGATGAGTTCAGGTTTCCGGGAACTCATTATTTTTATCATTTTCCGGTAGAGTGAATAGCTCCTGAAAATTTTTTTTATGCTGAATTTTCCGATTCCACTCAGCGTTTCATTTACTTTGGTATTGAGGTGAATGAGTTCAAAATTTTCTTTCAGGGAAGAGTTCAATAAAATCTCCGTGGCAATGGCCGGCCCCATGTAGGGTGGTGGAAGCTTACCCAGAATAAGAATTTTTTTTTTCGCCATGTCATCATTTTACTGATAAAATCTCCTGACGCAAGCAGCAACATAATCCATTTGTTCCTTACTCAATTCGGGAAACATGGGTAGGGAAATAATTTTTTTCTGGTTTTGAGAGGTTACCGGGAAGTCTGATTCATTCTTACCGAGGTATTGATAAGCCGGCAACAAAGGCAAGGGTGTGGGATAATGAACCGCTGTTTCAATTCCGTTTGCTTTCAGGAATTTCTGCAGTTCATCTCTCCTATCCGCTTTCAATACATACAGATGAAATATGTGGGAAGATTTTTTTCTGATTTGAGGTATTTCGATTCCATTTATCCCTGCTAATTTTTCACTGAGGTAATGTGCATTGTTGCGACGCATTTCATTCCACTTCTTAATGTGCGGCAGTTTAACACTGAGGATTGCGGCATGCATTCCGTCGAGGCGGCTGTTTATGCCTTCCATTTCATGCTGATGTTTTACGAGTGCGCCATGGTTGGAATACATGCGCACCTTGCGGGCCAGCTCATCATCATTGGTAATCACTGCGCCGGCATCGCCATAAGCACCCAGGTTTTTTCCGGGATAAAAGCTAAAAGTGGATGCCAGTCCGAAGGTACCGATTGTTTGTCCGTTGAGCTCAGCAAAATGAGACTGTGAACAATCTTCAATCATGATCAACTGATGCTTATCACAAATGGATTTTACTTTATCAACTTCAGCAGGCTGGCCATAGAGGTGAACAGGGATAATTGCTTTGGTGCGTGGCGTAATTTTCTCCTCTATCTTAGATACGTCGATGCTGAAAAAATCAGGTTCAGTATCCACGAATACCACACGGGCGCCTGCCTGGGTAATGGTTTCAGAAGTAGAAATCCAGCTGTTGGCAACAGTAATTACTTCGTCGCCTTCGCCGATTCCAAGCATTTTCAATACAATATAAATTGCATCTGTACCATTTGCAACGCCGATACAATGTTTCACTCCGTAGGCGAGCGCAAATTCCTTTTCAAATGCGGACACATACTTCCCTTTAATAAATTCACTTTCTTCAATTACTGAAAATATTGCTTTGTCAATTTCAGTCTTCAGTGAATGGTATTGCATACGCAGGTCGACAAAAGGTACCTGCATTTTTACATTAAGGTCAATCATTTTTCAGGTCTCTGATTTTTTTAGCGGGGTTGCCGGCATAAATTCCCGGCTCTGTAATATCTTTGGTGACAACACTTCCGGCGCCAATTACCACATGATCGCAGATGGTAACGGGTAAGATGGTTGCATTGGTTCCTATTGAAACATGGTTTCCGATTTTCGTATTCATCCACAATTCTTTTTTTCCTCCGGCAGGTCCTCCACCGGCAAAGAGGTCATTGATAAACATTGCGCCATGAGAGATGAAGCAATGGCTGCCAATTGAAACGAGTTCACAAATAAAAGAATGGCTTTGTATTTTTGTTTTAGTCCCGATAACAACGCCCTTCTGAATTTCTACAAACGGCCCGATAAAGCAGTCGTCACCGATGGAACATTCATAAATATTTGAAGGTTGAACAACGACAACATTTTTTCCGAAGGAAACGTTTTTAACAGAAATATTCCTGAGTACAGGTTCATTCAAATCCATGAAATTTTGATACGAAGAATTAGAAATTTAGTTCAAAATCAGGTAAGAAAAATTGCAACGCCTTTTAAAAAGGTCTAAATATTCGCTGCCTGATAAATCCTTTCAATAATCTGGGTAACTTTTAAGCCGTCAAGACCACTGGTGGAAACGCTTGCGTTATTGCTGAAGACATCAATTACATTTTCATAAACTTTATCGTGGTTGCTCATGCTACCCTGATAAAACCCATAGTCATTGGCTTGCCTGGATTCGGGAAGGTCTTTAATCTCATATCCTTCAATGTTCTGATATTCAAGAATGTTGAGGTATTGGCCACCTATTTTAATGGTTCCCTTTTCACCAAAAACGGTGATGGATCCTTCCATATTCTTTTTATAGCTGTTTACCGTATAATTAATGGTACCGATAGCGCCGCTATAAAACTCAAGGATTACTGCTCCTGTATCTTCAAATTCAATATTGTGTTTATGCTGAAAGTTAGCGGTAAATGCATGCACTTTTTTGACGTCACCGACAATCCAGTAGAGGAGATCCACAAAATGGCTGTATTGTGTGAAGAGGGTTCCACCATCCAGGATTTTCTTTCCTTTCCAGTCGCTGTTGGAATAGTAATCATCATTACGGTTCCAGAAACAGTTGAGCTGGACGTTTAAAATTTTTCCAAGCCGTCCTTCGTCAACAATCTCCTTCAGCTTTGCCAGTGGCGGATTGAAACGATTTTGCTTAATGACAAATAATCTTTTGTTGGCTTTTTCCGCGGCCTGCATCATGCGTTCGCAGTCGCGTGAATTTGTAGCCATTGGTTTTTCACACAGCACACTAAATCCGGCATTGAGTGCCTGAATACTATGCTCGGCATGGAGACCGTTTGGACTACAAACACTTACTATATCAATATTCTTTACGGTGGATAAAAGTTCATCCACTGAATTAAAGTAAGCACAATTGTGTTTCTCCCCAAACATTTTCGCGCGCTCAGGTTTGTTATCGCAAACGGCAACAAGTTGTGCGAGGTGTTCAATGTGCTCGGCGTGGCGTTCGGCAATGCGGCCACAACCAATAATAGCAAAACGTAAATTACTTTTTTCCGACATATCCCTTTTTCCGGACGAACTGAGGTAACACCTGCAATTCAGATTTGTTTATTCATTACCCAACTAATATCTGACCGGGTAGCGATTATAGTTCAACGAATATCTCAATTATTGTTTCGTCCATTTCCCCCGGCAAATGTAATTTATTATTAATCTCTTACATTTTAGGCAAAATAAGGGTACAGGTTATTTATAATGAAATGAGGAATCTTTAAAATCGAAAATGAGTCACTACCAAAATAAGGTGAAAAATATGCGAATCCTGTATTGTTCTAAATACTGATTTCAAAAGTAAATTTACATTTGTGCAATGCCGCTATTTCCTCATTCGATCTCATCCAAATTACCACACGTAGGCACCACCATATTCAGTATCATGAGTGGCCTTGCAAATGACGGTCGAAGGTTTATATATTATTTTTGAATAGGCTATTGATTGAAGCCGGGAAGGAGTAAAATCCAATTACTTGAATGAAGAAAATTATTTGTGATACATCAGTTTGGTACGACCGGGAAGTCGAATATTTTAATGAGATTAATTCAAAGTTTAAGTTAGTGGTGACTTTCAATAACATTGCTGAAATTACATCCACACCAAGATTAAGAAATGAAAGGGATAGGGTAAAAATGGCAATGAAAAATATAATTGCATTTAAGGAGAATTATATTGGCTTTGAAAAAAAAACAGAAATTGATCTTTCATTTTTGGAAAATGGAATTTATTTTTTAAAAGCCGGTGGAGGAAATTCCCACATTAAGAAATTTGCGAAGAATTAATATGGTTACTGATTCAATTGATAGTCATTAATAATAAATATCATGGGAGATATTAAACTTTTTGAGAGTGAGAAAATTCGTAGTCATTGGGATGAAGAAAATGAAAAATGGTATTTCAGAATTGTGGATGTGATAAGGGTACTAACCGAAAGTTCCAATCCACGAAAATATTGGAGTGTTCTAAAAACGAGACTTAAAAAAGAAGGAAGTCAGTTGGCTACAAATTGTAGTCAACTGAAAATGCAAGCTTCTGATGGAAAATTTTATCTCACCGATGTCGGAGATACAGAGCAATTGCTTCGTTTAATTCAATCAATCCCGTCTCCCAAAGCAGAACCGTTCAAAGAATGGTTGGCTAAGGTTGGATATGAAAGAATTGAAGAAAGCCAAAATCCTGAAATGGGTATTGAAAGGGCGATGGAAAATTATATTAACCTTGGTTATAGCAAAGAGTGGGTTAATCAAAGGCTAAAAAGTATAGAGGTCAGAAAGGAATTAACAAATGAATGGGAAAACCGGGGAGTAAAGGAAGGGCGTGATTTTGCATTGCTCACAGATATTATTACTCAGGCATGGAGTGGCAAAACTGTACAACAATAAAAGCGATATAAGGATTTAAAAAAAGAAAATCTTCGTGATCACATGACAAATCTGGAATTGGTACTTAATATGCTGGCCGAAGCAACTACTACAGAGATTAGCAGAGAGAAGAACCCTTAGGATTTTACTGAGAATAAAATAATTGCTCAACAAGGTGGTAGTATTGCCGGAAATACAAGGAGGGAGATTGAGGCAAAGAGTGGAAAAAAAATTATAAGCAAGCAAAATGCAAAAAAACTAATTCTAAAAGGAGGGGGTAAAAACCTGAAACATTAATGATAGGATTGGCTTTTTAAGAACCATGTTAAATGAAAATTATCTATCCATTCCAATTAGGTGAAGTTAACAGTTTAAAAAATAAGTTTCTACTCCGGTTCTTAAATACTGATTTCAAAAGTAAATCTACATTTGTACTATGCCGATATTCCCCCATCCCATCTCATCCAAATTACCACACGTTGGCACCACCATATTTTCCATTATGAGTGGCCTTGCCAATGAAACAGGAGCCATCAATTTATCACAGGGCTTTCCGAATTTTCCGGCGTCGGAAAAACTGATGGAACTTGTATATGAGAATATGAAAAAGGGATTCAATCAATATGCGCCGATGCAGGGTATCATGCCACTGAGGGAATTGCTTTGTGAAAAAGCATCCATGCTTTATGGTGCGCTTTATGATCCGGACACAGAAATTACAATTACCAGCGGCGGGACCCAGGCTTTATATACTGCGATTGCTTCTGTGATTCAAAAAGGTGATGAAGTAATTATTATCGAGCCGGCATACGACAGTTATATTCCTGCCATAGAAATGCATGGTGGTATTGTAAAATGTACGCAGCTAAAAAGTCCTGATTTTAAGATTGACTGGGAACATGTAAAGCAACTTGTTTCAAAGCGGACAAAAGTGATCATGATTAATACGCCACACAATCCAACGGGTAGTGTGATGACAGCAAAAGACATGAAATCGCTTCAGGGAATTACTGATGAAACCAACATCATCATCATCAGTGATGAGGTGTATGAGCATATCATTTTCGACGGATTAAAACATGAGAGTGTGATGCGTTATCCAAAACTTGCCGAAAGGAGTTTTGTAATTTTTTCTTTTGGAAAAACGTATCATACTACAGGATGGAAAATGGGATATTGTTTTGCTCCATCCAATCTGATGGTTGAATTCAGAAAGGTCCATCAGTTTAATGTATTCAGTTCAAATACGCCTGTGCAATATGCGCTGACGGAATACATCAGGAACAGCAATGATTATCTTGAGCTTCCTGATTTTTATGCGGAGAAAAGAAACTTTTTTAACAGTGCAATCAGCGGATCACGGTTTACGCTGAAGCCGTCATCAGGATCATATTTTCAACTGCTTGATTATAGCAATATCACTGATGAAAAAGACACAGATTTTGCCATCACGATGACGAGGGAATTCAAAGTAGCTTCTATTCCAATCTCTGTTTTTTATCACCGGCCACCGGATCAGAAGGTACTGCGATTTTGTTTTGCCAAGACAAATGATACACTGAAAATGGCAGCAGAGCGTTTGAATAAGATTTAAGGAGAAGACATTACATGAATAACCGGATTATAAATCCAACACAATAGCAAGGTTTGCTTTAAGCATTTGAATCTGATCCTTTGTAAGTTTACCTATCTTTCGAATCAAGCGTATATTATCAATTGCACGAATCTGATCAACGAGTATATCGCTTAATTTCTCCAGACGTTTTTTTTTAACCCAACTTGCAAGCATTACCCCGTAAGTAGCTTTAAAACAGTCATTTGATTTTTTTTAGGCAGTATTTTGTGTACTACAGATTTTATTTTTTTGAATGGTTTGTGTTTGGCATTGAGGACATCAAGAAATTCTTTTAGTCTTTGATTTGGCTGTGAGCATT
>JBBRAY010000080.1:0-14682 GCA_038206355.1 Bacteroidia bacterium
ATTCAGAAAAAATATCAGCCTGTTTTGACAGGCCTGCTCTTTGAGGATGATGACCGGTTAATTTCAGATGCTTTTTTGGGTTTGTTTAGTAAAAAGGATCTTAAGGATATTCATCGCAGAAAAGTTTTGCTTGAGGAGTTAATTCATCTGCATGAAAATTTCACGGGTGAAACTGCTGTACGTCTTGAACTGATTTACAGGAAACTTGATTTTCATAAAGATTCGCTTGCGAAATTAAACAGTAGAAAGTGGTATGTCGTTGCCAAAGGTCTGCGTGAACTTTCACTGATGAATATCAGGGAATCAACTGAGCGAATACTCCTATTTATCCATGATAAAAATGAGGTTCTGAGAATGGAAGCCCGGATTGCACTTGTAAAACTAAATGACGGAGATCCCTTATTTTTTCTTGCTAAGGAAACAGAACCATTGAGTTCATGGGATATGGCCAACCTGCATTCAATGCTCGCGAAATTACCTGACACGAATATTCCTGCGTTTAATACATGGTTAAATTCCGGGAATAAGACAGTTGTACTGTTTAGCATTTCAATGATAGGAGCGTTCAAGCAGCATGATGCATTGCCGGAACTCCTCGGACTTCTGGATTCAGGAGATGAGATGGTGAGGATGACAATAATAAAGGCATTTCGGGATATGAATGCAACTCAGGCAGAAGATAAATTACTTTCCATTTATCCGAATGAATCTTCAGATGTGCAAAATGAAATTCTCAAGTCTCTGGAGACTGTTGCATCAGGAAAGAGCATTTTGCTTTATGAGCGTATTCTCAATGAGGCTCAGCCGGAAATGGAGCATGCATTACATTCAGCAAAAGCACTGCTGGCACTTGGAGAAAAAGGGAAAGATATTCTTCACAAGCTTTCGGGCAGTAACAACGACAGACTTAAATTAATCATTAGCCATGCTTCAGATGCGCGTTTATAAAACTCTTTAACCGGGATAAAATTTAATGGGATATTTCTTTTATTACTTTACAAAATTTGCGGATCATTTTATATTGGTGTATTCATGCCTGATATTTGCAACTTATGTAATCCTATCGACTTATTCCGGTCTTGACATTATCAACTATATCAGGAAAAACAGTTTTATTGATTACCGGACCATTCTTACTGCCCCTACTGCGCCGTCTATATCTATTCTTGCCCCTGCCTACAATGAGGCTGCCTCTATTGTTGACAACATACGTTCCCTGCTTAATATTCATTATGTCAATTTTGAGGTGATCATCATCAATGACGGCAGCAAAGACAATACGCTTCAATTGATGATAGATGCGTATGACCTTGAACCGGTGCCTTATGCATTCGATCAGAAGATTGATTGCAAACCGATTCGCAATGTTTATAAATCGCGCATACCTTCATTGACGAGACTAACCGTCGTTGATAAAGTGAATGGAGGAAAGGCCGATGCACTGAATTCCGGAATTAATGTGAGCAAGTACGATTATTTTGCTGCCATTGATGTGGACTGTGTTTTGGAGTATGAGGCGCTTTTAAAAATGGTAAAGCCATTCATGGAACAAACTGAAGAAGAAAAAGTAATTGCTGTTGGCGGGGTCGTCAGGATTGCCAATTCATGCAAGGTTCAGGATGGAAAAATTATTGAAGTAAACCTACCCTCCGATTTTCTGCCGCGGGCTCAGGTGCTTGAATACATCAGGGCATTTCTCATGGGAAGGATGGCATGGAGTAAACTGAACGGACTTATTTTAATTTCGGGAGCATTTGGAATGTTCGACAAAAAGATAGCAATTGCTGCCGGCGGATACAATCACAAAACGGTTGGCGAAGATATGGAGCTTGTGATCCGCATGCGGCGATTAATGGAAGAGCGCCGACAGAAATACAAAGTTGTTTACTTACCTGATCCATTGTGCTGGACAGAAGCGCCTGCAAGTTTTAAAATCCTGAGCCGCCAGCGAAACAGATGGACCAGAGGAACTGCAGAAACATTATGGTTCCACAAGAATTTAATTTTCAATCCTCGTTACAGGTTTTTAGGAATGGTATCCATGCCTTACTGGCTCATCTTCGAATGGCTTGCGCCCATCATTGAGTCACTTGCATTTGTTTACCTTATCATCATGGCGTTCCTCGGGATTCTGAATTTAGAATTATTTATCACCTTGTTTTTTGTGATCTACACCTTTGCAATTATGTATTCGACTAGTGCTATCTTATTTGAGGAACTGTCGTATCATCAGTACAAGAAAAAAAGAGATATCTTCAGATTGCTTGTTACTGCTTTTATTGAGCCTGTACTGATACATCCGTTTACTGTTTACTATGCAATACGTGGTAACCTTGACCTGATGACAGGTGTGAACAGTTGGGGTGATATGCAGAGAAAAGGCTTTGCAAAAAAGAAAACGTAAATTCTCCTCCCTGTACTATCCTGATGCTGCAATGTTAATCGAACCATCAAGATCAATTTAATTTCCCCTACTGATCGCTTGCGACAACCTCCTGCTTTTCTTTTTTATCTTTTTCATGCGGTGCTGCAATAACAAGCAGGATGAATATGGCTGCGCAGAATAAAAGAAAAATTTTATTAAAGGTGCTCAGGTTTTTCATTTACGTATTCAGTTAAAAAGTTGTGCCCGCACAATGGTATTTACGTCAATCATATTTCCCAGCCGCTGGTGCGCGGTATTGTCATGACTGTTTTTAGCTTCTTTATAGTCATTTAGTTTAGACGTATGAATAAAATAATATTCAATTTTCGCCTCGCTGATATTGTATCGGGCAATCAGCATTCCTTCGTTGATTTTACCGCCGCGAAACATAAAAACTCCCAGCTGATGAATAATTTCCTGTACTTCTCTTGTGCTCATATATTTTTTGTTTGATGATTCAAAAGTACCACTGTGATGGGTGGGATTTCAATAAAAATTGGTAAAAAACAGGATTTATCTGCGTGAAGGGTCACTTAAGATGGGTGAACAAGCGGTAACCTCCGAATTAAATAAGGTGATTTATTATGTAATTTCTATTATTGCAGCATGCAAAGCAAAACACTGCTACTCGATAATAAACAGATTGCCCTTAAGATTGATAGAATTGCCTGGCAGATATATGAAGACAATGCCGGTGAAAAGGAAATAATCCTTGCCGGAATACAATCCAGCGGCTATATCGTTGCCGAAAAAATAATTGCTGCACTTAAAAAAATATCATCCATCAACGTCATGCTGATATCTATTAAAATAAATAAGCACAGTCATCATGATGAAGAAGTGGTTATTTCTATTGACGCTGCTGAACTGAAAGATAAAATCGTATTTGTGATTGACGACGTACTCAATTCCGGAAAGACTATGATTTATGCACTCCGCCCGTTTCTCTCTGCCGACCTGAAGAAACTCCGGACGGTGGTATTGGTTGACAGGAACCATAAGCGCTATCCGATCTCCGCTGATTTTGCAGGCCTCACGTTGGCCACTACATTGCAGGAGCATGTATCTGTAATCATGGATGATACTTCAGGTGGAGTTTACCTGAGTTAACAATGTGGAATTACAAATACAATAACCAGTGTTTATCAAATGAAACGAATTACAATTAATATTTCCTTTTTTGTTTTAATTTTTATTTCAATATCAGTACATGCGCAGTACCGTGAATTGATATTTTATAAATTTCCTGTCGGCTCTATAAAATATTTTAATTTAGATGAAACCGTAATATTTAAATTAAAGTCCGAGAGTAAATATGATATACGAAAAGGTACGATTGGTATGATCACAGACACCCTTTTTCAGATCGGTAATGTTCGTTTCAAGCCTGACAATCTTCAATGGATAAGTAAGCCGGCTACAAGAGGAAGTAAGGTGATCAAGAATATAACAGGATGTATTTTTCTTGCAGGAGGTGTTGCTTGTTTTGCTTACGGGATTTTAAAATTCCCTGATGATAAGTTAAAAGAAAACTCTGACGCCTATCATAAAGAAAATGTGAATGCAATTTCGTTTAGTCTGGCAGGAATCGGAATTGCGGCCATTTCGATCCCGATTTTTCAGTCCCATCCAAAACGATATTCAGTTTCCAAACGGTGGAAATCAAAATATCAGCACTGATAAATTGCAGAACGGTATAAAGTTAATTCAATTTTTTCCTGATAACGGATATCAGTCTGGCCGGTGTAATTGTTTCAGCATTTAATTTCAGCTGTCCTTTTTCATAGAATTGTCTGCGAGACGATAGCGTTTCGGTAATATAAATCATCAGCTCCACGTCGGTTAAATGGGAAATTAAGGGTCTTGTACTTTTCTCTTTTACAAGTCGGTGAAATAAAAATGCTGCACTCGCTTCAAGATAAATGGTGATACCATTTTCATTCATCCATCTCATGTTGTCGTGGTAACAAGGCATTCCACCTCCGGTTGAAATAAGCGCCCGGCGTTTTTTTATCATACTCCTCAGGAGTTCCGATTCTTTTAACCGGAAATAATTTTCTCCTTTGGTCTTAAAAACGGATGTTACCGGTTCATTAAGTTCTTTTGCTAGCAGGTGATCAGTATCCACAAAAGGGAGTTTCAACTGCAAGGAAACACTATTACCTAAATATGTTTTACCACAACCCGGAAATCCAGTGAGAAAAATCAGCATGCTTCAGGGAAACGAAATTGAACTGAAGATATTTGAACAAGATGGCAACATTCATTATTTATTTTTCTGCATCGCAAGTTTAATGAGCGGCGCACTGCTGATACTCGTAACCAATGCCATGACGATGAGTGCAACAAAAAGATCAGGATGAATAATTCCTGCTTTAAATGCAATGGTACCAAGTAAAATTTCCATTGCGCCACGGGCATTCATTCCAAAGCCGACGGCCATAGAATTTCTGATATCGAGCCCGCCTGCAAATGCGCCTGAAGTTGCACCTGCGATTTTGCTCACACTGGCGATGAGTAATACAATAAGGACAAGAGGCAGGTTAAAATGCGCGATGAAGTTCACGTGTAATCCTATGCTTACAAAAAAAAGCGGTGCAAAAATATTCGTAACGAACTGATGAATAATTTCTCTTGCCCGCTCATTGAGGTGAACGCTGTCTCCAAGTGCAATCCCCATGATAAAGGCACCCAGTATTGCATGAACGCCGATACCTGCAGTAAATGCAGCACAGAGAAAACACAGACCAAGAGAAAACGCAAGTACGCCACCGGGCCATGATAATTTCGATTGAATAAATGGCAATGATTTATTCAACAGTTTACGGCCAATGGTGAGCATGAAAATTCCGAAAGCAATAACATAAAAAATCGTCTTACCCAATCCCAATCCGACGCCGATACCACCGTTATCCATCAATGCAAGTACAACGGAAAAAATCAACCACCCGATTAAATCATTGAACATAGCTGATGCCATGATGAGCATTCCTAGTTTTGTCCGGAATAAATTCATGTCCATTAAAATCCTCGCGATAACCGGAAGAGCCGTAATTGCCATTGCTGTTCCAAAGAATACCGAAAAAATAATTTGTGATTCACCGGGGACAAGTCCAAAAAAAGCCGGTTTCATCCAGGTTATCCAGAATCCAATTGCAAAGGGAATAACGAGACTTGAGATACCGGTATAGATAGCGAGACGGCCTTGTTTTAATACCACCGGTAATTGCACTTCCATTCCGGCAACAAACAGGATCATCACAACCGCAATCTGAATGATGGCGTTCATTGAAACAGCTACATTTCCTGTTTCCGGAAAAAAGTGATTAAAAAATCCCGGGAATAAATATCCGATTACGGAAGGGCCCAGAATTACCCCCATAATCATTTCTCCCATGACTACCGGTAGTTTTATTCTTCTGCCAAGTTCTGCGAACATACGGGATGCGAGCAGCATGATGCTTATAGAAGCAAGCAAGACAACTACATCCAATTGTGAAAGCGTTTGCATACCCTAAAAAACCCGGGAGTGAACGATGAGCATATTGCAGGGAAGGTCGGCAAGCATATATTCAAGGTCGTGTGTAAATATGCGGTCAAAAATATTCATGTGGTGGTCCGGTGAGTTGACCACAAGGAGATCTGCATTCACACTCTGGGCATATTTCCCGATGGTAAATCCGCGTCTCCCTGAAAATGTATTTGGTTTCAGTTGAATATTCTTGTGATCAACCGAAGAAAGCAATTCAGAAAGCTTTGAATGCTCGTCTTCAATTATTGTTTCCATGATATATTCTGCTTCAGGTGCTGTATTGTCATCAGCAATACTCATACTTATAGCAGGAATGTCTACTTCATCCACAATAATAATATTATTCAGATTTTCTTTACCGGCAAGATAGATTGCCGTCTCAATTGAATGAACAGATTTTGAATGGCTATGTCCGTTTACAACCATTCTTTGAAATGGTATCGGGCTTAGTTTTGGTTCAATCAGCATGAGTACAGAGCATTTTGCCCTCCTGCTTATTTCCCGGGAAACTGATCCCATATAATACTTCAGCATGTTCTCTTTTTCAACAGCACCAATAATCAAAAGGTCGACGATATGTTTTTTACAAATGGAAAGTATGGTATCCACTGCATCGCCTTCCTTCCATTCCGTAACCGAATTAGAAGAATTAAAACCGTAATGATTTAATAAGTTGTTCAGATGTTTCTCTTTTTCATCCGAAATTTTACCTGCATGAATAAAAACAGTCTTCGCCTGAAAAATTGAAGCAAACCTTCCGGCTTCAGCAATAAGCGCCTCCAGCCGTGGAGAAAATGCTACCGCAAGTGCAATAGTTTCGAAAGGATAAGACGCTTTGCCCTTGATCATTGCTGCGGTTTATGAAGTGATACACAAACCTAAAGGAAATTATTGAAATAGCAAATTACCCCGATATCAAGTTATGAACGAGAATAATAATAAAAGCTCAGCGGTTTCCTGTTCCTGATTAATTATTCAGGAACAGGAAACCGCTTGCTTAACTTAAACCAATACAATTAATCTACAGATATCCGCAGTACTTCATTGCGGTTTTCATCGGTTAACTGAATAAGGTATATTCCCTTAGAGAAAGAGGAAAGATCAAGTTCATGAAGGTTGACACCTTCAATGCTATTCACATTCTCTGTCAGTAGATTTCTACCTGCTACGTCCGATATTTGAATCAACATATTTCCACGATCGGCGCAAGTATAAACCAGATTCGTTTTTCCTTTTGTAGGATTTGGATAAACGGATGCTGTTGTAACATCCAATGAATTTCCGATTTGATTTAACCTGCATGAGATGGTACACGGCAATGAACGAACGCCTGAACTTCCACATGAATTCACTGCTTGTACAGAAACGTTACCGCTTGTTGATCCCCATTGCAGAATGATAGATGAGCCATTCGCTGGACCAAGGATGACTGACCCTGCAGGAATTGTCCAGTTATAAGATGTTGCACCAAGCGATGTAGCCGCATAATTTTCACTTGAACCTGCGCAAGGAGAAGCATTTCCTATAACAGAAACCGGAGTCGCAGGAGCAGCAAGTACATTCAGTGATCGTGAAATACCGGTGCCACATACGTTAGAAGCTGCAACAGTTATGGTGCAGAAGTTGAAGCTTCCGGGCCAGTCAACAGTAATTCCACTCAGGTTATTTGGTCCCTGAATAGTTCCGCAGGTAGTTGTCCAGTTATACCCTGTTGCAAGTGCCACCGGAGTAATTGAGTACGATACACCTGTTTCACCGCACTGACCTGATGCAGGTCCGTTGATGTTGGCCGGAACGCCCGGTATTCCTGAAGCAATACCTTTGGATCGGACAGGACTTGAAAACGGACAACTGCTGTTTGCAGTAACTGATACTATTGAGCCGGCAGGTATAATTGCCGGGAAAGCAATTGAACAGGAGTTTGAAGTTCCTGTAACGATTGCGCCGGGAACAGTTGTGGACCATGTATAGTTTGCAGCACCATTAACCAAAGCAACGCTGTACACGGATGAACCATTCGGGCATGGATAACTTGGCCCTGAAAGCACACCGGGGATAGCCGGAGCACGTGCAATGGATATAGTCCTGTCAGGTCCGCTGTATCCACAGATTGTTTGTCCGTGAACACTGAGTGTACCTGAAACAAAACCTGCTGAGAACGCAACAGTGACTGACTGTGCGCCATTGCCGGTGACGGTGATACCACCAGTCGAACTCCACTGATAGGAAGCAGCCCCGGCAACCGATGCAGATGAATATGGATTGCCTGAAGTACCCGGACAACCAATTATAGAACCAGCAACAGATCCCGGAGTTGAAAGTGAAGCGCGGACCCATGTGCAAATGGTATTTGTGTTTCCGCATGCATTACCACCGGCAACGCAGATACTCCATCCTGAAGATCCGGCCGGAGGAAGAGAAACAAAAGTAACATTCACCGTTGGAACCGTAGTCTGATAAGGGCTTGCGTTACCATCGAAACGAACGCCTGACTGAGAACTTGACCAGTTATAGAAAGTACAACCGGCTACTGCATTCACAGTAAAAGCTGTAGCAGGAGATCCTACACAACCATCACTTATAGAAGAAGTATAATGAATAGTTCCCGGAGGCGGAGCTGTAACTACATTCACATTTACACCTGCACAGGCGGTGTTACCGCATGCACCTTCTGCACGAACAAAATACTGATGGAGTCCTGCTGATGGTGTAAGTATAATTGAAGAACCTGTTCCTACAGAACCACCGGTACCGCAACCACCATCATACCAAACCCATGAAGCGCCTGTTCCTAAAACGCCTCCGCCTACTGAAAGAGTAACTGTTCCACCAAGGCAGATTTCATTGTACGGCGCATTACCGGTCGCTGAAACCGGATCAGAAGAAGCGGTCTGTACCGTTACATGCTGTATGCACGTTGCGGAATTGCTGTTGTAATCTGTTACCGTCCATGTAACATCAGTATTTCCTACCGGAAAAACAGCCGGAGCATCATTGGTGACAGTAGCAACAGAACAATTATCGGATGTGACCGGAGTACCCAATGCCGGAGTAGTACTACAAGTGACAACATCAGCAGGGCAAGTGATGATCGGATCGACCTGATCATATTCAGTAGCGACAGCTGCAGATGTCGAGAAACATCCATTAAGATCGGTATATGTAACATTGAAAATATCTTCATAGTCAACTTCAATATCCGGAGTCACCTCTGAGGTAGACCATAATAGATCACTGGAATAATTCGTACAACTTAATGTAATCGGAACAACACCTAAGGAATTAATGCACAACGTTGAAGTTCCTGCGGGTGATATGACGGGATCTACAGGAGGAAATGATTCTGTAATGGTCTGGCTTTGAGAATTAATACAACCATTTAAATCAGTGCCGGTAACAGCGTAATTGCCTGCAGTACTCACTGTGATCAGAGAAGTATTTTCGCTGGTGTTCCAGAGATAAGAGTTGGCACCTGTAGCCTGAAGATCTGCAGTGCTTTGACCGGAGCAGACATTACTGTTTCCAATAATTACAATACCGATGGTCGGCAACTCATAAATGTCGACGAAAGTTAAGATTGAATCTCTACAGCCGTTGGAGTCCGTAACGCGAAGTTTATAATTTCCACTGGCACTGCTCGGAGCACTCAGTATAACAGGATTTGATGAAGGAGAAGAATAGCCCCCGGGTCCTGTCCATAAATAACCGGTAGCCGTTGGAGCATTAGAATTTAAAATCAGATCCTGTGTGCCGGAGCAAAACGGTGAATTATTTGTGGCAGCAACTGAAGGAAGCGGAAGCAGTGACACATCTATTTTTGAGATCGCACAAGATCCGACATTTGTATTTGTTGCAGTAACAATATAAGTGGTCGGATTTACCGGAGGTATTGCAGGACCTGCAATCTGTTCGTTTGATGTGAATCCTACCGGTATTGATGTCCACGAAAATGATGGTAGCGGAGCTCCGCTGATGACCACATTATCTATTGCCCACCAGGTTTGTGTTCCTGATGCCACATAATGGAACCTGACTTTGACTGAAGGATTATTGATGTATGCATTTAAATTTACTACCGTACTAACGAACGTAGAAGTAGGAAATGAAAAACATCCCGGTGTTCCTGAAGGCGAACCTTGGAGTGTGGTATAAGTCTGTACAGTTGTCCATGATCCTCCTCCGTTTGTTGACACCTCTACTGTTGCAGTACCGCTTGTATTAAAATAATGATAAAAATTTAATGACGCAGTTGTGTATGCGACCGTACTAAATGACGGAGATTCAAGTGTTGTATTTGTAGTTGTACCTGCTTGCTGGTTACTGCTTGTTAAATAAAACTGGGTAGCGTCGTTACTTTGAAATTCCATCCCACCAAATCCTGAACAAAATGGAATTGTATATCCATTTGCTCTTAGCGTCCAATCGGCATTTGCAATGGTACCTCCAACTGAAGTGTTGGTTTTAGTCCAACCTGCCGGTGCTGAATTAAAGTTCTGAGACAGAATTGTCGTTACCGGTTGATTTCCTGCAGTAGCAGATAACGAAGTTGGTGAGCCAATACAAACAGCGGAAGGACTTGCATTTGGTGTTAAGCCACCTGCTAAAGCCGGACTCATGGTAACAGTTGAAGTTGTAGTTGTTGTACATCCGGCAGCAATAGCATTAACTGTGAATACAATTGGTGTGGACACTGCATTCGTGCTGGTGACCAAACCATCAATTGTCAACGGGCCGGCACCTGAACCGCTTAACGGTACCGTTCCGCCAGTTCCGGACGGAGTTGTACGCGACCAGGAAATTATTGTACCCGGAATATTGTTTGGATTCGTCAGCAAAATCTGATTGATTTCTGCTCCTGTACATTTCGTTTGCGTGGCAGGGGTAGCCGTAATATCAGGTGTCGGATTCACTGAAAGTGTATTGTCAGTCCCTGTACCGCAGGATGAAGTAAGAGTAACCGGAATATTAGTACCCGATACACTTGAAGGGATAACCATCGTAACCTGACTATTACTGATCACAGTTGGAGTAACGCTGATACCATCAATTGTTCCTGCAGTAACATTAATCATATTGCTTCCATTCACAGTAAGCGTTTGGTTTGAGCAATTTCCTGAATAACTACTGATGGCCGGAGGAAGGGTATTATAATTTACAGTTGAGGTCGCTGAAGTAGAACATCCCTGTCCATTGGTTGATGTTACTGTATAAGTTGTGGTTGCTGTTGGAGAAGCATACACCACCTGTTGTGGATTTCCTAAATATGATGATGACGCACCGGCATCATTATACAAACCGGAGAGAGGCGCCCAGACAAATTGCGCAGCAGGCGGTGTTGCAGTTAAGCTCACATTGTCAATTGCCGGATTTGCATAAGGGCTTGCTCCGTCAGTACTAATTGAAAAAATAATTCTTACCGTTGATCCTGCAAATGAGGTCAGGTTTATGCTTGGCATCGCAGTGTAATTACTGTATATGGTTCCTGTATTGCTAAACTGCTGCGTATATGCAGAAGGAACAGAGCCGGTAACAGGAGCTGCAAGAGAAGCGGATCCGGTGTGGACATAAAAATAATCCCATGAATTGTCAGTAGTTGGCATTTTGTACTGATAATTAAGCAACACATTTGTTGCACCGGAAGGGATAGCTACGTCACGGTAAAAATGTGAAACCGTAGATGAAGAAGACGTGGTTCCATAAGTCGAGGAGGAGGATCCATAAAATGCTGCCTTCGTACCATTTTGTGCTCCCGCTGCCGTTCCTACGTACCAGGTCGGAGCAGTTGTTCCTACCTGTATCCATCCGTTCGCGGCAAATGTTGATGTCGCGTTTTCAAAACCACCTGCTGCTGTACCATCTAAAAGAATTGTAGAACCGGTTTGGCCGCCTCCTGCAGTTAATTGTTTGATGTTTCCGGGGCAAATGGTTGAAGTTGTCGGAGTGGCTGTTGTTGCATTTGGTGTTGTTCCGATATTTACAGTTACTGTAGTAGAGCCGGAACATCCTGTTGCAGTACCTGTAACAGTATAAGTAGTAGCTGATACAGGTGAAGCAATTTCATTCGCTGAATTTCCCGCAGGAGGATTGAGTGCAGTTGTTGGTGACCAGGAGTAAGAAGTTCCGCCAACAGAAGAGGACGCAACTAATGATGCACCTGCACCGGAACAATTTACCGCCGGCGATGGTGTAACTGACATTATTGGTTGCGGGTTGATAATTAGTGTAGAGGCTCCATTTGTCGAAACCGGTCCGCAGGTTCCGCTTACCATGCAGCGATAATGATTTCCTGAAAGCCCGATTGGAGGATTTGTAAGGGTAAGTGTGGTTGTAGTGGCGCCGCTATAAACTCCGCCATTCGAAATAGTATTGAACGGACCGACTCCCCCAACCTGTTCTTCCCATTGATAGGTTAACGTTGGTAATCCGGTTGCTGACATCGAGAAGGAAGCCGTTGAGGTATTGGAACATCTTGTTGCAGACTGTGGCTGAGAAGTAATAATAATATTTGGCGAAACAGTAACTGAGGCTGACTGCAATTGCGAAGTGCAACCGGCATAAGTAGCCGTTATAGAAAAGTTTGCATTTCCATTCGTTGCAGCGTTAGTATTCGAAATGGTTCCTGTAATATCTGATGAACCACTTGCTCCCATTGAACCGGATATATTGGCATCATAGGATGAATTCCAGTTTACTGTACTTCCTGCAGTCAAACCATTATTGTCAACAATTACTATTGGAGAGATGGTTGCACCGGAACAAATAAATTGAGAGGCCGGAGTGATGCTGAGTGAGGGTGTTGGATTAATTGTGAGCAAGGCAGTCGCGGAAGTTAAAGTACCGCATGCACTATTCACAACACAATGATAAACATTACCACTTGCCCCGATTGCCGGATTTGTAAGTTGCAAGAAAGAAGTATTCACTCCGCCATAAACTCCACCATCGGATAAATTTGAAAAAGGACCTGCACCACCAACCTGCTCATGCCACTGATATGTAATTCCTCCTCCTGCAACGCTGACTGAAAATGAGGCATCGTATGTTTGGCATATTACAGCCGGACCGGGGTCGGTAATTATCGCTACTCCGGGATTTACTGTTACATCAGAAAGAAAAGCAGCAGAAGTACAACTTCCTAAGGTACCTGTTATTGAAAATGTGATCAGCGTGGGTGAACTGTTTGTGCTTGCAAATGCCCCACTGATTGGATTTGATGATCCTGAAGATGCAATACCTGTGATACCGGGAGGTGTATTTCTCGTCCAACTCAGTGAACTTCCGCCACTGGACGCACCGTTGATATCAGAGAAAGCGATGTCTGTGATCGGATTTCCGGAACAGACTGTCTGTGTAGAAATGGATGCAGAAATTACCGGTGTCGGGCTGATTGTTAACAATGCAGGTGAACTGATATCCGGTGATCCACAGGGTCCGGAAACTACACACCTGTAGTTATTTGTACTCATCGACAATGGAGGATTCGTAAGTAATAAGCTTGCTGACAGCGCGCCGCTATAGACACCACCGTTAGAAATGTTATTGAATGGTCCAACACCTCCAACCTGTTCCTGCCACTGATACGTAAGTCCTCCACCGGTTGCGACTACAGTATAAGTGGCATTCTGGAATTCACATATGGACTGGGCACCCGGCTGACCGGTAACAGATGCAGGCAGATTAATCGTAAATGTACCGGATGACGTACCTGTATTTCCTCCGACTAAAACACTAACGGTTCCTGTTGTTCCGCTACCTATTACTGCAACTATCTGAGTTCCGGTATTGGAAGTGATAGAACTTACCGGTGTTCCACCAATGGTAACATTTGAAGCAGTAGCTCCGGTAAAATTTGTTCCGTTGATTGTAATAGTTGATCCGGCACATCCATTAGTGGGAGTAAAACCTGTTACATTCGGAATAGTATAACTGACAACGATCTGACCCGTTGCTCCTGCACCACCTGATGAAGTCCCTGTATTTGACTTACCACCTCCGCCACCGCCACCCGGAGATATTCCAGCATTTCCATTATTGGTTGCACTGTTTTGTGACGCTCCGCCATTTCCACCAATAAATGGTGCAATATTGGGGATACCTGCACCACCCGTACCTCCGGAAGTATTCGTTCCCGGATTTCCATTTGCATTACTGCCGGCTGCGCCACCGCCACCTGCACCATTACTAGTACCGGTTCCACCTGCTCCGCCGTTAAAATTATTTCCAACACCTGCGGCACCACCTGTAGCTGCAGTGCTTCTTATTCCGCCACCACCGCCACCGGCAGAGAGTGATTGTAATGTAGTTGTATTTGTAGCAGTACTTGTACCACCCGCACCACCGTTTGCATTCGAACCAACAGTTCCTCCTGCTCCACTTGTAATTGTGATTGATTGTCCGGGCGCAACGCTAAAAACAGATTTTGAATATCCGCCGCCGCCACCGCCGCCGCCGTACCTGTTGGTGAGGAATGTATTCTGAGATCCGCCACCACCACCACCGCCACCCCAACATTCAACAGTGATGCTGGTTACGCCGGCAGGAACTGTAAATGATCCGGAAGTTGAAAATGTTTGTACTGTGGCTTGTCCGAATGAATAAGACAAAGAAACAAATACCAATAAAAGAAACGCAATACAAAAACGCCCGATTGCATTTCCTTGAATTGACAGAAATGAAAAATGGTTCTGAATCTGTTTGGAGTAATTGTGTTTTTTCATATAGAATA
>JBBRAY010000081.1:0-13189 GCA_038206355.1 Bacteroidia bacterium
CGTGGAAATGGCAGATGCTGCTGTTAAACTCAAGGCAAGAGGCGTAAATATTCTGAAACTTAAAGTAGGAAGTGCGAAGAAGCCTGCTGATGATATTGATCGTGTGAAAACCATTCGTGCCGCTATCGGCAGTGATATTCCGTTGCGCCTCGATGCCAATCAGGGATGGAGCAGCGCAGATGCTATTGAGATATTAAATGCTTTAGCGAATGATGGGGTTCAGTTTTGCGAGCAACCCGTAAAGCATTTTGACTATGACGGATTAAAAACAATCAGCAGTAGTGTTTCAGTTCCTGTAATGGCAGATGAAAGTTGTTTCTATGCTTACCAGGCAAAATATATTGCTGAAAATAAAATCTGTCCGTTTATCAATATTAAACTTGCAAAAAGCGGAGGGATGCTTGAGGCAATTCAGATCGCAAATGTTACTGCATCCAATGGTATTACCTGTATGCTTGGTGGAATGATTGAATCAAAACTGGCGCTCACTGCCAATGCCCACTTTGCATGTGCCTATGATCACATCAGGTTTTATGATCTTGATTATTGCTTCAATCATCACATTGATCCGGTTCTGAATGGCGTTCAGGTTGTCAATGAATGCGAAATACACCTTCCTGATGTACCCGGGATCGGCGCGACTGTTGACGAAAAGTTTTTAGCAAAATGTGAGAAGAAGGTATTTTCCGACTGAGCTTTTATATATTGTGTCAATGGTTGAAGATATTCATAGCTTAAAGGTACCGGCTTTTATTTTTGATCCTGAGAATTATTTTTTTATTGACGCAAATCAGCTTTTCTTTGTGCTGTATGGATTTGCGCTTGATGAATTAAAAGCCATACGAATTTTTCAGCTCAGACCTCCTGAGGAATTGCAACAGGCCATGGGAACAATAGAGTCAGCCAGGGACAATGTTATCCATTCAGGAGCATCAACCCACAGAAATAAAAACGGTGAAACATTCCGTGTTCAGGTTTTTGGAAAAAGATTTCTGCTTGACAATAAAGAATTGTTTCAGGCGAAAATAATTGTAAAAGAATAGGGTTGAGGCTCTGTTAGAGAGTTTCCTCATTTTATTCGGAATGACAGGGTATTAATGATGTTTGTGGCGGAAGAAAAAAAATTGCGGATCGGTGGCAAATTTTCTCTTCCGCCAACTTAATCAGCAACCTTTTTGTCATTCCGAATAAATGAGGAGTCTTTAAAATCCAAACTGATCCACTACTAAGAATAGTACTAATCCTTTCTCACCAGCAGTGCTACATTTTCAACGTGTACTGTATGTGGAAACATATCTACCGGCTGGACTTTTTCCACCCGGTAATATTCTGAAAGCAAAGCGATGTCTCTTGCCTGCGTTGCCGGATTGCAACTCACATAAACAATCCGTTCAGGTTTTATTTCGGTGAAACGTTTTACAATTGCTTCGTGCATCCCTGCGCGGGGTGGATCGGTTATGATCACGTCAGGCTTGCCATGTGATTCCACAAATGAAGTGGTAAGCGTGTCCTTAATATCGCCTGCAAAAAAATCAATGTTGCTGATTCCATTGCGAATTGCATTTGCTTTTGCGTCTTCAATAGCATCTGCTGTATGCTCAATGCCAATCACTTTTTTTGCATTTGCTGAAATAAATTGTGCAATCGTTCCCGTGCCTGTATATAAATCATATACCAGTTCTTTTCCTGTAAGGCCCGCGAATTCGCGCGCTACTTTATAGAGTACAAAGGCCTGATCAGAATTGGTCTGGTAAAAGGACTTGGCACTGATCCGGAATTTTAATGTAGCTCCTTCTTTCCCTGTTGTCCCGGGATTCATTTCTTCCGTAATGTGATCTTTGCCACTGAATACATTTACAGGAAGATCAAAAAAAGTATCGTTGCGTTTTGGATTAATGATATAGAGGAGAGACGTGATTTGAGTGAATCGGTTTTTAATTTCAGTGAGGAGTAAATTTATCCTTTCTTTTTCATCCGTGTGAAAAATTCCGACCACCATCCATTCTCCTGTACTTGTTTTCCTCACTACGATGTTGCGCATAAATCCTGTCTGCTTCAACGGGTCATAAAAAGAATAACCATTGCTTATACAGAACTCTTTTATTGCAATACGGATTTCATTTTGCAGATCATCCATCAGGTAACAATTATGGATGTCTAAAATTTTATCAAAGCGTTTCGGTACGTGAAATCCCAGTGCATTCGGTTCAAATTGTTCGCCGGTAGCAATCTCCTCATTGGTCAACCACCTTTTATTGCTGAAAGCGAAATCAAGTCTGTTGCGATAATGCTGTGTAAATTGAGAAGGAATAATCGGTAACATCACAGGCACTTCGATTTTTCCGAGACGAACCAGCGCATCTTCCACCTGCTTTTGCTTGTAATGAAGCTGCATTTCATAAGTCATGTGCTGCCAGGTGCATCCGCCACAGTTGCCGAAGTGAGAACAAAAAGGGGTGATACGATGGGGCGAGGCACGGTGGATATGAATGACTTTAGCATCTGCGTAATTTGATTTTACCTTGTCAATTTTTAGATCAACTACGTCGCCGGGAACACCACCTGTAATGAAGATAACCCTGTTCTCAACCCTCGCAATTGATTTCCCTTCACTTACCGCATCTGCAATTTCAATTTTTTCCAGGATACTTCCCCGCATCAATTTTACTGTTTCTTCCATGGCGCGAAAGTATCGTTTATCCCGGTCACAATTAAATTTTTGAAATGACCTGTAGTTCAGCGTAACAGTGATTCTCCCGCTTGCCGGCAATTAGAAGTATCAGTGATAAATATCAAATGATTCAGATTTCTTCGCTGATTTCTTGTTTCTTTGCAAACGATTTTATGTTCCAACTCATCACTGAATCTCCTGCATGGCTTTCTGTATTCTGCGTACTCGCAGGGGCGCTGTTTGCTTTATTACTCTATCGTAAGGATAAAAATATGGGTGAAGTAAAGTCATGGCTGCGGTGGCTCATGATGTCACTTCGCTTTGTTGTGATCACGCTGCTCTCTTTTTTACTGCTTACCCCATTGCTCAGAACACTGACGCGGCAGATTGAAAAACCAATTGTCATTATTGCTCAGGATAATTCTGAAAGTATTATTACCAATAAAGACACCACCTTTTTGCGCGGAAAATACAGGGCAGATTTGCTTGCCATAGCCGGAGAATTGTCTGAAAAATTTGAAGTGAAAGTGCTTTCTTTCGGTGACAAGGTGAATGAAAGTCAGGATTTTAATTTCAATGAGAAACGAACAGATCTTTCAGCGTTGCTTGATGAAGCGGATATCCGTTACGCGAACAGAAACGTTGGCGCATTGATCATTGCCAGCGACGGATTGTACAACAGCGGCAGCAATCCGATTTATCACCCATTGAAAGTTCCTGTTTATACCATTGCCTTGGGAGATACGATTGCAAGAAAGGATCTACTTGTTGGTGCGGTTAACTACAACAGAATTGCTTACCTCAATAATTCTTTTCCTGTTGAAGTAACTGTTGTGGGGAGGGAATGCAGTGGTGTATCAACGACATTAACGCTTTCAGAGGATTCATCAATACTATTTTCAAGGCAGATAAATATTTCTGGAAATAGTTTCCGCCAGGCAATACCGTTTCACCTGGATGCAAAGAAGAAGGGCATTCATCATTATAAAATTTCATTGTCGGCAGTGAATGGTGAAATCACAACCACAAACAACGTGAAAGATATTTATGTTGAAGTGAAAGAGTCGAAACGTAAAGTGCTGATCATTGCTGACTCACCCCATCCCGACATAGCCGCTTTAAAGAAAGCCATAGAAAGCAACGAGAACTACGAGGTGAAAGTGAGTACCATTGATAAGCCGGAAGCCAATATTAAAGACGCACAGCTTGTTATTTTGCACCAGCTTCCTTCCGTTGATCACCCTGCCACGGATATGATCAGGTCAATTAAATCGAATGATATCCCTTGTCTTTACATACTTGGATCACAAACTAATGTAAACGCATTCAACCAGCTTGAAGCAGGTATTGCGATCCGCAACAGTCTGAACAAAGGAAACGAAGTTAAACCTGCATTGAATAACAACTTCAACCTGTTCACTGTTGAAGATGGTTTAAAAAATTCTGTTCGCACATTTTCGCCGTTAATTACGCCATTTGGAGATTATGTGATCACCGCCCAGGGTTCTTCATTACTTTCACAACAGATAGGAAGCGTGGTAACAGGACAGCCATTGTTATTTCTCGGAGAAAATACCGGAGGCAAGACGGGTATTTTATGTGGCGAAGGATGCTGGCGCTGGCGCATGAATGACTATCAGTTGAATCAGAATTTTGATGTCTTTAATTCCATCATTTCAAAAGCAGTTCAATACCTGAGCATCACAGAAACAAAGGGACGTTTCAAGGTAAGCTGCAAAAGTTCTTTCAATGAAAACGAACCCGTGGTAATGGACGCCGAAGTTTACAATGACAACTATGAACTCATCAATACTTCTGATGTTTCAGTCACCATCACGAGCAGAGAAAAGAAATCTTACCCGTTTACATTCAGTAAAACAGAACGGGCATATACCTTGAATGCCGGTATTTTGGCGCCGGGTGACTATCATTATAAGGCGCAGGTGAAACAGGGCGATAAACTGTATGCGACGGAAGGCGACTTCAGTGTGAATGCGTTGCAGGTTGAACAGAATGAAACGGTTGCCGATCATCAGTTGTTATATACCCTTTCACAAAAAACAGGTGGTCAGCTTTTTTATCCTTCACAACTGAATGAACTGTCAGCACTGCTGCAATCTAAGGACGATATCAAATCGGTTTCCTTCTCGCAGATAAAACTGATTGACCTTGTCAACCTGAAAGCCATTTTCTTTTTACTCCTAGCTATGCTTACCATTGAATGGTTCCTGCGAAAAAGGAGTGGGGGGTATTGATTACCTCACCAACGTGCTTTCATAAGGTGTGCGGTTGATGATCGAGCGGCCCAGCGTAACCTCATCAGCATATTCCAGGTCATCGCCAATACTTACGCCGCGGGCAATAGAGCTTAGCTTTAATTCAGTCCTGTTCAGCAATGATATTTTTTTATAGAGATAAAAAACCGTGGTGTCGCCTTCCATCGTTGCACTCAGCGCCATGATGATTTCATTTACCGGTCCGGCTTTTAATTTTTCAAGCAGGGTCTCAATATTCAGATTGCCGGGACCGATGCCATCCATGGGAGAAATAATTCCACCGAGTACATGATAAAGACCGCGGTATTGGTTTGTGTTCTCAACGGCGAGCAGGTCACGCACGTCCTCAACTACGCATATTAATCCCTGATCACGCCTGGTATCTGAACAGATTGAACAAAGATCTGCATCTGAAATGTTATGACAGTTTTTACAAAAGCGAATTTCTTTTGTGAGCCGTATCATTGTTTCGCCGAATCGTGTTGCATCAGCGGGATTTTGTTTCAGCATGTGTAATACCATGCGTACTGCACTGCGCCTGCCAATGCCGGGCAACGTTGCAAACTCATTCACGGCCTGCTCGAATATTTTTGACGGAAAGGAATTCATCGGTGTAAAAATACAAACAATATATAAGTGCCGGCAAGTGCATCAACAACTTATCGTGTACAACCTCAGGCTTCAAACTTCAAACCTGTATTCGCGCATTGTACTTTGCAATCATGAGTTCATCCCTGATCCTGATCACCGTTCTGATCTATTCTGCCCTCTTGTTTTTAGTGGTATGGCTTACGAGCAGGAAAGCCGATAATGAAAGTTATTTTATCGGAAACCGGTCTTCGCGCTGGTATGTAGTGGCGTATGGGATGATCGGTGCTTCACTCAGCGGCGTTACTTTCATGTCCGTTCCGGGGGCGGTTTTCACCACGCAGTTTTCTTACATGCAGATCGTCATCGGATACCTTATCGGTTATGCGATCATCGCCAATATACTCATGCCCGTTTACTACCGGTTAAACCTCACTTCGATTTATACTTATCTGGAACAACGTTTCGGAAACATATCCTACAAAACAGGTTCTTTGTTTTTTATTTTATCACGGGTAATCGGAGCTTCTTTCAGAATGTTTATAGTCGTAAATGTGTTGCAGACCTTCGTACTCGACAAAATGGGCGTTCCATTCTGGGTGACGGTTCTCACATTTATTATACTGATTCTGCTCTATACCTATGAGGGCGGAGTAAAAACAATTGTCTGGACGGATACCCTGCAGACATCATTTATGCTGCTGGCGCTGGTGTTTAGCGTGGTGGCCATCAGCAGTCAACTGGATTTATCCGTGAGTGGTTTGTTTTCGAAAGTATTTGCGTCAGATTTTTCAGATTTTTTTGTACATGACTTCAAGTCGCCGAATTATTTCTGGAAAAACTTTCTTGGGGGGGCGGCCATTGCGGTAGCCATGACCGGTCTGGACCAGGAGATGATGCAGAAAAATCTGAGCTGTAAAAATATCGGCGAAGCGAAAAAAAATATGTTCGCGTTTTCTGCTGTTTTGCTCGTTGTAAATTTTTTATTTTTAATTCTGGGCGCTGTCCTTTGCTTTTATGCTGCCGAAAAAGGAATCGCCATTGATCCCAAACATACCGACGACCTTTTTCCGAATATAGCGCTCCATTACCTCGGTACAATCGGCGGTCTGATATTCATTATCGGATTAATCTCTGCTGCATATCCGAGTGCTGACGGAGCGCTTACTGCACTGACGACAGCATTTTGCTTTGACTTCCTTGGCATTCATAAGAACAAAGATCTGAACGAAGAGAAAAGAAAACGGATCAGGCACACTGTGCACATCAGTTTTGCTGTGGTATTGTTACTTACCATTGTATTATTCAGAGTAATAAACAATGATGCTGTTATCAGAAATGTTTTTCGTGCAGCGAGTTATACTTACGGTCCATTGCTCGGGTTATATACGTTTGGGTTTTTTACAAAGCGATTGGTCAATGACAAATGGGTTTGGTTGATTTGTCTGATGTCCCCGGTAATATGTTATTTTCTGAACGATGCAGTGCCGGTTTGGACAAACGGATATAAGTTCGGTTTTGAATTATTAATCGTGAACGGGCTGATTACTTTTATGGGACTGACAGCCATCAGCAAAAAAGCCATCCCGGTTTAGCAGGATGGCTTTTAAAATTATAACCTCAATCTTTAGTTGATCGAAATTTTTGTTGAGGAAGAGTTTCCATCAACGATGGTTTTCAAAATATACATTCCCTTCGACAACCCGGAAATGTTGAGTTCTGTTTGAGATGCAGCCGAAGAAGATGCAGTAAGGACTTTATTACCGATCATGTCAAATAGTTCCACATCATATTTTGCTGTTCCATCTGTAGCATTGATAAATAATCTGGAAGATGCAGGATTCGGATAAACCTCGAATTTCCGGCTATTGTTTTCTACAATACTGATAGATGGATCAAGCAGGTTCATGCGCAATATATAACAGATGATGAACGGGCTTGTATTGGATTCAACTGTTTGCCATGCACTTCCTGAAAACTGGAAGTATGTAGCATCAGCCCTCCAATTAAAGCTTGAAGAACCAAGAGTAATATTGAAATTAGACTGGTTCACACCCAGGAAATAGGGTCCGCTGGCTGCAGGAACCGGACCTCCTGTAAATGGCAGTGTAAGTACAACACCGTTCGTATCGGCGGCTGTAATTGTATAGCTTGCCGTACTTGCAATCACTGCATCCGGCAAACCGTTATAATTATAAAGATCTACACTTACGATTTCTCCCTCTGCAGGACTCCGAAGCAAAAATGTCGCAGAACTAATGTATGCAAAAGATGGAATTTCAAATACCTGACCTAAAACGCCTGCGCTTCCATCCGGTAATCCCAGACTTCCTGTTGGATTTCCATTGTCACGGGCCATCACGGTATCAGTGATAGCCATGTCATAAGTTGAAATATCATTGCTGGCGTCCTGGTCTGTTTGTCCTGTCGTGCTAACGCTTGCAGTAGCAGTATAAGCCTGCGGAACAGGTGGTGGCGTAAAGTTTCCGAAATTGGCAAGAGTTGAAGATCCCTGAGTAAACCCAAAAGTATGAAATGCTGCAGGTGCATATACAGACGAACTGCCGTCGTCAAGAATAAATGTCGTAGCGAGATCAGCGATAGGATCAGTTCCGTTATTGATAAGTTTGACCTCCCAACTCAGCGGACTGATTTCAAAAGTCGGGGTGAGTAAATACGGCGGAAAAAAATCAACCGAGTTGCACTCTGCGTCAACGGCAGGAGGCGTGTAATCAGCGAGTTCGTATCCGAATAAATGATTTACTGCATCCTGTGTGCAGCCCATCATTGTATAATTCATGGGATCATAACGCCAGGTTATATTCAATCCTCCACCAATAGCAGTATTGGCTACAACATCGTTCCATAAATTATGGATAAGATGCGTATTGGTATGTGTAGGGATATGTATGCGTTGTATTTTTGCAGAGTCTCCGGATGATCCATATCCATTCGTCCAGAGGTAGGGCCCCCCGGAAGTGTATGGATCAAAAGCAATTCCGTAAACGTTGAATACACCATGCTCTGCTATTGTAATAGTTTCAAGAACAGTTCCTGTCATGCTGATCAGTGTAAAATCAGTACTGAAATTTGATATCCAGAATCCGCCTGCTCCGCCATTTGCCGTAGAGTCATACGAAAGTCCACGAACAGGAGTGGGTGCTGTGATTGTTCCAACAAGCGTTTTTGTTGCCGGATCTATTTTCTTGATGGAGGTAGTATTTACAGATGCATATATAAATGTTCCATCATAGGTCATGGCCCGCACTCCGGAACCTGCAACGCCTACGCCGGTAATTTTAAATGCGGACGTAATATTCCCTCCCGGATCCAATGTGAACATGGAATCTGCATTCCACTGCCCAACCCAGAATTCAGTTCCTGTATACGTACAACTCACGCCGGCCCCGATACTTATTGGGTAATTAAACTGTATATCAAAGATGCTCTGTACCTGATTTCCGGGGTTAATATTTTTCGAAACTGATTGTTTATTCAGCGGAGAAACTGAATTTTTATTAATTGAAATGGAAGCGCTGCTCTCTCCTTTTGCATTGCTTTTGGAATGTGAGATTAAGCCCTGTGCCTGCCCATGACTGTAAAAAGTCAAAGCCAGAAGAGCCAATAATGTAGTAGTCGTTTTTTTCATATGAGTTGTTATAAAATGAAGGATGCCAAAGATATAGAACTCTTTAAACTGACCAAATGGACGGTGCGGATTAACTAAATTATTTTTTTGTTCATATATTTGTGTATTATAAACTTGATGCATTGCCTTCTACTTAACGGATTGGAATAGTTTTGCCGCGCACCGGAAACAAAATGAAAAAAGCGCTTCTCCTCACAATTTTATTATTTACTACTATCTGTTATAACGGATTTGCCACATCCATTCCTGATTCAATAGGAGTGAAAAAAGCAGACGGAAAAAATTATCTGATTCACCGTATTGAAAATGCTGAAGGATGGTACAGCATAGCCCGGCGCTATGGAATTTCATATGCCGAACTGAGAATGGCAAATAAAGATTCCTCCGACAAACTTATTCCCGGCAGAGCGCTTTTGATTCCAAACCAGAAATTGAAAATTGATGATCCGCACTTCGACAAAAATTATATCCAATCGGGTGAGGAAGTTTTCTATGTGGTAAAGGAAGGTGAAACACTTTTCTCTATTGCCAAACGTTTCAACACTGATGTTGACAGTCTCAAAATATGGAATAATCTTCCGAAAGGAGCCGTTAAATATGGACAGAAATTAAAAGTGGGCTATAAGGAGAAAACTGAAACCGGTAAAACAGAATCAGTTGAAGTAAAGAATACAAAGCCTGTAGAAGTTGCAACACCTGTTGTTACACCTGTGAAGAAAAATGTTGAGAAGACAGAAGTAGTAAATGAGAAAACGAAGGTGCTGACTAAACCGGATACGTCAAAGCCTGTAAATAAAGTGGAGGTGGCACCGGTAAAAACAGTGAAAGTCGTGACACCTCCGGATAAGGATACCACTAGAATTATTAAGACAGCATCAACGCTCAAAGCAGAAACAAAAAAATCTCCTGCACAGCTTTCTGCCAAAGGAAGAAAAGAAGTTTCCGAAACGGGCGTTGCCTCGTGGATCAGGGATGATGATATCAATCCGAATAAATATTACGGATTGCACCGCACCGCTCCCATTGGCACCATTGTGAAAGTGACCAATAAAATGAACGGCAAATATGTTTTCGTAAAAGTAGTTGGCGTGCTTCCTGATACCGGCGACAATACAGATCTGATTATTAAAATCTCAAAAGCATCTGCCGAAAAACTGGGCGTACGCGATACCCGGTTTCAAAGCGAACTCAGCTTTGGTGTTACTGAGAAGCCTTGAATTTATCTCTGACAATTCCAAGAAACTCTCCGTAAATATTTTTGTTTGTCGCAATTATTTCTTTTCCGAAAATATAATTGCTACTGCCCGAAAAATCGGCAACACTTCCACCTGCTTCTTTTACAATGAATGCACCTGCTGCGACATCCCAGGCATTGAGTCCGTATTCATAAAAACCTTCAAAGCGCCCGCAGGCTACATAAGCAAGGTCGGCAGCAGCACTTCCCAGCCGCCGTAAGCCATGCGTGTTGTACATGCAATAATCGAAGACTTCCATGTAAGGTTTCATCCTGTTGTAATCAGAATAGGGAAATCCCGTTGCAAGGAGAGCGCCCTTTAATTCTTTGGTTCCGGAAACATTAATTTTTTTTCCATTGAGAAATGCTCCGCCGTTTTCATAAGCATAAAAACATTCGTCAAGGTTTATTTCATACACCACGCCGATCACCGGTTTATCTTTGAGTACCAATGCAACGCTTATACAGAAACAAGGTATGCCATGCACAAAGTTGGTGGTGCCGTCCAGCGGGTCAATGATCCAGTTATAGTCAGCACTAACAGTGTTATTGGTATTTTCTTCCGCAATAAATCCTGATGAAGGTAGCAGTTTGATAAAAGCGTCCACCAGTTGTTGTTCTGCAGACTTATCTACGTATGAAACAAGGTCGTTCAGTCCTTTGTATTCAACTCTCGACATTGAAAATGATTTCCGCTCTTCACGGATGAAATTGCCCGTTCTCTTTACCACTTCAATAACGTCGGCACAAAGCTTTTCCAGATCCATAAATTTTTTTTTTGCAAACATACGCCAATCAGCATTCTTTGTAAAATTCCTCATCATTTGGTACTGACTCAGTTTGACTGCCTTTGCATTACTTAATGACTTAGTGCCTTAGTGGCAGTTATTAAGTAATTGCCACTAAGTTATCAGGTCATTGCCACTAAATCACAATGGCATGAAGAAATCAGATGCATAGCGGGATCGCTTTCGCAAAGCATCAGGCAAGGCAGATTCAATCATTACAATTAAAAGTAACTCCATTTTTATTAGAAGGTCTCTGTCCAATTTCTATTTTTGCGGCATGAAGGGCCTCAATCAGTTATTTTTCCTGATCATATTTTCCTCCGCAGTTTTTGCGCAGGATACTTCAGTTGTTGCTCCATCCGATACCTCAGAAATTGATTTTTTTAAGAAGTTCAACTGGAAGGAAAAACGTTCCGGTGACTTTGAGATTACTGTTCCGGGATATGATACCCTGCGCATGGGTAATAATGATTTTCAGAATTTCTACTACATCACGACTGATAAGCCCGATGGAAAGCTGACCGTACGTGATGAGAAAGGAAATAAAGTGCGTCAGTGTGTTTACAAAAACAAACTCATGTTTGACGAACACTGGTGGTTTCCTTCAGGTGAAAAGGAATTTGACGGAACCTGGAGTGAAACGGCAAATGAATATGGCGATCAGATGCTTGTTGAATATATCTGGTACTACAGAAACAAAAAAATGAGAAAGCACGGATACCGAACGGGAATCACGACAACATATTATAATAACGGTAAGCCGGAAAGCGAAAAAACTTTTCGTGACGGAAAAGCGAACGGCCCTTTTAAAGAATATTTTCCCGATGGTAAAGTGCAGACGGAGGGGCAGTTTTTTGACGGGAATAAAACCGGTGAATGGGTACATTATAACATGGATGGAACAGTAATAGAACGCGAACATTGAAAATCACGGGACTACACTGGCAGATGACAGGTAACAGCAAAAAAATTATTGTTGCAATTGACGGATATTCATCCTGCGGAAAAAGTACGCTTGCCAAGGCCATCGCCAAATACCTGCACTATAATTACATTGATTCAGGTGCCATGTATAGGGCTGTCACACTTTTCATGCTCAGCAAAAACATGTCTGTTGAAATGTTGAATGCCCTCGATGAAACAGAGATGAAAGAATTTCTCAGCGAAATAAAAATTACTTTTCATTTAAATCCCGAAACAAAGCTTTCAGAAATTTATCTCAACGGTAATAATGTTGATGCGGAAATCAGGACAATGCGGATCTCCGACCTGGTAAGTCCGGTGAGTGCAATTCCGGCCATCAGAAAACGGCTAGTGGAGAAGCAGCAGTTTTATGGAGGTCACAAAGGGATAGTGATGGACGGGCGCGACATCGGGACAACCGTTTTTCCGGATGCAGAATTAAAAATATTTATGACGGCGGGAAATGAAGTCAGGGCAAGAAGACGTTATGATGAGCTTACGGACAAAGGATATATATTGACCATGGAAGAAGTTTTTCAAAATATAGAAAGCCGCGATTTCCAGGATACAACCCGCGCTGAAAGCCCGTTGCGGCAGGCTGAAGATGCCATCGTGCTCGACAATTCCGATCTGAATGAAAATGAGCAGATGGCTATAGCACTTGAATGGGTGAATCAGGCGCTGGAGGCATAAAGAAAATCTTTAATTGAATATTTTTTTCTGTCACTTTTTTTTAGAAAAAAAGTAACCCCAAAAATCGCACGTCAAAGGGCAATTTTTTTTCTGATCATCCCTCTCAGAAAAAACCGCAGCTAACCTTAATCCTGAAGGGCATATACTTTAGGTTCAAAAAAAATTCATAATGATCGTTAAAAAAATAGAACGTTTTTTCTACCGCTATTGCTGTGCAACGTGCACAAACAGCCGGGATGATTTCGTTTCTATTTGGAGCCTGTGGGTGGGGACTCTTAATTTGATTCTGTTTTTAGCTGAAGGGATGTGGTGATGATCCCAATCAAT
>JBBRAY010000082.1:0-13133 GCA_038206355.1 Bacteroidia bacterium
TGCACGGCCTACGCAGCCGAAGAAGCTGCTTCGGCGTAGTTGGCAAGGCGAGGAGAACCCTCCGTAGCCTTGGCGAAGGGGGGTAATGGCTTTCGAGAATTTCACAAGATACTTCGCAGCTCTGCTGCGGGGTAGTTCATTGTTAATGATCTGACTGAAATCGTAACATCAATCGTGTTTGCTTTAACTTTATACCATGAAGAAAATAATCTATCTCCCGCAAAGGACACATTATCCTAAGATATTTTTGTTTACAGTTTTTTGCATGATATTTATTTCAGGATATTGTCAGAATGAATTACCTGCAATCAAAATTAAATTACAAACAGTTGCAAAGAATCTCACTTCACCGGTAGGACTGATGGCCCCTGAAGACGGCTCCGCGAGGATATTTGTAATTGAGCAAAGCGGTAAAATAAAAATTATCAAAAACGGAGTGGTGCTTCCTGTTCCATTTCTTACCGTTACTGATAAACTCGACGGACTGAACATTGCTTATAGTGAAAAGGGATTACTGGGACTTGCTTTTCATCCTGAATATAAAACCAACGGCAGATTTTTTATTTATTACAGTGCACCCTTTGGCAGCGGATATGATCACAAAGGTATTCTGGCTGAGTATAAAGTGTCAGCTATCAATCCTGATGTCGCTGATGATAAAGAAACAATCATCATGGAAATTCCCCAGCCGGAAAGCAATCACAACGGCGGATGCCTGGTATTTGGTCCCGATGGTTATTTATATATCGGATTGGGAGACGGAGGCGGGGCCGGCGACAAGCATGGTGCGAATGGAAATGCCCAGGATTTAAATTCTCTGCTTGGAAAAATTTTACGGATTGATGTAGATGCAGAGCGGCCGTATAAAATTCCTCCCGGAAATCCATTTGCCAATACGAATGATGTGAAAAAAGAAATCTATGCTTACGGCTTGCGCAATCCATGGCGGTTTTCATTCGACAGGGCTACAGGAAAATTATTTTGCGCCGACGTCGGACAAAACAAATGGGAGGAGATTGACATCATTGAAAAGGGAAAAAACTATGGCTGGCGAATCATGGAAGGAGACCACTGCTTCAATCCTGAATCAGGATGCAATTCAGACGGACTCATAGGTCCCGTTTCGGAATACGATCACGGTACAGGGATCAGTGTTTGTGGAGGATATGTTTACAGGGGTAAATTGTTTCCCGCTTTGACCGGGAATTATATTTTCGGCGACTGGTCGGGAAAACTTTTTTACCTGAAACAGGATGTTGGCAAAAACTGGAACAGGGGAGATATAATTGTGGAAGGAAGAAAGTCAAATGATACCGGTTTGAAAATAAACAGCATGGGCATGGATGAAGCCGGAGAGATTTATCTCGTCACACAACAATTATTCGGACCCAGAAGTAAAACAGGGGCGATTTATAAGATTGTATTCTGATCAGATCCATTTCAATATTTTTATTCCCGAATCGGTTTTTTGTCTGATCTTATTGACATTAAACTGAATATTTTATCCATTTGAATTGAGTTTACATCCAACTGATGAATTATTTTTCTGCAAAAATATTTAAGACCGATATCAACCCTTGTGTAAAGGTTCCCGCGGCAGTATTGAAAAGTTTACTGAGTCAGAGTGGGAAACTGAAAGGGCCCGTCGCAGTGAAAGGAAGGTTGAATGGTGCTGCATTTATACAGACAGTCGTTCGTTTCAGAGGGGAATGGCTGTTGTATATCAATGGAAGAATGCTTGCTGATGCCGGTATTAGGAACGGAGATATGGCACGGGTGGAAATTGAATATGATCCTGTTCCTCGTCGGTTCCCTGTTCATCCCAAACTGAAATCTGCGTTGAAGCACAATAAAAAAGCAAAGGATGTTTTTGATAATCTTCCGCCATACCGCCGGAAAGAAATTGTGCGATACCTTCATCACCTGAAAACGGACGAAGCCGTGGAGAAAAATATTGAAAAGGTAATCCGTCATTTAACGGAGAATGAAAAATTCGCAGGCCGAAAGTTGAAACAATTCATCACATTAAAAAAGGCGGTTCCACAAGTGTGAAACCGCCTTCCTTATCTGAGATCAGTGTTTACAATCTGATCAGTTTATTGGATACTACCGAACCTGAAGATCCGGTTTTGATGATATATGTTCCTGATGATAGATCAGCGATGTTGATGCTGATGTCATTCATTCCGGTAACCACAACATATTTATTTCCGAAAACTTTTCTTCCTGTCATATCGAAAATTTCGATTGAGGTATGATTGTCATTCTGGATGGCGCGGATACGCACAGTCATTTGATCAGGAGAAGTCAAAAAGCTGGTTACTCCGAATTGCACGCGTGCAAAATCTGAAATACCGTCATCAATACACTGCGGATCTCCGAAATCAAGAAGATTAACATAAACAGATGTGCCGGTGTAAGTACAATTCGGATCAAGGGTCAACGCTGTTACGTTTCCGGTACCTGTTGCATTGCCATATACTACCGGTGTGAAATAATATATACCTGCAGGGAAAATAGTCTGGTCATTTGTAAGTACAGTTGGAGGAGGGTTGCCGGTAATTACGCCCGTTCCACCAACAACGCTTGGATCAAATAAAGGATTGTTGTTACCGCTGATGTCGGCAGTAGAAACAATGATACTAAAACCATGTGTAGCGCCTTCAGTCGGTGCAATGGCTCCAACAGTAGTAACGCTTAAGGTATCATTGAAACAAATACTGGAATCGTTAGCCGATGAAATTCCTGAATTCACACTTGGTGATGAACAAGGAATTGCAGCAAGTACGCCGTCAAATTTATATGCTCCGCCAAAAGTTGCTGCAGGGATGTATTCACCTGTCCAGCCTGTGATGGTATCAAGAAAATCAAGTGCAGTATGAGAAATATTATTGTCAATATCGAGCCAGTTGACACCTCCATCAAGCGTAAAAGAAGTTCCGAAACCAAAAGTTCCATTTGAACCTGCAGTAACAAAAGTGTTCATTGTTCCCGGCACGGCAGTAATGTCACCTGAATAAACAGTACCTGAAACCGGATTTACAGCACTCCATGTTAATCCGCCATCACTTGTTCCTCTTAATAAAACTGTTGTCGCATTTACCTGGGTAATTAAACCGTGGAGTGAATCAGTGAATGCAATATTGGAAATGTCCTGACGTCCGCCGCCTGCAGGCATATAAGCAGGAAACCCGGAAGCAGATTTCGTCCATGTATTTCCACCGTCAATAGAACGGTAAATATCACCGTAAGTAGTACCAAACCAGATACGGCCATCTGCCGCATCAAAAAGATTGGTGATTCCGTATTCCAGATTGTTTGCGAGGCCGGGTATATTTGCAGGAGATACCTGTGTCCATGTGCTGCCGAAATCAGTTGTTAAATTGATTTCATACTTAAGCGGACTTCCAACAGGGTCACCCATTGCTACTCCGTTTTGAGCATCCCAGAAATAAGTGATGTTTGCAAAAGAAGTGGCATACTGGAACATATTGGCTCCTACCTGCGACCATGTAGCGCCACCGTCTGTGGTTTTGTATTCCCTTCCGCCTGAACCGGTACTGTCGAACATGGCCACGTAACAGGTGTTACCGTCAATGGGCCAGATATTTGAAATAACATATTGTGAAGGAGCTCCTACCGAGCCTATGTTCCAGTTATTTCCTCCATCAATGGTACGAACGAAATCCTGTGTATATGGTACAGAATGAAGTACGGCATCCCAGGTATTGCCCCATACTGTATTTGCATCAGTGATTCTGATGTCGTTGATGTATCCTTCATATCCAAAAGGAACGGATTGCTGAATCCACTGCGCCTGTGTGGAGAAAGTGGAGATCGCAATAATAGCGGTAAGTAATTTTATTTTCATTTTTTTGAATTATTTGTTTCGCCAAACTTACTTAATTTTTTAAAAATAATAAAGTTAATAGTTGAACATCCCTGGAAGGATTATATTATGGATATATCATGATTATAGCCTGAAATGGCAAGCTGCCTTCTTTTGTGATTGAGTTTTTTTTTCGGGATGCTTTCAATTCTGTGTTCATAACGCTGCTCATAACTTACCTCCTGAAAAAAAGTCTCTCATTAGGGTTCATATACTTTTGTAACACTTGGGATTTAATACTCAACAAAATTTATTTAATGGAAGAAAAGAGTAAGCACGAACAGGTCCTGGAAATCGTGAACGAGGTTGCAACACTTGCTGCAAATCTGGGGATCGTTCATAACGGAACGGATGACGTTTCTCTAGACGGGCGACACATTACCATTCGCGGACAAAAACTATTATTTTTCGGTTCATGCGGATATCTCGGACTGGAACACGACCCCCGTCTGAAAGCCGCTGCAATGGAAGCTACCGACAAATACGGAACACAGTTTTCATCTTCCAGAGCTTATGTTTCTTCCCGGTATTATCAGGAGGCCGAAGATCTGATGAGGCAAATGTTTAACAGGCCGGCGGTGATTGTTCAGTCACTCACCGTGGGACACATGTCAAATATTCCGGTGATCGTTGGTGACAGCGACGCAGTGATTATGGATGCACAGGTTCATGACAGTGTTCAGACTGCAGTTCAGATGTTGAAAAACAGAAACATCAGAATCGAAGTGGTAAGGCACAACAGAATTGATATGCTTGAACAGCGCATCAAATCTTTAAAGGACAGCTACCGCAAAATATGGTACATGGCCGACGGAGTTTATTCTATGCAGGGCGATTACACTCCTGTTAAGGACCTTTACAAATTACTTGACCGTTATGATCAGCTTCATTTGTACCTGGATGATATTCATGGCATGAGCTGGACCGGACCAAATGGTACGGGATATGTTTTAGGCCAGGCAGATTACCATGACCGTTTGTTTCTGACAACAGGTCTTACCAAAGCATTTGGTGTTGCAGGAGGCGTACTTGTTTATCCTGATGAAGCGCATTTGAAGCTCATCAAAAATACCAGCAAGGCATTTATCTTTTCTATCCAGATGCCACCAATGGTACTCGGGGCTGTGATTGCATCTGCAAAAATTCACCTGACAGATGAAATCTATACAAAGCAAAATGAACTGAAGAAAAAAATAGATTACTTCAACGCCAAAGCAAAGGAAATGCAATTGCCTTTGATCAGTGAATCAGATTCTCCTATCATGTTTATCGGCGTTGGCAAACCTGAAACGGGATACAACATGGTTCGCCGATTGATGAATGCAGGGTACTATATTAATATTTCAGTATTCCCGAGTGTATCGTACAACAACACCGGACTTCGCATACCCCTTAACAACCTGCTTACGATTGAAGACATTGATGGAATACTGCATACGATTGCCGAGCAGTTGCCGCTTGCACTGGCAGATTCGAATGCTTCAATGAATGACATAAAGAAATCATTCCGGCTGGTGGCATAGCGTACTAATTCCCAATAATTACGAATTTACGAATACATCAATAAATTGAAACTGCTTCCTTTAGAACATCAACAGCGTTTAATTTCGCTGATGATATTTCCGGCTTCTGCCTGATAGGTAAGACCGATGCGGTGACGCAATTCTAAGATCAAATAAATAAGAACCCCGTTAAGCGCAATGCGAAACGGGGTTTAATTTTTTCGGTAATTATTTACTGGGGATAGGCGCAGATTTTCCAGAAGCCATTTAATTGTGCAACAGCGACTACAAAATTTTCGAAAGTGACGGGTTTAATAATATATCCGGCCACATTCAGGTTGAATGCTTCCATTCGGTCTTTGTCGTCGTTAGAAGTGGTCAGCACAAATACGCTCGCACTTTTATGGTCTTCATCTTTCCGCAGTTCCCGCAGAAATTCCAGACCGTTCATTTGCGGCATATTGATATCAAGCAAAATGATTCGGGGTGAAGGGAGTACTTTATCTACACCGTTGCTTCCACGGAGAAGATCAAGTGCTTCCAATCCATTATGTGCAATACTCAACGGGTTTTGAATATTATTTCTCTTGAATGCCCGTTGCAGCGTCATGATATCGATGTCATCATCGTCTACCAGCATGATATTTAATAGTTGATCACTCATAGATATATTGGTGAAGTTAATTTACGGAGTACATTGTCAAATGTTTCGAATATGCGGTTTTGCCGGTCGAGTCTTGTCTTTCTCAAACCGGTAATCTGTAAATACCGATGCAAAGTACAGCAATTTCTTACAGTTCAGAATCATTACATTAATTTTATGCGTTTAGAAAAGTTGAAAACTTAAGTCTCATTGGCTATCAGACCAGTTTACATTAATTAACAATATTATGATTAAATCAATTATCAGGAAACTTGCGAAGACCGATGTGTATGACAGCATACCATATGATGACCTGATGCAGAAACAGCGTTTCGCACTGTTCCGTATTTTTACATATACGGGATTCCTTGCCAGCACAATGGTTGCCGTTCAGATACTGACGGCATTCGGAGGCTCAGCTTATATCGCATATTTATTGTTTGGCTTGTCGGCAGTCATGCTGGCAAATTATTTTCTCGTAAGAGATTATCAGAGGTTGCCGATCGCTTATATGATTACCCTGATGGCAGCGTTTTTAATGTTGCATTTTCAGTCTTATACTTCCGGTGGAGTGCGAAATTCAGGAACGATGTACCTGGCAGTTGTATTGTTGTCGGCATTTATGATGCTTGGCACAAAAGCAGGGAAGTGGTTCACTGCATTGGTGATTGCAAACTTCCTTTACCTATATGTAATAACCGAATATACAGGAATGACGTCTTATGCCATGTTTGGAAATGATCAGAGTGCAATTAATACTGACTTTGTAACAACAGCGATACTTGCATTCTTTCTCATTGCCGCCCAAAGCAGTTACCTGCACAGTGGAAAGAATGTGATCATAGAGCGAATTACAGAACAGAAGAATGAACTTGAAATCAGTAACAGGCGTCTTCAGGAATATACTATGACGCTTGAAAAAACAAATAATGAACTGGACAAATTTGCGTCAATCGTTTCACACGATCTAAAAGCGCCGCTTCGAGCCATTGGTAATCTTACCGACTGGATTGAAGAGGACGGAGGAGCTTCATTCACCCCTGAGGTGCGTACAAATTTTAATATGATTAAACAGCGTATTAAGAGAATGGAAGACCTGATACAGGCAATCCTTGATTATTCAAAAGCCGACAAACGTGTGGGTGACCAGGTTCAGGTTGACACAAAAGAACTGATTAAAGAGACCATTGAATTCATTGGCCTTCCTGAAAATACAAAAGTAAATATTGCTGAAAACATGCCGTCAATGGTAACTGACAGAACAAGGTTGTCGCAGGTTTTCTCAAACCTTATCGGTAACGGAGTAAAATATAACGACAAGGATATTCCGGTGATTACTGTTGGTGTGGAAACGCTAGAAAACGGATGGACATTCTCTGTTAAAGATAACGGACCCGGTATTGATCCGAAGTTCCATGAAAAAATATTTGTGATATTCCAGACGCTGAACAGAAGGGATGATGTGGAAAGCACCGGGGTTGGGCTGGCCATCGTGAAGAAAATTATCGAAGATGAAGGCGGTAAGATTTGGATTGAAAGTGAACCGGGTAATGGCGCAGATTTTAAATTCTTCTGGCCAAAAGTTAAAAAGATGAAGGATGCAGCCCTTATTGCAGCTGTGATTGTAGTGTAAGAACCAACGCAATTCTGCTGAACATTACACACGGTGTGCAGTAAAATTGCAGTAATATAAATAGATGAAAAACATGTACACAAAAAACACTTCTTCTGATCAGTCACCACTCAGCATCATACACACCACAGGTACAAGAAATGTAGAACGCGAAGTTGACAACTACGTAAAAAGTATCCGTGCATTGATTGCAAAGCTCACGCCTACCGAGCGTCAGAAGTATTACAACGGACTTCTCGCTTTTATCCTGAACGAACAGGTGGAGATGAGCAGCGAAGGCAATCAGAAAAAAATTGAACAGAGTGACTTTACGCGACTTTCTGAGCGTGAACTCGGACTGCTCGAAGAACTTTCCATGCGGATGCAGCAATTGTACCGCACCATGGGACAAGACGTAGAATAAAAATATCAGTTGAGTTGAGACCCCTGCCGGCGAGATGAATTTTCATCGCGCCTTTTTTTTATTTGTTGCGCCCTAAGTGCAATAATGTATAGTAACCCCGTCGAATAACGAATGGGATGACGAAAATACCAATTACCTATTGCCATATACCAATTACGAATACGCAATTCGTCTATTCGTTATTCGAAGGGGTATCGTAGTTATTCGAAAGGATAATTTAACAGGCCAACAAGCATACTTTCAAATTCTTTATATCTTTAAGAACTTTTCTATGAAGAAGATTGAGAGAAAGCACCCGCTTGCCATCCGATGGTTTCACTGGATCAATTTTCCGGTTTTGTTAGTGATGATATACAGCGGTATTCTCATTTACTGGGCGAATGACATTTATACCATTCAGGCCGGACAAAAAATATTTTTTGCATTTTTTCCTGATGGATTTTATAAAACACTTTCTATTCCGTTTCGCCTTGCAGAGGGAATGGCGCTGCATTTTTTCTTCATGTGGATTTTTTTTATCAACGGCCTGGCGTATGTTACCTACACGATTTTCTCGGGGGAGTGGAGGTACTTGTTGCCAAACAGAAATTCATTTAAGGAAGCATGGCATGTATTGCTTCATGATTTGTATATCAGTAGAAAAAAACTACCCGTAAAAAAATATAACGGTGCCCAGCAGATTGCATATACTGCAATTATCCTCATGGGTTTTGGTTCGCTGCTCACCGGACTGGCAGTATATAAGCCAACGCAGTTTGGACGGCTCACCGCTATGCTGGGGGGATATGAATGGGCAAGGGCTGAGCATTTCATTCTGACCATTGGCTACGTATTGTTTTTCTGTGTGCACATTATGCAGGTGGCAAGGGCAGGGTGGAATAATTTTCGCGCCATCGTAACGGGTTGGGAAGTCGTGGAAGAAAATAAGGAAGAAGAAACAATAATTGTTGATGGCGTAAAAGAGATTGTAAATAAGGATAACGATTGAGTGCGGAATCGGAAATTTGAAATGCATGATATGAAGTTTGTATTTACCGGAATGGAAACTTATCTGTTCCATAAATAAAATTCAAATGGCTGAAGAAAATTATTCAGAAGATCAATTCAGGAAAACGGTTCGAAAGAAAACGCTGAAGTCATTTGCCTTGTTCTTCATTTTTATTTGTTGTGTTTTTTTGGGATGGAATTGGCTCTCTCATCAACCCAAAGATGCCGGTGCGTTGAAGCCACTTCGCAAAGCCATGGATGTGAATGAGAATATTTTCTCAAAGGTATTCAGCACTTCTGACCTCGAGCCGGAGTATCCGGTGTCATCAGCGGTTTCTCGTGTACGGGTAAATGGAAATTACGGGATGAAAAGCGCATTGGATACTTCGTCATGGAAGCTACTCGTGGTAAGGAATGCAGACCTTTTGTCCACCGCTGATACAATTGAAATATCTCTTGATGAAATAAAGAAGCTTCCCAAAACAGAAGTGATATTTAATTTCAAGTGTATTGAAGGATGGAGTCAGATTACATGGTGGGGTGGAGTCAGGTTTTCGGATTTTGCTGCACACTATCAATTGGGAATGAAGTCGTGTGGCATTATTGAAAAAGGCACAGAAGGTGAAGAATGTAAATATGCCGGGCTCACATCCACCGACGGAGAATATTATGTAGGTATTGATATGCCATCCATGATGCATCCGCAAACGATACTATGTTATGAAATGAATGGGAGGTCATTACCAATGAACCAGGGAGCGCCTCTGCGATTGATCATACCGGTGAAGTATGGTATAAAACACCTGAAACGCATAGGAACTTTATTTTTCTCCGACAACAGGCCAAAGGATTTTTGGTATGAGAGAGGGTATGATTATTATGCGGGACTGTGAGGAGTTGATTGGTTGAATGCTCACTGTTGACATTCAGAAGCAGCAAACCTTTTGTAATCAAAAAATCTCTCACACTCAATTATCATAATAATCCTGCCGCTTCATCAGTTTCAGATCCTGCAGGATTGAGCTCTTTACATTGATCTGGAAAAAATAACTTTCCTGAAAGCCGAATGGGACCCAGTTCAGGCGCATCTCCCAGCAATGTAAATCGCGATAGATGTTCAGGCCAAAATTGGTGAATTGTTTTGCCGTAAAATCATACCAGGAATTAAATCCGACTTTCCATTTCGGCGTTATGCTGATATCTCCGTTCACGCTTGCACTCTGTGACTGACTGGCCGGTCCATTCCCGCGCCTGCTCCAGTTATATGTATAGCTAACCGTTACATTATAAGGAATGCTGAAGTCAACGTATTCCTCAGGATGCATCCGTATATATTCTTCTTCTTCGCTTGACTTTTTGGGTTTGTCATTAGATTTATTTTTCGGGACGAGAGAAAAATTAGAAGACAGATTTACATTTGTTAGTCTCACCCAATGACTGTTTACATCGTACTGAAAACGGTTGTAATCTGCATTGTTTTCATCGTATGCATAGGGATCTAAAGTACCTCCGAAGTTGATACCGATTTTTTCAAAGAGCGTAGTTCTTCCATTTACTCCCAGGGTAGAAAGTTTCATGCTGTCGGCAGCAATGTTGTAATTACCTCGGATGCTTAAACTTTCCAGCAGCTTAATCTTTTTTAAAGTGGCCCCGCTGTCGGTGTCCATTCTCACTTTCATTTCAAGGTTGTTGTCAAGACCGAAAGAAATGTTTCCGTACTTTCCATTGGAAGGATATCCGTAAACACCTTGCTGAAAAATGGAATACGTTTGTTTGTTGCCCGGTGCATCTGTTTGCACTTCATCGTAATAGCCATATCTACTTTCTCCGAAATCAGGCCTGTAACTATAACCAACTGACGGACTCATCACATGCCTGATTGCTGCAACAGGACCTCTCTTGTATTGGAACATACCGTAAATGCGGGTGTTCAGACTTGCTGAAGTTGTATAATCAAATGCATTTGCAAACTGTTTCACCACTATCGTATCAGGATGTTGAAGTTCAGGATTGTAAACATATTTTATTGTTTTGAAATACATCCTGTCAGTCAGACTGATCGTCGGGGACAATGAAAAATATTTCAGCACTTTAAAAGAAGTTGAAATGGGTAATGAATGCTGGATGCCATTGCGCAGATTATCAAGTGATTCTTTTTTGAAAAGAAGTGAGTCCTTCGTCTGGATATAGTTTGTTGCCTGTAACTGATAGTAAGTCCCGATTTTCTGATACCATTTTTGTGCACCGATCTGATTCTTTTTCGCAAATGGATTGATGCGTGAAATTCCAAAATTGATCGAAGGCAAAGTCACATTGATATCATGTGTATAGGTATTCTGCGTGTGATTTGCGCCGATGCCGAAAGTAACCGGTGATTCAGGAAATGATTGTGAATAGAGAATGGAAGACTGAAAAGTATTAGACAGAAAATTATTTGCCGACGTAATCGTATTCCTGTAGTAATTGCTTGTTCCTGCATTTACACTGGCGCTGAAACTACTGTTGGGTTTTGCCTTGGGATCCTGTATATGCGACCAGTTGATGTGGTAATCTTCAATGCGTGAATAATCAGGAAGTTCCTTGTCGCTTTCAATCGTACGGGAATATCCGAGATGAAAATTTCCGCGGTAGTGATATCTGTTTGCATACGTACTGCTGAGATTCAGCGTATAGCTTCCTTTTGTGTAAAGGTCGGATGTGAGAGCCAGATTGAAGTAATCATTAAGACCGAGGTAGTAGCCAAGGTGCTGGAAATAAAAACCACGTTGTGCGGATTCGCCGAATGCAGGAAAAATAATTCCTGAGCTCCGTCCTTTCTTACTCGGAAAGAATCCGAAAGGAATTAAAATAGGTGTGGGAATTTCCTCTATAGTGAGATACGCCGGTCCGGTTACAATTTTATTGTTGCTGATCACCTTCAACTTCCTTGCACTGATTGAATAATGAGGAGTATCATAGTCACAGGTTGTGTACTGGCCGTTGCGTATGTAGAAATTATTAAAAGGGTCTTTCTTTACTGTTTCTCCGTGGATATATCCTTCTCCCTCTTTCGTTATCACATAAGATATCTTTCCCTTTTTGGTTTCAAAGTTATAGCGGATGGAATTGCTTTTGAATTCCTGCTCACCCTGTGAGAACCGGGGTTTGCCAATTAATTCACCTGTGGTATCAGTTCTACCTTCGGCGAAGATTTCTTTTTTATCAAAATCAATTTTTATAAAATCCGCCGTGAGGTGCAGGTCTTCATAGTCCACAACAGCATCACCAAATAAATATACCTGTTCATGCTCAACATCAACCCTGAGAGAATCACGGGCTTTGTATTTTACTTTGGATTTCAGTGACTCAGTGTCAATGTTTGTATCAACATTCAATACGATTTTATTGCTGTCGGACTTTAATGAATCGATTTTAATAATTGTATCGGGAACGTTAATTCCGGCGGAAAAATTATCAGCATCATCAGATGACCCGTTCAAAGCATAAGTTTGATAAAGATAGAGACTTCCGGGGTTCGCTGCGCCAACATCGTTATGTTGAAAAAGGAACCCCAGCACTACCGTTAATACAGGCAGGATAGTCGTTAATTTACATTTCAATCTTCCGTTACTCGTCATCTGATGGCCTTCAAAAGTAGAAAATTACTTTCGCGAAAAAATTCTGTCCGCACGATACTTTTCAGTATGGTGTTTATGGTACTTTCTTCGTTCCAGCCGCCCCAAAAAAAGTATACCCTCACGAGGGTTTGTATTGACGCCGGACATGGCGGACACGATACCGGATGCATTGCCGGTAAGGCGAATGAGAAGGACGTAGCCCTTGGCATAGCACTGAAGTTGGGAAAATATATTGAGGGGCATTTTCCTGACGTAAAGGTTATTTATACCCGAAAAACGGACGTTTTTGTTGAATTGCATGAGCGTGCGACAATTGCTAACAACGCAAGGGCCGACCTTTTTATTTGTATCCATTGCAACAGCGCCTGTTATCGCGACAAGAAGAAAAGGAAGGACGTTTGCAATGAAGTGACGAATGGCGTTGAAACATGGGTGATGGGTCTGCATAAATCAGAAGCA
>JBBRAY010000083.1:0-10618 GCA_038206355.1 Bacteroidia bacterium
CTAAGTACTGTTCAAACTTTGGAAGAAGAAACTAAGGCTGGAGATTTCTCGATTACAACATCGCTTTTAAAACGTGTTTAGTAGGCCTTCGCCTGATTGCCAGCCTTAGATTTCTTTTTTTATATGCAAAGATATGAGTAGACCTAAAGGGCAATATCCTGTTGAGCATTCTACAGTTGCATGGGCACGGACACTATTGATATTTTCGAAAAATTCATTTTGATAGCCACTGTAAATGGCATCAATACCCCTTTCCGGATTTTCATTCCATTTCCATTTACTTTGGACTTAAAACAAAATATAATCAGTGCTTAGCTTCTTGAACAAGAGTCACAATAATGAAAATCACAATTAATATGGACCAGTTATTTCGCGAAACGAGATATTTAACCGACGGAGAAAATCCTTATAGCGATTAAATACACATTGTAGAGAAAAAGGATGCTTCCCAATGTTTAGTATTCCTTCTTAAAGCAAGCCGCATATTCCTTAAACAATCTGATATTTTTAGCAGAAAATTTTCTAAAAGTATAAGAATGTATTAACTTCGATTCATCATCCGGTTTATTTTTAGGATTCGGTGTGAACTTCAGCACGATTGAATCAAGATTATTTTCTGCCATAGTATTTAAAAATTCCCTATTCACTTTGTAAAAGGCAATGAGCGCCCCCTTTTCTCCCGGATAATTCGTTTGAGGTGGAAGTTTCAAAATCATATTATTCGAAAAATAAAATTGCAAGGAATCTGATTCATTTATGTCATAAGGATACGAGGCAGGCCCGAAAAATTGAAGATAAAAAAGTCTATCAGTATTAACTTTTACGAAACTGTACATACCAATGAAAACGAAGGCATCGAAAAATTTAATTATTTTGGTTGAATTGTCGACCTTTTGGGGATAAGAAACTTTGTAACGTCCCAGGCCATTTTTGTAGAGCCATTTGTTAGGATTGCTTTCCATTTTGCATTGGGCAAAACATGCTTGGCACAGCAGTAAAGAAGCGAATAATAAAAATGAACTATTTCTAAATGCATTAATTTTCATGATGTTTGCGTTATAAAAAAGATTGAATTTGCAATACAAATTTTAGTCAATGATTAATTTTTGCACCGCAGATCCTTTTTCACTCTGCAATTTAATAAAATAAATTCCCTTAAGGAATCTATCGCATTTGAGGGTTATAGTATCATATAGATAAATCTCTGAATAAATAATCTCTCCCAATAAATTAATCACTTCCAACCGCTTGCAATTACCTCTCATCTCGGAAGTTCCAATGCTGAAATGTAAAGTTGCAGGGTTAGGCGAAATAGTAAAATTTATTTTAGTTCCTTCTAATTCTAGAACCGGAATAACTCCGGAACTGTCTATGTTAATAAGATAGGCATCACCTGCCACTCCTCCAAAGCTCCAGGAACATCCTGAAATTACAAATCCGGAATCGTTCTTTTGCTGAATTGACATTCCAACATCTCCGTTTATTCCACCATATTGAGACTCCCATACTAAGTTTCCTCCAGAATCAATTCTAATACAATAAACATTTTGTGCAGGAAATGTTCCATATGAGCCTGCAATTATGTAGCCCCCATCCCACGTTTTGCTTATGGAACGACCTATATCATTGCCTGGCCCCCCAAATTTTTTTGAGTAAATTCACCATCCAAAGAAAGGAAAAAAAGCTATTTAAAAAAGGTGAATTTCAGGTTGAATAAACGATCAGCTATGCTTACTGAGAAGGAATTACCCTCCAAACAAACTATCCACAAACTCTGCCTTATTAAACACCTGCAAATCTTCCATCTTCTCTCCTACGCCAATGTATTTCACCGGTATTTTGAATTCATCACTGATGCCGATCACAACTCCGCCTTTGGCCGTTCCATCAAGTTTGGTTAGCGCGAGTGCATTTACGTCAGTGGCTAATGTAAATTGTCTGGCTTGTTCTATCGCATTCTGACCCGTGCTTGCGTCGAGGACTAAAAGGATTTCATGTGGTGCGCCGGGAATGACTTTTTCCATCACCCGTTTGATCTTGGAAAGCTCATTCATCAGGTTTACTTTATTGTGCAGGCGTCCTGCTGTATCAATAATGACTACGTCTGATTTTTGTGCAACGCCTGAACTGACTGCGTCAAAAGCAACAGATGCAGGGTCACTACCCATGGCTTGTTTCACAATTGGAACGCCTGCACGCTTACTCCATACATCAAGCTGGTCCACTGCTGCTGCGCGAAAAGTATCAGCAGCACCAAGCAAAACTTTTTTTCCTGCCTGTGTAAATTGATATGCAAGTTTTCCAATGGTTGTTGTCTTACCCACGCCGTTCACACCAACAACCATGATTACATAAGGATGTCCGCCGGTATCAGGCAAGGAAAAACCATCTCTGTCTTCAGTATTATTTTCAGAAAGCAAAAAGGAGATTTCTTCTTTGAGTAACGTATGAAGCTCAGCAGTGCTCACATATTTATCGCGGGCCACGCGCTCTTCAAGACGTTTGATAATTTTCAATGTGGTGCCCACGCCAACATCACTTGTTACAAGAACTTCTTCAAGGTTATCCAACACATCGGCATCTACGTCCGACTTGCCCGCAATGGCCTTGGTAAGCTTGGAGAAAAAACTCGTCTTTGTTTTTTCAAGGCCTTTGTCGAGCGACTCCTTCTTCTCCTTAGAAAATATTTTTGAAAAAATTCCCATGTATTAGTATTTAATGACCTCAGCGAAGTACAAATAAAACCTGCCAATATACCAATTACAAAAAATCTACGTTGAGATTCGTATATTGGTATTTTCATTAGTACTTCGGTGGGATCACAAAAAAAGCTCCCTTCAATAAGAAAGAAGCCCAAAGATTATTTTATAAACTGAAATTATTTGTTCTTCAGAAAATCCTTGATGTGATCATTATGGACTACTTCTTCCTTGAAGTTATACCCACCGGTTTCTTTGTTCTTCACCATTTTAATCACGCGCGAAAACTCTTTTCCTTTTCCGGTTTTCAGGGTTGCTACTACTTTCTTTGCCATTGTATTTTAGTTGTTTGGTTGATACGTTGAATAGTTGAAAATGTTGATTGGTTTTAACTAATAAACCGATAAACGATTCAACAATTAAACTACTTAATTTCCTTATGAAGCGTCATCTTTTTAAGGATGCGGTTATATTTCTTAAGCTCCAGACGTTCTGTAGTCACTTTTTTGTTCTTTGTAGTGATATAACGTGAAGTGCCGGGCATTCCGCTCGTCTTGTGCTCTGTACATTCCAGGATTACCTGAATCCTATTACCTTTCTTAGCCATTATTATACTGTTTTTGGTTTAAAATTGAATGATTTCAATCAAAACCGGATTTTCGGGCTGCAAATATAGAATAATTTTCTTTCCTTAAAATACTTCTTTATTTTTCTTTTATCCACACCGGTTTTTCTTTCATCAGGGCTTCTATGGCCGCTACCGACCTCGGACTGGACGCCGAAAGGTTCTCATTTCCCGTTTCTGTAATGAGAATATCATCCTCAATCCTGACCCCGATATTCCACCATTTAGGGTCGCAGGGACTGCCTTCGGCGATGTAAATGCCGGGTTCTACAGTAAGAATTACTCCGGGCTTCAATTTGCCGTGCGTGCCAGCATCATGTACGTCCAGACCAAGATAATGAGAGGTTCCGTGAAAGAAATAGTTCCTGAAATCGTTTTCCGTTTTGATGATTCCAAGTTCGACCAGACCTTTACTGATTATTGCAACGGCTATTTTATGCGCTGAATTAAAATCATTGCCGGGAATACAAACGTCAATTCCGGCCTGCTGTGCTTTCAGTACGAGTTCATAAATCAACTTCTGATCCGGAGTAAATTTTCCATTCACAGGAATGGTTCGAGTTACGTCAGCCGAATAGCCGTGGTATTCTGCTCCCATGTCATTCAACTGCAGATCGCCGGAACTCAGTTGCTTTCTGTTGGATTCATAATGCAAAATGCAGGAGTTCTCTCCTCCCCCACATATGCTGGGATATCCGACGTACTCAGCTCCATTCCGTTTCCATACATATTCTCCAATCGCCTGTACGTCGTACTCATGCATCCCCGGCGCAAGCGAGCGCATGATTTCATTGTGCCCCTCGCAACTCATCGCAACAACCTTTCTCATCAAAGTAATTTCTTCCTGGTGCTTGATCTCCCGCAATTCAGCCATGGCAGAAGACAACCCTTTTACATCTCCATTTGGCGGAGGGAACGCTGTTTTATTTTTGAATATCTCAATGAGGTCAAACAAATCATCAGACACAAATTTACTGTCCACGGCTCCTTTAGGAATGATATACCAGAGCTTATTATATTTTGTAAAGTCTATAAATATGGAATCAAAATCTGCTGCATTAAAAACCGCGGTAACACCTGTAAGTTCACCGGCCCCATCCTTTCCTGCACGGCGACCGGTCCATGATTCTCTCTCCGGATTTCTTGACGGAACAAATAAAAATTCATCGGCAGTTTTTCCGTTCAGTTCCTGAGCCGATTTAAAAATAATGAGCATTGCATTGGGCTCATTAAACCCTGTGAGGTAATAAAAATCAGGCGACTGGTGGTACTGATAATCATTGTCGTTGCTGTAATTGCGTTCGGGAGCGGCAAATAAAACGGCAACAGAATTTTCAGGCATCATTTCACGAAGCGCATTCCTCCTGCCCTCATGAAATTCCTTTGACAACACATCATCGTCATACCGGTAGTGTTCCGGAAGCTGTGCTTTGGATACCTGAGAAATTAATAAAAAAATTATGACGATGAGCCGCATTACTTTTTCCTGTCAAAAATTTCAAATTCATTTTTACTCCTTGCATCCTCATAAGCCTGTTGCTCCATTTCAGAAATCAGTTTCAGCTTGCGCTGATTGATGATCATCGTTCTGATATTTTTCTTTTCAAAACTCAACGGCGACAAACTGTTTTTCACTTTGAAGCCTTTAATGCTGACGAAGTAAATCGTATTAGAATCTTCAATCTCCAGATTCCTGTTGTTATGAAGAAACTGGTCCTGATCGTATGTCTTAATCGGAATTTCCTTTAGCAAATCATCGAACATGAGCCAGGTATCTTCATCGAGATAATAATTCAACGCATACTGGCGGCAATAATCTCTCAGCAATTCCCTGTCTTTGCTGTTATCGGAATGATACCAATCGCGGACTTTATTCAGCTTGGGAGAATTTTTATTCAGCTTCAGATAAATAACCTTGAGGATATTACTCTTGAGTTCAAAATTTCCCGGATTGGCATTATAAAATACTTCAATTTCATTTTCAGAAACATTTGTATCCAGTCGCTGCTCTACCAGTGCTTTCTCATAAGCATACCTGATCAGAGAGTTGCGGTATTCTTCAAGTTCCTTTTCCACATCTTTCTTTTCGGCTTCAAGGTTACTCTCCGCCTTGTGCATGACGACCTGCTGATGAATCCAGTTGTCAATGTAATTTTTGATGATATGACTGCTGTCAATCTTTGATGCATTCGCAGGAACAATACCCGCCAGGTTTTCAGGATAGAGATAACTGTCGTAAACGCGTGCAACAGCATCTTTTGTATTCGGTTTATTCTTTCCTGAAAAATAATTGCAGGAAGAAAACAAGATTGCTGAAAAGAATATAATGCTGACTGATTTAATCATCCGAAAAAAAAATGGCGCTCACTTTTAAATGAACGCCACTAAGGTCTTATTTATTTCCTTAAAATAAGGAGTACTTTATTTGATAATTGAATCCACTACATCCTGGTGAATTTTCACCGGATATTTTGAACGCAATGATTCAATCCATTCCTTCTCAAGATACCCCTGATAATCGGCGGTAACAAGTCCCTTTGCTTCTTCCAGTGTTTTTGGCGTTGATGCAATTTTTTGTTTCACGTCAACAAAAACAATTGAATTGCCATGTTTGAAATCTTTTGTCATTCCCGGTACCCAGGGAATAGAATCAATAACTTCATTGTCGCCTTTAAGAAATTTTGAATACTTCACCTGCAGGTTCAACTGACTGCTTTTATTCACGCGAGCCATCAATGTATCTGCGTCATCTATGGTCTTCATCAGTTTGTGAACATTCTTCGCAACATCAGCGCTTGAACAGGTATAAACAGTGGCTTCAAGTCTGTCGTTCCACATGTAGTTGTTTTTGTTTTTTGTATAATAATCCAGAAGTCCGGAAGTATCCTTTACTGCTTTTGACCATACTTTTTTATCTGTCAGTTCAAACAATAAAATACCATCACGGTACTCCTGCATCAGTGATTTGAAGTCAGGATAATTAACATCAAGCATTTTTTCTTCGTAAGCCAATGCACTCTCATTCACCCATTCAGTGTACATACCGGCAGCCATGGCCTGTGGAGTTCCTGAGCCTTTTTTAGTCTGGTGATCTGTGAGGTACTTTGAGAAATCCTTTTGAGAAAAAGTGCTTGTTCCAAGTGTGAACATGGTATTGTTAAGCTTATCAGCCTTCTCTCCGGTCCATTTTCCTGAGGTCAGCGTAGTATCAACGATCTTCATAAATTCATCTTTTGCCTTTGGCATTTCTTTGAAATTATACTTCGCTTTAATTTTATTGATCATTGAAGATTTACTCAATTCAGAACGGGAATCTTTTCCGACTCTGTTTTTCAAATCTGCCTGAAGTTCTTCATAAGATCCCAACTGTTTTTTCTCAAGAAGCTTAATGATATGCCAGCCATAAGAAGTACGGATTGGCGCACTTACATCACCAATTTCATTCAGCGCAAATGCTGCTTTTTCAAATTCCGGTACCATGCGGCCTGTTCCGAATTGCGGTAAAGCACCACCGGATTTTGCTGATCCCTGATCGTCAGAAAATTGTTTAGCGAGGTCTTCAAAATTCTCGCCTGACTTCAGTTTGCCTGCGATCTCTTCGATTTTGGCAAAGGCCTTCAAAGAATCTTCAGGTTTTCCACCCGACTGAAATTTCGACATGATGTGTGCACATTTAACTTCTCCCTGTGCCGGACGGGAATCCATAACTTTGATGATGTGGTATCCAAAGCGGGTACGGATTGGTTGAGAAACCTCTCCCTTCTTTGTGTTAAAAGCAGCAGTCTCAAAAGGGTAAACCATTTGTAATGAAGTGAAATAACCGAGGTCTCCGTTGTTCTCTTTTGCCGAAGGATCATCCGATTTTGCTTTTGCAATGGCAGCGAAATCACCACCTTTAATTACCTCTTCTCTGATTTTGGTAATTTTATTATACGCTTCAATGGTATCCTTTGGCAATGCATCAGGAGCCAGTTTTACAAGTACATGGCTCGCTCTCACGTCAGTTTTCATCCTCTCATACGCCTCTTTTAACAGGTTCTCTGACACATCTTTATCAGTAAGATATGGTTGAGCCAATTGCTTCCTGTAACCTGCAAGTTCATCAGTAAATGCCTTTGCCGTATCCATTCCTGTTTCCAGTGCTTCACGGACTTTCAGCTTATAATTGATGTAAAGGTTCAGGTAATCTGTAACCGCTTTTCTATCGAAAGAAGTTTCCTTTGTATTGTTTTTCTTATAAACTCTTTCGAACTCAGCTTTCGAAATATCTTCTCCGGCAATGGAGAGGATTGACTGCGCATTGGCGGTAGCGAAAGCACAAAAGATGAGGCATGTAAAAAATAGTTTGCGAAGCATAGTTATGGTTTTATTTTTTTTAAGGGTTGCAAATTTAGTTAAAGAATCGTGTCTGCAAAACGAATGTTTTTTTCAAATAAAAAGGTGAAAATGAAATGAAAGAAACCGATTCTAAGCCTCAATTTACCTGATCCGCTGATTTAATTCGGCTTCAAGCTGCTCAATCCTGCCGAGGCGGTTCGTAAGCAGAATTTTATTCCTGTCAAGGAGGTACATCGTCGGACTGACGGTGAGTTTGTAATCCGCCCTGAGGCTATCCAAAGACAATGAATCAGGGAAAATATTCTTCCAGGAGAGCTGTTGTTCAAGCAAATAGCGTTTCCATTCTTCCCGATCCGATTCTACAGGAATGGCAACTACCTCCAGACCAATATCGTGATAGCTGTTGTACAATTTTTGCAATTCAGGGGTCACCACGGCGCATAAATGACAATGTACTTCGTAAAAGTATAGAAGCGTATATCTCGATTTAATTTTAGATAGACAAAACGATTTATTTTTAGAATCTTTTCCTTTTATGTCAGGCGCCTTAATTCCGGCATTGAGCGAAGGATAAAGTCCCGTATCCTGTCCCGAAGAAGACCGGCTATCAGCTAAAAAAAATGAAAGAAATATAATTACGAATGTATGTCTGAATCTCATTTGCATTAACTGATTCTACTTTTTACTCTTCTTTTTAGCTGACTTCTTCGATGGCTTTGCCTTTTTATTGAACTCTAGAGCAAGACCTACCCAATATTCAAGTTTCTTAATGGTGTTCAATGCTTCAATGTCAACAAAAACATACCCCTTCATTATTTTTCCGGTGAAGTCCATGGGCTTGCAGCCTTCTTTTTCCATTGCCTCATCATATTTTTCGGGATCGAGACGCACCATTAAGCGTTCCTGTTCTACGCCCACACACATTTTGTCATTGACCATAAAGCACAATCCGCCAAACATTTTTTTCTCCTCCACTTTTTTATGTGTCCGGGAAATTATTTCGCGAGTGCGATCTGCGAGTTTTTCGTTGAATGCCATAGTGAAATATGTTTATCAATTTGTTACCACTATCCCGATAACATCGGGATCAATAATTTTCATAAATGCTTAATCAAATTGCCACAGATGCACAGATAAAAAATAATAAAAGAAAGCCGCAGAATTTGTCCGGCAAGACGGGAATTACAGATTGCATTTGTGATTGTATTAAATCTGTGCATCTGTGGCAATGTATTTTTCGTTTGTTGTAATCATGTCCCACATCGCTTTTGAAAAGCAATATCCATGATCTGAAATCATTCCTTTTCAATTTTAATCAATCGACTTTTATCCTTCACTTTTACAAAATACATTTCTGATGCGAAGTTGCTGATATCAACCCGTATTTTGTTGTTCGTGATTTCACTCCTGTAAATTTCTTTTCCTGCGATGTCAAAGATAATTATCGTTTCTCCAATCAGTGCATTATTTACTTCGAAAGTAAAATTTCCAGCAGATGGATTTGGGAAAATACTGAATTCAATTTTGTCCTTTCCAATTATATCTATACCGGTAGTATAAGGTGCGCCGACAAAAATGATCAAATAATTGTTGGTGCCAATCTTTACAGCAGAAGGATCTCCACCATGAAGGTTTGTATTAATAAATCCATTCCACACTCCTCCGTTGGGTGTTGAATTATACCAGATTCCGTTTCTCCCCGCACCGTAAAACCTCAGTTCACCGGTATCATTCACCATGTAATTACCAGTCCAGTTATGAGATGAATCAGAAGGAATGTCCTGCACTTTCGTGAAGTTAATTCCGTTTTGTGAAATATAATGATACGCACCCTGCTGAGGACTGCCGATTGGTGCTAGATAATGAAATATACTGTGAAAGTGAATCACGGCAGGATCAATAACCCGGCTATTCGGTTCATCAACGCGTGGCATCGGTTCAAAGGAATAATTAACACCATCGGTACTTATGGCAGAGTATGTATTCACTGTTGAATCGAGGCCATTCGGGATACCATCGCTGGAAGAATAATAAATTCTGATGCTATCGGCATTCAGTGGCAATAATGTGGGATCAAAGGGACGCTGGTAATTTACAGGGAGCCCGTTAACTGTTATTGGTGCCGGTGTTGTCCAGTTTATTCCGTTATCATAAGAAAATTTTACCGCTACCCTGTCCCATGTCGGCGAACCATTTGGCTGACGAAACCACTGAAATGCGCAAACCAAGGTATCACCTTTCCACCTGACGACTGAAGGGACTCCGGATGAATCCTGAAAGATCACAGGAGGATTAAAGTTTATCCCATCACTGCTCCAGGCAATCTTCAAAGGATTTTCCCAGGGGAAACCCTGCGGCATAACATTTTTTGAAAGGAGTAGCAAGAATAAAAAAGCCGTAAATACTTTATTCATTTTTTTCTTTAAAAGTATTTAATTTTTTCAGGTAATTGGTATTCCGAAGATAAGAAATAGAAATCACCGAACACTGAACATTGCGATAGCGAACGGATGTCAGAATGAATTTACTCAGGTAAAAGTTTAATCAACCTCTTTACACCAAATGAACTATTGTTTCCGCTGAATTTTTTGCTTGTCCTCACCTGAGATAAAGCAAGCTTTACTCCGTTAAGTTACATACTATGAAATGGATTTAAAATTGGCCTTGTAGAAAAAGCGTTAAAAAATTTTTCACTGAAGCCGTTAAAAAAGAAAAATGTGCGTGAACGTTTATTAGAAATTCAGCCGGCTAATCAGTTGCAACGTCTCTAAGATGAAACTGTCAGAAGCTTGCTTTTTTCTTTTAGGCTGAAGTGAAAAAATTTAGCTTTTTCTACACAGCCTTGACCTTTTGGTTCTTTTGCGTCAAGGCAAAAGAACACACAAAGGATAAAAGAAAAAACATGTTAAGGGAGATCTGGTCTATAAGTCGATTTACAATTATAAAGTGGGATTAA
>JBBRAY010000084.1:0-10468 GCA_038206355.1 Bacteroidia bacterium
GTTCCGGTGATTTCACGTGCTGATAAAGCTGTAACAAACAGCATTGCAAGCAAAATGAGGGTGGTAATTTTTCTCATTGGTTTGATTAGAATTGGTTAAATAATTTTCTCGGAAAATTGGTGCGGCAAGGTAAAGATTTACCTCAACGTCAGAAATAAAGAAAAGCCGTTGATACCTTTAATCCCTTACTATCCTGAAAAAGTGAATCAAATATCCAAAAAAATGAAAATTAATAGGTTTCCTGCACGGTATATGACTTGATTCTATGATAGATCATGTTTAAAACAGACCAAAATTTAGAAAGAATCAACCCATTTTAAAATACCGTGGAACTTTAATTCTTGACATTTGCCTGAAATCATATAGGTTTGCTATTGTGAAAAAATATTACGCTCAAACTTTTCTTTCTCTTTTAATGCTTCTGCTCTTACTGTCATCATGTAAAAAAGATAAGGAAGTGCAAACTCCGGTTTTTGAAAAAGAGACATTCATTCTTATGAGTCATACCTATGTTCTCAATGCACCGGTGCCAACAGTTGATTCACTGATTCAGAAAATACCGCTTGCAAATTACAACCTGGTTTTTCTGGGTGGCGATCTCACGGCATCAAGTTCTCAGTTCCTGTCAACACTTTATTATATTGATTCTATTTTTGACGTTAGTAGTCCCGGGACATTATGGGCTGTGGGAAATCACGATTATGATAATACAGTAAACCTCACTGCAGTTACTCACAAACCACTTTTCTATGCATACTATCACAATGGAATCACATTTCTTGTATTAGATACGCAGGACAGCCTGAGCAATTTTGTTGGGGAACAGTTGCAACTGATTAAAAATGTAACCGATACAATTGCAGAATCGGGTAGCCTGATTGTACTAACCCACCAACTTGTATGGATGATGGATAACGGTGTGATGCAGCCGACGATTGACAGTATTTCAAACGGCCCTGCAGGAACATGCTTCTGGTGCATCAATCCCAATAATTTTTACACCGATGTTTACCCCCGTTTGTTGCAGGTTAAAAACCGTGGAATAAAAGTAATGTGCCTTGCCGGTGATATTGGAGAATTCGTACAACAATTTTCATTTACCAATGCAGACGGCATCCCTTTCATCGCCTCGGGTATTTGTTCGGGATGTGCCGTTAATTATTGTATTGTATTTGAATACGATCCAAACACGAGGGAACTGAGTTACAATTACAGGTTACTAACTGAACTTGCGACAAACTAACACGAGCGATAAAAAATTACACGCGTACCTTTCTGAGTTTATCCAGTTGAACTTCCAGGTTTGCAATGGCAGATTTACTGAGAAGTTTGAACTGATTGAAAATCATCGGCACTTCAGTGAGGTGCCGCAAGTCACGCGCATTCTCCTCCATATTTATCAAAAGCTTTTTCAAATCATTAAAATCGAAAATGGCAACGCTGCTTTTCAATTTGTGCGCTACGGCATGCACATCTTTCCAGTCGCCGCCTGGTATTGAAGTCTCCAGTTTTTCAATTGCTTCAGGCACCTGTTTCAAAAATATTTCAATGAGCTGATAAGTAAGGTCAGGATCACCGCCCGTATATTTATCCAGGGATGCAAGTGAAAAGTCTTGATTTGATTCAGGGAAATGTATGGGTGCAGATGCCTCCGTCATTGCCTGGCCGATGTAACGACTCATGGTGGAATACAATTCTTCCGGTGTATAGGGCTTTACCACATAGTCATTCATACCTGCTTCACGAGCCCGCATCTTTTCCTTCTCCGATGCATCGGCAGTAAGGGCTATGATCGGCGTCTCGCGTACCGGAGAAGGGAAATTTTTTCTGATCTCTGTAGTAATTTCATAGCCATCCATCTCCGGCATCTGGATATCCATCAGGATAAGATGGTACGTATTCTTTTTCAGAATCTCGAGGGCCGTCTTTCCGTTTTCAGCACAATCAAATTTACTGAAGCCGAAATTTTTCAGCATGTTCTTCACCAGCAATTGGTTCACCTTATTGTCTTCAACGATGAGAATATTGATGGAAGAAAAATCTTTTTGTTCAATAACAACAGGCGCTTCTTTTTCCTGTTTGTGGTTCTGTACTTCGGAAATATTAAAAGTGAGTTCGAAAATAAATTCACTTCCTTCATTGATTTTACTCTTTACATAAATATTTCCTCCCTGCAATTCTACAAGCTGCTTCACAATCGTGAGCCCGAGGCCTGTGCCTTCCTGCCTGCGCTTGTTATTATCTGCCTGCTCGAAACTGTCGAAGATCGTCTTGATTTTATTCTCCGGAATACCAATACCGGTGTCTGAAATTTTGAATCGGAGTTTACATTTACTTTCTCCCGCCTCAATCAGTTTTATATCTATCGTAACTTTTCCGTTCTCTGTAAACTTAAGTGCATTGGCAACGAGGTTGGTGATGATCTGGTTTAACCGTACCGGATCGCCCGACAACATATCTTTAATATGATAATCAATCACTGAAGTAAGGCTGATGTTTTTTTCCTTTGCTTTCACCTGCATCAGTTGCATCGTTCCCTTGATGAGTTCACGCGGATTAAATTCGCTCTCGATAAATTCAATCTTTCCTGCGTTGATTTTAGAAAAGTCAAGGATGTCGTTAATAATTACCATCAGGTTTTGCGCCGACAAACGGATGGCATCAATATACTCCTGCTGCTCATGCGTAGGCGTGCTCTGTTCAAGCAGGTGTGCCATGCCGATAATGCCATTCATCGGAGTGCGAATTTCGTGACTGACATTGGCGAGAAATTGTTCCTTCAGTTTGTCACTTAACTCAGCAATCTCTTTTTGTTTTTTTAATTCTTCCAGGTCAAAACGAATTTGCAATCCTTTTGTCTTGAGGTTGACTTCTTCCGATGTCACCTGTTTATCTGCTTCGTAAAATTTTTTGTGGTGAAATAATGCTTTGTCGTATTCGCCGATATGCTCATACGCCACCGACAGAAACTGATGTATTTTTACAAGTTGCGCTTCAAGCGGAGATGACTGCGCAATCTTTAATGCCCCGAGAAGGGTTTCAATGGCTTTGTCGTATTGTGTGAGGTCGAGGTAAAGGTTACCAAGACTTTTCTTCAACTGCGCTTTCACCGAAGTACTTGCTCCCAGGTTGGCCAGGTCGAGCGACTCATGAAAAAAGTTCAGCGCCTTGTCATATTGCTTCTGCTTGGTATATAAAATCGCCAGACTTCCCAGCGTTTTTGCTTTCGTATCAATTTCGTCAATGTGCTCCAGTCCGTTCATGCTGCGGAGCAGGTAATACTCTGACTTCTCATGTTCATCGAGCCAGTTGTAGGCATTGCCCAAAAGGAAAAATGAATTTACCATTTCCTTCTTATTCTTATGTTCCTCATAAACCTTCAATGCCTTCCTGAAATGTTCTATGGCCTTATTATAATCCTGGAGATGGATGTAGATCTTTCCGATTTCATTGTCGCAACTTGCTATGCCGTTTTCATTTTTCAGCTCTGTCTCTATGCGCAGACTTTTAAAAATATTATCCAGCGCTGAGGGACAATCACCAAGCTTAAAACAGATGACGCTTATTTCATTATGGCATTTGATGATTCCTTTGCTGTCGTCGAGACGGGTGAACAGCGACAATGCTTCATTGAAATCAGTAAGCGCTTTGTGGTAATTGTTTTCTGTTGCGTGACAACTGCCGAGGTCAAAATGTACAAGTGCAACTCCTTTTCGATAGCCCGTTTTTCTGGCAATGGCAAGTGCATCATGCAGCAAGGAAAAGGATTGTGAAATATTTCTGGTGCGAAGAACTTCCGCCCGCTGAATCAAGATGTTTACACTTTCGTTGCTCATTAATATGTTTTTTGCCTGTATGCCTTATCCAATACTGCATTGCCGCATACAGGTTACAAAAATGCAGATAATTTCTCAAAAGTGGAGGATAAGAAACACTCCATTTCTTACACTTCAGAACTTGAGTTGTGAGAAATATTTCATTCCATTCAGGTAATATGCTTTGAGGATGCTTTCCGGGTAACAAACGTTGCTGATATTCCTTTCAGTTACCTCATTTTCTACCAATAAAATACCCTTCTCCTTTTTCATTTTTCTGAAGTCGGTGTGTGCCTTACGTACGGCCATCATATCACCCCATCCTCCGGGCGTGATCATGAATTTCATGGCAGCAAGAAAATCAAAACGTTTCCGTATCATGAATACTTTTTCAAATTTTTCCGGAGAAAGGTTTTTGTAAAGCATCAGCAGGTTATTACGAAAATTCAGATACGTTTTATGTGGATTGCTTTTGTTTAAGGTCCCTCCGCCTACATGATAAACTTTAGCATGCGGGCAGTAATATATTGACCCGCCTGCTTTTTGCATCCGCCAGCAAAGATCAATTTCTTCCATGTGCGCAAAAAAAGATTTGTCAAAGCCTGATACAGCACGGAATGAAGTTGCACGCACAAACATACATGCACCTGTGGCCCAGAATATTCTTTGCACATCGTCGTACTGACCTTTATCTTTTTCAATTGTATTAAAAATTCTTCCGCGACAAAAAGGGTAGCCGTATTTATCAATGTAGCCACCCGCTGCGCCTGCATATTCAAAGGAAGAATGATCAGCGTGAGATAAAATTTTCGGCTGACAGGCAGCAATGGATCTATGAGCTTCCATCATTTCGATGACAGGTTCAATCCATCCGGGTGTGACTTCAACGTCGGAATTAAGGAGAATATAATAATCTGATTCCACTTGTTTCAACGCTTCATTGTAACCGCCGGCAAAACCAAAATTCTGTTTGTTAATGATCAGCCTGACAGAAGGAAATTCAGACTGCAGGATTTCAAGCGAATCATCTGTTGAAGCATTGTCTGCAACAAATATTTCTGCATTGCTGCTGCAACTGATCACAGAAGGAAGAAACTGTCGCAAAAAATTACGACCATTCCAGTTTAGAATTACAACGGCGACTTTCATCAGAAATTATTTTGATTCCAATTGATCATACGGCAGTGGATATAGAGAAAACTAACTAAGAAAACTGAATGACATACTGCTAATGATAAATTACTCTGCCACTAATTTCACGAATTTCCACAAAGCATAACTCAATAAATTAATTGGCGATAATTAGTGTAATTCGTTGCCAAATATCTGATCTGATTCTACAATAAATTGTGAGAAATCCGTTGAATTGTTTTCACCTGCATTCCATCAATTCATAAAAACAAAGTCACAGAAAAAAACCGTTTCATTAAAAAAAATAAAATGATTTTCTCAACAGCAATTACTTCGGATTATTAAAAATATCCTGTGAGCGGTCGCCATAAGATTTCGGGGCTTTGTCGGCGTCAAGATCATTTCCGAATTGCGTCGTTTTCTCATGAAGCTTTAACTGCCAGTCATAGGCCGACGGCTCACCGGTTACGTCGCTGTGCAGCAACACATAGTTATTGGAACTTCTGTCGCGGGAATAAAAAACGAATTTTTTATTGGTCTGGCCTCCGATGGTATAGTAATGCCAAATTTCATACGGAAAAGTATTCGGATCATTTTCACTCGTCTCAATGGTGTTCGGCGGACCATACTGAAGATATACCCGTCCCCTTTCAGAATCATAACCCTTTGTAATTCTTGTGCCGTAAGCGGCCTTCACTTTATCCACTTCTATTTTATAGTCCATCCAGCCCTTTTCCGGATTCTGCTTGTTCTGCCGCACCCAGAAATAATAAAAATACTGCTGCATGGAAGTCAGATTCCTGATGGAGATCTGGTTGTCGGCAATCTGCCTATCCGACTTACCTGAAATAGGATACAGACTGGCGATATAATCTTTCAGTGTATCCTTATTTGTAATGGAAGCAACAAAAGTATTGTTGATGTCGAACACAGAAAAATCATCGGTAGGTGGAACGTCTTTGACGAGTGGCCTGAAGCTCCGCTGAAAAAAAACAGACTTGCGTGCCAGCATTTCATTTTTTTTATCCTTCACTTCAAAGTACAGCGAATAGTTTCCGGATGTAACTTCAGTAAGCGGAAATTCACCGAGGATAACACTTACATCACCCGTCTTCATTTTTCTGGAAACGACCAGGTCGTTCAGTGCTTGTTTGTTGTTGTCGTTGATAATGGCGTAACGTACGAGATAAGAATCATCCCCGAGCATTAACTTCGTGTTATAGATCTCGCAGTAAAATTTTATTTTCTCCATTGACTCCGGATAGAAATCACTGATGTATGGAACGAGGTCATAACCGCTTTTCGACATTTTTCCGTCTGTGGTAGTGGCGGTATAGGATTCCAGCATTTCTACATCTGAAATTGAAACACTTTCAACGGGGTAACTGACTTCCACTTTTTGCGTGGTGGTAAATTTTGAATCTTTTGAATTTTTATCGGTGATGGTAAGTTCCAGCATATAACTTCCATTCACGGCAGGAATGCGTTGCTGGTCCATAAAATTCGGTTTGTCTGATTTTGCATTCTCCAATTCCGGACTTAGCAAGTTATATTTATCGAAGAAAACAATTTTGTCTTCCTGTTTTAATACCCATTGAATTTCAATTTTACTTTGCAGTTTGCTGTTTGTATTCGGTGAAAAGTCAACAGAAGTGCCAATCACTGTAATATATGTTTCAATGAACGGGGTTCCCTGGGGCTGATTAAAAGTACAAAATGAAAAGAAGGCCGACATTTTAGCTTCGGCCATTCCACTGAATAAAAGCGCAATGGAGAGAGCGATAATATTTTTTTTCATGACGGGAAATTGAACGAGTAAAGTTACGATAAATTAGTGTCAGTGAATAGTTAAATATGATGCCTGAGAATAAATTTTAGGGATAAATATGCATCTCTATGATCATCAAGCAGCATTTTCAAATGCACATTTTCGCCTCAAGGTTTGAATATAAAACAGGGAAGTCACTGCTTCTTTCTAAAGACGCGCTTTTAAAATTAAAAAAAGGAATTCAAAATTATCAACAGGAAAAATTTCCTGAACTATCTGGTTCTGTTGTCCGGCATGGGGGAGATGATAAATCAAATACCTCTGAAAAAGAATACCAGTTCAAACTGCGAACAGGTAGGGAAAGCGACAGGGAACATTTATCTGCTGTAATTTTGGGGTGCTATAAGAAAGCCCGTTCAATAGACAACTTTTTAAAACTTCTAAGAGAAAATAATTTGATCACTTATGAGAGAAGCGGAAAAACCACCGGCATTATTTTCAACGGGAAGAAATTTCGGTTTAAAGGTCTTGGTTTTACGCAAGAACAATTCAGGGGCTTAGAGCGGGTAAGTGAACGTGAAAATAGTTTGTCGGAAAATAGAAAAGCGGAATTGGAAAAATCAAAAATGGATCAAAACCGTTAGCATTTTCCAATTTTAACATGTTCGAAAAGGCCAGCCACTTATCCCACCTGTAGATTGTTTAGTTGAGTAGCAGGAATCACCAAGTGTAACTTCCATATATTTTTGCCATTGAATAGTGAGGGGCTGGGCATACAGGCAAATTAATAAAACTCCAGCAAATTTAATTTTCATTTGACTTAATTATTTTTGAAGCATATCCGTAATCTGATGCAACTTACAACACTTAATGTACAACCAGCTTTTTCGTAACCGCGCCTCCATCGCTTTGCAACTGAACCAAATAAACTCCTGTGCCGAGATTTTGCGTTTGTAACTGTTGTTTATTAAATCCCGAAGTTGCATTGATTGCCTGCTCATAAAGCACGCGACCTGTGATATCGAACAATTGTAAATTTATTTTCTCATTTCCGTTGGCATAGAAACTTACATCAATGGTTTGATTATTTTGATTTTGATACAAAGAAAAATCTGTGATTGGATTTTGCGGGGTGGAAATTCCATCGGGTAACGGTGCGAGTTTTACTACCCAAAAATCATCTAATCCTGAGTGGTTTCCTGATACGTCTCCGTCGTTGGAATCAGTGTAACCACAAATAATAAATCCACCGTCTCTTGTTTCTTTGACCGAAGTAAATACATCATCGGCTGAACCACCCAAACACATATTCCATACTACATTTCCGGAGGTATCAAGACTCACGATTAGCCCATCGTAAAAGCCATGATTGCAAATAAGGAGTGTATCATTTGGCTCTTCCGATTCTCCAACAAATATAATATTTCCCTCATGCGACAGGATCATAGAAGATGAATTCTCAACGTCAATGCCACCGATACATTTTTGAGAAACAATATCCCACAAGGAATCAATATGCATCCAAAAGATATCACCTCCCCCATGATAACCCATCACATCTCCGTCATTTGATAGCGTACCTCCTGAAATATAAAATCCTCCATTATTATCGTGAATCATACAACTTGGGCCATCACTGTTCGATCCGCCAAAGCATTTTTGAGAAACTAAATCTCCGGTTTGATTAAGTTCAACCAGCCAAATATCCTCGGCGCCATGATTTCCACTCACATCATTATCATTGGAGAATGCTCCTCCTGCAACAATAAAATTGCCGTCTGTTTTTTGAATAACTGAGCTTGCATATTCTGGTGACCATCCCCCTAATGATTTTTCCCATTGCAAACCACCCACACTATCAATTTTTACTATCCAGTAATCATGGCCATGATTTCCTGTTACATCACCATCGGTGGATAAAGCATATCCTGCAACAATATAACCGGAATCCTGAGTTTGTATTATTTTACATGGTTCATCAAAGTTGCTTCCCCCAAAGCACTTTTGCCACTGTATGGCGCCGAGTGAATTGGTTTTGACGACCCAATAATCATCATCAAATCCCGTATTTCCAATTACGTCATAATCTTCTGAAGACGCATATCCACATATTATAAAACCACCATCTTGTGCATTTGAAATTGAAAACGCGCCTTCATCAATTGATCCGCCGAGGCATTTTTGCCACTGCAATGTTCCTAAACTATCTAACTTAATCAACCACAAATCATACATGGCACCAAAATCATCATGTATGCCTGTTACATCTCCGTTTGTTGAAATAGTTTCACCCGCTATAAGGAAACCTCCATCTTCGGTTTGTAAAACATCATGTGCCCTATCGTTATCTGATCCACCAAAACATTTTGACCATTGTATGCTTGGCGGTTGAGCAAATGAATTGCTGAAAAAGATGAAATTTAATATTATCAGAATCTTACTTAGTTGTCGGATCATCTTTCTTATAGTTTACAGAATTTAATATATTCATCATCATTTATTTTCAACAAATAAATCCCCGGGGCGAGTTTTTCTATTGGGATTTCATAATTAGTTCCCTCTATTATTATTTCCAATATTTTTTTACCTAAACTATTAAATAATATTATCACATCATGATCCTTTATATTTTCAACGCTGATTGAACTTGAAGCCGGATTAGGGTAAGCGTTATGTATTTTCTTTTCCTCTTGATAAATACCTCTTCTTTCTTCTTGTTCATTACAAGGAGGACTACAAGGTGTTACACATGGAGAAACCTCAGGTTCTAAAACGTAACAAGGAGCATTGCATGCCGATGTAAAAAGATATACGGGATTGGGATAAGGTGGATTGTCTCAGCCCCCAATAAGTTGGACATTTTTTTCGGATAAATTAGTGTAATTCTCCCCGCTGACCTGATCGCCCATTAAGCGAAAATAGGCCACAGAATTACTCGTGTCAAGGCTCAGGCCGGGCGGCAAATAATTTAATTTTATTTCAGTTGAATTTGCCGGCCTTGACACGAGTAATTCCTCGGCCTTAAGAAGTTGCTTAATGGTCAATCCGGTCATTCCCTGCGCCCACCTTTTACTCGGGGTTACGTTTCCGATCTGCTGATGCCGGCGCATGTAATTATACCACCACATGTATTTTTCCACATGCATTTTTGCATCATAATAACTTTCAAATTGATGCCGATCGATCAATTCGCGTTGCATGATGCTGTGGAAGGATTCGATGTATGCGTTTTCTTCCGGCGTTGCAATATGAGTAAATTCCTGACGTGCCTCCAGCAGTTTTAAATAAGCCCGTACTCTGTTAGCGATAAACTGCGAGCCATTATCGTTTCGGATATAAACACTTTTCAGGTTATACTTCAGGTGCAGCTTTCGCATTAACTCAATTACATCATTCTGCCGGATGCTCGGCTGTAAAATCCAAATCAGAATAAACCGGCTGTAAATATCCATTACCGAGAGTAGGTAATACCAGCGCTTATCTCCTTCTACCCACACATACTTAATGTCCAGACAAAGATGTTCCAATGGACGGCGCGCCCGGATACGCCTGAATTTCACAAACTCGCGTTTCCCCTTTGTCCTTATCTTTTTACCAAGCAGCAGGTGGTTTTCATTCATCAGACGGTAGACCTTTTTATCATTGATCACATAACCCCATTCACGCAGTTCATCTGTTGTTTGATGGTATCCGTAAGCTGTATACGGTCCTGAGAGTATCGACTTTATTTTCTCAACCACTACATCATTACTCA
>JBBRAY010000085.1:0-10419 GCA_038206355.1 Bacteroidia bacterium
GGCTTCGCGGCAAAGCCGCGAAGCCCAACCCCCTCCTTGCAAACACCTGACAACATTGTCATTCAGAGCGTAGCGATGAATCTTTCAAAGCAAAATTATTTTTAGTCGGACAGTAGTGATAAAATACGTCTTTGAACGTCCATTCTTTTATTGACTCGCTGAAATATCCATTCTTCGCGTAGGCCGGCAATAGCAGTATGCAATCCTTATGAATTGACTCCACTGCACACAACCTCGGCAATACATCGCATAGCCAGTGAAAATATGCATTAGACCAGTTATCATGCGCAAGGAGATATGTTTCATTTGGATTAAGTACAATTTTTGTTTTTTTTCAGTAACATCTGCAATACAATACTGACATAAAGAATTACATTCTCCTTTATATTCGTGTGACGACCTGCAATATTTCTTTCATCCAGCCTTAAGTTTTTAAGACTGAAACCGGCATCCGCAATGAAAACATGCTTGCACTTATTCATATAAACTTCCGGAGAAATCTTTCTCAACTCGTGGTTAAAAAAAACATCATCTCCTGACCTGATGTTTCGTGGGATGTTTCTTTGCACTTCTGATGCAGCATTGATTACCCTAAAGGTCTCAGCGATTAAGCATAGAAATCATCGGTATTTGACCAACGTGCAATAAGGATAAGCAGGCACCTTTTTGAAATAGGTGAACGAACCGCGGAAAACGAATCCCTGAGCCTTATTCAGGCAATTGAAAATTAAAAAAATAATTTTCTTATTAATCGCGAGCTCAATAAATTACATTGAACAATTGAAATGCATAGCCGTAAAAAATTCCTTTAAGAAATCATGAGTGAAAATTTGATCGTTAACCTTTAACCAAAGAATTTAAAAATGCTTTGGCCTCAGCGTGATTCGGATTTTTTTTCAGCACGCGTTTCAGCATCTGAACTGCATCCTTCTTTCTATTCTGATACATTAAAGTACCAGCCTTATTATACAGGGCTTGTTCATTGTCCGGATCGAGAGAGAGGGCCTTATCATATAACTTGTCTGCGCCCTGAATATCATGGTCAACAGACAATACCAGATAACCCAAACTCACATATGCTGATGCATACCGCGGATTTTCCTTTATAATAAATTCCAGATTTTTTCTTGCGGCCTCATGCCGACCCATTTCATACTGAGCCCTGGAAAGCTTACTTCTGAAATCAGGACTGAAAGGTTCAAGATCAACGGCATTCTGTAAAAAATTAATAGCCCTGTCTTTATTATTTCCTGAAATATATGCTTCACCGATTCTGTAACTCGTCCATGCGTCATCATTCGAGTAGCTTTTTTTCGATATCAGTGTAAATACGTCTTCTACACTTTCTGCATATCCCATCACGAGACCAAAATTATTTTTTAGGTATGCAAGCCTGACAAGGTTTTTGAAATTCGCCCCGATATCTTCTTTGCTCCCGTCAGGAAAATATTTTTTTGCACTATCAAGAAGATAAGAAGCATTCGGTTCAAATTTTTCATAATAATTCAGAAATGCAGTCCCCCTTGAAATTCTGTCAGCATCAGAATTATTGATACAGGCCAGGGTGATAAACTCCTTTATCTTTCTTACTTCTTCCTCTTTCACAGGTTTCCTGATATAGTGATCCGTCGTTGTTACGTGCGGGATGTCAATGGTTCCGTTCTTCGGCATATGGCAACTGACACAATTATCATTCACAGCTTTTCGCAACCCGGCATCTCCAGTACATCCCAGCTTACTTTTCGCCATTTCATTTACCCAACCTTTGTCGGTTTCAATCCCCACCCCTTTGGCCAATTCCGGATTGGGGCTATGACATGATTTGCATGCATTATTAAAATGCTCAGCTCCCGTTTCCATTACACTCACATGGGGATTATGACACGTCACACAGGTCATTGCATTCTGATAGGGAAACAATGCACTCTTATTCGGATTTACTTCTTCGGCTTTTTTTATGCTTGCAATAAAACAATTGCTCATTTTCATCCGCTCCGCATGAGAAGCCATGATGTGCCCACTTTCATCGCCCTTATAAACCGGCATGTAAACATCCATGACATCACTTAACTTCATTCCCGGGCGAAAATCAAAAAATGATTTCCCTTCCTTCAGTACCGAATTTCCCTGTATGTGGCAGCGCTGGCAAACATCTAATTGTAATTCAACGGGCAATTTTGCCGGATTAACTATTGAATAGTCAATCTCCTTTCCAACATCAACAACGCTACCCGATTGCCTTAGCTTTACATGCTCACTCCCCGGACCATGACAACGTTCACAATCAATTCCATTTGGAATACCTGTGTATTTGTTTTCCGAGCCCATAACAATTTCCGGATAAGCATTGTGACAACTTATACACTCTAGTTCTATTTTGCGGTTGAACCTCGAGTTAAAACCATTCTCAAATCCGGGCGGCAAGTCCCACTTTCCTTTCTGAGTATAAAAGGTTGCCGGAACTTGTGTAACGTAACCATTCACATTCATCATATGCGAATTTGTATGCTGTCCCGACCCTATAACAAAGCTGATCTGCTCAACACGCTGATAAACGGTATCCTTTTTCCCGAGACGGAATTCCCTCAGGTATAGTTTATCACTGACTACAAATGGCTGGTAATAAAAATCCTTATACTTATCATAGATTGGATCATGTCCGAATACGGCCGACGATTTCTGCTGCGTAGCAGAGTCGAATGACAAACCCATTCCTGTTCTGATAAAACTATTGTATTTATCCTCGTGACACTGACGACATGTATTGATTCCAACGTAATGCGTTGAATCAGAAAGTGACGCGTATTGCTGTGCGACTTCCTTTTGTTCCGGCTGATTGGAACAGGAATAAAAAAGGTAAAAACAAAAGGGAATGAGAAAATAAAAAATACGTGATAAACCAATGCTTTTCAAAAGTTGCCGGATTTTGTATTGACAATCAAAATATATCTATCCTCTGATTTTGAAAAAATCTATCCCTTACTTTCTTAACAACTGAAGCGTATACTCATCAAAAAACCTTCCTCCTTCATACAACCAGTCATTCTTCAGTCCCGTAATCTCAAAACCAAGTTTCTTGAAAAGCGAAACACTGCTTTCATTGTCAACCCTCACATTCGAATAGAGTTGATGAAGGTCCAGGATATTCCAGGCATATTCAATTAGAAGGTGCAACGCCTCAGTGGCATATCCCCTGCCCCGCTTGGCATTGTTGGCTATCAGAATTCCAACACCTGCTCTTTTATTCCTCGGGTCGAAATCAAAAAGGTCAATGCAACCAATGCTGTGATGCACATTATCAATCTCACCATCATCATCATTAATGGTAAGGTCAATCATGAGTCTCAATTGCTTGGTAGTATAAATATCCTGATGGGCCTGCTTCAGATATTCTTCCAGTGTGAATTTTGAAAATGGCGCCACCGTACCACTCACGCTCCATACACTTGTATCATTTTCCCAATCGTAAAGACATTGAAGGTCGTCAGGTTCAAGAGCCCGTAAATGAATAAGTTCGCCAATTAGTTGCATAAAAATTTAGTATAAAAAAAAATAAAGTATTTATAATTAAGATAAGAGATCAATCTCTCCTGTGTAAACAAATTTTGCTTCCCCTTCCAGCCACACATTCTTAAAACCATTTCCGGCACCTTCAAAATAGACTTTCAATATCCCACCCATGGATTTCACTTCGCAAACACCTGCATTTTCACTGATAATCCCCTTCACTACTGATGCAAGAACAGAAGCTGTAACTCCCGTTCCGCAACTCAATGTTTCATCTTCTACACCTCTCTCATATGACCTTACAATTAATTTCCCACCGTCAAGCTGAACAAAATTCACATTCGTTCCATCCTTTCTGAATCGTTCGTTGTACCTGACTTTTCTTCCTTCAGAAAGCACATCTACATCAATCACATCTTTTACAAATTTTATATAATGTGGTGATCCCGTATTCAGGAAAATATCCTCTCCGATTATCTCGCATCCTTCTACATCACCCATTTTCAGTTTAACCACAATTGAACTTCCTGTTTTGATGGTGGCTTCATGCAAACCGTCAATCGCATTGAATCTTGCACTCCCGGCAATGATGCTCAGGGAATCTGCAAACGCTGTAATGCACCTTCCGCCATTACCGCACATGCTGCTGATGTTTCCGTCGCTGTTAAAATATTTCATACCGAAATCGAGTCCCGGACTTTCTTCCAGCAGAATTAATCCGTCGGCTCCGATTCCGAATTTCCTGTCACATAAAAACGCAACCTGCGATTTATCAAGTGAAGAGAATTTACCCGTTCTGTTGTCGAGCATAACAAAATCATTTCCCGTTCCCTGGTATTTGACAAAACTGATTTTCATTTGATGGCCAGCGGAATTTCGTTGTCTCTCAATTTATGGTATGAAACAAATTCAAATGAATCATTCAGTCGGTAATATCCTTTCAGGTATGTCATATATAAAGTATCATTAACCCGGTACAATTTTACGTCTTGTGGTTCATCAATACCAAAGAGGATCAATTTATTTTTCGACATCTTGTATCCCCTGTAATTTACAGGTGATACCCAGAACTCAACCTGTATATGGGTGGATACCGGTTCTGATTCCGGAAGGTCTGCGGCTGGGTTGAGTTGCCTGACCACATCCTCGGTATGTGTGCCATCGCTGCTGCCCGGATCCCTATTACTTTTATCGGCAACCGGAATATTTGATGAGATCAAAAGTTCATCCTGCTTTACTATAATATCTGCTTCAGACAAAGCAGGAACAGTTGAATCCTGTTCCATTTCAGAAACTGCAAATTTACTTTTCGTGGAATCGACAGATGAATCGCTGCGATTATTATCTGCGGAAGAAGAATCCGGTATTTCTGAAACCTGTTGCCTCGCCTCAAGCTTTTGCTTTACCGTCACCTCTTTGTCTTCGGGAACGCTTTTCTTGCTGTTTAAAAATGCAAACCAGGATTTACTTTGATCCCTTGATACAGTTTCATTGCCCACATAAAACCAAAATGAGATTCCCACCAGAGTCACGACAAAAAAAGTGACGATCATTTTTAATGCAAATGGGACTAAAAGTTTCCTGTAGCCAATGGAAGAGACAATTACCGCTTTCAATTTATCATGATTTGCCTTCTGAATTCCCGCATAAATTAATTTCTGCAATTCGACATCACTCCTGAATCCGTCTTCACTTTTCATCCGGAGATTAAAATTATCCAGTTCAATTCCTGATAATTCACCCTGAAGGTAACGATCAATTAAGTGTCTCTCTTCTAATACAGTTCTCATCTCAATCGTTGGATATATTTAAACGCAGTTTTACAATACCCTTCAATTGATCATACGCTTTATTCACTTCATACTGAGCGATCACAGCATTGCTGTATTGGAATTTTTTTTCAATTCTTTCATAACTCAACTTACCCACTATTCTTGAATATAGCAACTTCTGCGCCTGTTCATCAAGAATAGAAACACATTGAGAAGCCACCTCATCCGGCTCGTTAACCACAGGATTGATGTTCCCCTTTTCCACTTCTTTCAAATACTTTATTTTTTCAGAAACAGCATTCATAAAATATGTTTCGAAATCTATAAGTTCATTTTTAGGAAAACGAAGATCCGTATAAACCGATGCAAGTACATCAGAAAAAATTATTGGCGTCCGGTCGTCACGGAATCCGCGCAATCTTAGCATTCTGCGGACAGTTGAAAAATATTTACGGGAGATGTAAACTAAAACCTCCTCGTTTCCGTTATTTATTTCAGACAGAATTTCCTGTTTCGAAAATCGTTTCACGCTGCAAAGTTAGCGCAAAAAACACTCAATGCCTTGTTTGTAATCGGGGAGATAAACAACTGGCATTTAAGCCGGGTTGGTTTCAATTGATTCCATAAACCATTAACAAAAATTAACGCTGAGATTCACAAATGCTTCATTGCATAAAAATGATTTTTGCAGCGTAATTTTTAGACAGTATTAATCATCAAAAAAATCCACAAACTATGTTTAACAAACTGAAAAATTATTTTGCAATCGTATTAATTGCTGCAGCGGGAGGGGTTGCAGGTTCATACTTTTATCAGCATTCCACTCAACTCCCGGTTTCAATCTCATCAAAAAATTCTGACTTTGTCCCCGCGAAATTTGTCGCTATGCCCGGAACTTCTGATGGTACTTTACCTGACTTTGTAAAGGCCGCTGAAGCTACAGTTCATTCAGTCGTTCATATCAGGGTATTCGGATCTCAGTCTGTATATGACCCGTTTCAGGGATTTTTCGGAAATCAAAGTCCACAGAGAAAGCAGACAGAAGGCAGTGGCTCCGGGGTAATTATTACAGATGACGGATTCATTGTTACCAATAACCACGTTGTTGCATCTGCAGATAAAGTTGAAGTTACGCTTAATGACAACAGAAATTTTACTGCAAAGGTTGTAGGAACTGATCCATCCACTGACCTGGCCTTGCTTAAAATTGAAGAAAAGGGATTGCCCTTTATTACTTACGGAAACAGTGATGAGGTAAGGGTCGGCGAGTGGGTACTGGCGGTTGGAAATCCATTTAACCTCACTTCCACCGTTACTGCCGGTATTGTAAGTGCGAAAGCAAGAAATATCGGGATCCTGCCCGATCAATATAAAATTGAATCGTTCATTCAGACTGACGCCGCTGTAAATCCCGGAAACTCCGGTGGCGCCCTTGTAAATACCAGGGGTGAACTCGTGGGCATCAATTCAGCAATAGCCTCTGCAACAGGATCATATTCCGGCTATTCATTTGCAATTCCGGTCAACCTGGTGAGAAAGGTGATGGATGACCTTGCAGAATTTGGCAGTGTGCAGCGGGGATTTATCGGGGTGAGTATTCGGGATATTGATTCCAAACTGGCAATAGAAAAAGGATTGAAGGAAGTAAAGGGTGTTTATGTTGCAGGCCTGAGTGAAGACGGAGCCGCAAGGCAGTCCGGGCTTTCAGAAGGCGATATCATTACAAAGGTTGGCGACATTAAAGTAAACTCAGTACCTGAATTACAGGAGCAAATAGGGCATTTCCGACCGGGTGACAAAGTAATCGTTACGGCATTACGAAATGGCAGTGAGAAAATATTTTCAGTTGTTTTAAGAAATAAAGAAGGCGGCACAGCTTTGATCAAACCGTCTCCTGAAAACAATTCACTAAATCTCCTCGGGGCAACACTTGGTGAAATTACCACTAGTGACAAAAGTAATTTAGGCATCAGCGGAGGCGCAAAAATATCCCGTCTGAATCCCGGAAAGCTGAGAAGCGCAGGAATTAAAGAAGGTTTCATTATTACCTCTGTTGACAGGAAACCAATCAGATCAACCACAGATCTTGAAAATGCGCTTAAAGACAGACAGGGTGGCGTTCTGATAGAGGGTGTTTACCCCAATGGAATGAAAGGATATTATGGCTTCGGAATGTAGCGAAAACTAAATTGTGGTTTGATTGTTGCATATATCGAAACAGAAAAAATTAAGTAAGATAGTTTTCATGTTGTTGTGTTTTATGGTTAGTGTCAGGCGGCTTGAAGTTCGTTCGAGCCGCCTGATTTTTTCCATCTTAAATTGACTTATTAACAATCCGGTGTATTTATTAACCGACACCTATAAAAACTTGACTCGCTTTTTATCAAAGTGTATCTTCGCAGCCAGAAGAAGAACACAAGCCTTTTCTCTCTGATATCAACAACTTTTCACTTACTTAACCTTCTAAAATTTAATATGCGTCAGCTAAAAATAACCAAGAGTATTACCAACCGCGAAAGTCAGTCCCTTGAAAAGTATTTGCAAGAGATCGGCCGCGAAGAACTTATTACCGCCGAAGAGGAAGTACGCCTGGCCAGAAAAATCCGGGAAGGCGATCAGAATGCACTGGATAAATTAACAAAGGCCAACCTTCGCTTTGTGGTTTCAGTTGCCAAGCAGTATCAGAATCAGGGACTAAGTCTTCCTGATTTGATCAACGAAGGAAATCTGGGCTTGATCAAAGCTGCAAAGCGATTTGATGAGACCCGTGGATTCAAATTCATTTCTTATGCCGTTTGGTGGATTCGCCAAAGTATTCTTCAGGCATTGGCTGAACAATCCCGTATCGTTCGCCTTCCTTTGAATCAGGTAGGCTCTTTGAATAAAATCTCAAAGGCATATTCAAAACTCGAACAGGAATTTGAACGTGAGCCATCTCCGGAAGAATTGTCAAAGATTCTTGAAATCCCTCAGGAAAAAATCAGCGACACCATGCGCGTTAGTGGAAAGCACGTTTCTATGGATGCTCCATTTGTTCAGGGTGAAGACAATAGCCTGATTGACGTTTTGGAAAACCTTGACTCGCCGCGTGCTGATTCTCATTTAATGAATGAATCATTGCAGCGTGAAATTGATCGTTCACTCAGCACCCTTACTGAACGTGAGCGTGAAGTCATTAAATTGTTTTTCGGAATAGGAATGAATCATGGACTAACACTGGAAGAGATCGGAGCAAAATTTGATCTTACCCGTGAACGCGTACGTCAGATAAAAGAAAAAGCAATCAGAAGATTACGCCATAAAAGCCGCAGCAAATTGCTGAAAGCTTACCTGGGTTAATCAGCCATAAATCTAAACTGAATCCTCTGCATTTTGCAGGGGATTTTTTTTTGCGATAGTTCATACCGGTTCACATTTCGGGCATAATTTGTACATTCGCGGAAAATTTCAAATCACTTATATAATGTCCACGGATACCGCCAATTCTAACATTTCAGCAGACTCAAAAAATAAATATGAATCTCAGCTTGCTGACTGGATTCAACTTGAAAAAGCTGCCATAGCCCTTATTCATGTTGCAGGTGCACTTTGGTTCGATAAAAGTGTAGAACTGGTTCTTTTCAGAAATCAGTTGGTTGATAAGAGTTCAAGCGAAATTCTCAACCTGCATCAGTATGCAAAGGATTTTGTGAAGAAACCTATCAATGCCATTGAAACACTGATGCTGGCAAAAGAACTAAATAAACTTGACCTCGCTCCTTCACGTATTGACATCGGCCGGTTAAATGCTGAATGGCTTGCAGAGAGAAAAAATTATAAAACCGCTACTGATTTTGTAGGTGACAAACTCGGAAAATTTATAGGTAAAGAAAAAAGAGTACTCGTTCCCAAAGACGTAGTATTGTATGGTTTCGGACGGATCGGTCGATTGCTGACGAGAGAACTGATATCGCAGGCCGGAAAAGGCGAACAACTCCGGCTCCGGGCAATTGTTACACGAAGCAATGAAGATGATGAAATTACAAAACGGGCTGAATTACTTCGTAATGATTCTGTTCACGGACCGTTTCCGGGAACCGTTATTGAAGACCTGAAAAATAAAGCACTTATCGTAAATGGTCATACTATTCATATGATTGCTTCAAAAGATATGGGGACTGTTGATTACACAGCATTTGGAATAATCGACGCACTCATTATTGATAACACCGGTGTTGTCCGTGACAGAGAAGGATTGAGTACACACCTCAAATCCAAAGGAGCCGCGAAAGTATTGCTCACTGCACCCGGCAAAGGAGATATACCAAACGTTGTTCACGGTATCAATGAAAAAACTGTTGATGCCAACGAAACAATTTTTTCTGCCGCATCATGTACCACAAACGCTATTGTACCGGTATTGAGTGTTATTGAAGGCGGAGTTGGAATAGAGAAAGGTCATATTGAAACCATTCACGCTTATACCAACGACCAGAATCTTCTCGACAACTACCACAAGAAAGCACGCAGGGGAAGATCTGCTGCACTGAATATGGTGATTACAGAAACAGGCGCTGATAAAGCGGTAGCAAAGGTGCTTCCTGTACTTGCCGGCAAACTATCCGGAAATGCTGTAAGGGTTCCGACGCCTGATGTGTCACTGGCAATCCTCAACCTCAGCTTTAAAAAAGAGATCAACAAAGAAGCGCTGAATGAATTATTGAGGGGCGCTGCCCTCACAGGACCACTGGTAGAACAGATTCAGTACCTTTCTTCAAATGAAGTGGTATCCTCTGACCTCATAGGTAATCCATGCGCCTCTATTGTTGACAGTGCAGCAACCATCGTTCACAAAGACGGCAGGTCAGCAGTACTTTATATCTGGTACGACAACGAATACGGATACAGCAGGCAGGTGCTTCGCTTTGCGAAATATATTGCCAATGTAATACGCCTGACCTACTATTAATATGTCGTGAGGACCAACCCGATCCTTAACAGAATCATCAATACATTCCACAACTAAACTACCTTCGGCTAAAAGCCGAAGGGTTTGATTTAAGCTGAAGCTTACTGAAGACCCTCGGCAACTGTGAAACCTTCATCTTTGTTTTCAATATCTTGTCTCTCGATGTATTCTAAAATTCGTACTTGCAATCAT
>JBBRAY010000086.1:0-10157 GCA_038206355.1 Bacteroidia bacterium
AGCTGAAATAATTCATAAGCTCATATAAAAATATATCACAATAATATTACGTAAATATACCGTGGATCAGGATGCTTTCTAAATATTATTCTCAAAAATAATTCAATCACCTTTAAAATTCTCCGCCGCATTTTGAATTGAAATTATTCGACCCCTCCGGGGTCATTCCCGCGTCCACATCATACAGCTACAAACAGGCGACCCCTACGGGGTCAGGTTCTCCATGTAATTTTAATTCTTTCGCAACACCCCGGAGAAGTTTTTTACTTCTTCGGGGTTACCTTATTTCCGCTTAACTTTTTTTGAAATCAACAGCGCTTTAATTTTAGCTCAATCAGGAGAAGAAATTTATTTTCTAACACTGTTGAAAAGAGCAGCGATAGGCGCACCTATTTATTTCACCGGCTCTCCTGCTCGTCAATATGATATTGGCAAATATTCAGGTGCGGGAAGTATATCATTCACCTCTACTGGAGTACTCCTGAATTTTCTTTATCATGGAAACGTAATGGGTATAACTCTCGGGGGTCGGGTATGCCAACAAATCAATTGAGCATATCGAATCTTACCAAAATACATATCCTTAAAATTCATTTTTCAACAGCTCAACAACTACTGAAGGTACAAATATCCCGATTCATTTAAGCCCCAGAATAAATTTAAACAACAGGAAATGTGGTTCCGTTTTTTGATTTTACTATTGGAAAAGAATATTTTCTTAACGGATCTATTGAAGAGAACTACACCTTGAAAAATCTCTTAATCTGGAAAAAAGGTATCGGAGTACAAAGTCTAATATTCACCCATTGGCTCGAGGAATTCAAAACAGGATTTGGGATCAGACCTGATTTTACTGATAATAAGAATCGGAATTTAACTGTCGGTAATTTCGAATTGAGTTTTTACCGGATACTCTATTCCCGAATTACACACTAATTCTAAAGAAATTAATTCAACCCCACCCCATCATATCCAATCTGCTTCTGACATGTCAGGCAAATGTGTAAGAGTCCTTCCTCTTTGAAAATAAGATTTCTGTAATTTCGATTTCCGGAATGATAACCGGTAATAAAATTTTCATGCTGACATTCATATGGTTCAAATCCGGCTTCAGAACCCTCTTCATCATCTTCAGGATGAACAACAATTTTTTCTGTGTCATTCAAATGAAATTGCTGCTCCGGAATCCATCGTTTTTTTGGCATCAGCGTCATCATTATCACTTCATCCCAGGGAAAATAGTTCGGCGGAAAAAGCAATTCATACTTCCATCCGTAAAACGGAGAAGAGCGTTTCCTGAATTCTCTTTTCAATTTCCATACTGGAAGTTGTGGAATAATTTTTCTACGGTAAAGATTACAAATCACCTTGCAGAGTATATACATTATGTAAAATGGTGTAGCGATAAAAATTGCTATCAGCAATACAGGAAAAATTTTAACCAGTATAACAACAAACACTAACCCAATGGTCCGTTTAATAAATCCATCCAGCTTAGTATCTTTTTCTCCGCGCATCGTTTTGACTTAGACATCACGCTTTAAAAATACGATATTCACAATAAGGATTTTAATTTATGGTGACAGGATTCAAACATTGCTTTGAGCGAAAAAGTTAAAACCCTTTTAATTCGGTTACAATCAGCCAACAAAAGCGATGATACTCGGTGTTCATTTTATGGGATTGCTTCACTCGTCCCTCCTTCGCAATGACTACAAATAATGGAGTGCCTTTTTCATTCGTAATTCGCAAATTCGCAAGCTTTCGTTATTCGTACCCTTCGCTCATTCGCAATCATTGGTTATTCGCACGACCGTCCCCTCTGCCATCTTGTCAACCCCAACTCCAAACCCTATCTTCGCGCCATGTTTCAGGATGAAATCAAGGAAATAGACGAATCCCGTCAGGGTGAAGTAATGACCTCCCCTTCCCCTCCAAAGGAGGGGTTTAGAAGTGCTGTTTTCCCAGTTGGAGAAGTAGAAGGCGGGTCTTCCGTTCCGCGCAAACTGTTCCTTGAGAGCTACGGCTGCGCCATGAATTTCAGTGACAGCGAAATCATTGCTTCTATCCTTGGTAAAGAAGGATTTATAACTACCACAACCACAGACGATGCCGATGTTATTTTCCTGAATACATGCGCTATCCGCGAAGGGGCCGAAAACAAGATATGGGCACGATTGAAAAGCTTCAGACAGGCAAAAAGAAAAAATCCTGACCTCATCGTTGGCGTGCTCGGCTGCATGGCAGAACGACTGAAATCAAAACTCCTTGACGAGGAAAAACTGGTTGATATCGTAGCCGGCCCTGACTCTTACCGTGATCTCCCGAATCTGATTAATACCGTTGAAAGCGGACAAAAAGCAGTGAACGTATTGTTGAGTCTTGAAGAAACTTATGCCGATATCAGTCCGGTTCGTTTGAGCACAAATGGAATTTCAGCATTCATCAGTATTACCCGCGGTTGTGATAACATGTGTTCATTTTGTGTGGTGCCTTTTACAAGAGGCCGCGAACGCAGCCGTGATCCGTTTAGCATCATAAATGAGGCAAAAGAACTCTTTGAAAACGGATATCGTGAAGTAACGCTACTCGGACAAAATGTGGATTCTTATGTGTGGCATCCGGAGACGAATACGAAAAAGGAAATCCTGAAGTCAGTCGACGGTCTACAGTTAACAGTCGACAGCAATGACACCGTCACATTTGCGAACCTGCTGGAGAGGGTAGCCGAAGTAAATCCATTATTACGGGTTCGTTTCTCAACTTCGAATCCACGTGATATTACAGAAGACGTGTTGCATTCAATGGCAAAACATGAAAACATTTGCAAGTACATTCACCTGCCGGTACAAAGCGGCAACACGCGCATCCTTGAAAAGATGAATCGCGGATATTCACGCGAAGATTACATGAAATGGATTGCCCGGATTAAAACAATTTTACCGGATTGCGGAATTTCTACGGACACCATTACAGGTTTTTGTTCAGAAACCGAGGAAGAACACCGCGATACAATGTCGCTGATGGAAGAAGTCGGATTTGTATACGCATACATGTTCTCCTACTCGGAACGCCCCGGAACAACGGCTGCAAAAAAATATCCTGATGATGTTTCACTAGAGATTAAAGCAAGGCGGCTGACTGAGGTGATGACGCTGCAAAAAAAATTATCGCTGCAAAGCAATCTTGAAGATGTAAATAAAGTTCATCGGGTATTGGTAGAGAATTTTTCCAAAAGATCTGAAGAACATTTATCCGGAAGAAACGACCAGAATAAAATCGTTGTCTTTCCGAAGGAACAATATAAAAAAGGGGATTACGTCAATGTGCTGGTAACAGAATGTTCTAGCGCGACTTTGATAGGGAGAGCGATTTGAAAAATGTCACAACAAGAAATTAATAAAATTATCATTGATTACCTGATGCCGTATGATCCGGTAAGAATCGGAATATTTGGTTCACGAATACGTGGCAATCATCATGAAAATAGTGACCTTGATATACTCTACAACTTAAATGGAAATTATACGCTCTTTGATCTGGGCGGTATGTATAGTGATCTCGAAGAATTGTTAGGAATGAAAGTGGATCTCACAAACGAATTGCGTATTAAAACGGAATATTATGATTACATTATGAAAGATGTACAGGTAATCTATGAAAAAAGATAATCGAATTTACGTCAAACACATTTTGGAATCAATAGAAAAGATTCAACGTTATGTCTCCGGAAAATCTTTCGATGATTTTTTTGAAGAAGAAATGACCAGGGATGCAGTCGCCAGACATTTTACAATCATCGGTGAAGCCACAAAAAGAATTGAAACGGAATTCCGAATAATGCACTCTCAGATTGAGTGGAAGAAAATGGCAGGGATTTGTGATGTGCTAATTCATGACTATGAAGAAGTGGATTTTGAAAGGTTATGGGATACAATTGAGAAAATTCTGCCGGCTTTAAAAAGCCAATTGACAGATTTACTTAAGAATTTATGACTATTCAGGAAATAAAAGCCCGCTTCGGAATTATCGGTAACTCACCGTTGCTCGAGCATGCCATCAATGTGGCCAAGCAGGTTGCGCCGACAGAAATTTCCGTTTTAATTACCGGAGAAAGCGGTGTGGGTAAAGAAGTTTTTCCGCAAATCATACATCAGCTCAGTCCCCGCAAACACGGACCTTTTATAGCAGTAAACTGCGGAGCCATTCCGGAAGGCACAATTGATTCAGAATTGTTTGGTCATGAGAAAGGCTCCTTCACCGGCGCACATGAGGCACGCAAAGGATATTTTGAAGTGGTAAACGGCGGAACGATTTTTCTGGATGAGGTCGGCGAACTTCCTTATGGGACTCAGGTACGACTGCTTCGTGTTTTAGAAACAGGAGAGTTTATTAGAGTGGGATCTTCCAAGTCGCAAAAGACTAGTGTGCGCGTAGTGGGTGCCACAAATGTTGAACTTCTAAAAGCCATAGAAAACGGAAAGTTCAGGGAAGATTTATACTATAGATTAAATACCGTTCCGATACGTATTCCCCCTCTTCGCGACAGAAAAGAAGACATTCATTTATTGTTCAGGAAATTCGCGCATGATTTTGCAGAACGATACCGGGTACCTGCATTGACTTTAAATTCCGACGCACAAAAAATTCTGGTAGATTATCGCTGGCCCGGTAACATCCGCCAGCTGAAGAATATTACTGAGCAGATGTCGATACTCGAAAAACACCGCGACGTCAGCGGCGAAACACTGCTCACCTATTTACCTCCTGCTCCATTCAGTAATTTGCCTGCTTTGATGAGGGATGAATCTAAAGGCGGCGGAGAATTTAAAGAGCGCGATTTATTATATAAGGTTTTGTTCGACATGAAAAAAGACATGAACGATCTGAAGTTCCTGGTGAATGAGATCATTCATAGCTCCGATGATCCGCAGTGGAAAGAGCGAAATGCAAATCTGCTGAGTAAAATCAGCGAGGATAATCATTCTTCCATGCAAACGGCTGATCCGAACATCACTATTCAGTCACACATTGCTCAACCTTCAGTTACCGTAACTCCGATTCATACACATGAGAATGTGGAAGAATCATTATCTCTGCAGGAAAAAGAAAAAGAATTCATTAAAAAGGCGTTATTGAAATATAAAGGGAAACGGAAATATGCAGCGCAGGAACTTGGAATTTCTGAACGCACACTCTACCGAAAAATGAATGAATACGGAATACATACAAAGTAGAATGAAAACTTCCAATATCAAATTCTATTATATTCCCTGTACTTTATACTTTATACTGAGTACAATTTTTTCTTCCTGCAAAGTTGGTTACTCCTTTTCCGGCGCATCTATTTCTCCTGAAATAAAAACATTTACGGTTAAATTTTTTACAAAGACAGCATCACTGGGACCGGCATCATTAAGTCAGACGTTTACAGAAAAACTAAAGGACAAATTTATTTCTCAAACGAATCTTGCCAATATTGAAAAAAACGGAGACCTCGTATTTGAAGGGGCCATCACCAATTATTCTGTTGCGCCTATTTCCATTCAGACCAATGAAATTGCAGCACAGAACAGACTTACCATCGGAGTAAATGTTAAATTTACCAACCTGAAAGATGAAAAACTGAATTTCGAAACAGCATTTTCCAGGTATGCAGATTATGACAGCAAAGAAAATCTTGCTGTTGTCGAAGATCGGCTGATCACAGAAATCAATGAGCAACTTGTTGATGACATATTTAATAAAGCGGTAATTAACTGGTAATGGAATACAATCAGTTTAAACAATTAATAGAATTGAAGGGAATCCGTGAGAAAGAATCGGTGAGACTTCTTGACGATTTTATTCAAAAGTTCCCTTATTGTCAGACGTCCCGCTTACTCTACGCAAAGGCATTGCATGATCAGAATAACATCCATTATGATCAGCACCTGAAACTGGCTGCGGCTTATGCACCGAACAGGGAAGTGCTCCGCGATCTCATCGAAATGAAAACGACGGAAGTGGAATTTGAATTTCCGCTGCCAAAAAAGGAAATACCTGTTGAGGAACCTTCTTCACTTAATGCGCCTGTTGCTATATCACCCGCCAAAGAAGAACCGAAATATGAAGAATGGTATTCGGAGGATGAAATTTCAGGACGCGCTTTTGAAGAACAAAAAGAAAAAGAAATACCGGTTGATCCTCATGAAGTGATCAGAAAACGACTGAGTGAAATTCTGGGAGAATCTCCAGCTCAGGAAAACAAAGGAGACATTCCTCAAAAAGAAATGGAAGATACTGTTGAGGTTCCTGAAGACGTCGTACAGCAAACTGCATTTGTTACAGAAGAAATAATTTCTCCTCCTGTTGATTTAATAAAACCCGGGCCCGAGGTAACCGTTTTTAAAGAGGAATTAGCAGCTGAGGAAAAAATTGAAGAGGAACAGCTTCATCCTGTTGCTGAAAAATCGAATGAAGAGAAAACGATCATTGCTCAATCCGAAAAAGCGATAGATGTGCTGGATAAAATGGAACTGGAGCATGCTCTTGAAGAGAGTATTCTGGATTCACTGGAAAAACTTCCGCCTTTATCGTCGTCACGCAAGGAATCCAGGCCCTCTATCAAGGAAGTTGAACAGGCAGAACCAAAATCAAAGCCTGAAAAAGTAATTGTAAAAAAATCCCTTTCCCCTGAATCAGTAGATCTGTCAGCATCACGTTCATTTACATCATGGCTGAAAGTAATTGGTTCATCCCCGGTTTCCGGTTTTGAAGAAGTGCATGCTAAAGTCAATAAAGTTGATGTTCCGGTGGATGAAATGACCTTCGATGAAAATGAAGAACGTGATTTATTGCTCAGTGACGATGAACTCATTGAGAAATTTCTTCTGGAAGACCCTAAAATAGAGGCCTCCAGGGCAGAATTCTACTCGCCTGTGTCTCAGGCCAAAAAGAGCGTTATGGATCACGATGACGTAGTTTCAGAGACGTTGGCTCAGATTTATCTTCAACAAGGCAACAATAAAAAGGCCCGTTGGAGTTATGAAAAATTGATTTTGCTTCATCCCGAAAAAAGTGCTTTCTTTGCCGCCCTTTTGAAGGAAATACCTGAGGGGGAATAAGTTGATTAGTTGAATGGTTTTACTAACTGAATGATTCAAACCTGATTATTTCCAGATCAACTTTATCAATTAAATCAACCCATAAACTCAATTAACAAATAAAAAAATGTACACGGTTATTACCATCCTCATTATCATCGTTTGTGTGCTTCTTGCACTAGTAGTAATGGTTCAGAATGCAAAAGGTGGAGGACTCGCTTCCGGCTTCGCCAGTTCAGGACAAATCATGGGCGTTCAAAAAACGACTGACTTCATTGAGAAACTTACCTGGGGACTTGCATTATCGCTCGTTGTTCTTTGTCTTGCTGCAAGTTTTGCACTCCCTAACAAAGATCAGCGCAACATTGGCAGTTCCATGCAGGAGCAAATTGAAAATGCAGGAACAACGCCTGTACAGAAAGCTCCGGCCCAGGCACCTGTGCAACAACCCGCTCAACCTGCTCAACCTGTAGAGGAAGGGAAGTAGTTGATATGTTGAGTGGTAATGCCACGAACTACTTGCTGAAGAAAAATTGTCACCTGATCTGTCAGAATTTTTTTCACGAAGTGCAATTTTTGTCAGGGAAAGTAAAATGGCACAGTTCTCGACATCGGCGGACGACCACAAAGGCAGATAATCTTTCATTTTCAATAACGATATTTATATCAATCAATTTAATTGTCTAACTCAATAATTAACTAAACAATGGCAAAATTTAATTTAAAACCTCTTGCAGACCGCGTCATCATTGAAGCAGCGGCCGCTGAAGAAAAAACAGCAAGCGGTATCATCATCCCTGATACAGCTAAAGAAAAACCACAAAAGGGAAAAGTAGTAGCAATCGGAACCGGCAAAAAAGATGAGCCGATGACTGTAAAAGTGGGCGACACCGTTTTATATGGCAAGTACGCCGGAACAGAAATTCAGGTTGAAGGCAGGGAATATCTCATCATGAGAGAGAACGACATCTTCGCAGTGATCTAAATCACGTGGTACTAATTACAAATAAGTACTAATTATACTAATAGTACCAATGGCTGTACTCAATATTGGTAACATTTGTAAAGATTGGTAATTAGTAATCAGGAAATAATCACAGTCAACAACAATTAACAATTATAATTTAACTAATAAACAAATCAAATAATGGCTAAGGAAATCACATTTGACCTCGAAGCGCGTGATGCACTAAAGAGGGGCGTTGACGCATTGGCGAACGCAGTAAAAGTTACGCTGGGACCAAAAGGCCGCAACGTAATCATTGACAAAAAATTCGGTTCACCGATCATCACTAAAGATGGTGTTACCGTTGCAAAAGAAATCGAACTAAAGAACCCTATCGAAAACATGGGCGCTCAGATGGCAAAGGAAGTAGCTTCAAAAACTGCTGACGTTGCAGGTGACGGAACGACTACTGCGACTGTACTTGCTCAGGCAATTGTTACAGCCGGCCTGAAGAACGTAGCTGCCGGTGCTAACCCGATGGATTTGAAACGCGGAATTGACAAAGCGGTAATTTCCGTTGTGGCATCTCTTCAAAAGCAAAGCAAAAAAGTTGGTGACGATAACAAGAAGATTGAACAAATTGCTTCTGTATCTGCCAATAACGATCCTGAAATCGGAAAGTTGATTGCACAGGCAATGGAAAAGGTGAAGAAAGAAGGCGTGATCACTGTTGAAGAAGCAAAAGGTACCGATACCACTGTTGAAGTGGTGGAAGGTATGCAATTCGACCGCGGATACATATCTCCGTACTTCGTTACCAATGCAGATAAGATGCAGGTTGTAATGGAGAATCCGCATATCCTGATTTATGACAAGAAGATCAGCAGTATGAAGGAACTCCTTCCTTTGCTTGAGAAACAAGTTCAAACAGGAAATCCAATGCTCATCATCGCTGAAGAAGTAGATGGAGAAGCACTGGCTACCCTCGTTGTAAATAAAATCCGTGGTTCTTTGAAAGTGGCTGCAGTTAAAGCTCCGGGCTTTGGCGACCGTAGAAAAGAAATGCTTCAGGACATTGCAACGCTTACAGGCGGAACAATGATCAGCGAAGAGCGTGGTTTCAAACTGGAGAATGCTGACCTAACTTATCTTGGAAAAGCGGAGAAGATCACCATCGATAAGGACAACACAACCATCGTTGGCGGTTCAGGAAAAAAATCTGAAATCGTTGCCCGTGTGAACCAGATCAAAACTCAGATTGAAAACACTACTTCTGACTACGACAAAGAAAAACTTCAGGAGCGTCTTGCTAAGTTAGCAGGTGGTGTTGCAGTTCTTTATGTGGGTGCAGCTACAGAAGTTGAAATGAAAGAAAAGAAAGACCGTGTGGATGATGCACTTCATGCTACCCGCGCTGCTGTTGAAGAGGGTATTGTACCGGGCGGTGGTGTTGCGTACATCCGTGCGATCAATGCACTCGATAAAATGTCAGGCGCCAATGACGACGAGACTACAGGTATCGCCATCATCAAACGTGCACTTGAAGAACCGCTTCGCCAGATCGTTGCGAATGCAGGTATCGAAGGTTCAATCGTGGTACAAAAAGTACGTGAAGGAAAAGATGACTTCGGTTACAATGCCCGTACTGACAAGTATGAAAACTTGTATGCTGCCGGAGTTATTGATCCTACCAAGGTAACTCGCGTTGCGCTGGAGAACGCTGCTTCTATTGCCGGAATGTTACTCACCACTGAGTGTGTACTTGCCGACATCAAAGAAAAAGAATCCCCTATGCCGGGCGGCGGAATGCCGGGCGGAATGGGCGGAATGGACTACTAAGTTAAGAGTCAAAAGTCAAAAATTAAAAGACCCTTCCTGATTTAGTTCAGGGAGGGTTTTTTGTTCATTATCACTACTGTCCGACTAAAAATAATTTTACTTTGACGGATTCTTCGCTGCGCTCTGAATGACAGGGCTCTTGGAGAGTAAATACCAAGGGGAGGGGGGGGGGGGGGGGGGGGGGGGGGGGGGGGGGGGGGGGGGGGGCGGGGGCCCCCCGCCCCAGCCACGAGCCACAAACCAGAAAGAGAGGGAGAGCAAAAAAAAAAAAGAAAAAGAAGAAAGAA
>JBBRAY010000087.1:0-9904 GCA_038206355.1 Bacteroidia bacterium
GCTTAACTTCAACTCATAAATAAATTTATACCCAATGAAAAAAGTAATAGGAATTGATCTTGGAACAACCAACAGCTGCGTTGCAGTGATGGAAGGCAATGAGCCGGTTGTAATCCCCAATAGCGAAGGCCGCAGAACAACGCCTTCAATCGTGGCATTTTTAGATAACGGAGAACGCAAAGTAGGTGATCCTGCAAAACGTCAGGCGATTACAAATCCCACCAATACCATTTCTTCCATTAAAAGATTTATGGGAGAAACATTTGACCAGGTTACCAAAGAAGCAGAACGTGTTCCATACAAGGTAGTTAAAGGTGATAACAACACACCGCGTGTACAAATCAACGACAGAATGTACACACCACAGGAAATCTCTGCCATCGTTCTTCAGAAAATGAAGAAGACTGCTGAAGATTATCTCGGTCATGAAGTAAACGAAGCCGTAATTACTGTTCCGGCATATTTTAATGACTCTCAACGTCAGGCAACAAAAGAAGCCGGTGAAGTGGCAGGATTAAAAGTGCTCCGCATCATCAACGAGCCAACCGCTGCTGCACTTGCTTACGGACTTGACAAGAAACATAAAGACGAAAAAATCGCAGTGTTCGATCTGGGTGGTGGTACGTTTGATATTTCCGTGCTTGAACTCGGTGACGGTGTATTTGAAGTAAAGTCAACCAATGGCGACACACACCTTGGCGGTGACGACTTCGACCAGAAAGTAATTGACTGGCTGGCAGATGAATTTAAAAAAGACGAAGGCCTCGACCTGAAAAAAGATCCGATGGCATTGCAACGCCTGAAAGAAGCTGCCGAGAAAGCAAAGATTGAATTGTCAAGCTCAACAGAGACAGAAATAAATTTGCCTTACATTATGCCTGTTGATGGCGTTCCCAAACACCTTGTAAAGAAACTCACGCGTGCAAAATTTGAACAGCTGTGTGACGACCTTATACAGCGCACGCTTACCCCATGCAAGAAAGCATTGGAAGATGCAGGCATACAACCAAACCAGATTGACGAAGTAATTCTCGTCGGAGGATCCACCCGCATCCCTGCCATTCAGGCATTGGTAGAAAAGTTTTTCGGAAAGACCCCGCACAAAGGCGTAAACCCGGATGAAGTCGTAGCTGTTGGTGCTGCCATTCAGGGCGCCGTACTTACAGGGGAAGTTAAAGACGTGTTGCTGCTTGACGTTACTCCGCTGAGTATGGGTATTGAAACAATGGGTAATGTGTTTACTAAAATGATTGAGTCGAACACGACCATCCCAACGAAGAAAACGGAAACCTATAGTACTGCAAGCGACAACCAGCCAAGTGTGGAAATTCACATCCTTCAGGGAGAACGCGCAATGGCAAAAGACAACAGAACAATTGGTCGTTTCCATCTCGATGGAATTCCACCTTCACCAAGAGGTGTTCCTCAAATCGAAGTAACTTTTGATATTGACGCGAACGGAATTCTTCATGTTACTGCAAAAGATAAAGCCACAGGCAAATCACAGAACATCAGAATTGAAGCAAGCAGCGGACTGAGCGATGCTGATATCAAAAAGATGAAAGCAGAAGCTGAAGCAAATGCAGAAACTGACCGCAAAGCAAAAGAAGAAGTAGAAAAAATCAATCAGGCTGATCAGTTAATTTTCCAGACTGAAAAACAACTGACAGAATATGGAGAAAAACTTTCTTCAGGAAATAAAGAAGCGATTCAGAAAGCGCTGAGTGAACTAAAAGATGCGCACAAAGAACGAGATCTTGCAAAAATTGAAACCACCATGGGCACGTTGAATACGGCATGGCAGGCAGCAAGTGAAGAAATGTACAAGGCTACTCAGAATGCAGGCGGAACCGCAGGAGGTCCTTCTGATGCAAACACACAGCAACCGAATGGCGGCGAACCAAAAGCGGAAGGTGAAGTAACTGATGTGGATTTTGAAGAAGTGAAAGAAGACAAGAAGTAAGATAAGAAGTATCAGGTACAGAGTACAAAGTAATAAGAGGGGACCTGAAATGGTTCCCTCTTTATTTTTCAGAATGGTCGCTTCTCACCTACATAATCCCTGGCACCAAAGAGATTGATATCCACTTCACGCATCAGCCTGTTGTAATAATCCTGTTTGGGAAGATAATATATGTCATAACCCTTACCCACAAAATACAATAAAGAATCCTGTTTAATGTAATCATGGATCTGAATGTCCAGGGCAGATACATCTTTTCGTTGAAGATAAAGTTGATTGTACCAACGGCCGGCAACGATCAACGACTTTCTTTTCAGTGTATCGAATGACTGAAGCAGATCTGTTGTAAACTTCATTCCATTCGCCCTTCGTGATTCATAAGACATAATTGGTCCGTCAAGCACATCTACACTCAGCTTTTCTTCGCCCTGATTAAACACGAATGCCAATGAAGAAGCTGTAGCAGCATCTTCACGTTCAACAGGACTGATGTTAAAAAAGAAAGAGGAAAGTATCAGCATCACAGCAAGAAATGAAAACGCACTGCTGTACAGGTATTTTCCAAAAATTAAAATCACAAATGGAATCATAGGTACGAGGTAACCTGATTCCATCGGCAACTTCAGGAAAGCGATGATATACATGTCAATCGCAATGAGCCATGCAACAACATATTTTTCATTGATACTTCTCGGAAATAAATACCTCCTTACTGCTACAGTACCGGGGAGAAAGAAAACAACAACAGAAATAAAAAGTGCCAGCAACCCAACAAGGCCCCAGGTCTCAATAAAAAATTTGTACAATACTTTTGATATGGATGGATACGGTAAATTATAGTACATAAAAAAATCAGCACCATATCTGGAATAGACAGGATAAAATAAAAGTCCGGCAACAACAAGTGATGTAAAAACCAGTTTGGCTATCCTGATAATATTTTCACGCCGCTGCCCTGACTGAAGAATCATGATGGCATACGGAATAAGCATGGCACCACTGGTGATCCGGCAGCCAATGGCAATTCCTAAAAATATTCCGGCAAGCCAGGGATTATATTGCGTAACACAGTACAGACTGATGAGCAGGAAAGAAAGCGCCCAAACGTAATCAATGGTCGTGGTGCTGTTAATATAAATGATCGGTACAAAAGCAAGTGCGGCGGAAGCAAGAAAAACGTATTTGAATTTCCATGTTTTAAGTATGAAGGCAAAAAACAAAACACCGATGGTACTGATAATCGCAGTGAGCAGGTTAAGTCGCCATGCCGTACCATTGTAAAATAAAGAGCATAAATATTCCTGAACCGGGTAACCGGGAAAGCGCGACACTTCATAATCACCGCTGAGCGCAATATTCCGGGCCGTGATTGCCACGGACCATGAGTCGCCATCTAGTCCATAACCTTGCGAAAGAAAAGGAAGACGGGAAAGAAAAATAGCCAGGGCAAAAAGCCAGAATTTAAATGAGTCGGTTTTGAAAAATCGTTCCAATTTGGAAAAGTATTAATTAAGAAAGTATTGAGAAATGAGAATTGAGAAAACAGCCCATACTATGTTACAATTTGAAATCCTAAATCGGAATGCGTCAAAGATGAAAATTATTCCTGCATAGCTATTAACAATTGTGGTGAAGTGTGAACTGAGGAGTGTGAACATTGTAATTAAAAATCCTTTGCATCCAGTCGGCTCATGTAAAACATGATACGTCCGCTTTTCCTGTATATATAAGGTGTAGGGTTCGCCGGCGACCATTTCCTGGGATTGGGAAGTACAGCAGCAATTAACGACGATTCTCTGATGGAGAGTTTCTTTGCCGGTTTGTGAAAATATTCCTGCGAGGCAGCTTCTGCACCATAAATACCTTCGCCTGTTTCAATCACATTTAAATAAACTTCCATGATTCTTTTTTTGCTCCAGCAAACTTCAATAAGAAAAGTAAAATAAACTTCAAAGCCTTTCCTCACCCAACTGCGGGCGGGGAAGAGAAAAACGTTTTTAGCCGTCTGCTGACTGATGGTGCTTGCCCCTTTCAGCTTTTTACCTTTATGTCTGTCATTATATTCTCCGGCTTTTTCAATTGCCTTGAAATCAAAACCGAAATGCTCTTCAAAATTCTGATCCTCTGCAGCCATTGCTGCCAAAGGCATTGCAGGACTCATCTCCTCTATTGCTGTCCAGTCTTTTTTCATTTTCAGCTTTTTATCAGATGAAAAAATCTGTTCCCCGCACCTGATCATCATCAATGGCGTGAATGGCACAGGAACAAAACGAAAAATAATTGTGGATACTATGCTGAGTATTAAAAACCATTTGATGATCTTCAGAATCAGTTGAAGTACCTTTTTCAGGAAAGATTTCATGCCCCAAACAAAAGCATTGAATGCACTATATTAATATATCATAAGGTCAGTTATGAACAATTCCGGTATCATTATCCAGATTTTCACCAATCTATTAGGCCGTTGGCCAAAAAAACTAACTTTTTATTAACAAATGCTTGATAAATTGAATAATGTTTTGAAGATTTCGAAACGGTATTTTAAAATACTTCGATAATTAGTATGAATTTACTATGAAAAGAAAAGGTATTATTTTTCAAAACAGAGACCGACCGGAATGACTTATTTTTCTACCTCTAATAAAAAAAGAACAACAATACAATATATTAACTTAAAACAAATACAGAAAATGAAACAACTAATTACAAAAATGTTACTGGTACTTTTATGTACTTTGACGATGGCGTCAGATGTTTTCGGACAGATGACTACCGTTTTACTTAATGATGCAGCGACGTCAGGAAATGGAAGAGCTCCGTCTATAGCATGGAGACGAATCAGAACCCAATACCTGATTAAAGCGTCCGAAATTGCCGCAAGTGGATTTACTAACGGAACAGGGATTGGGCAAATTGGTTGGACCTATGTGAGCGGTGGAGGTGCAGGAACGTCCGGTCTGATTATCTATCTGCAGAACACTTCAGACGTAACCAATACCAAAGGTACAAACTGGGCTACAGCTATTTCAACAATGACTATGGTACATAATGATGCCAATACTGTGATCCCCGCAGGACTTACACCAAATCTGGTATTCAGTGGCGGAACTCCATTCACTTATACAGGTGGTGGTGTTTACGTCGCCTTTGACTGGGGTTGTTTTGCAGGTACCAATGTGGCAACAGTTACGTCCTGTAATTCTACAGGACTTGTAAGTGGTTTATCGGGAGCACAAACAACTGCTGTATGTCCGGGTACTCCCGCAGTAACAACAGCGGCCTCAAGTTTCCGTCCTGAAACACGTTTTGGCCCGCCGCTTGTTCCATGTACAGGCACACCAGCTCCGGGAAATACTATTTCTTCTTCTGGCTCATTTGCATGTTCCGGTGCAAATTTTACTTTATCGCTTCAGAATTTTACTTCAGGAACAGGAGTTACTTATCAATGGGAATCTGACAATGGCGGTGGCTTTGTGCCAATTGGAGGCGCTACCAATGCCACACTTACTACGTCTCAGGTAGCCGCCACAAGCTATCATTGTTTAGTAACCTGTTCAACTGGGCCTAGTAGCGGCCAATCAAATGATATATCAATTGGATTGAATACAGATCTATGCGCATGTCTTGCATATTGCGCTTCTACTCATACTAGCGGTTGCGGAACAGATGCAATAACAAGGGTAAGGGTTGTCGGCACCACACTTGATAATACTTCGGCCTGCAGTGCAGGATCCTATCAGTTTTACAATGGTGGTGGTTCTCAAACCGGTTCTTTGACAATCGGTAATACTTATACACTGGAAATTACATTTGGAACTGATCCAAATCAATTTAGTGCCTTCTGGATTGATTACAACAACAATGGTGTATTTACAGATGCCGGAGAATTTATTGCCGCAAGCGCCGTTTCTCCAGGCGGTGGTGGTACTACCTCCTTTTCATTTACTGTTCCCGGCACTGCATCAACAGGCGTACATCGCATGCGTGTAATCGGAGGAAATGACGTGGTTGTAGGCAATACGCCATGTGGTGCTTCTTCAGATCCTTTTGGTGAAACTGAAGATTATTGTATCACACTTGCTGCACCTGTACCTTGTAGTGGAACACCTACTGCTGGTAATGTTGTTTCAAATGTGAACACTGCTTACGGAGCTGTTTGCCCAGGTGCTAGTTTTATTTTGTCTCTGAATGGAACTTCAGTTGGTACCGGCTTGACATACCAGTGGGAGGACTCGCCTGATAATATCACATATACACCAATAGGAGGTGCAACAAATGCTACGCATACAACCAGCATCACATCAGCGACATGGTTTCACTGTACCGTTACTTGTACAAACTCTGGTTTCTCTTCTACATCAGCTGGCTTACAAATCAACACCAGTGCAGTTGCATGTTATTGCCTGGGCACCACTGCTTTAGCGGGTTGCACTTATGGTTTGGATATTGAAAGCGTTATCGTAGCAGGCATCAACAATTCAACATCCTGTGGCGGATCATTACCATATATGTATAGCAACTTTGATTACGTTAGTGGTAACGTTGAACAGGGCTTATCCTATACAATGACAGTAGGCAGAAGTACATTCGTAAATAACGCCTGCGTTTTTGGCGTATGGGTCGACTGGAATAACAATAATTCATTCCTTGATCCGGGAGAATACATGGCAATTTTCCTTACAGGAGGTGCCGGTTCCGGCCAACAAAGCAATTCAGGTACGCTTAACGTACCTGTAAGTGCAACACCGGGAGCGCACAGAATGCGTATTCGTTCTAATTTTTCTACTGACCCTGGACAGGCAAGCGTTTGTACGAACTATGCGAACCCAAGTGAACAGGAAGACTATACCCTAAACGTTGTTGTACCTTGTTCAGGTACACCAGTAGCCGGAACGACTGCTTCCTTTAGTGCGCTTGCATGTCCAAGCGTTCCATTCACATTGTACCTGACAGGAAATGGCGCTGCACTTGGTTTAACTTACCAGTGGCAATCATCACCTGACAATATCACCTATACAAATATTGCAGGAGCTACAAGTGCGTCGCTGGTAACATCACAACAGGTTGCCACCTGGTATCACTGTATTGTTACCTGTTCCAATAGCGGGCAGTCGTCGAATTCAATAGCGTTACAGATGAATAACAATACGTATGCTAATTGCATTTGTACAATGCCAGTTTATAGTTCAGTAGGTTGTACAGGAACAACAGCCAATGATTATATCGGACAGGTGACCTTTGCCGGAATTAATAATACAACCGGCTGCGGTTCTACCACTCCAAATTACCAGTTCTTCTCGGGACAAATCGCCAATGTTAGCCAAACAGTAACATACCCGGTAACAATTTCTGCTCCTGCAGCAGGTTCATCTTTCCAGCGCTTTAAAATGTATATTGACTTTAATGATAACGCAAGTTTCGATGATGCCGGAGAAATGGTTTTCAATTCCGGCCCTATCAGCACTGGCTCGAATACAGCAAGTGGAAATATTTCAATTTCTCCTTCAGCCCCACTGGGTACGCACAGGTTGCGTGTACGTTCCACCAACCCACTGTCAACAAATATTGATGCAAACTCATGTTCTGATGACGGATATTTTGGTGAAGTTGAAGACTACCAGGTAACAATCAGCGGACCTCCTCCTTGCACAGGAACTCCAACACCCGGTCAAACACTTGCATCAACACCATTGGCATGCAGTTCAACTTCTATCAGCTTAAGCCTGCAAAATGCAACTTCAGGTACAGGCGTTACTTACCAGTGGCAATCATCTGTTGATGCATTATTTACAACTCCTGTGAACCTGGGTACAAACTCTACTGAGAGCGCTACCCAATCAGCTACCACCTGGTATCGTTGTGAAGTAACATGCAGTGGAAATACAGGAACTTCGACACCTGTTCAGGTATCCCATTCAACAGTTTGTTATTGCACCAATCCTGTACATGGAAGTGATGGCTGTGCATTAGGTCTGTATATTAATAATTTCACTTTTGCGGGAATCAATAATACGTCTGGATGCTATTCAAATGTCCCTTACACTTCTCCTTTCTATAGTTATTTCCCAAATGCAACTGCTACAGTTGATCTTGGTCTAAGCTATCCATTCTCAATAAGTACTCCTCCATCCGGTGCGTTTCTACAATGGTTTGGGATCTGGATTGATTACAACGACAATGGAAGTTTTGATGATGCAGGTGAATGGCTGGACCCTTTAAATCCAACTACCTCAACCGCAATTAATACTTATACCGGAAATATTGTTATTCCAAATACATCTGCACCGGGATTGCATAAAATGAGAATCCGCTCAGGAAATGCACAGCCAACAGGATCCTGCACTGCAGCTAATAGTGGTGAGACAGAAGACTACAATCTGTTCATTAACCCACCTGCAACCTCAGCAAGCAGCAATACACCTTGTGAGGGAGATGATTTGACATTAACAGCATCACCGGCCGGTGCCACAAGTTATAGCTGGACAGGACCCGGTGGTTATACAGCATTTACGCAGATTGCTACGAGGACGGGAGTTACCTCACTTGAAGCAGGTACCTATACTTGTGATATGGTGATCTTCGGATTCCCATACACAGTATCAACTGTTGTAACGGTTAATCCGCTTCCATCAGTTAGCACAAATAATGATGCACCATTCTGTTCAGGTACTGCTGACCTTCATTTAACTTCAAATGCTCCAACTGCCCTTACTTATCTATGGAGCGGAGCAGGAATCAATGGTGGAAACCAAGCATCACCAAATCCGACAATTGCTTCAGCTACAAGTTCTATTAACGGCACCTATACCCTTACTGTGACTGATGCTAATAATTGCAGCAATACTTCGTCTACAATCGTTGGTATTTATGCTTTACCACCTGTGGATATCACTGTAATTGGAAGCAATAACCTTTGTACCGGTCAAACCTCTGCCGATCTTCAGGCAACAGGTGCAGTAGACTACTCCTGGAGCACTACTGAAACAACTGATTTGATTACAGTTGTTTCCAGTGGTACATTCATAGTAACCGGTACGGATGCCAATGGCTGTATAAATACTGATAACGTATTAATCACCGAAAGTGCAGCGCCTGCTAATCCGATCATAACACCAGCCGGTCCTGTAAATCTATGTTCATATGATGGCGGAGCAACTTATGGCTCCACAACGCTCTCATGTACTAACTATAGCACTGATCTTCTCTGGAGTACTTCAGAATCAACGCCAAGTATCCTTGTTGATTACAGTGATTTCTTCAACGTAACTTATACCGACCCTGCAGGATGTTATTCAGTGAGTAATACTGTAGTCGTCAATACAATTCTTGGATCAGATGCTGCCACAGGTGTTCTTACAGATGTTCCTGCTGACAGATTCAACAACATCTGCATTGGCTCAAGCGTGACTTTGTCTGTTGACGGAGGATTCCTTGGGGACAATGCCGACTGGTACTGGTATGAAGGTACAGGTGCCTGCGGAACAGGTATTGCAAGAGGTACTGGCTCTTCGGTTACGATTACGCCTACTACTACCGGACTGCATCATTATACAGTAAGGTCAGAAGGTCCTTGTGGCCCGACTACCTGTGCATCGGTAGATATTACGGTGAGCGCTGCTCCTCCTTCAGGAACAAGTCACTTTACTGCTGCAGCAGCCTCAGGATGTAACGGCAGCAGCAGTGTATTCTCAACCAATGCAGTTGTAGGTGCAAGCTATTATTCATGGAATGGAACTTCCGGTGCATTGTTTAACGGCAATCCGGGTCCTTATGTAACCAGTTCTCCAAGTGTAACGGTGTCTTTTGCTACGCCTCCTCCTGCAGGAAACTCAGGATATAGCATCTGCAGCTTTGCAGGAAATGCTTGCGGACAAAGCAATACCATCTGCACATGGGTGCGCGCAAAAGTTACGCAGCCGGGTGTGATTGCAGGAAACCTTA
>JBBRAY010000088.1:0-9585 GCA_038206355.1 Bacteroidia bacterium
GAAAAATTGCCTTGCAACGTGCGATTTTTTGCAGTACTTTTTTCTAAAAAAAGTACGGAAGAAAGAAAACCAATAATTGGGATCATCACCGCATCCCTTCAGCTAAAAGCAGAATCAAATTAAGAGTACCCACCCATTGTCTCCAAAATAAAAACGAAAACATCCCGGCTGTTTGTGCACGTTGCACAGCAATAGCGGTAGAAAAAACGGAGCAGGGCCTTGCGCATTTGAGTTTTTTATAGCCGCGGTTTTCTCTCTGAGGTACGAAGAGTGAAAAATTGCCTTGCAACGTGCGATTTTTTGCAATACTTTTTTCTAAAAAAAGTATGAAAGAAATATCCACCCATCGGCTCCAAATCAAAAACGAGAACATTCCGGCTGTTTGTGCGCGTTGCACAGCAATAGCGGTAGAAAAAACGAAGGGGAGCTTTGCGCATTTGCGTTTTTTATAGCCGCGGTTTTCTCTCTGAGGTACGATGAGGGAAAAATTGCCTTGCAACGTGCGATTTTTTGCAATACTTTTTTCTAAAAAAAGTATGGAAGAATTAACCTACCCATTGTCTCCAAATAAAAAACGAAATCATCCCGGCTGTTGGTGCACGTTGCACATCCCTATTACACTTATTGGAACATAAATGACTGGTGAACCACGCATAAGCTTCCACACAACACCTGCCGGCACAAATAATAGTATCCACCCATTGGCTCCAAATAAAAAACGTCTCTATTCACAAAACGAATTGATATAGATTTTTGAATTACCCTCCCGGCGCACAATGTTTTGTCTGCCATAAAATTTAGTAAATTCGTAACAAATGATTCTTGCAGCATCTTATATCCGGAAGGATATTTTTTTTAATCTTTTATTAATTCCTTAATCATTCCCATGAGTATAGCCGGACGTATTGGCTTTGTAACAAAATGATCGCCCCCGGCTTCGTTGGCACTTAATGAAATGTATTCGTCAGAATCCGCTGTGAGAAAAAGTACGGGGATGTCTTTCATGTGTTCATTCTGTTTGATCAGCCTGCAGGCCTCTATGCCATTCATCTCCGGCATCCGCACATCCATTATGATCAGGTCAGGCTGAATTTTTAATGCAAATGAAACGGCTTCATATCCGTTTGTCGCCTTACTCACTTCGAAATTTTCTTTGGTCAGGTTATAGGAAAGTATTTCAACAATATCCGGTTCATCATCAACCACAAGTACTTTTAAAGGCTTATTCATGTTTTTAAATTTATGCGAATATCGGGAAGTCAATTGATCACATGATTACAGCAATGTAAAATTTGTGTTAAGGATTAATGAGACTATGATTTCAGAAGCCTTCAGTGTGATTTCTGCGATTATTGAAAATAGCAGCCGTCCCGATCAGTCGGAACGCTAATTTTTTATGATGGTTATGATAAGGGCTGATAAAATAATAACAGGCCATAATAAACATAATCCATCAGCGTTCAATTCATAATAGCGGAAGAATGGCCCCAAAGTTTCGGAGAGATGGTTATGATTTACGCTCATGAAATCATAACAAACCATAATAAACATTATCCATCAGCGTTCAATTTCAGCGGCCCTTTTCTTTTTGTCTTTATTCATGTATCAGTGGCAATTTGTTTTTAAAAAAAATACCAGGCCGAACAACAACATCCTGTTACAATCTACCATGATTAAAACAAATTCAATTCTATATAATAAATACCGCCATCAATTTGTAAACTTGCATCGGATATGTCAAAGAAGAGGCTTCGCGCAATCAGGCGCATCATGTGGATTTTTGTTGGAGTACTAGCAGTCGTTGTCGCCTGCGGAGGATATTATATATACCGGGAACTCTATGAACCCAATGTATCCGTATCCAAAAAACAGGAATACGTTTTTATAAAAACAGGCGCTACCTTTTCCGATGTAGTGAATGAACTCAGTGGGAAAAATCTCCTGATCAACGAAAAATCTTTTGAATGGACTGCCCGGCAGATGAAGTACATGGAAAGTATCAAGCCGGGCCGCTACCTTATTAAACCTGACATGAATAATAAGGAACTGGTCAGCATGCTGAGGTCAGGAAAGCAGACGCCCGTAAAAGTGGTTTTCAATAACATCAGGACGAAGGAGCAACTGGCCGAGCGCATCAGCTTACAGCTTGAAGCAAAGTCGTATGCGATGGTTAACCTCATGAATGACGATGATTATCTCGGCAAGTTCGGATTCAACGCTGAAAATGTTCTGGCTATGTTCATTCCTGATACCTATGAGATGTATTGGAATACCAGTGCAGGGCAGTTCATGGAAAAGATGTCGAAGGAGCACGATAAATTCTGGAATGAAGAAAGATTAGACAAAGCGCTCTCAATAAAATTGAAACCCGTAGAGGTTTCCATACTTGCATCCATCGTTCAGCAGGAGACCAACATGAACGATGAGAAAAGTATCATTGCAGGCGTTTATATGAACCGCATTCAAAAAGGAATGAAACTGGAAGCTGATCCGACGCTTGTATATGCACTCGGAGATTTTACCATCAGGCGTGTGCTCAACGCTTTTAAATCAATTGACTCGCGTTACAATACATATATGTACACCGGTTTACCTCCGGGCCCCATTTGTCTTCCAACCAAAACAAGTGTTGACTCCGTATTGAATTACAGACGTCATAATTATTTTTATTTCTGTGCGAAAGAAGATTTCAGCGGACATCATGCTTTTGCATCTACTTACTCACAACACCTCGCCAATGCCAGGCGTTTTCAAAAAGCACTTGACCGGCGGGGAATCAAATCCTAAATTGCGGATGAAATGAAGAAAATATTTTTGCTTCTTTTTTTGTTTTCGAAAAGTATTCTGGCAGAGAAAATTCCTGTCCTCGTTTTTGTCAGCGCTTACGACCAGGCCGATTCTTTAGGATTCAACCTCGTACAATCTCTTCCGGAATTTGTGTATGGTCAGATCATGGAGAACAAAGTGAAACTCTGGGATTCACCAAAAAAAGAAGACCTCATTGAAGCGAAAACGCTGATGCAGATTGAAAAGTATGCGCAATCATCCTTCAAAGTAACCAACCAGCTTTTCATTTATGAGAACTGGGAAAAAGACAGGAAGTCTCTTGATGTTCAAACACTGGGTTTTTATTTCTCTTCGAAAAAACCGAATGGCGAGGAAGTGGCGTATGGCTACGTGGACTATTCCGACCTCGACAGCATTTTTAAATTTACACTCGTTCCTTCCAATGCCGATGGCAATTGCAGCATGACATACGACGATGCATTGAAACAGAAATTATACAATTACAACATCGTTCAGTACAACGGAAAAAGAATGGAAAGCGTGCAGGAAGCGGTTGCCATCAAAAATGAAATAAGGCCTTTGCTGCCGAAAAAAAAATGGAGTGAAAGGGATGATTGTAAAATTATTAAATACGTCATTGAAGACAGTGTTCAGTCAATGGCTCCGCGGTTTGTAGAGACCAGAAAATTTCTTTCAGCACTTGAAAAATACCTGGTCGAAACGCCGGAGTTCTTTCTGAACATTGGCGGAGATCAGCTCACCACCGATCCGTTGAATTATACTGTTCACGTGAACAAAGTGGAAATGGAGGAATACTGGGTGAAGAATGGCAGCGATATCAGTTACTCGATATACAGTATGAAAATATTTGCCAATGACCGCGAGTTGAATATGCTTGCCGTTGATGAAATACAACTGATGGATTTCCTGGTCAACTTTATGTCTGTCAACGATTTTTTAAAAGAAAAAGAATTTTACTTTCGCATCCTTAAAATTAACAGTCAGGATATCGTACCCGAAAAAGCGGCTGCATACCTGAGTGGCATTACCGAGTTACGCTGGTCTCATCTAATCGAGTGGGCGAGGTACCAGTGAAATGAGATCGCATTGCAGATTTGTAAATTCGTAAATATTCGTATTTAGTATCATGAAAATAAAGTTTGGAACTGACGGCTGGCGGGCCATTATCGCAAAAGAATTTACAGTTGAAAATGTAGCCCGTGTTTCAGAAGGAACGGCGCAATGGCTGCTGAACATTCAAAAAAAATCTTCTGTGGTAGTAGGCCACGATTGTCGCTTCGGCGGTGAAATGTTTGCTGAGACTGTTGCCAAAGTGCTCGCACAAAATGGAATCAAAGTTTTCCTTGCTAAAGGATTTGTTTCAACGCCCATGATTTCTTTGGCAGCAGTGCAATACAAAACAGATTTGGGAATTATCATCACGGCCAGCCACAATCCGCCGGCATACAATGGTTTCAAATTAAAGGGCAGTTATGGTGGTCCGCTCACGCCATCGAAAGTTACAGAGATAGAAGAACTCATTCCCGCAAAGTCATCTGCTGATCTTGAAAAAAAATCTGTTGCTGATTATGTAAAGGAAGGACGCATTGAATACGTCAATCTTGAAGACGATTACATCAGTCATGTTGTGAAAAATTTTGACCTTGACGCCATCAGAAATTCAGGATTGAATCTGGCGTATGATGCCATGTATGGTTCAGGCATGAATGTAATCAAACGACTTTTTCCGGATATTACATTGTTGCATTGCGACTACAATCCCGGCTTTATGGGTCAGGCGCCTGAGCCGATTGATAAAAATTTGAATGAATTTCGGGAACTTATTAAAGCCCGCAAAAATATTGATTGCGGATTGGTTACCGATGGTGATGCCGATCGCATAGGCATGTACGATGGCAACGGAAATTTTGTTGACTCGCACCACATCATTCTTCTGCTCATTCATTACCTCGTTAAATACAAAGGCATGAAAGGCAAGGTGTGTACGGCTTTCAGCACGACACCTAAAGTAGAAAAAATTTGTGCGCATTATAATTTGCCGGTTGAAGTGGTGAAGATCGGTTTCAAATACATCTGTGAAATCATGATCAAAGAAGATGTGTTGCTGGGCGGAGAAGAGAGTGGTGGAATTGCAATCAAAGGTCACATTCCCGAACGCGATGGCATCTGGATGGGATTGGTGATTTGGGAATTTATGGCGAAGAGTGGAAAAAAATTGCCTGATCTCATCAAGGAAGTGTATGATATTGTCGGTACATTTTCTTTTGAAAGAAATGATTTACACCTGAAGCAGGACGTCATGGATAAAATTGTAAAGAATACTGCAGCGAATGTTTACAAAGAATTTGGAAAGTATAAAGTGAAACGGGTAGAAGACCTTGACGGCTACAAATACTTTTTTGACGACAGCAATACAGAGTGGCTGCTCATCCGTGCATCGGGTACAGAGCCTGTGTTACGCACATATGCGGAATCAACATCCAGGGAAAATGCGTTTGCGATTTTAAAGGCGGCAAAGGAGACCCTTTTATCCTGAAGAATTCCGTGGAAGTTTTTTTAAGTCGCGTATTTTTTTTCCGTCATTATCCCGAATACAAATCATTTTTCGAAATTGAACTGGACCATATTTTTTTCGGAAAATTCATACAAGACTGGTATAAAACATGGAAACGTGAAATAATCCATCGAATTAATTACCCCCTAAAATAAAAAATGCCTGTTCTATCCTTTCATTACCTTTACTCTTAATTACCCTTCCTTTCAAAGTGAAGGCAATCCTAAATTTAAAAATTATGAAAAAAAACTTTACTGTTGTTTCAATTATATTTTTTTCACTCCTAAATACCAAAAAAAGTAATGCACAAATTACTTATGAGCATACATATACTATTGCTCCCGGTATTGAATCGCCTTGGCTTACCGACCTTGGAAACAATAATTACAAATGGGTACTATATAACTATTACAACGACAATTTCAGTTTATTTAATCTCGACCATTCGCCATTCTTAATGAACATACCTTTAGGGTTCTCATCTGATTCAGGACATGTTTATGCAATAGGTTATATTACTAATTCTTTATTTGACTGTGACAGTACTAATATAGAATATGCAATTATGGCTTATAATCCACGGGACACTATACGATTTGCAGTATATCGAACAGATGGAACGCTAATATTCCAAAAAGACAGTGTGACAATTCCGTACGCATATGGTTATAATAACGGTAGTATTGAAGTACATGGTATAAATAATACATCCGAAGGAGCTAAAATGACATTATTTAATTTCTGGGGGGATTTTTTCATCTATTCTCTCTGTGGAACATTGCCGGTAGATGCTAAGGTGTTGAATTCATCCAATTCTTTTGTAAAAGTTTCTCCTGTTCCTTCTTCATCTGGGGTTAATTTTAGTATTGTCTCACTTGGAAACAGGGAAAAATATGAATTAATCATATTCGATACCGAACTCAGAACAATACAAAGAACTCCAATATGGGGAGTTAAAAACGAAATTATGTTAAATACTGAGGGCATTAGTTCAGGTACCTATTATTATTCACTTCAAAGCGAGAATAAAGTTTTCCAGACAGGAAAATTCATCATTTCAAAATAATTTCTAACAATTTAGATCAAAAATATCATGGAAAAAATAATTCTAATTATAATAATCATTTTGACATTGATGTCCTCAAATATCAATCTATATGCTCAAGGCGGTGCTGCAAGTAATCAGCCTGGCGCTGGTAGTAATGTCCTTGGTTGGGATGGGACAGTTGGGGCAGGTGTACAGGATATCACCCTTGAAAATCAATTTTCAAATAAAAATATTACATTTAATACAAATAGTACTGGAACTCACGGATCGTCTACAACAAAGATGACAATTATAGGAAGTACTGGATCAATGGATGGTTTTGTTGGCATTGGTACCACATCTCCATTATCTTTATTACATCTTTATAGTCCTGGGGCTAATTCTTTGCACTCGCGATTCACCAATGGTTCATCAACTAATGGTTTACTAATGGGACTGGATGCATCAGGCAACGCAGAAATAAACATGCAGGATAATCTCGATATCAATTTCTACACTGCAGGCAGTGTCTTGCCTTATTTAACTGTAATGGGCAGCACAACTCCGGGTTATGTTGGTATCAGCACAACAACTCCCATCTTCCAACTCAGTGTTGGAGATCCGGCAGCAATTTCGCCCTCGCCGGACGGCAGCATTCTCGCAGTTGGTACTATGGGCTCAGGCGCCACCGTACCGAATGGTTTAACAAACAACAGAATGTTTTGGTGCCCCTCAAGAGGAGTATTCAGGGCCGGCGGCTCAGCGTCGGGAGAATGGGATAATACCAATATGGGCGACTATTCTATTGGATTAGGATATGGAAATAACGCATGGGGCAATTATTCATGCACCATCAACAAATATACTTCTGCCACTGGTGAACAGGCATTTGCTGCCGGATTATCAACAAATGCAGATGCCGATAATTCATCTGCATTCGGAGAATTTACAAGAGGGGATTCGTACGATGAAATGGTGATTGGCAGATATAACCTTCCATGTGTAGGATGCAGTTCTCTCACATGGAATGCAAACGATCCTATTTTTGAAATAGGCAATGGAACCGGTATTTTAGGGTTGGAAAATAATATAATGACCGTATTAAAAGACGGCCGTACAGGAATAGGATTGCTCGCCTTTCCGCCCCTTGCCGAGGTGGAATTAAATGTTGAAAGGAGAACGGATGCAGCTACAGCCAATGCTACATCCGGATATTTTAAAGCTGAAGATACTTATGCATCGGGTGGATTAATAATTGGAGTAATTGGACAAGCAACACAACTTGGTACAAGTGGAGCAGGGTCAGGGAGCGGCGGTAGATTTTTTGCAGGTGGTACGTCAGCAAATTCATTTGGAGTATTCGGCTGGGCTTATGGAGCCGGTAAGAAAAATTATGGTGGATATTTTCAGGCAACCCAGATCGGGCATGGCGTCCCGACAAACTATGGAGTGTATGGGTTAGCTACGGGAGGCGTTGTTAATTATGGAGTGTATGGAGACTTAGGCTTAGCATGTCCGCCCTGTCCGGTTCCACCTTGCGCGCCTTGTGCACCCCCTACAACTCCTAACTACGCAGGATATTTCAATGGAGATGTGGGGACTACTACAGCTTATTGGGTTTTATCTGACTCTTCATTTAAGGAAAATGTGCAGGATATTACGGATCCGATGAGTGTATTAAATCAGCTTAATCCCAAATCATATACTTACAAGCAAAATGAAAACCAATCCATACAGATGCAGGCTAATACTCATTTTGGATTACTTGCGCAGGAATTAAAAAGTGTGCTGCCTCAATTGGTAAAAGAAAGTGTACACCCTGCACGTTTCGATTCTTTGGTTTTGAAACTTCTTCAGCTCTTAATTTTAAAGCTGTTAATTATACCGAATTGATTCCTTATCTAGTTGCAGCAATAAAACAACAGCAGCAAGATATAGAATTCATGCAGGCGGAGATAGCTAACCTAGGATCAGCAAATGGCGGTGGTAACCGTCACTCACATGGTATTAAGGATGAAGGTGAAGTAGGCGGCCAAGGCAACTCCTCATCCATTGATGTAGAATTGAGAAATTCAAAATCAATCATCCTTCAGCAAAACGTACCAAATCCCTTCGCGGAACAATGTACTATTGCTTATTTTATTACAGAGGAGGTGAAGAAAGCACAAATATTTTTCTATGATAGCAAAGGAATGATTTTAAAAATAGTAGATATAAATGAAAAGGGCGCAGGGCAGATTAATGTTTTCGCTGCAGACCTAAGCAGCGGCAATTATACTTATACGCTTATTGCAGACGAAAGAGTCATAGCCACTAAAAAGATGGTAAAGACAAATTGATGGAAATCAATAATAGCTAATTCCAATATGTTGAGGAGTGAACAATAATCAACATTTTAATAAATTGTGAATAACTATCCGAGAAATTGTTTTGCAGGGACCGATCCGAGTATTACATTTGCATCCCTTTTTAAAGAAAGTTCATTCAAATAAATCATTTCGGAGGATAATAAGGTCAGTATGAGTACCATGAGGGCCTTTTTTATGAGTAGAAAAAAAAATTGAAAAAATATTTTTAAAAAGTGTTGTACGTAACAAAACAGTTGTTACTTTTGCATCCCCAAAAATAAAACGAATGCCGGTGCGAGCCGGAATCGAAATAAAGTTGGAAAGTTCTTTGAAGAGTTAGATAGGAAATAACAAGCCCTAAATCTCTGTCAATTTCATTGATAAATTTAGAGTAACATTAATCTTACAGAGCTAGGACTGAGTTTTCGAGAATCTCACGATAATCGAAAATGGAAGTCAAAAATCAACTTTACTATGGAGAGTTTGATCCTGGCTCAGGATTAACGCTAGCGGCAGGCCTAATACATGCAAGTCGAGGGGTAACAGGGTAGCAATACCGCTGACGACCGGCGCACGGGTGCGTAACACGTATGCAATCTACCTATAACTGTGGAATAACTTTTCGAAAGAAGAGCTAATACCGCATAACACTTTGAGGGGGCATCCCCATGAAGTTAAACCTCCGGGGGTTATAGATGAGCATGCGTCCGATTAGCTAGTTGGCGGGGTAACGGCCCACCAAGGCAACGATCGGTAGGGGATCTGAGAGGATGATCCCCCACACTGGTACTGAGACACGGACCAGACTCCTACGGGAGGCAGCAGTAAGGAATATTGGACAATGGGCG
>JBBRAY010000089.1:0-8771 GCA_038206355.1 Bacteroidia bacterium
TTTACTCTCCAAAAGTCCTGTCATTCAGAGCGCAGCGAGGAATCTCATTAAATTTAGTCGGACAGTAATGGCTAAGAATATACACTTCGCATAAGTTTGTGAGATAACTGAATCGTGTATATTTGTCGCAAACAAAACTCCCATGGAAAAACGAACCCAAATGAAAATTGCAATGAATTATGGCGCCATTTATGGAATTACGGCATCAATAATTTACCTGATATTTTATTTTGCAGGTGCTGCGATCGACAACAAAGGCCCGCAATGGATAGGTTATGTAGTGCTTATAGCAGTATTATATATCGGGATCAAAAGCTACAGAGACCAGGACCTGGATGGCTTCATTTCTTATGGTAAGTCTCTCGGCACAGGTACTTTAATCGGATTGTTTGGCGGTATTATTTCCGGATTCTTCACGGTATTAATGTTTACGGTCATAGATCCCGGACTGGCACAAAAAATTGTGGAGCAGGCGCAACAGGATATGGTTGAAAAAGGTACCATGACTGAAGATCAAATCAATATGGCTATAACCTGGACTCAAAAATTTATGAACCCCGGAATATTATTTGTCTTCTCCATACTCGGTTCTATTTTTATGGCATTCATTTTCTCGCTCATCGTTTCTATCTTCACTAAAAAAGAACCAACACCTTTCCAGTCCTAGAGACTGATATTCGTACTTTCGTAAATTCGTATTCTTTCGTACTTAGTACTTTCGTAATCTTTCGTTATTCGTACCCCTATGAATCTTTCTATCATCGTCCCGCTTTATAATGAAGATGAATCGCTGGGCGAACTGTGCGACTGGATTGTACGTGTAGTCACAGCAAATAATTTTTCCTATGAGATCTTTTTTATTGATGATGGCAGCAAGGATAACTCATGGGATGTAATAGAGAAGCTGGCTTCTGAAAATAAAAACGTCAGGGGAATCCGCTTCAGGAGAAACTACGGAAAGAGCGCCGCACTTCAGGTGGGGTTTCAGGCATGTCAGGGTGACGTCGTCATTACGATGGATGCAGACATGCAGGATAGTCCTGATGAGATACCTGCACTGTATAATATGATCGTAGATGAGAAATACGACATCGTTTCAGGTTGGAAGAAGAAGCGCTACGATCCGATTATGAAAACGATTCCAAGTAAATTTTTTAACTGGACAACAAGGAAGATGTCGGGCATATATACACTGCATGATTTTAACTGCGGACTGAAATCTTACCGCAAAGAAGTTGTGAAAAGCATTGAAGTTTATGGCGAGATGCACCGCTACATTCCTGTGATAGCAAAGTGGAACGGCTTTTCTAAAATTACGGAGAAATCAGTGGAGCACCGGGCAAGAAAATACGGCGTAACCAAATTCGGACTGGAACGCTTCATCAACGGTTTTCTTGATTTACTATCCATCATGTTTGTTTCTAAGTTCGGAAAACGCCCCATGCATCTATTCGGTTTCATCGGAAGCATTGTTTTTTTCTTCGGCTTTCTTGCAGCAGGATATCTCGGTGTCACAAAACTCTGGGCCGTTTATTCAAATCAGTTTGCACGACTTATTACCGACAGGCCATCATTTTATATTTCTCTCGCATGTATGATTATCGGTTCGCAAATGTTCCTTGCGGGATTTCTGGGAGAACTTATTTCACGCAATTCCAACGATAAAAATCATTACGAGATTTCGAAACGGTTGAATGAGGCGTAAACATTAATTTACCATAAATTTGATTTGAGTCAGTCGCAGCCAACTTCCGGTAATCGCCAATCCTGCATCATCATCGGACCTGCATATCCATTGCGTGGCGGGATCGCTGATTTTAATGAAGCACTGTGTAAGTCAATGACAGCGCAGGGAATTGAAACCTCTGTCATCTCATTTTATTTACAGTATCCGAAAATTTTATTTCCCGGCAAGTCACAAAATACTGACGGGCCTCCACCTACAGGAATAAAGATCCGTTCACTCATCAGTTCTGTCAATCCTTTTTCATGGTTAAAGACGGCCTCATTAATTAAAAAAGAACGCCCTGATTTTATTGTCATCCGCTACTGGCTTCCGTTTATGTCGCCGGCACTTTCTACTATTGCAAGAAGCGTGAGAAAGGCAGGAATAAAAGTAATTGCCATCACCGACAATGTAATACCTCATGAAAAGAGAGCAGGGGACAAGGCGTTGACATCGTATTTTGTAAATAGTTGTGATGCCTTTGTTGCCATGAGCAATACCGTGGTGAACGACCTGAAACAATTCACAAAATCTCAACCGGTTGCATTTTCTCCGCATCCTGTTTATGATATCTTCGGAGAAAAAATTTCTAAAAGTGAAGCAAGAGAGAAGTTGGGACTCCTAATGGGGGAAAAGGTGATTTTATTTTTCGGGTTTATCCGTCCGTACAAGGGATTGGATTTATTGCTTCATGCAATGGCCGATGATCAGGTGCGTTCGCTGAATCTGAAACTCCTTGTTGCCGGCGAATTTTATGGCGATGAGGAAGTTTATACCAAATTGATTTCTGATCTCAACATCTCCGGAAATGTAATGCTACATTCATCTTATATTGCAAAGGAAGATGTCAGGAATTTCTTTTGCGCAGCGGATCTTATTGTGCAGCCCTATCGAAGTGCTACACAGAGTGGTATTACACAAATCGCGTATCACTTTGAGCGCCCGATGATCGTTACCAATGTCGGGGGATTATCAGAAATTGTTCCTGATGAAAAGGTTGGATTTGTGGTTGATGTGAATGCCAATGCAATAGCAAGGCGAATATCAGATTTTTATTTAGAAGACAAGGAAAATGAATTTAGTGCAAACGCCGCCATCGAAAAAGAACACTTTAGCTGGAAAAGTTTTGTACATAATATTTTATCCCTCGCCGGAAAATTATAATTTTTTTTTCAGAATTTTTTTAACACTGAATTCACCCCGTTCGCCCCAAAACCCTTTCAGAATAAGGACTTCAGCGAATATATTTTTTTTCTTTCAGTTGATAATGAGGCTGAAAAATCAATATTATTTTTCTTTCCAATGCTTTGATATTAAAAGAATAATTTGGATATTTACATTCTCAAGGCAATTACACTTTTTTTATTAATCTAATCCGGGTATGACTTTACCATCTAAATATGCATTTTCTGTTATTAGAATTAAACAACAAGCATGTTCTGTATATAATTCAGCTTTACTCTTAGTTTTTGTTTTTTTTCTATTTTTAACCGGATCGTGTAAAGTAAAACCTGCTACTGATAACATAATGGATTCCCGGCATGAAAAGGTTGTCGATAAAAACACTGGAATATCGGATTCCGAAGAAAAGTCGGACGAGAAGTCAGCAAGCGAAGTCAGCAAAGCTCCGTTTGAATTATTAACGGCATGGTCGCAGAAAAAAATTCCCGGTATCGTAACAGCCGGTGGCAGCACCGAATATGGTTTTGAATTCGTTGTACTGACTGACGAAAAAATTGGATTTGATTCTGCATGGATTGGCAAAAACTCGTTTAAAGTTTATCTTGCAAATACTTCCGGGGTTATCAGCAACCGCCCGGTTACAATTGCAAAAAACGACACAGTTACCGTGCGCGTCTCTTTTTCTGATAATTTGAAACCGGATAATAATGCTGCTCCTGTTTCCTATACCGGCGCTGCGCTTCTCAGCTATCACTTAAATAATGGCAGCACAAATTATTTTGAAATAAAATCCATCAAAAATAAACCAGCAATACACGGACAATAAAATTAATATTAATAATCAATAGCTATGAAGAAAACAATTACTTACATCACCTCATTTCTACTCTTTGCATTTGCGGGAGCACAAGCGCAATCAACTTTGCAGCCGGGTAGTGGCACTGACACAAAAAAGAAAGCAAATTTTTATGAAATGCGGGATGCTATGAACAATTACTTCATAACACATCCTGAAAAAATGCACGACGCAGATGAGGAGTCCAATGGAAAGTTTGCTGATGGTGCGTATGAAAAATTTAAAAGATGGGAATATTATTGGGAGACGCGGATATCTGCAACGGGAGAATTTGTATCGCCTCTTGTGAATATAAATGAGTGGAAAGCATATAATGATAGATTATCCTCTATGAAGGAATCTGATCAGAATGAAGTGATGGTAGCCAATTGGATTGCAAAAGGTCCCGACAATACACCCGGTGGATATTATGGAGTAGGCCGTATTAATTGTATTGCCTTTCATCCAACCAATTCAAGCATCATTTGGGTGGGTACTGCTGCCGGAGGGCTCTGGAAATCAATTAATGGCGGTTCATCGTGGACAGTTTCTACAATAATTGGAGTGGTATTGGGAGTGACTGATATTGCTGTTGACCCTAACAATCCAAATACTATTTATATTGCTACAGGTGATGGAGAGGGCGGAAGTTTGGCCGGTTTTGTTGGCGGTATCTATGGCAGCGGTGACAGCAAAAGTGTAGGAGTTCTTAAATCAACCGATGGCGGCAGTACATGGAGCACAACAGGATTAACCTGGACTGTGCAGGACCAAAAGGTCACACACCGCCTTCTCATCAATCCGAATAATCCTCAAACCCTGATCCTTGGGGCATCTGATGGCATTTACAGGACCACCAATGGTGGAGCATCATGGACACAAGTTGCAAGCGGAGCAAATGTAAATGACCTCGAGTTCCGGCCGGGAGACCCCAATACAGTATATGCAGCGACCTACACATATACCAGTGGGGGAGATGCGCAGATATACGTTTCTTATGACGGAGGGATCAATTATAATCAGGCATCATTTATCACCGGTGCTACCCGTATCAATATGGCAGTTACTCCTGCCGCACCCGATCTTGTTGATTGTGTTGTTGCCAACCAACAATCCGGGTTGTTGGGGTTGTACTATTCTGACGATGCAGGGCAAAATTTCTATGAATATTTTACCGGCAGTTGCAACAATAACTTGCTCTGCGGCGATGTAAACGCAAGTGGCTGCGATGGTCAGGGCAATTATGATCTTGCTTATGCAATCAGTCCTTCTGATCCGTATAACATCTGGATAGGAGCTGTTAACGCATGGAATACAACTGATGGCGGCGGTAACTGGTCTCTTGCAAACTACTGGTTCGATGAACAAAACCCTCCCAATGTACCTGTCGTTCATGCAGACAAACATTTTATAGCTTTCCACCCACAGAATTCTTCTACCATCTATCAGTGTAATGATGGTGGACTATATAAAACAACAAATGGAGGCAACACTTGGTCAGTCGCATCTAATGGCATTCAGAATAGTCAGATGTATAGAATTTCTGTTGCTCAATCTCAATCTGATGTAGTCATTTGCGGGTTACAGGATAATGGTAATAAAGTCTTTGCTAATGGTTCATGGATAGATACAAGAAGTGGGGGAGATGGACTGGATTGTGCAATTGATTATCTGAACGCAAACATTCAATACAGTACTTATCCGAACGGCGGAATATCAAGGACAACCGATGCATGGGCTAGTATGACCAGCATTTCTGCAAATATTCCCGGACAACCTTCAGGATCGTGGCTAACCCCGATTCGTCTTGATCGGAATAACCCCCAAACTATTTATGCCGCACTTGATAAAGTTTACAAATCTAACAACAGAGGTGATAGCTGGCAGGCAATTTCGAATGTCTTTACCGGACGTCCATTCAGGCACCTGGCCGTCGCTGAATCCAATTCACAGTTCATTGCAGCGGCAACTTTTGATTCTTTATTCATGACAAACGATGGCGGTAATTCCTGGGGCTTGGTTACATTTACGCAGCCGGGAACTTATATTTCCAATGTAACCCATCATTCCGACTATCCGCAGATTATATATGTAACACTTTCCGGATACGTTTCAGGTCAAAAGGTATACATGTCTGCAGACGATGGTAATAACTGGACTAATATTTCCGGAAGCCTTCCAAATGTTCCGGTTAACTGCATCGTTCAGGAAAAAGGGACCTCAGTTGTATATATAGGTACTGATCTGGGAGTTTGGTACATCAATGATTACTTGTCAGACTGGGTTCCCTATAACACAAATCTGCCGACCGTTCCTGTAACAGATCTTGAAATTTATTATACCAATCCCGCCAATCAGATTTGGGCTGGAACATTTGGCAGGGGATTGTGGCGTACAAGCGGATGGGTTGGTATTACTGATCAGGAAGCTATTAGCAATTCATTCACACTGTTTCCAAATCCTGCTGCGGATGAATTTGAAGTAATCGTTAAAAATCCAATGCTGGCGGTAAAAAAATTGAACATCATGAATCAGCTCGGTGAAATCGTAATGTCTGTTGAAATGCCATTATTGGAAAACCAAAAAATAAACGTAGACCTGAAGGGAATTGCCAATGGTGTTTATATGGTTCAGATTATGACCAATCAGACACCGGTAGTAAAAAAACTCGTGATTTCAAGGTAATTTGAGTAGCACATTTTAATCTGAAAACCTCATGCAATATAATTGTGTGAGGTTTTTCATTTTCCAACCGTATCTATTGTGATCTTTGCAAAAAAAAAATATGAAATATAAAATATTGTTATCGCTCGTTTTCATAATCGCAGCTTGCGCTTCTGCCGTACAAAAGGAAAATCCCTGGACCGAAAATCAGTTGATGCAACCGGCCGAACTCGCAGCTTTGATAAATGACTCATCAGCAAATCAACCACTGATCATCAGCATTGGCCCCGCCGGATTGATAAAAAATTCTATTGATATCGGACCCGGAAAGGAAAAAGAGAATATTGACAAACTGAGAAAGGAACTGAGCAATATACCAAAGGATAAAGCCATTGTAATTTACTGCGGCTGCTGTCCGTTTGATCCATGTCCCAATATCAGACCTGCTTTCAGCCTTCTCAATGAAATGAAATTCACCAATCACAAGTTACTCAATCTTTCAAAAAACCTGAAAGCAGATTGGATTGATAAAGGTTATCCGATGGGTGAATAGGAAATAGCCTCCTTACATCAACTATTCAATAATTATTTTCCCGGAGGAGAAGTTGCCTTCATTTTTTATTGAAACGATATATACACCTGCATCAACGTCACCAATATCAATCCTGTTTTGTATTCCTGAAAATACAACCTGCTGCTTTATAATTCTGCCGGAGATGTCTGACATTTGCATTTCCATAGCACTGTTCGCAGCGTTTTGAAACTGAAGTTGAAAGACAGCATCTGCCGGACTTGGATAAATGGATAAATTCAATTTTGCGGAAGAAGGAAGATTAATTCCGACAGGTCCCAGGTCAAATCCCATGTCTTGCCATGTGCCACTGCTTCCGTCGCCGGTAATTGCATTTACGTCAGGTGAAATTATTTTTTTGACAGGAGTATTGCTGGTTCCATACGTTCCCCAGCTTTGTATTAAACTCGAATCAAAAGCCAACTGAATGATCAGTGTTTGCGTAACATCGTAATTGAAGGCCACATCCAGATCAATCGGAAACCATGTACCGGTAGTCCCACCGGGTATGGTATACTCTGATGCTGACATAACTGGAGTTAGTCCGGTAAAAAAATTATAATTTCCAGTAAAACCGGTAGCCGTTGTTTGTCCAATCATTATGTTAAAGTTGGTGAGTACCTGAGGAGATGTATTATTGGTTGATCCGTATTTATAATACAGCCTGTTGATCGTTCCCGATTGCGCATTGGTAAGATCAGATGGAAGAAAGATACACTGACTTTTTCTGGCATAGCTCATATAACCGAGAAGGAATGTACTGTTCGATGTGCCACCGCCTTTATAAATCTGCTGGGCATTTGATGTTGTAATGATGCTAAATAGCAATGCGAATGCGAGTAAGTGTTTGTTCATAGCTAATAAATTAGATTATATATTTTACGGGTTAAAATTATTTGTATCGGTTAGTGTCATCCGGAGATATAGAATTTTACAGGAAGGTTGATTTGAACCCGGACTGATTTATTTTTTACTTTTCCGGGATTCCAGGCCGGCATTGTTTTTATCATTCTCACGGCTTCTTCTTCACAGCCATTTCCAATTCCTCTTATTATTTTGATATTGGTGAGTGCCCCATGGCGGTCAACGATAAATGAAACGACAACCGTACCCTCTGTTCTGGCAGCACGTGCATTTGCCGGATAACGAATATGTTCTTTCATGAATTTCAGAAGTCCTTCGTCGCCATCAATAAACGCAGGCATCAATTCAGCAATAAAATAAATACTGTCGTTGTGCAGTTCTTTGCCGCTGTTCAGTTTCATCACGATCTTCTGGTGATGCGGTTTTCCTGATGTTTGTTTCCCGTTTTCATCATAGTTGGTCGTATCAATTCTTCCGCATGAAATCAGAAAAGCAGTGATGGCAGCAGTATCACCTGCCCATGCCTCTTCACCACTGTAGCCGCAGGTTTCGTATTCCTGAGCGTAAGAATTGACATTTAATATTGTCAATATCAGTCCTGAAATAATTACTTTAATATTCATCTTTTTCCGGTTAAATCATCAATCATTTTTTGAATTGCTAATGTATGTCAATCACGAATAGATTTTTCATTCAAATCGAAAACTTTACCAAGAGCCGGTAGGAGTTAAATCAAAGGATGCAAACTTATATCAGTTAAAAGACTCAAAATGACGTCTTTGATTGAAAAAGGTAAATGGCAATTTTTATAAAAAAATATTTTACTGTCCGACTAAATTTAATGAGATTCCTCGCTGCGCTCTGAATGATAGGACTTTTGGAGAGTAAATATCAAGGAGGGGGTTGGGCTTCGCGGCAAAGCCGCGAAG
>JBBRAY010000090.1:0-8684 GCA_038206355.1 Bacteroidia bacterium
TTATTTTTGTCGGACAGTATTGTAACACTATGAAATCTGTAATCGCGATTCTTCCCGACAGCAACCTGCCGGTAGGCAAGGTCGCTATTCGTATTTCGTAAATTCGTATCAATTGATTATTCGTACCCCGTATTTCGTACATTCGTAAAGATTGGTACTTAGTACCCCTAGAATTTAGCCAGCAGCATCACCGATACCGTCCTCGGAGATTCAATTTTAAGCGGACGCAATGAATACGTTTTGTTATCGGCATTATTCACAATAACAGAAGCGGAAAAAATTTTATTCAGCGCGACTCTGATGCGTGCATCGTAGAGCCATGTTCCATGGTTGTTTTGTCCACGGTATGATTTTATTCCCTTCGGCAAATAAGGAAGCGGATTTTCCTCCAAATCATAAAAAGTCTGATCAATATTTCTCATGAAGCTGTAATACCTGAAGTCACCGCCGATGGTAATCCCCCTCCAGGTAATTTCTATATCGGCTTTCGCAGTATGCTCAAAACGATATTTCAGTATGTAACCGGTTGTATCTACACTTGTTGATACATAGGAGAGTTCTGTAGCGCCCTGTGGCAAAGGCCTCGCATCTGTAGCATAGATCAGGTCAGGATTGGTGGTTTGAGGTAGTGCATATGTATAACCACCCATCACTGTAAGTTCCAGTACATGAAATATTTTTCCGCTGCCGGCAACAGAAAAATCAAGACCTCTCACTCGGCTGGATCCGGTATTCAAGAATTTGAATCCGGGCTTGCCATCTTCCCATATTCCATAATTAAACTCAACTGTATTCTCATACTCTTGCCAGAAGGCAGAGAGGTCAATAAAGCCCAGAAAATTCCACAGCTTGAATCCCTGTTTGATTCCTGCTTCAGTATTCTGACTGGTCTCAGGTTTCAGGTCAGGATTCGGATAGATGTACAATCCACCCGTTCCTGTATAAATAAATTTTTCTGTTATGGTAGGGTATCGGTAACCCTGACCGTAGCTCATCCTGAAAAAAGTTGCTTTACTTAATGCGAGTGCCAATCCCCCTCTGAAAATAGGTTTCAGCACGTTTTCATTTTTATTGATTTCATAATACTCGCCCCTGAATCCGACAGACATATTCAGGACGTTAAGAAACTTTTTATCAAATTGAGTATATGCTGCATAATTATTTAATGAATTATCCGGATGCCCGCTTTTCGCATACAACTCAGCACGAGAGCGGATTGCATTCATCACAATGCCACCTGTGAAATGCAATCCCTCAATGGAAGAAAGCACTTTATAAATCTGGTACTCACCATAATATACAGTACTTTGGTTTGACTGGTCATTGTTGTTGTCTGCGTCGTTGTAAAGTATTCTTGTCTTGAGAGAATGTTTCAATCCCTCTTTCGAAAAATATTCTATGAATGGATCAAGATAAAATATTCGGGTATCAGAAATTGTCATTGTTTTAGGATATGCCCTGAATAATCCACTGGAATCATTCAGCCATATTAACGAAAGTGCATCATGGCTTTGCATCATGTTTCCATTGATACCAACGGCCAGACCTTTTATTTTTTGTGAGCGATAACGGATGCCAAAGTTAAAACGTGTAAGCAAAGTAGCGGCTTCACTCTCAGAAATGGATGTATCCTGAAATGAAGTCGGAAAAAATCCTGAAACTTTTACCGGAGGACCAATATAATTGTGATCATAAAGCGACTGAGCCCCGATAACAAAATCAAGATTTTTTTTCTGCAATAACTGCTCTGAATGCAGGAATGAATAACCATACATCGGCGCTGCACCCGACCACCACTTCTGGTCTTTGCCACGTGGTATATCGTACTGGCCATAATTCAGTTTTATTTTTGTCTCCGGCTTTTCCTTCGGAAATGTAGTGCGCACATTAATAACTCCGCTAAGTGCAGAGGAACCGAACAATACTGATGCAGCTCCTTTGATAACTTCAACCTGCTCCACATTCTCAGTTGGAATGAATGACCATTCGGGTCTTCCCTGATCTCCTAACATTGCAGGAAGTCCATCAACAAGTACGGCCACATGACTTCCTACACCAAATGAATAACCACTTCCTGAACGTATCTGCGGCTCGCCGTCTAATATTGTAACACCGGGAATCTGTTCAAGTGCGGAAGTGATATCGGCGGAGTTTTTATTTTCAATCAGCGACGACTTGATCACCTCCATTGAAACAGTGATGTCCTCAATTTTTTGTTCAAACTTTCCCGCAGATACAACAACAACATTTAATGTTCTTGCATTTGATAAAAGTCTGAAATTATAAACAACAGTTTCAGCTTCACGAAAATCAATTTCCGTGGTTTCACTCTTCATCCCGAGGAATGAGCAGGTGATTTTGTGATTTCCTGCAGCAATTGCAAGTGAATAGTTTCCCTCCTCATCACTCACAGTAGCTACCATGTTATCAGTAGCATCAAATATACTGGCTCCCGGAATTGGTTCTTTTGTTGACGAATCCGTTACTTTTCCCTTCAGCAAAGCAACCTGCGAAAATGAATCTGCAGCCTGAAAAAAAATACATAGCAGGAGAATTATTCTCTTCATCAGAAAATGAATCCAGCGAAATTATTGAACAATAAATTTTCCTGAAGATACTTTCTTGCCATTTTCATCTGTAAGCATGTAAACATAAAGTCCACGAACAAGTTTGGAAAGCCTGAATTCAGAAGTTCCTGGATTCACATCTGAATTGAAAACCTGTTTTCCTGTCATATCAATAACTGCAAGTGATGCAGTCTGCCGGGAATTCACATTCAATAAACTTTTTGATTCATTATACCGTACCGTATTGCTTCCAAAAACTGATTCCCGGATTCCATCAGGAAGTAAAACAAGTTCAAGGTCATCCACAAACATAACACTGTTCAATACAGAAGTATAGCCGGCGCTGGATGAAACCAAACAGCGGGAAAGCGCAGGCGTGTTTGCATTGCGGTAAACGATCGGAACAGAAAAATAAGTATAAGTTGTAACAGCTACAGTGGGAGTCTGAAAATGTGCAAAACCTATTGTATCAGTACCTGCTGCGTCGTACAACCCGAAATCAACAAACCCATTGTCTCCACCTTGTGGATCACATTTATACCATCCCGTAATACTATCCGGGCGTAAAGTGTAGGGAATACCTCCATCAACGGTTTGATTTCCTACATTGATGCTACCTGTAGTAACTATTCCATTTGCATTTTGAATTATTACATATAGTGTCTTGAGTTTCACCGCATAACTTCCGCTATGGGCATCAGCACTGGTTGCTTTCTGAGCAGTAATAGCTCCGAATGTCCATGTTGCAGAATTCAATGTATTCCAGTTATCAGGATTGTCATAGTTACCGGCAGAAACATGGGTCCAGTTTTCAAAACCAGGATTCGGCAATGCCTGTGAAAAAGCAGATACAGAAAATGAAACTGAAATAAACAGTAAGTAGATTTTCTTCATGGTCAATTTTTTTGCTAAGTTATGGATGAGGGTTATATTTCCCAATATCAGATTATGGGAAAAATAAACATCAAAAAATAATATTTTAGAACCGCAAAATCAATCAGGCAATGGCTTTTTTTAACACTTCTGCCATTGTTGTTCCGATTACGGCAGGTGATTCACACACATGAATTCCGCATTCACGCAGGATTTTCATCTTGGCTGCAGCGGTATCATCAGCACCACCTACAATTGCTCCCGCATGTCCCATTCTTCGTCCGGGAGGAGCAGTTTGCCCGGCAATAAATCCTACCACAGGCTTTGAACTCTTGATAGATTTTATCCAATATGCTGCTTCCGCTTCCATACCACCACCAATCTCGCCGATCATTACTATACCATCTGTCTCCGGATCATTCATAAAAAGTTCAACAGCTTCTTTTGTCGTTGTTCCAATGATCGGATCGCCACCAATTCCAATCGCTGTTGAAATTCCGAATCCTGCTTTTACAACCTGATCGGCAGCTTCATAAGTAAGCGTACCTGACTTTGAAACGATACCAATTCTTCCGGCTTTAAAAACAAAACCAGGCATGATTCCTACTTTGCATTCACCGGCAGTAATAATTCCCGGACAATTGGGTCCGATCAGTCTGGTATTTTTTCCACTCAGGTATTCTTTTACCATGATCATATCTTTGGTCGGAATTCCTTCAGTGATGGCGACTACCAGCACAATTCCGGCATCAGCTGCTTCCATAATCGCGTCTGCAGCAAAAGGCGGAGGAACGAAAACGATAGAAACATTTGCGCCAGCTTCTTTCACTGCTTGTTCAACAGTATTGAATACAGGTTTATCCAAATGCGTCGTCCCTCCTTTGCCGGGCGTAACGCCACCCACAATATGGGTTCCGTATTCAATCATCTGTTGTGCATGAAAAGTTCCTTCACCACCGGTGAATCCCTGCACGATTACTTTGCTGTTTTTGTTTACAAGAATGCTCATTTTAATAAATTTCGAATAATGAATTCCGAATACCGAAAAAATAAAAAAATAATATATAATTTCTAATAATATTGATTTGATATTTTTTTGAAATTCGTATTAATAAATATTATTTTTTTCATGCTACGATGCCAATAAATTTGAAATTATTTTTTCCACACTTACCCCGTCGGCATCGGCTTTATAATTGCGTACGATGCGGTGACGCAAAATGGCCGGTGCCACAGCTTTCACATCTTCAATATCAGGTGAATATTTACCCTTCAATGCAGCATGTGCTTTTGCACCGATGGCAAGGTATTGTGATGCACGCGGACCGGCTCCCCAGGAAATATAATCATTCACTTCTTTGGTGGCATTTTTTGTATCCGGTCTTGTACTTGACGCTAGCTTCACAGCATAACTGAGTACATTATCCGGAACCGGTATTCTGCGGATGAGTTCCTGAAAGAATTTTATTTCATCAGCGCCAAGAATTTTATCCAGCGTCGGCTGAAAGTCGCTTGTCGTATTTTTTACAACCTGAATCTCCTGTTCAAATTCAGGATAGTTGAGCAACACATTAAACATGAACCTGTCAAGCTGTGCTTCAGGTAACGGATAGGTTCCCTCCTGCTCAATTGGATTTTGTGTTGCAAGAACAAAGAAAGGAAGGTCAAGCGGATAACGTTTGCCTGCAGCAGTTACACCATATTCCTGCATGGATTCAAGCAGTGCACTCTGCGTCTTTGGCGGCGTACGGTTGATTTCATCAGCGAGGATAATGTTGGCAAACAATGGACCTTTGATAAACTTAAAATGTCTGTTCTCATCGAGGATTTCAGAACCGATGATATCGGAAGGCATCAGATCAGGCGTGAACTGAATCCTGTTATATGAAAGTCCAAGCGTGCGTGCAATGGTATTTACCAGGAGTGTTTTTGCAAGTCCGGGAACTCCCACCAGCAGGCAATGCCCGCGGCTGAAGATGGAAATCAATACATCCTGCACTACTTCATCCTGTCCGATAATTACCTTGCCTATTTCAGCGCGAAGCCGCTCATAGGATTTTACGAGATCCTGAACTGCCTCTACATCTGACGTGTAATTCTTCATACAATTATTTTAATTTGATTCCTTGAACCAATGTTTCAACGCGTTGCATCCGTTCATTTTATCATTGATCTGAATGTAAGTGATTTTACTCTTTCTATCTATCCATTCACTCAACGCTTTATTCTGTTTTTCTGAAAGTGCCACTTCCTGAATTTTCTGATAGTCATCCTTCAGATTAGCTACGTGCGGTTTGGATTTACTTTTCACTACAACGAGCCGGTACGCTGCCTTTCCTTCCGGAGTCGTCATCAACAGAGGCTGGGAAACAGTATTCAAAGCCATCGTATCTACCTGGAAGAAAAGTAATCTGTCCATTTTATCCGGCGACAAATGCCCTGTCCCGGTTTCAGGATTAATCATGAGTCCGCCGTTGTAACGGGTTTCTTCATCGTCAGAAAATTTTTCCGCAGCTTCATCAAAAGTGATCGCACCCAGTTCAATTTTTGCCCTAATGCTATCGAGAAACAACACTGAACGCCTGAGGTCATCATCAGAAATTTTTGGCTGGAGGAGAATGTGCCGTACGTTGATCTGGTCACCCCTTCTTTCAATGAGTTGTAAAATATGAAATCCGAATTTTGTTTCTACGATATTGGAAGTTTCTCCCGGCTTCAGGTTAAAAGCTACCGCCTCAAATTCAGGTACCATCATTCCTCTTTCGAAGAAACTCAGCTCACCGCCTTTTTTTGCAGTAGAATTATCCTCTGAATACAAGGCCGCATACACTGCGAAATCCCCGCCTTCAATAATCGTTTTTCTGTATTCTTCAAGACGGGCCCTAACGGCTTTGCGCTCTTCACTACTCACCGGAGGTTTGCGAACGATTTGTGCAACTTCCATTTCCGCATCAATATACGGGACGCTGTCAGGATCAATACTATTAAAGTATTCGCGTACGTCATTTGGCGTAGCAGTTATATCCTTTGTAATTTTCGCCTGCATCTGCTGAACCGTAAGCTGCTCTTTTATGATGTCGCGCAACTCAGCTTTCAGTTGAGGTATTGTGGTGTGGAAATATTCTTCGAGACGTTCTTCGCTGCCGATTTGCTTTATATAATAGCGCATCCGCTTATCCATCTCACCATCCACCTGTCCATCAGAAATAATCAGACTATCAATCGCAGCCTGATTAATCATCAGTTTCTGAAGCAACAGCTGGTCAAAAATTTCACACTTCAAATCCTCCGTACCTTCCATCCCCTGAACGATGGCCTGATTATACTGTTTTTCAATATCACTTCTGAGTATGATATTGTTTCCTACTACAGCCATCACCTGGTCAACGACCTGTGGCTTTTGTGCTTCGCTGATAAATGTAAAAAACAGGTTCAGTAACAGGGTTGTAAAAGCTGAAACAATGAATTTAATATGCAATGGGAATAGATTTAAAATTTAAAGACCGCAAAAGTAATGTATTATCCTGATCTCAAATGAATTTTCGAAGGTTATTGGGATATTTGATAAAGCATAAGTTTGGCGTTTTCAGAAAGCCTGAATGGTATATCCTGATAGCTTTGAAAAATGATTTGTACTCGGGATGCCCATAATCTACATTCATCTGCTGAAATGGGCTTCCTGCCAAATTCTTTAATTATTATTGTGAAAATTGAAAAGATAGTTTTACTTTTCGCATTCAAAATTTAATCTATCCAATGAAAACCTCTCTTAAAATGATTCTGCTCTCTGCCACGCTGGGAGTAGCTACAATCGCCTCTGCCCAGGACGTTATCCGTTTTTATCAGGGCGGTAAGGTGGGATACAAGAATAAAGTCACCGGTGATGTAGTGGTTCAGCCCAACTACACCGCAGGAAGTGAAATGATGGCAGATCGTACCGCACTTGTCCTTGAAGGGCGCAAACGCGGATTTATCAATGACAAAGGCGAAGTTATTATTCCATTTATATATGATGACGCGTCCGTCTTTTTCGATGGCCTTGCACGCGTGATGAAAGATGGAAAACATGGTTATATCAATTTGAAAAATGAAACTGTTATTCCTTTCAGCTATGACTTTGCCGACGATTTTAAAGATTCCTTAGCCCGTGTTCAGCAGGATGGAAAGTTTGGGTGGATTGATATAAGCGGAAAAGTAATGATCACACTGAAATATTCCAATGCATATAACTTTGGTGACGGGCTTGCACCTGTACGTAACGATGAAGGTAGATGGGGATATATCAACCCAAAGGGTGATTATGTATTACAACCAAAATTTGCTGATGCAAAACCATTTAATGGTGGTGAGGCACTGGTTAAAAATGGTGATGAATACATATTCATTAACAAGACCGGTAAGAAACTCCGTGAAATGAAAAACATGGAAGAAGAAGAACGCGAGAGAGAACGCGGCACCAATAAAAAGTAATTTAGGTTTAGTTAATACCGGGATCAGATAATAATTTGAAAATTCCGGAAAGAATCAATCGGTAACGAATATGATTGATCGAGTAGGAAGATAGCGATTATTTTTTCGGTAATCGCTATCTGTCCTCTCACACCACCGTACGTACCGGTCTGGTATACGGCGGTTTGTTAGAACGCTTTTAGCTGGTAACTCTTTTTACAAAAAGTTAACTCATGGCTCGTATCCTCTTTCTCATCCCTGCGGTTAAGCTCCTCTTATCTTTTACTTTCGGATTCCGTCCTATCCTCTGATAAGTAGTTCTCTTACGTGTTTCGGCTTCAGTGTCCGCATTAACAATACTTGTGGCTTCCTTGCCTTTCTAACATTCAGCCCTTCTCCGTTTATACAAACAGGTACTATGGCCTCTGCTGACTTCTGATAAAACCAAGTGTTATTAAATTGTGTCCTAACACTTGTTGCATCTCCGGACATTCGCGCATGCCCTTTGCCTGCTTATTATCAGATCTCTCAGGGTAAGAGTATTCGCTTTCGGTTCATGTGGCCGCTGTCTTTACGTAATAGTAGTCTGTGCAGTAATCGGGCTTTTGTTTCTTTCGCAACATCACCTCTACTATCCCGCCTTGTAAACAGTTTCTGTTCGTCGGCTCAAACCTTTGCCGCCAGCTTCCTTCAGATTCCATCTTACAATGGACACCCTTGCTTTTGGCTAATGCTCCTTACTGCAAAGCGCATTCGGGACTTGCACCCTATAGCTAATACTCATGCCTGACACAC
>JBBRAY010000091.1:0-7620 GCA_038206355.1 Bacteroidia bacterium
ACTCGTGTCAAGGCCGGCAAATTCAACTGAAATAAAATTAAATTATTTGCCGCCAGGCCTGAGCCTTGACACGAGTAATTCTGTGGCCTATCTTCGCTTAATGGCCGATCAGGTCAGTGGGGAGAATTACACTAATTTATCCGAAAAAAATGTCCAACTTATTGGGGGCTGAGACAAACAAATGTATCAACGTACGTCGTTGATTGATTAATGGTGGCGCCACTGTTATTTACAATAGTTGTACTATCTCCGAAATAATTACCCCCATTCGAATTAATTGTGTACGCCGGAGTTCCGCTATTGGTGTATGTTAAATTAACCTTGTTTAAAAAGCGGCTCCCATTAAGAAATATCCCGGGTGCCGAAACTGTAACCGATCCATTAAACGCAGAGCCCGCTTCTAATTTAATTGTTGCTCGTGTTCCTGTTAAGGTAAGGTTTAATGCCGTAGTTCCGTTTTGCTTTACGTTCTTTAAATATAAAGTTCCGTATGAACCACTCGATGCAGTGTAACTAAATCCCTCAGTTCCAATGCTGATATTTTTTCCACTGGCAATGGTACACGTACCGGTACTCATTCCGAAATATTCCCCACCGGTACTTGTCGAATTCACTACGATGCTGTCGTTGTAAAATGCAGTGCCGTAATAATTAGAATAAATACTTCCACTGCTGCTTGAATACATCGTTACCTTACCGTTGAAAACATTGTTCGTTCCCTGATGAGCGAGGTATATGCTTCCTGAACTTCTTGAGGCAACTGTAAGGGTTGCATTAAAAGTATCTGGCAACGAAGAGTTGTTGCTCAATACCAAGCTTCCTGAACTACTGTCTGTGATAGTGACTGCGCCATTAAAAATATTCCCACCGGTTCCGTTATCACTTGAAGTGCCTTTTTTTACTGCAGTGAGAGTGCTGTTAAAGACAGACCCATTAAAAAGGATATTGTTGCCTGTGGCGCTTACAGTTGCTCCAAAAGTTGTTCCTGCAAATGTTATGGTGGAAGTCCCCGAACAAGTAACAGTTCCATTGTTAATCGCACCTGCATTAAAAGTTGCAAGGGCAGAAATAGTCAGGATGTACCCATTGCAATCCAGCGTGCCGGAAGTCATGGTGATGCGTTTGATGTCGGTATTGGCAGCCAAAACCGGATTGTTCGTCGTGTCGGTAATGGTGACAGAATCATTGGTGGAAGGAACGATATTATAATTCCAGTTGGTTCCTGTTGCCCAGTCGGTGCTGGTTGTGCCGGTCCAGGAGTAATTTCCGGCTTTACAAATGCACAATGCAAAATTCACAATGCAGAATGTAAGAATGAGATTTCTGCTGAACAGCGTATAAATCGGTTGGTTTGTAAAACTTGTTTTCATTGGTGTTGGTGTTTATGGTTACTGAATGATTACCTGTTAAATACAATGGAGTCAGTAAGTGAATGATCATCCCGTTCCAAAATCGCCTCGCTGAAATAAGAGGACAGTCCATTGTATGTGCCAAGACCAAGGGTTACCGTATAATCAGTCCGGCTGTAGGTGCAGTTACCAATGCTTCCTGATACATCAAATTCAAAAATCTTATCCAACAGGTCCGATGCTCCGCTTGTTGTTCCAAGTTTTACATGAATCGAAGTAATGCCGGTAACTTCAAAAAGATCAATGGTCATCACAACGGCTATAGCGGTGCTGTCGCTGATATATGGAATTGAATCGGCATCAATACAGTTGGTGATGCAGGTGGTTTCCACTGATGTGGAAATAACCGGATAAGTGTTTTGCTGTGCTTCAGATTGCACCGCGCAAAAGGCAGGAAAAAAAAACAGCAGCAGAAATTTTGAAGAGTGTTTCATAGTGATTGAGGTTAAGAAAGAAATTGAATTGAAAAAAAAGGACACAAAAAAACCCGCTGCACCATGGGTACGAGCGGGAATGCTGAATATCTTGCAGGTTATTTTTTCTAACCGTGAACCGTGAACCGTGAACCGTTTTCATGTTTCTAAAAATGTTCATCAAACGTATATAAAATATTTATCCGGAAAACAAATGATTCAACGACGGCGGGAAATAATTGAGGAATGGATGGAAATGATGGGTGGATGGAAATATGCGGGCATGTAAAAAAAAGTCATTTATACAACCGCACAAGTTGCATGCGATGAACTTGAGGCTATCAAATTTTTGCAGAAAATATTGTTGTGATTGATATAATTTCCGGGTAATTATTCCGAAGGGTGAATAACATACTAAAATAGCCCAACCTCTGCTGCCGCTGCGGTTGGCAAGCCTGTATGAAATGGAAACCACGCCAAAGGGTGGATGGCGGGGGGTGCGGAGTTGTAATGGAATGTAGGACGGAATTTCATAAGACCAATAATTTTCAGCTCCCGCAATTTTCTGAATTACATGAACCAAAACTCCTTTGTCTCCTCAATCAACTGCTCATCTCCAGCCAGCGCATGGATTTTACGTCGAGCAGACCTTCCACTTCTTTATACCTGAGCGACCATTTAAAAATCTCTTCATGATTTCCATTACCTGATGACAGCAGTGATGCGAGTTCCGTTTTTTCTTTCTCCAGGGATGCCATTTCTTTTTCCAATTTTTCAAGTTCAAGTTTTTCTTTGAAAGATACTTTTTTCACCGGCGTCGCGGGCTTCACATCTATCTTTGCCTGTTTCGATTTTTCCTTTTCATCTTTTGCACGATCCGTTTCAGCTTGTTTTTCCATTCTCCAGTCGAGGTAGTTGCCATTAAAATCCTGAACAGTACCATCGCCTTTAAAGATGAGCAAATGATCAACCAGTTTGTCGAGAAAATACCTGTCGTGTGAAACGATAAGCAGGCATCCCCGGAAATGCATAAGAAAATCTTCAAGGGTATTCAAAGTAATAAGGTCGAGGTCATTCGTGGGTTCGTCAAGTATTAAAAAGTTGGGATTCTTTATCAGCACCGTTAAAAGAAACAGTCTTCTTTTTTCTCCGCCACTCAGCTTTGAAACGAAACTCTGCTGCATGGAAGGCGGGAACTGAAAAATATTCAGAAACTGTGACGCCGTTACCTTGCTACCGTCGGCGAGAGGGATAACATCTGCAATATCCTTCACCACTTCAATGATCCGCTTGTCTTCTTTAAGAACAATTCCCTGTTGCGAGTAATAACCGAAAATGACGGTGTCGCCTGTATTAATTTTTCCGGTATCGGGTGCTTCCTTGCCTGTGAGCATATTCAGAAATGTGCTTTTCCCCGAGCCATTTGCGCCAACAATTCCTATTCTTTCCCCTGTTTTAAAAGTGTAGTCAAATCCTTTTAAAATTATTTTATCGTCATACTTTTTATAAACTTTTTTCATCTCCAGCACCTTTCCTCCTATCCTGTTCATTTTTACGTCGAGTCGGAGGGCTTTTTCCTTTGTGACTCCTTTCACTTTTTCATCGAGCTCAGTGAAAGAATCAATCCGTGATTTCGATTTGGTGGTTCGTGCTTTGGGTTGCTTCCGCATCCATTCGAGTTCGGTACGATAAATATTTCTGTCCTTTTCAAGTTCACTCTCTCTGTTCACTTCCCGCTCTTCTTTCTTTTCCAGAAAATAAGAATAGTTGCCTGAGTAGAAATACATTTTCCCGTTTTCCAGCTCTGCGATATCAGTACAGATGTTATCCAGAAAATACCTGTCATGTGTAATCATCAGCAAAGCAGAAGTCGAGCGCTTTAAAAAATCTTCCAGCCATTCTACCATATCGGTATCAAGGTGATTGGTTGGTTCATCGAGCAACAGCAAATCGGGCTCTTCTATCAATGTATGCGCAAGCGCCAATCGTTTTAATTGTCCGCCGGAAAGCGTTGAAATTTTTTGCTCCAGGTCATACAAATTTAACCGACCTAGAATTTGTTTCATGCGTGCCTCATAGCTCCATGCATGTGTTTCATCCATGTCGGAAATGGATTTCTGCAGACGATCATGAAATGCCGAAGATTCGTCACCTTGTATTGCGATGCACAACTCATATTCGCGAATTGCATCAGTCATCGGATTCGAAACACCCAACGCAGCCTGTATCACTGTTTGCGTCGGAATGAAGCTCGGTTGCTGGTCGAGGTAACCGATACGAAGTCCATTCCTGCTGGAGATAATTCCTGAATCCGGTTTTTCAATCCCCGCAATAATTTTCATCAACGTACTTTTACCGATACCATTTCTGGCAATGAGTGCGCGCTTCTCCCCTTCCTCGAGACCAAAACTTAGTCCCGTAAACAATGGCTTGTCGCCATACGTTTTAGAAATATTTTCAACGGAGAGGATGTTCATTGGGGGGATTGGTTGATTGGTTGATTGGTTGATTGATTGATTGGTTGATTGGTTGAATCCGTACCAGGTTAATCCTTGCTTCCTTTATCACCTACAAACTGATCCGTTGAATATTTGAACAGGACATTGAAAGTGGTGAGTGAGCCATAGCACCGGGTGATGTACTGCTGGAGATTTACCTTTTCTTCTTCTTCAAGTTTTTTATTTGCATTGATGTGCTGTTCCAGCACGCGAAGCCTGTCCCTGAGCATGACGATTTTTTGGAAGAAGGCAGTCATCGGAATTTCCTTTGTCTTCAATGAACTGTCGCCCGGTTTCAGAATGACCGTTCCACCCATCCACTTGGTTCCAAGTTCCACATTTTCCTGTACGTCGGAATATTTTTTCATGATGTTAATCAGGAGTACTTCAATATCACTCAGACTAACCAGGTCCGTCTCCTGGTCATTTTTGTCAATTACTTCAAGTTGCGCATCGTTGCGTTCAATCTCCCGCATTCCATGCTGCATAAAAGTGATCATGTATTCCTCCGGCTTCACCTGGATTACCACACCTTCACCATATTGCGGGTGTTTCACTCTGGAACCGATACCTAATGAATAATCAGACATATATTTTAATTTTCCGCGAATGTATGTCAATCACAGATAATCCCGAAGGATTGCATCAATTCAATTTCCGATTTTTTAGATTGCTCTATTCATGGAATCAGGAAATGTAATTTTTTATTCATCTTGAGCAATACAACAAGAATTGAATTTCAATGATCTGATATTGTTATTGAAATGTCAGAATACTGTCACCATTAAATTGTTAAGAATCAAAAAAAGTTGAAAAAATATTTTTCCAATTTGTCCATTGGGTTAAAATTCATGTTATATTTGTAACAGTTTTTGTGTTCATGTTTTTCGTGTGGGGGCCGTCAGTAACATTGTTACTGGCGGTTCTCTTTTATACCGACACCGGGAATTCCGGATTGGTAAATCCAAAGTAAATGTCAATTCATTTACATCAGGGATAAAGTACCGGCAGATCTTCTCAATAGTTGATTTGCCGGTACCGACAGAAACGCTTTCCACCCTTTCACTTTTTTATATTTTGCCCACTGACTTTTACAAGTGGATTGTTTCAAAATAATAATTTGAGGATTTCACTTTTTGCTTTTAAAAGTTACCTTCGGACGCAAATATTTTCACCCGATAAATGGACGATCATCCATGGTTACCGAAGAAGAGAAGGAATTACTTAACGAAAGACTCGTCACGGGTAACCTGCATAAGCTGAAACGGCTTACTGCCATGATACAGCCGGAAGAACTTGCCGAGCTCATTCACGAAAATAAAGAGATAGATTACAAAAAAGTTTTTCAGGTACTGGATGTAGAAAAAGCCATCCACACTTTTGAAAACCTTGACTTCGACATTCAGGTTGACCTGCTGCGGTCATTCAGCATGGAGCAGCTTACCAATACGCTGAACCAGATTTCTCCCGATGACAGGACTGCGCTTTTTGAAAAATTACCGGAAGAAATACTTCCGAAGTACCTTTCTCTCCTCACCGATGAAGAAAGAAAAACGGCGAAGGAACTGCTGCAATACCCTGAAGATAGTATTGGCCGGTTGATGACGCCTGATTTTATTTCTGTGAAAGAAGACTGGACAGTAGCACAGGTGCTTCAATACATCCGTACTTATGGGAAAAACAGTGAAACGCTGAACCAGATTTATGTAACCGATACCAATGGCTACCTGATCGATGACATCCGCGCCCGCCAGTTTTTATTATCGCCACTCGAAACAAAAGTAAGCGAGCTGATGGATCATCAGTTTATGGCATTGCATGCAAAGGACGACCAGGAAAAAGCAATCGAATTATTCAAGCAATCGAACAGGGCGGCGTTGCCTGTAACTGACTTTAACGGTCTGCTCCTTGGTATCATCACATTCGACGACGTGATGGATGTGATGGAAGAAGAAGACACCGAGGACATCCAGAAATTCGGAGGTACGGAAGCACTTGATGAACCCTATCTGAAAGTTTCATTTAGAGAAATGATCAGCAAACGCGCAGGATGGCTGGTGATATTATTTCTTGGAGAAATGTTGACAGCATCGGCCATGGGATTTTTTGAAGATGAAATTAAACGCGCTGTCATACTGGTCACTTTTATTCCGCTCATTATATCAAGCGGCGGAAATACGGGCTCGCAGACCGCCACACTCATCATTCGCGCCATGGCACTGGGTGAAGTCACCATTTCTGACTGGTGGGGAGTTATCCGAAGAGAATTTTTTTCCGGTCTTGTGCTTGGAGGAATGCTGGGGCTGATTGGATTTTTACGGATCGCCGCCTGGACTTTGTTCACTGACATTTACGGACCACACTGGGTCCTGGTAGGACTCACAGTAGCATTCACACTGGTAGGCGTTGTATTATGGGGAACACTTACCGGCTCTATGCTTCCGCTCATCCTTAAAAAAGCCGGGGCCGATCCGGCAGTTTCCTCTGCGCCGTTTATTGCAACACTTGTTGATGTTACCGGATTGATCATTTATTTCAGCATCGCTTTTCTGTTGCTGAAAGGAACACTATTGTAATCATGAGAATATTGTGCAAATTTTTGTTGCTGGTTTCAATATGCTTTTCAGAGATTGTAAATCTTTCTGCCCAGAATGTAATTGCTGACTCAGAACAAACCAATCTTCAACTTTATTACAACACTTCAAAACTTCTTGGAAAAGAAGTTGATACGCTGTCAAACCCATTATTGTATCAGACACTGATAGATTGGCTGGGAACGCCGTATAAATATTCCGGCAATTGTAAAGAAGGAATTGACTGTTCCGGTTTTGCAAGTATGCTTTATCTGAAAGTTTACGATATAAAACTTTCACAATGCGCTGCTGATATTTATAAGGAAGTAAAACCGGTAAAGAAAAATGATCTTAAGGAAGGCGACCTGGTATTTTTCAAAATCAGAAAACACAGGATATCACATGTGGGTGTTTATCTCAACAACAATAAATTTGTGCATGCATCAGTTCAGAATGGAGTGATCGTAAGTGACCTTGATGAAGCGTATTACAAGAAGTATTTTTTTAAGGGGGGAAGTAAGGGGAAATGAAGGAATGCAGAATTCACAATGCACAATGCACAATTCAAAATGAAAAATGAAAAATGAACACGTTGCAAGGTGAGGATTCGACAGCATTGAAATAGATATTTTATCACTACTGTCCGACTAAAAATAATTTTGCTTTGAAAGATTCATCGCTACGCTCTGAATGACAATGTTGTCAGGTGTTTGCAAGGAGGGGGTTG
>JBBRAY010000092.1:0-7448 GCA_038206355.1 Bacteroidia bacterium
TTCTCGAAAGCCATTACCCCCCTTCGCCAAGGCTACGGAGGGTTCTCCTCGCCTTGCCAACTACGCCGAAGCAGCTTCTTCGGCTGCGTAGGCCGTGCATCCCCGCAGCAAGCTGCGAGGTATTCGGCGAAGGAGAATAAATATTGCAACAGAGCGGCCATGGGTTGCTCTTTTTCATTTCATGGCGAATCCGATACATTCAATAACTTTGAAGGAATTTCAGCCATGAAGCTTTTTATTAAAAATTGTCTCATCCTTATTCTCCTTTTTTTCATCGTGTTTGTTTCAGCATCTCTTTCAGTCTCTGAAAACAACAGGAAGGAAAGGATACTCACTACCTTTCACTCCTACCTTGAAAAACATTCGGCTGAAATGCTTTCTGACTTACATGACTTTCGGAATTCAATACCTACAGGTGAAGGATTCGATTCTTCACAAATTTTAGTGCTGAAAAATCAATTTCTTAAGCTGAGAATTGCATATAAAAAAATTGAACCATTTTCATGTTATTACTTCCTTGCCAGCGAGCGTAATTTCAACGGTCCTGTCGTTACAGAAATCGAAGACGAAACCGAAGCACATCCCAAGGTTGAATTACCACACGGACTTCAGTTGATGGAGTCCTATTTATGGGATGAGAATCCCGCACAATACAATAAAGATTTACGCTTTGAAATCGCGTTGATGGATGAAAATCTTTCTGCATTGCGCATTGCTTTCCGAACCTTACCTACAGATGAAGTAAAATTTATTGAGGCCATTCAACATCAGGTGATCAGGATATTTACACTGGGCATTTCTCAGTTTGATACGCCGGAGTCAAAAAACATGATCCCTGAAACACGTATTTCTCTGAATGTTTTGCATGATGTAATATCAGAGGCCTACCGTGCTGAAATTAATAATCCTTTCGTGATTGATTTACTTACAAAAATTAATATTTCAATCTCCTACTTTAATAAAATCAATTCGCCTGATGACATTGATTTCCTTGAATGCTACAGAAAAATACACAGCCCGCTCAGTCAATCGCTGGCAATTTTCCGGAAAAATTTCGTTGAGAATAATTACTACCCCGGGTCAGCAATAAACCTTGGCGCCCCCACCCTCTTTGAAACCGGCGCCTTTAATCGTTTCTTTTATAATCCGCGCGGAACCGATCCTGATTTTTCCTCAGAAGCTGCTGCATTGGGAAAAGCATTGTTCTTTGACCCTGTATTGTCGGAAAATAATAAACGCGCCTGCGCCTCCTGTCACCGTCCGGAGCTAGCTTTCACCGACGGAATGAAAACGAGCAGCGGCTTCCTCGAAGGAGAAAAGCTCACCAGGAATGCGCCCACGATACTCAATGCAGCCCTCCAACGGAACTATTTTTTTGACATGCGCGCCGATCACCTCGAAGGACAGATCGGACATGTCCTCAACAATAAAAAGGAAATGCAGAGCAGTTTTGAGTCCACGGTAAAAAAACTGAATTCATCTCCTGAATATGTGGATTGGTTCAAACGCGCATTCAACGGAAAAGAAGATACGATCATTTCAAAAACTTCTATCGAAAATGCAATCTCTGAATATGAAAGAACACTCGTTTCGTTGAATTCAAAGTTTGACAAAAATATCAGGGGCGAAGAAAACTCATTTACTAAAAATGAAAAAAGCGGATTCAATATTTTTATGAATAAAGGACGTTGCGCAACCTGTCATTATCTCCCGCTTTTTAATAGTGTGGTACCACCACAATATACGCGCAGTGAATTTGAAATCATCGGCACAACAAAAACCGGCGACTTAAATCATCCCGAGCCGGCTGAAGACCAGGGCCGGGGCGGACTCTACGGCACGAAAATTTTTATGCATGCCTTCAAAACCCCTACGCTGAGAAATATTGCACTAACCGCTCCTTACATGCACAATGGAGGATTTGAAAATCTGCAGCAGGTCATTGAATTTTACAACAGGGGCGGTGGCACCGGACTCGGACTTGACTTTCCGAATCAAACATTGCCCGGTGATTCATTACAACTGACAGACAAAGAAAAAAAATCGCTTGAAGCTTTTCTAAATACACTGACTGATACCACAAACATGACTTCAGTCCCGCATCGCCTGCCGGAATTACATGATCCGGTTCTAAACAAAAGGAAATCAGGTGGAGAATATTGAACATAATGATCAATGAAAACTTTTACATTGATCATCATTAACTCAATAATCTAAAATTACTTTTGACGCTGACGATTATTCAATATCACTATTCAAAAATTATATGCTATTAATCTGCGACAGCGGAAGTACAAAAGCAGACTGGTCATTGAAAGATGGAAATACGTTTTCCGATTTTCAGACTGCAGGGTTAAACCCTGTGCACATGAACGAGGAAACAATTTTAAAAATTATTTCTTCAGAGGAAAAAATAAGTACAAATTCATCCGCTGTTGAGGAAGTTTATTTTTTCGGCGCCGGATGTGGCAGCACGGAAGGACAAACAAGAATGGTCGCGGTACTGAAAAAGATTTTCTCACAGGCCAAAATTTCCGTTGACAACGACCTCATGGCTGCTGCCATCGGTACTGCGGGAAAAGAGAACGGAATCATAGCCATCCTCGGAACAGGGAGTAACTGCTGTTATTATGATGGCGCAACCATCTACATGAAAAATTTCGGACTCGGATATATTCTAGGTGACGAAGCAAGCGGGGCATGGTTTGGGAAAAAATTTCTCCGCGAATTTTTATATGGCAGGCTTCCGGAGCAACTTGCCGGATTATTCAACAATGATTTTTCAATAGATCGCGAACAGGTTATTGATTTAGTTTACCGTAAGCCGAATGCGAATCTTTACCTGTCTTCATTTATGCCATTTATTATAAAACATAAATCCGATCCATTCCTAAAAGAATTCCTCCGCTTCGGAATAGTACAATTTTTCGAAACCAACATCAATGCTTTTCCGGAATCAAAAAAAACAACCATTCATTTTGTTGGATCCGTTGCAGCAATACTTGAGTCTGAAATCCGCGAAACCGGTAAATCAAAAAACCTTCGCATTGGAAAGATCCTCAAACGCCCGATGGATGGACTAAAGGATTTTTACACCAACTATTAACTGACATTATTCCATAAAAAAACCGCCTCACTAAATGCCAAGCGGCTTAAACTATTTTGTTAATCAACCAATTAACTCAATCAACTAGTTAACCACCCACGTCTCACTACCACTCAGCAGCTTATCCAGATTCCCCTCACCCTTCTTTGCTTTCATGTCAATAATCTGCTGGTTCATTTTGTCCTCGTAGCAATAACGGTCTTCTACATAAAATACACCGAACGGACGCGGCAAATGATTTTCAAGTTTTGGATTGTCGAAGAAACGGGAAAGGATCCCTGCTTTCACACGATCTGTTTCATCATGTATCCATAAGTCATTTGCAGAAGCACCATTGGCCAGGTCAACAACCTTCGGAGTGAAGCCGTCAAGTTTAATTCCTTTGTCAGCATTCTCACCGAAAATAAGTGGCTTACCATTCTCCATAAAAATGGTCTCGATTTTCTTTGAAGATTTTTCAGTGAACACTTCAAAAGCACCGTCATTAAACACGTTGCAGTTCTGATAAATCTCCACGAAGCTTGCGCCCTTGTGGTCGTTCGCGCGCTTCAACATGGCTTGCTGGTGTTTCGGATCGCGATCCATAGTACGCGCCAGGAATGTAGCATCAGCACCCATGCACAATGCAATCGGGTTGAACGGATGATCCACTGAACCCATCGGGGTACTCTTCGTTACTTTTCCTTCTTCTGAAGTAGGAGAATACTGGCCCTTAGTAAGACCATAAATCTCATTATTAAAGAGGAGAATATTCAGGTTAAAATTTCTGCGCAGGATATGAATCATGTGGTTACCACCGATTGACAATCCATCTCCGTCACCGGTAACAAGCCAAATGCTGAGCTCAGGACGAGCCGCTTTCAATCCGCTGGCAACTGCAGGCGCACGGCCGTGGATGCTGTGCATACCATACGTTTCCATGTAATAAGGGAAACGCGATGAACATCCGATACCGCTGATAAAAACGATATTCTCGCGTGCAACGCCGATATCAGGAACAATATTTTGTGCCTGTTTTAAAATCGAATAATCACCGCAACCGGGGCACCAGCGCACTTCCTGGTCGGTAACTAAATCTTTCGAGGTGAATTTTTCAGGGGCTTGAGTAGCTTCCATTTCTTTTTTGTTTTATACCCTCTCCTTTATAATAGGGTGAGGACTTTATTTTAATTTCTCTTCAATCTTACTTAATATTTCAGATGCCGTGAATGGCATTCCCTGAACTTTATTAAAACCTTCTGCAGGAATTAAATACTTATCACGGATTACTTTGATCAACTGTCCTGTATTCATTTCAGGAATGATCACGTGTTCGAAGTTGTAAAGTATTTCGCCGAGATTTTTAGGGAAAGGTTTAATGTATCTCAGATGTGCATGAGAAACATCCAATCCTTTGGCACGTGCACGTTTCACCGCACTTTTAATTGCGCCATAAGTAGAACCCCATCCAAGTATCAATAGTTTTCCTTTTTCTGTTCCGTCTTCAATGGTGAGTTTCGGAATATAGTCTGCAATCTTCTCCACCTTGGCATCGCGCATGTGAACCATGAATTCATGGTTAGCCGGCTCGTAACTGATGTTACCGGTTTCATGTTGCTTCTCAATACCACCTATCCGGTGTTCTAATCCTTTCGTTCCGGGAATAGCCCATGGACGGGAAAGTTTTTCATCGCGTTTATATGGAAGGAATTTTTCTCCGGCATTTTTTTCTTTGGCGAAGTTTACTTTGATCTCAGGAAGATCAGCAGCTTTCGGGAATGCCCAGGGTTCAGCACCATTGGCGATGTATCCATCAGATAAAAATAATACCGGCGTCATAAATTCAATGGCAATGCGGCAGGCTTCATATACCATATTGAAGCAATCACTTGGAGTTGCAGCAGCCACAATAGGAATCGGTGCTTCACCATTGCGTCCGTACAATGCCTGCATGAGATCGCTTTGTTCAGTTTTCGTTGGAAGACCGGTAGAAGGACCACCACGTTGAACGTTGATAATCACCAAAGGAATTTCCAGCATCACCGCTAGTCCCATGGCTTCACCTTTCAGTGCAATGCCCGGACCTGAAGAAGCTGTTGCTCCCAAAGCCCCTCCAAAGCTTGCGCCGATAGAAGAACAGATGGCTGCAATTTCATCCTCTGCCTGAAATGTTTTTACGCCGAAATTTTTATGTCGTGAAAGTTCATGCAGAATATCTGATGCAGGTGTGATGGGATAAGTACCATAAAATAATTGCAGTCCTGCTTTTTGAGCCGCAGCAATCAGTCCGATCGCAGTTGCCTGGTTGCCCATCATATTCCTGTAAACGCCCGGAGTTATTTTCGCCGGACCGATGGAATAACGGCTGGTGGCTTCTTCCCGGGTTTCGCCGAGATTGTAACCCGCTTTCAATACTTTTAAGTTGGCTTCAAGAATTTCCGGCTTCTTACCGAATTTACTTGTAAGGAATTTAATGGTATGATCCAACTGACGGTTATACATCCAATACAGGTAACCGAGAACAAACATATTTTTCGAGCGGTCAATTTCCTTTACGCCAAGTCCGCTATCGGTTGAAAGCGCTGCTCGCGTCATCTTGGTTACGTCCATTTTAATGACGTTGTAATTGGAAAGCGATCCGTCTTCCAGCGGATTTTTTCCGGCTTCAATATTGGCAAGACGAAGATCCTTTGCATTGAAGCCATCAGTATTGGCTATTATGATTCCACCCTTGCGGAGGAACTCAAGATTTGCTTTCAGCGCAGCAGCATTCATTACCACAAGCACATCGCACATATCTCCGGGCGTGAAGATTTCAACACTTCCAAAGTGAAGCTGGTATCCTGAAACGCCTGCCAGTGTTCCCTGAGGAGCGCGGATTTCTGCGGGAAAATCAGGGAATGTGCTCAGGTCATTGCCAAGCATAGCGGCAGTATTCGTAAACTGCGTTCCGGTCAATTGCATTCCGTCGCCGGAATCGCCTGCGAATTTTATGATTACGCTTTCAAGCGTTTCATTCGTATTGCTCATTTGTATAGGATTGTAAGTCTTGTTAAAAAGCCTGCGAATATAACTAAATTCATTGCTCCGGTAATAACATCGCTAAAGGTTATTTGTTGCAGGAATCCCGATAGAGGGTCTGTTTCAAACGAGGATTTCTTTGCGGTCTTTGCATCCCAATATTTGCCGGGATGTTCCTTTTTGTTCTTTGTTGTAAAAATGCTGATTATACTACAGAAACCGCAAAGGTCGCAAAGTTATTACAACGCAAATGACTGCAGAGAAAACCAAACTGTATCATTACCGAAATCATTAGGGAATAGGTACTTTGATAAATTTCTTACAACTTATGGCTTTCTTCAGGATTTACAAAAATTCCTTTTCGTATTTTCGCTGTACTTAAATTCAGAATATTCCAAATATGAAAAAAATCATCTTCTTTCTGCTGCTTTTAACGAGCACAACGGTTACTTTTTCCCTTAATCCAAGTCGTGAATACAAGGTAAGGCCTGATAAATACGGAATGGTTTATAAAGAGGAGAAAGTCCCAACTAAGGATGGCGCTTCCCTCAATGCCTGGTTTTTCGAGCTCGATAAGAAAACAACCAACTGGATTGTTGTAAGTGGTAGTGGCGATGGCAATATGGCCGACAACATTGAGCTTGCCGGGCAATTTTTAAGTATCGGCTGGAATGTATGCTTGTACGACTATCGTGGATATGGCGCCAGCAGCGACTTTACAATTGATCCCGATTTGTACATCTACCCACAATTTATCACTGACTTCACTTCTGTACTGGATTACCTGCGTAAGACCAGGGCAGTAACCAAGTTTGATTTATACGGACAAAATATCGGAGCCGGTTTATCTATTGGTGTTGGTGCAAACAGGCCCGAGACCAGAAAAATTATTGCTGATGGTCCATGGACCGGTCTTGAGCAGATGAAAAAGAAAATGAAGGATATAAAAAGTAAAGAAGTGATTATTCCATTTGGCTTTGACAAGACCTACGAACCTTTTTATGCTTTTGACAAAGCGCGTCCGCAAATCAAGGGCATACTTGCCATTGTTACTCCGCAGGATGACATGATCAAGCCAGATGATATGAAACTGATAAAAGGAATTTCCAGTGTATTTAATGTCTCAACATCTCCTTCTAATGCGAAGAACTTTGAGACGGATAAGAATGCTTATTTTGAGAGGGTGAAGAAGTTTTTGGAAAACTAAACTACCTTCGGCTAAAAGCCGAAGGGTTTGATTTAAGCTGAAGCTTACTGAAGACCCTCGGCAACTGTGAAACCTTCATCTTTGTTTTCAATATCTTGTCTCTCGATGTATTCTAAAATTCGTACTTGCAATCAT
>JBBRAY010000093.1:0-7228 GCA_038206355.1 Bacteroidia bacterium
TCTCATTAAATTTAGTCGGACAGTAATGATATTTTATCTTTGAGTGCAGTTCAGTAAAACTTCCGTGTCCATTAGATATTAGAATCGCAATGCAGATGCATCGTTCGGCGAGATATATGTTACACTTTAATAAATTTATCAGGTTGGGATAAAATGAAACTTTCCGGAACGCTATTAAATCTATTTACATTCTATTCCATTAGCTTTTCTCAAGCTCCGGTGATTCAATGGTCAAAATGCTATGGAGGTTATGACTCTGATAAAGCGTACGATGTTTTGCAAACTACCGATGGTGGTTTTGTAATTGTAGGATTTAGCAGACCAGTATGCTCACATGAAATATTTGAAGTCCAACGACAGCAAACCTCCCTATCGATTCACTCATATTTTGTCTGATATTTTTCAATTTCCGGAATGTAGTTTACTATTGCACCTCAAATGATGCATTCCTTTTTTTCAGTAAATGACTGGGACAATGCCGCCGGTGACGGTCGAATAGCTATTGTATTTGAAGGAAGAAGAAATATTTATGGCGCATATTTTATAAGGAAAGAATATAAAACGAATATTCTCCGTGCGTTGTTGATTGTTGTTTTTTTGATCATCGTAGCCGGAGCAATTCCTTCTATCACATCTCTTATCCAATCAAATAACGTAAAGGAAAAATTAATTTCAGAAGAGATTACATTGGCTGAACCACCACCCATTGATAAAACAACACCCCCACCACCTCCTATAGAAATTCCCCCACCGCCGCAGCAAACAATTAAATTCACCCCACCGAAAGTAGTAAAAGATGAACTGGTAGAAGAGCCGCCTCCTACACAACAGGAAATGGAAAATGTTCAGGTGAGTACTGAAACTGTTGAAGGCAGTAAAGATGAAATTCTGCCACCAGAGAATCCCATTGCACCACCTGAAGAAGACAAAGTATTTTCATTTGTGGAAGAGATGCCATCATTCCCTGGAGGAGAAAAAAAAATGATTGAATTTATTTTATCCAATATCCACTACCCCCCTGTTGCTTTGGAAAATAATATTGCAGGAAAAGTGTATGTAAAATTCACCGTTGACAAAGAAGGAAAAATTCAAAATCCGGAATTGCTGCGCGGCATCGGCGGCGGTTGTGATGAAGAAGCCATCCGTATTCTGAAAATGATGCCCGACTGGACTCCCGGAAAACAAAACGGAAATAAAGTAAAAGTTGGTGGAATTGTACTCCACATTGACTTTACACTGAAGTAAACTCTGCGAAAATTATTTTTTAAACTCTTTTGTGACTCGCTTTGAGAGATTCCTCATTCCATTGGGAATGACAGGTTATAAACGGAGTTGGTGGCGGAAGAGAAAATGTGCGAATCGGAGGCAAATTTTCTCTTCCGCCAACTTAATAATCAATCTCATTTGTCATTCCGAATGCAATGAGGAAACTTTATAATTCAAACAGATCCATTTTTTATTCTCTAATCATTAGATGTAGGGATTTATTTTAGTGTATCTTGTCCTACCTTGCAAACTCTTTGAAGAAGAGATATGAGACGCGAGATGTGAATCGATAGACAAATAACTTCAATCGAACGATATGTCAAGTGCGATGGCGCCCTTTTGGGGAAGGGGTGCGGGGAGCAATTTGAAGCAGTAGGGAAATGCCGCTAGTTCAAAGTGAATCTGAGATTTATAGAAGCAAGAGACAATAAGAAGTTGGCAATACACAAGAGACAGAATAGAACACACAACAACAGATTCGGAAATAATCAATCAACCAATCAACAAGTCAACCATTCAACCATTCAACAAATCAACCAATCAATTAAATTTCCACAATGATTCGAATTTTTACCATCGCCTTAATTTTATTTCTTACTTCCAATTCAACAAAAGCCCAGGATACCATCCACGTACAAACCATGACTTTTGGTTCGGCACAGGATACCATGGTGGTTTTTCCTCCGGATACATTCGGCATTGAGAAGATTATCATGAACTATAAACTGCGTTGTCCGCTTACTGTGCAGTGCGGAGAATGGGATTACCTTACTTATACCTATCTCTACAAGCCGACAGGAATGCTCGATTCGGTGAGTCATGTTTATCCGGGGTATGTTGTGAATGGGGCCAGTCCTGACTCATTTTCTTACATGAATAATCCGTCTTACCAATACAATACTCACTTTGAAAAATTCATCAACTACAGCAACGTCATCTCTTACGATTCAGCCATTGTTGGCGGGAACTTCACCTCTACCATCAATCCGTTTTATACAGGGTTAAACGTTTCCCGCACGCAATATTTGTGGAAAGCAAGCGAACTGATTGCAGCAGGTGTTCAGCCGGGAAATATCACCAATCTGAAATTTGATGTTGTCTCCCTTGGCGATCAGATGAAAGGCCTTACTGTACGCATCAAACATTCTTCTCTTGATTCACTTACTTCAACGGGTTATGAGAATAGTGGCTTCACTACCGTTTACCTGAGAAATACGCAATTCATTTCCGGAGGACTTAATTCACTTGATCTTACTTATCCGTTTAACTGGGATGGTGTTTCCAACCTTGTGATTGATTTCAGTTTTAATAATCCTAATCCGTTTCTGATCAATACCGTAACAGGTGATACTTCCGGTTTTAAATCGGGAATAACTCTGAATCAAAATGACCGTTCCCGTTTTTTTGAAGGCAATGATTTTATCACTGTTCCTGAAAATGCATTTGCAACAGTTGACAGTTTCATAACCATTTGTTTCTGGTCTAAAGGTAACCCTGCTTACATGCCGGAAAATGCAACTGCATTTGAAGCATACGATTCATTAAACCACCGCGTTCTCAATCTTCATCTACCTTGGGGTGACGGAAGCATATACTGGGATGCGGGAAACAACGGTACTTCTTCTTATGACCGCCTCAACAAAGTGGCGACTTCAGCGGAGTATGCGGGTAACTGGACGTATTGGACATTTGTGAAAAATGTATCCTCCGGACGGTTGAAGATTTATAAAAATGGTGCTGTATATATTCAGGCCACGGGAAAAACAAAACGGATGTATGGCATCAAGCAGTTCAGAATCGGTAGTAACCTCGACAATAATAATTTTTATGATGGCAATATTGATGACTTTGCAATCTTCGATACAGAGGTTACACAAACGAATATTCAGGACTTTATGTATAAACACATTGACGCTTCGCATCCTGACTATTCCCACCTCCTTTTCTATTATACCTTTGATGAAAACCAGGATGTGTATACAACGGTGTATGATAATTCTTCCAACGGATATGACGGAACTGTTTTCGGAGTTCCGCAGAGCGAAGTTTATACCGGTGCAGAAGTGTTCAAGAATTTTTATGAGACGCATGAACGACCACAAATTGTTTTCGGTCAGGGCGTTTATACTTCCACAGTTGATTCAGTTCTCCTCGTTGATTCAACTGAAACATCTCCGGTTTCCATTGTCGTATTCGGTGATACGCTGAATCCTGCCGTCGCAACAGATACCTTGCTCGTATGGAATACTTATTACAACAACTATTTGTATGATGCCAACGGAAATGCAACAGATTCCATGGCTGTTGCTCCTGATTCAACAATTCACCTGATCAATACTGTAAAATACGATCCGCCGTTTATGGTGAATGAGCGTTTTGAACTGGGAAGATTTATAACGCCGTATGGCAATGGACTTAGTCTGGGTAGCGGATTTTTATGGAGATATGATGTGAGTGATTATGAGCCATTGTTGCATGATACGGTTCATCTCAATGCCGGCAACTGGCAGGAATTGCTTGATCTTTCTTTTGACATTATCAAAGGCACGCCACCGCGAAAAGTACATGAAGTAAAAAATATCTGGAACGGTGATTTTGGCTGGACGTCAACAATTGAAAATCAACTGGATGAACGCAAAGTTCTTATTCCTGCTGATGCACAGAATTCAAGACTTAAAGTACGCCTCACAGGTCATGGCGCAGACCAAGGAAATTGCGCGGAATTTTGTCCGAACTTCTGTTACCTTTTTATTGACAGTGTGCAGCGTTACAGCCGTCAGATCTGGCGTACCGATTGTCCTGTAAATCCATTGTATCCGCAGGGTGGTACATGGGTATATCCGCGCGCCAACTGGTGTCCGGGTGCAGAAGTGACGACTTACGACATGGAACTGACTCCTTATGTTAATGCGGGAGACTCATCATTGCTCAACTTAAACCTGAACCCTCACAACTGGACAAGTGGCGGATGGCCAAACTATGTTACTGAAACGCAACTGATCACTTATGGTGCGCCGAACTTCCAGGTGGATGCAGCGATGTATGAAATAAAATCACCGAGTGATTTCCAGGTATTTCAGCGCATGAATCCAATTTGCAATAATCCACTGATCACCATTAAAAATACGGGCGCTGATACGCTTAGAAGTTTGCTGATCACATACGGACTGGTGGGCGGAACTCCAAGTTATTACAACTGGACCGGAAATCTTCTTTCTATGGCAACACAGGACGTAAGACTTGGAAACTTTCTATTCGATAGCGGCAATCTCACATTTTATTCAACGGTGAGTGACCCGAATGGATTGGGAGACCCTTATGTACAGAACAATACTGCATACTCTACTTTTACATTACCACCACAGTACGACAACCAACTCATCTTTGAATTCAAAACCAACAACGAGCCGTATCAGAATGTGTATGATATAAAAAATGACCAGGGAACATTGATCTTTCACAAAGGAGGCGGCCTTACGACCAATACGTATTACAATGACACGATTACGTTTCCGACGGGATGTTATGAATTTAAGATGACAGATAGCGGAGAAGACGGACTTACCTGGTGGGCCAATCCGAATGGCGGTGCCGGTTATATCAGGATCAAACGTGCAAGTGACGGAGCGGTAATCAAGTCATTCAATTCCGATTTTGGAGGAGAAGCTTATCACCAATTCACTGTCGGGTACCTGGTAAATACCAATGAGCCGGAAGCCATAAATGAAGTGAATATTTTTCCGAATCCATCTGCAGGAATTTTCAATGCTGAAATTCTTTTTGACCAGAAGAAGAATGTAACTGTTGAAGTGCTTGACGTTACCGGTAGAGTTGTTTTCAGTAAGAAAATTGAAAATGCAGTGAACAGGATCGTTGAGATTGACCTCTCCAAAGAACCTGCAGGAATTTATTCTGCCCATTTTACCACTTCACAAAAAGAATGGGTAAAGAAAATTGTGGTGGCAAAATAATTTTAGTAAGTCTGTAAATCACTGATTCGGAATTTCTAAAATAAATTACCGGAAAAATATTCTTTTCACATTTTCTCCAGGCAATCGGGTGAATTTTTGTCGATTTATTCTGATTAATATCTCCTATGGATATTCTATTAGTCCAATTATTTTCCTGACATCCGCACTTTAAAACCATGAAATTATTTCTTGCACAATTTAGATGCGCAAAAATCCTTATTTACGAAAAGTGAAAAAACACACCGATGAAGTCAGGAGCGATTTTTAGTGGACATTACAAATGCAGACCATCTCCGACGAAGCAGACCAATTGCTGAAAAGCAGCAACTGAGCGTTACCCGGCAATAGCGGAAAAAAATAAATGGAATGATAGATACAGAATGATTATAGTATCTATTGCTCCATAAGTGGGAAAGCCGGAATTTTTTCCCGCGGTTTCTATTTCGTTTGCAAACGAAATAGAAAATTGCCTTGGTAACGCTCGATTTTTTCCACCCCTCCAACTGGCTCAAAAGCCCACCGGGCTTTCGCCCCTTTTCTCTAAAAAAAGTGACAAGAAAGAATTTGAATAACAACACGTTTTACTCCCTTAGTTTTATGCCAAAAGCAACAAGTCGTTCAAAATCTGTTGTTTGCTATAAGTGGAAATTCACAATGCGGAAGTCAAGTGTTCCGGGAAATCCGGTGAATTGTTGCCGGTAGCATTCTGACTGATATCTCGTATTGATATTCTACCCCACCAATATTTTCGTCGCAAAACGAAATTGTTAGTTGACGAAGCCTGTTTTTAATCTTTTTATAAATGTAAGGTTTCAAACAAAATGTTCCCACGATTTGGGAGTCATCCTGTATTTTGGAATTTGTAATTCTAAAACATTAAGGATATGCAAAAATTATTCACTCTTATTGTAGCCATACTGATGACAATGTTGATTTCTAAAGTGCAAGCACAAACGGATACTGACGCGGAAATGAATGCCTACTATGCCGGCCAGCAATGTATGACTGAAACCCGTACAGCGCAATTACTTGCCCCAAAGGGAACCTATCAGTTCTTTATCATGGAAGAAGACTCCACACAGTTACTGCGCACAGATCTGGCAGAAAAAATTGAATCCTACAGAGATGAGAATATCGTAGTGCATCTAAAAGTCAGTAGTACGACTACCATTCGCATACTGCCCTGCAGCGAAATTACGAGCACCAGGTTTGTTCCGGTTAACAAAGAAGTAATCTTTCAGCAGAATTCAGGTTATACTTCTGCAAAGCGGTAAATTGTAAATGAGGAATCTTTAAAATCCAAACTGAGCCGCGACCAAAAATTATTCTTTCACAAATTTTTCCCGAAGTATTTTATTGCAGAAATAGAAATGAAGAAAATCAATTCAGATGCCCCAGGTGCGGATTCCTGTCCGGACTTTCGAGGAGCAGGTCAAGACTCAACCGCATGATCTCACCCATGTTTCTGCAACGGATAAAATCTTTTCTTCCGTAATGTTCGGCAAGTTCTTCGCGCAGTTGTTCAATTTTCTCCTTGCTGGAAATAGAATCATTGATCATCGTCTCTAACAAACACGCAATGCGGTAACGGGAAGTACGAAACCTTCTCGACATGAGCGATCGTTCCTCGAGCTGGTATTGCTTCACCGTTTCCGTATTCATGCTGTCCATACAAAGCGATACAAAAGGATTATTCTCCTTGAAGAATTGCGGCAGGTACAAACTCTTTTTTCCCTCGTAAGATTGCTGGTCAAAGTCTATTGCCCTGAAACGGTATTGCGTATCGTCAAAATCGGACATCGTATCAACAACAAAATTATAAGAACGCATGTCGCCGAGCAGTCTGACAAAACAACGCTCATTGAACTTTACAAATTCCTTAGAGAGGCGCGTCAGGTTTGTTTTTCCATCATGCAGATTTACATTCATAAACTGATCACCGGGGATGCCAATAATATGTTCTTCTACAAGTGTAAATCCATCCATTAAAA
>JBBRAY010000094.1:0-6783 GCA_038206355.1 Bacteroidia bacterium
AATTAAATTATTTGCCGCCAGGCCTGAGCCTTGACACGAGTAATTCTGTGGCCTACCTTCGCTTAATGGGCGATCAGGTCAGTGGGGAGAATTACACTAATTTATCCGAAAAAAATGTCCAACTTATTGGGGGCTGAGACAGTCAGGTTTTGTTTACTCAATCACGGGTTTGTCTCGTTTATTCTCAATATAAACTCTGTATAAAATATAAAGACAAGCAGCAGATAGAACAACTATTCCAAACTGATTATGATATGCTGGATGGTCTGGTAGTTTTACTTTACCTAAAAAGGTTTTAATCATGAAACTACTGATATTGAATAAGTGAAAAATCATCACAAAGTAAAGGAGCTTACTTAGATGTTTATATTTCCAAAGAATGAATGGAACTATGATAATCATTGTAAAAGTAATTATTCCATGTATAGTCCCACCGATGTCTACAGGTCCGCTTAGAGTAATTGATTCACCATGACTTCTGAAACGAAGAATGACAAACAGTAAATGAATTAAATGATTGAGAGTAAACAAGGTTATTAAAATCAGAAATGACTCCTTTCTCTTATTGTCAGCATAGATTTTTTTTAAACCATAGTAACCGACCACTATTAAAGTAATGAGAATAATGACAGATGAAATTCTGCCTGCAAGACGAGCACACTTGTCAAAAATAAATTCTGATTGAATTGCAAAAAAATTGTTCGCATCAAATGTGCTTGTCCAAGCAGACCACAAGTAAACTAATAATTCAATGCTGCATATAAGTGCAATTAAAAGTGGTATTCTCTTATTCGTCAACATGAGTATTGTTATTTAATTTCCTGTTGTAACGGATTTAAATGACTTTTATTTCTTGCAGTCAGTTCAAGGTTTGCACTGTCCCCAAAAGGTTGCCGCAAACTCTATAATTGGCAATCATGTTACTGACAAAGCAACATGTGTACAGTGGAATAGGTTCCTATAATCCTATTAAACACTTTATTCGGCTCATAAATAGTTATATTATGAGCCGATTAGAAACATTATTCGGCTCACATAAAGGACCTGAGGGGTGTCCTAACCAGAAGATTAATTTATTATTTGTAATGAAGCAGATACTCGTTCCTCGTATCGCTTCATAACGATAAAGCGAAAGGCGCGTTTTTCCACGCGCCTTTCTGCTTTATCGTACCCGGGACGGGATCCCGATATCTATCGGGAGAACCCGTACGGCCTTGCGGCCACAGGATTTTATCCCGATGGCTATCGGGACCGCGTGTCTATAGATTATAGATATTTCCTTTTCAACTTTTCGAATATTTCCGGATATTTTTTTAAGTTTACAATATACTTTTTGCTCTTCATTTTCTTAATATGCTTTTCAATTTTTCTAACTTGCACATATTCCAAACCTTCAACTACAAAATACAACTCCCAATCACTTGCTCTTTTTGTGAAACTCTGTTCCAACAATTTGTTTACATGTTGGGTCATCCTATTTATTAGCTCATTACAGCTTCCGATGTAAAAACTATCAATCGATTTGGAGTAAAGAATATAAACTGCTGCCATGGTCCGAAATAACAAAAGAGGACGCATGTCCTCTTTTTGTGGCCGGAGGTGACCAAATATCTAACTTTTTTGTTGAGGATTTTCTCAAAATTGTAGAACTCGCGGAAAGTACTGAGCTACTAATTCGGTAATGATATAAGCTATCATTAAGCTTTGTCCTTTAAAGACTGCGCTGTTTTTAAGAATTTACCATACCATTCATCTAAAAGGCTTTCGGTTGAAATAAACTTATTGTTGCCTGTCATCCAGCCGGGTTGGTTCTCTTCGCTCAATCCAAATAATAGCCGTGCTCCATGACGGACTTTGTATTCTTCAAAAGTCCGACCACCACCTGTGGTAATTTTAACTCCTAATTCAAAATCACTACCACTATTTCTTGCGGCTGCACGATATTCAAAAACCAGATATACCGCATATGACATTACTGAAATCTTTCCATGATATTGGGATAAATTATTTTCCGGTGTACCAATAAACCAATCTGGAATTTTACTCAAAATTAATTTTTCCTGCTCTTTGATTAGATTCGGAATCTTGTATACTTGATTTGTAGCAAGCTTAAGCCCTTTTTCGGAATGCAACAGGTTCTCACGCTTCTGCTTTTGAATGCGTTCTCTTTCAAGACGCGCAACTTGTTCTTGTGGAGATTCAATAATTGGAACTTCCTTTTCAGGGTTTTGATAAAGTTCTCTAATTTCATGCTCATCCATTTCAGCAACTGAAAAATTCTGTCTGCGATAATATCGATATGCAGAGGTTTGATGAGGCCTCAATTTGCTCTTTGGAATTCTCACGACATAAATAGTTCCTTCTTCTGTTCGAATCGGATCAATAGAAATATTCGGTACCTTTCGTTTTATATTACCTGCTATAGTTTGTTCAAGCCATTCTTTCGTCAAAGAATCATCAACTATTGGTGACACTTTGGAAGCAACGTGATCAATCTCCTCGATTCCATAAATTAAAACTCCACCTTCTGCATTTGCAAATGCAGATACGTCCTTCGCGATTTCCTTCTTTGATGAATCTGATTTGTTCAATGCCTCCCCCCTCTTAAACTCAAGGTGTAAAGATTCCTCAGTCCGCCATTCGATATACTTAAGTATATCCTTTTCTGTATGTACGGTATTGACATTCATCTTTGGTGAATTTTTGAGTTCACTAATACCTATTTACCAATTCTTAGAATTAGTTTCTCCCGATGATTCAAGCAAATCAAAAGCAAAAAGCCCCAATAGTTGTGCTATCAAAGCTTTCTGCTTTATCGTACCCGGGAGCGGAATCGAACCGCCACGGCCTTGCGGCCACAGGATTTTAAGTCCTGCGTGTCTACCAGTTCCACCACCCAGGCAGGTTTGAAATCAAAAACGGCAGGAGGCAGCGGCAGGAAAATCCTATTCTGCTAACTGCCTCCTGCCGCTTTCTCGATGAGCGGATGACCGGGCTTCCTCCTCCACTACGTTTCGGTGGATAAACTTCTCGCCCTATTGCATCCGTTCCTATTTCGAGCGGATGACCGGGCTCGAACCGGCCACCTCGACCTTGGCAAGGTCGCGCTCTACCAAATGAGCTACATCCGCTTTTATTTTTTGGGACGGCAAATATACAGGAATCATTGAATTTCAAAAATAATAATGTCAACAGTTCTTACTGAAAACCATGTTCATGATCTTTTTTGTCGCCCCTGCTCCTGCCCTTACATAGTCTCCGGCTGCCTTACCCGACTTCTGATTTTCAATTTCATTGTTGAAAATAGTTTGCATTTGTGAGGTTAATTCATCTGCAGTTGAAACTGAAAAAGCACCCCCGCAATTGATAAGTTCCTTTGCTTCAATGAATTTACCGAAGTTCGGACCAAAGACTACAGGTATTCCATAAACTGCTGCTTCCAGCGTATTATGGATGCCGGCGCCAAAACCACCACCGATATATGCGCAGTTTCCGTAACGGTATAGAGACGACAGCATCCCGATGTTATCAATCAGAAGCACATCGTATTGAGTCAAATCCTTTCCGGATGACATGGAATACCTGACAACTTTGAAACCTAAAAAGACAGTTTCAATTTCCTTGAGCCTCGTTTCACTTATTTCATGAGGCGCAATGATAAGTTTCAACTTCCGGTTTACTGCTTTTAATGCCCCATAAATAATTTTCTCATCAGGAGGCCAGGTACTTCCGGCAACCAAGACATGCTTTTCATCCCTGAACTGATTTGCGAGCGGAATATCCTTTGCCTGCCCCGGCAATTCCACTACCCTGTCGAATCGCGTATCTCCTGCAACAGTTGAATTTGAAATGGCTATTGTATGTAATAGCATTTGAGATTGATCGTCCTGGACAAAAAAATGCGTCACACATTTCAACATCTTCCTGAAAAATCCTCCATACCAGCTAAAGAAACGATCAGCAGGCCTGAATACGGCAGAGATCATGTAAAGCGGAATTCTCCTTTTATGCAATTCAGAAAAATAATGATGCCAGTACTCATACTTGGTAAAAAAAACTTTTTGCGGACTGATCAACTCAATAAAATCCTTCGCATTTGATTTGGTATCGGCCGGCAAATAAAATACATAATCAGCACCTCCATAATTTTTCCTGACTTCATAACCTGAAGGAGAAAAAAAAGTAAGTACAATTTTTATGGCGGGCTCACTTGCTTTGACTTGTTCCATTACCGGGCGCCCCTGTTCAAATTCACCAAGTGAAGAACAATGAAACCAAATTCTTTTTTCTCCGGGCTTAACCATGTCAGCCGTCTTCCCTCGCCAGTCCCTCCTACCCTCCAGCCAACGTTTTGCTTTTTGATTTCCGAAAAATGACGACAACCTGATTGCTCCAACGTAAAATCGTATAGCGAGGTTGTAAATAAAAATCATCTCCTGAAATCAGTTGTAGTAATAAGAAGTTGCTGCATGCCTGTACAAGGGAAAAAACCAGCCAACCTTAAATCCATATAATAAATCAGTGCGTTTTTTTGTATCCTTCGTCATTGTATCAAAGTTGTAATCGCGTCTGCTTTGGGTAAAGGCTTGCGTAAACTCAAATCCAACCATAAAATTCAGCAAACGCTTATTTCCGCAATGCATATAACTGATGTTTTCTGTTAGGGCCAGTCCATTGGTTAAACGGTCGTAACCTTTCTTATACTCATTACTCAACTCAGGCACATCATCTTTGTCAACATCAATTTTAATTTTATGCTGCAAAAAACCTGCGCCTGCAGTAACCAACAAACCTGAATTTTTATTCGGACCAAACAGCGGAAACAACTTTCCTGCCTTCAGGGTAAACTGAAATCCGCGTTCATAGAGATAGATTTTTGCAAACTCTCCACTTTCACCGATGATATATCCATCCCTGGTGCCAATGCTGTCGAGAATTCCATCTTCCTTTGTTCTATCGGCAAATAAAAAATTTCCATCGAAGCCAATGAGCAAATTATTTGAAAATTTATAATTCAAAAATCCACCCGCATTGAAATTATTTCCAAATCTTTCAGCCATATCACCACCCGGAACCTGATATTGAAATGATGCACCCAGCATTGTAAATGAAATGGTGGAGTCCTTCACACTCTTCTGCGCAAAAGAATTGAATGCTGAAATCACTAAAACTAAAATTATCAACCTGAATTTCATTGTGCGAATGTAGGGAATAGAGGGAAAAGAACAGCCGTCATTGGGTCATTAGTCATGAGTCATTGAGTTGAGGGGCATTAAACTTTCTTCAACGACAAATCCACATTATAAATTGTATCCTGAGGGAAAGTACCCTTTAGGAGTTGGGGTGAGCGCGGGAGTGGTCATTGGTCATTCGGTCATTAACGATCCTCCTTTATCGGGTATTGGGAATTATGCATCGTGCATTATGCATTGTGCATTTACGACTATTTCATTGGAACAAGCTTTTTATTCGTCTTATGCCTCTTCTTGTCGCGGGAAGTTTTCTTATCAATATTTTTCTCCAGCGCATCAGTCAGGTCCACCCCGGTTTGATTGGCTATACAAATTAGCACAAACAATACGTCAGCCAACTCATCAGCCAACTCACTTTTTAAGTCTGATTTTTTAAATGACTGGTCACCATATTTTCGCGACATCAGCCTTGCAACTTCTCCAACCTCTTCAGCGAGTATGGCCATATTGGTGAGCTCACTGAAATACCTGACGCCATGTTGCTTTACCCATTGGTCAACTTTTTTCTGCGCAATTTTAATAGTCATTACTCTCTGTTTTTTGAATCAATAATGATCGTAACCGGTCCGTCATTTACAAGTGAAACTTTCATATCAGCACCGAATACTCCTGTAAATATTTTTTTACTTATTTCTTGTTCTAACTTCAAAATAAATTTTTCATACAAGGGTATCGCTATTTCCGGTCTTGCGGCTTTGATATAGCCCGGACGGTTTCCCTTTTTAGTGCTGGCATGCAAAGTGAACTGACTTACCAATAAAATATCTCCATCGATTTCAGACACGGATAAATTCATTACCCCTTTGTCATCATTGAAAATTCTCATGCGAACTATTTTTCCACAAAGCCATTCAATGTCCTCATCAGTATCGGCATCTTCTATTCCGAGCAGTACGATCATTCCGTTTTCGATCCGGGATTTAATTTTGCCGGAGATCTCAACGGATGCGGAGGAGACTCTTTGGATGACGATGCGCATTGTTGTTGACTGGTTGAATAGTTGATTGGTGGATTGTTGATTGGTTGATTAGTTGATTAGTTGATTAGTTGATCAGTGAAAACATTCATGGAACCAGGCTTTCATTGTGCATTCTGCATTGTTCATTTTGCATTCTGTATTCAGCATTGTGACTTTACTTAAATACATCCTGCCCCATCATTATACTCACATAACTTTCATACCTCGACAAAGCAATTTCATTATTTCTGACCGCATCCAGCACTGCACATTTAGTTTCATTAAAGTGAAGGCAGTTGCCGTACTTGCAATCTCTTCCCGCTTTAAAGATCTCCGGAAAGAAATGTGAAACTTCATATTTGTCAAAATCAATGGTACCGAATTCTCTTATTCCGGGAGTATCTATTATAAATCCTCCGAATGGTAAATTATACATCTCGGCAAATGTAGTGGTGTGTATACCCTTCTGGTAAGATGAAATTTTTGAAGTCTTCAGGTTGATGCCGGGTATCAATGTATTGATCAATGTTGACTTTCCAACGCCAGAATGTCCGCTGAACAAACAAACTTTAT
>JBBRAY010000095.1:0-6704 GCA_038206355.1 Bacteroidia bacterium
TGTCCGGAAAAAATGCCGTTGAAGTAAACGCTTCTTCCCTTCAAAAAGGAATTTATTTTATCAGGACCGATGAAGGAATTACGGTGCGGTTGATTAAGATAAGTTAATGCTATAGAATATTTCTTCCGGCGGAAACAGAAAATTCATTGGGGGAAATAGTTCACCGGTTTTCCGACCGTGTATCTTACTACGGTCATCCGGAAATCATCCACAAAAATTTCCGACTTGTCAAGGTTCCATACGTAAGCAGATATGACGTCCCCTTCGTGAATCATGTCAGGCGTAAACGTAACATTCCATTTAAACGGAGTCCATTGTCCGGGCGCATTCAATCTGTTTTGCAGATTTTCCTTATTCCAGAAAATAACATCAGTGCCCCGCATTACACTCAGAACAATTATTGCATTTGGATTGTGGTCCACAGGATTTACCATAAACTTCATTTCAACCTCTTCAACCTCCTCATCATTTATTTTTCCGGAAGTAAAATAAACAGGATCACTCGTTTGATTTGAAAGCAAAATATTGCTGCAACAACCACTTGACGAAACTGATTTAGAAATATTTGTTCCGTTTTCTTTATTGTCAAAATTATTTTCTGATTGAAATAGCTCTTCTCTTGCTGATTCTTCCCGCAATCCTTTATATATGGTGAGCAACGTTCCTGATGAATTCATGACCTGACCAAAAATTTTCGCATTTACTTTTTGCGGATCAACAATGCGTCCCCGGAACTCAGCAAGCCAGTAGTCGGTTTCATGCAGTTCACCATGAAATGAAACCCTGGCGCGCTGTTCGGGTGTAAGTATTTCAAGATTAAAAATTCCCGGATCATTCTCCACACGTAAATGAATATGTGCGGATGTATCTTTTGATAAAATATCTTCAAGCCCTTTCCTGTATGACATCCCCCAGAAGTCAGCATCGAAGTTTTGAGTAACAGGGGAAAATGCCAGCCGTGCAGGTAAGTTGAAATAAACATGCTGGTTCGGATGATCAATACCAAGAATGAAAATAACATAACCAAATTGCAGTGAAAAAATAATTGATATTGCTTTCCTGCCCTTCGGGGAAGAAATTTTACTGTAGATATAATCTGCTCCATAGCCCGCTACCACTATAAATGGCGCATAGATAAAATACAAATGTCTCCAGCCATCATATACAACAGAGTGAAGAAAAATTATGCTCGTAACCGGAATGGCAACCAATGCAATGGTGGAGTAGAGGAAAATATTATCATGTAAATCCCTGATCGGGTTTTTAAGAAATAATTTTACAGCTGATACTATACCGGTAACAAAAAACAATGAATACAAAACCGGTACGCTGATCAGGATCCATAAAGGAATATAATACCAGGGGAGCTGATGGCTGCTGATTGCATTCCCCATAAATATCACTTTTCCATTCCATGGATAGTTACTCATCTGAACATAGGCCTCATGAAAATGGTGCAATGGGTTAAGCCACAACACGGGCCAGAATAAAATGATAAACCCTGTTTGTAAAAAGAGATAGGAAATAAAAATAAATTCCTTCTTGCCGGAAATATTTATTTTACCGTTTGATGAAATGATTCCGGGAATCAATGCGACGACTGTAACTATCGGCATAATCAATCCTGTGATTCTGACGTCTATCATAAATCCTGTTACCAATGAATGAATGAATCCGGACCGGAAAGTTTTTTCTGTGAGAAAGCGGTGAAGGGTATATAGAGAAATGGTAAAAAATGATAGGCATCCGATGTCTTTTGAATTACAAAAAGATTCTCCGAAAATTTTGGGACTCAAAACATACATCAGTACACAAAGCATGGCAATCCCATTCCGGACAAAAATTTTTCTCGTCAGCAAAAAAAGGAACAACGATGAAAGCCAGAAAAAGAAAAATGTAATGAAATGTCGCAGAAAGTATATCTGTCGGAGGTCTGTAACGCCGGTTACCCGCTCCATTGAAAGCAGCAGCAATTCAAAAGATGGTCCGTGGTATTTTTCAGAACTTTCCAGGAGCCCTTTTGTATCCTGGTGAAAAATAAAATTAAATTCCGGCAATGCTGTGCCGATCCTGTTCATCTCCTCGTCCCACGAAACACCGTAGTCACGGAATATCAAAATGCCAATAAAGAGGTAGGAGATAAAGAAAAATTGAATAAGTATTTTTACTGTGCAGTTATTTTTCAATTTTCAGGGAAACTAAGGACTAAAATCAATTCAGAAATTCATACAATTCCGCATTTCGTTCAGGTATGAAAAATATTAATTTGAAAGAACCGGATAATTGTTTTTGGAGATTTACAGAGCAGGAATCAGTTAGTTCTTTAGGTTTTTCCATCAATAAAACATAGTCAACCTGAACATGTGCCATTTGCTTGTATGCGGATAAGTCTATGCATGGCCTGTTGTTTGTGGCAAAGGGGCCGATAATAAAATTTGCATTTTTATTTTCCTTCCAGCGTAACGGAAAATGGACTTGCGACGCTTCATAATTATCGAGGACAAGAATTTCTTTTTCTGATCCGATGTAAGACGCAATATTATCAAGCATCCAATTATCCGAATAGTTTATTGTGAGCAGCGTACTTCCTTTAGTCATCTTGTCCGCGCAAAGTGCATAGCTCTTGCTGATTTCTGAAAGCGATTTTATGGGCTTGTATCTTTCCATTATCATAAGAAACGAAACAATTACCGAGGCGAAAGCGCCTATGGTGAGCACTGCCTGACCGGCATTGGCTGCGAAAAAAAGAAACAGAAACAAATATCCCATCAGGCAAAAGCGTATTCCAATAACCCCTCCTGATATTAAATCGTCGGGTAAAAGAAAAAAGAACAACATCATTGTTGCAGAAATGATTACCCAGCCGTCAGAAAAACTGAACAGGGGAGTTCTATTCTTTTTTTGGGCCGTTATTTTAATTGCAATCGCGGAAATAAAAATAAGACAGTAAACATAGAATAGCGGTTGAGAATAAATCTTTTCTTTTTCGTAATCGAGTGCGATGAGTGGCCGCACATCATACACCCATTCGAGCACATGTTTAAAAACCGGAAGTTCCATTTGAGAAGCGGAAGAGTTTGCAAGAATAAAGTGAAGCGCAAGGGAAAATGGAATTGCGGAAGCGAGAAGAAATATCACTGTTTTCTTTCGAAATGAAGGATCATGAAAAAGTTGTCGCACAGGATTTTTTTTGGCGATGACAGAATCCCATAAAATGAAGAATACAATACAACAGAAGGCAGACAGAAAAACAAAAAGATGAGAGAAGTAAAGAACGATCATACAAAGCGCCATCACGAAAGATTGACTGACTTTTAGTGTGAAGTGATTTTTTAGAAAATATGCAAGAACAAAAAACAATACACTGAGCCCAATGCTAAAGCTATAAAACCCGATGTGAAACGTAAAAGAATAAATGAAAGGAAGGCACAGCCAGGCGGCGAGAACATTGGCGCCGGTGATACTTTTAATCAGTAGCCTGAATGAATATGGAAAGGAAATTATGTAAAGAAGTTGAAATGCTTTTTCGGCTTCCGTTGCCTGAAGAAAAAATTTGAAGAAGCAAAGCAATGCATGGCTGATCCAGTTGGGTATGAGGCCGGGGGTGAATTCAAAAATAGCTGATGCGGTTGAGGTGCTATCGAATAATAAATGACTGATGAGATTCGCATTGTAAAGATGCCCGGGGCCGTCGTGAGTTACGAAATAGGTGAGGGTGAAAATGGGAACCGTATGAAGGAGTACGACGAGCAGAAAGAAATATTTTTCATTGCGATAAAAAAATGAAAAAATATTTTTCATGGAAAGGGTTTAGTCAATTTTCATTTCAGGAATGTCTCCTTCAATAATCATCTTTCCTGCTGTTTCATTTTTAATCTGCTCCACAGTTACACCCGGCGCCCGCTCTACCAGTTTAAATCCGCCTTCCGGCAATACATCTACCACGGCAAGTTCAGTTACAATTCTTTTGATGCAGCGCAGTCCGGTGATCGGTAGCGTGCACTTCGGTAATAATTTTGATTCGCCGGATTTGTTTACGTGCTGCATAGCGACAATAATATTTTTTGCAGAAGCAACAAGATCCATCGCTCCACCCATACCTTTTACCATCTTACCCGGAATTTTCCAGTTGGCGATGTCTCCGTTCTCACTCACTTCCATAGCTCCAAGAATAGTAAGGTCAACCTTCTGTGCGCGGATCATTCCGAAGCTCATCGCTGAATCAAAAATAGAAGATCCCGGAAGTAATGTCACCGTTTGTTTTCCGGCATTGATGAGGTCGGCATCTTCTTCTCCCTCAAACGGAAAAGGTCCCATGCCGAGAATGCCGTTCTCACTCTGCAGTTCAACATTTATTCCTTTGGGAATATAATTGGCCACAAGCGTGGGAATGCCGATTCCAAGGTTCACATACATTCCGTCTTTTACCTCCCGTGCAATGCGTTTTGCTATTTGATTTTTATCCAGCATACAATTTTGACTATTAATATTCTAAAAATTAAATGATGATTATGATTATATAGGAATAGAACCTTAGGCTCGCTATCTTCAAATCTTCAAATCCTCAAATCAACTAATCACACCTTCTTCCTCACCGTTCTTTGTTCAATTCGTTTTTCATATTTCTCTCCCTGAAAAATCCTGTGTACATAAATTCCCGGCACATGAATCTGATCTGCTACAAGTTCCCCGGGTTCTACAAGTTCTTCTACCTCTGCAACAGTAATTTTACCTGACATCGCAACCAGCGGAGAAAAATTTCTTGCTGTTAATCTGAAAACTAAATTTCCTGCAGCATCACCTTTCCATGCTTTTACGATGGCGAAATCCGGCTCGAAAGCATATTCCATCAGGTAATCTTTTTCTTCACCGTTATATTTAAACCGACGAACTTCTTTTCCCTCGGCCACCTCAGTGCCAACTCCGGCCGGAGTAAAAATTGCAGGCATACCATAACCGGCAGCAAGTAATCGTGTGGCTAGTGTTCCCTGAGGAATCAAATCAACCTGAAGTTCTCCGCTCAGCATCTGCCGTTCAAACTCTGCATTCTCTCCTACATAAGAAGAAATCATTTTCTTAATCTGTTTTCCCTTCAGTAATAAACCGAGACCAAAATCATCAACGCCTGCATTGTTTGAAATACACGTCAGGTTCTTCACGCCTTTTTTTACCATCGCTGCAATACAGTTTTCGGGAATGCCGCATAAACCGAATCCGCCGAGTGCAAGCGTCATCCCGTCCTTCATGTCCCTGATGGCTTCATTGGCAGAGGCTACTACTTTATTAATCATATTGTTTTTTTTTAATCCTTTAAATAAAAAGTACAGGGGTCATTGATTCTTTACCGGTTTATTTTTGTGTCTGAATTAATGAATTGTGCATTCATGCAATTGTACAACTTTTTAATTTTCGGATTTCGATATTTGCATTTCGAAATTCTGCATTAAAAATCATCCTTCACCCCGCCTTTCCCTTCACCGGGTTGTGTGTAGCGATCGCAATTCAACTCTACAGTGAGCGGTTCCTTCGGCGCTTCAAATCCACCCTGCCATACGTGCAGCGATGAATCTTTAAACACCTTTTGCATATAAAGCGCCCATATCGGCATTGCAGTACGCGCTCCTTGTCCCAATTCCAGCGTTCTGAAATGAACAATACGATCCTCACATCCAACCCAGCATCCGGAAACAAGTTCAGGTGTTACGCCCATGAACCATCCGTCACTTTGATTTTGTGTAGTACCCGTCTTTCCTGCAATGGGCTGCGTGAATTTATACTGACCACGTAACCTCATTCCCGTTCCAAACTGAACCACACCCTGCATCAGACTCAACATCAGATATGCCGTTTCTTCACTGATGGCTTCCACTTTTCTTGGTACAAACTCTTGCAATATATTTCCATTCTTGTCTTCAATACGCGTCATGTAAATCGGTTGCGTCCACACGCCTTTGTTTGCAAAAGTAGAATAGGCCCCTACCATTTCATAAACAGAAACGTCGGGTGTTCCCAGGCATATCGCAGGAACCGGATCAATTGGTCCTTCAATTCCCATCTTGCGGCAAATCTCAATCATGGACTGCGGACCGAATTGTTTCATCAGGTATGCTGAAATGCAATTCACTGATTCTGCAAGTCCCTGCTTCAGCGTTAACATCCCGCCGTATTTGTTGTCAGCATTTACAGGACTCCATTTTTCTCCCGTCGGCAAATCGAAAACAACACGAACATTCGGAACCTTATAGCACGGAGAATATCCTTCCTGCATGGCAACGGTGTATAGAAAAGGTTTAAACGTTGAGCCAACCTGTCTCCGTCCTTCTTTCACGTGGTCGTATTTGAAAAAACGGTAATCATTACCGCCCACCCATGCACGTACAAATCCTGTTTGCGGCTCCATACTCATGAAACCACATTGCAAATGCTTCTTGTAATATTTGATGCTGTCGTTGGGAGACAAAACGGTATCAATGGGTCCGTTCCAGGAAAAAATCTGCATCGGAATTTTTGTATTGAAGATTTTTTCAATCTCCTGTTTACTGACTCCGGCATTTTTCAATACGGCATACCGCTCACTGCGAACCCTTCCCTGTTGCATGATTTCAGGATGCTCCTTCCACGGCTCCTGACCTTTCAAATGATCGTTAAATTTGCGCTGCAGTTCCTTCATGTGATCAGCCATCGCCCCCTCAGCATATTCCTGC
>JBBRAY010000096.1:0-6668 GCA_038206355.1 Bacteroidia bacterium
TATAGTGGATAAAATAATTTTCAACAAATTAAAATCCTCTAATATTATTGTTGAATGGAAATACTCATACCGCAATATTATTGTTGAATGGAAATACTCATACCGCAATGTTTACAAATCGTGGCATCCGATTTAATAATCTCAGCACAATACGGACATTTTTTTGTTATTCCTTTTGTAACAACAGATGGAAGTAGTGCAATTGCAATTACGAGTAACGGAACAATAGCACATAATAAAAACCAGATGATCGGATTGCGGCCTTTTGGTTTAGCGAGTACAGCTCCAACAATTCCTGCTACCACAATCAGAAGTATATATCTAATCATTGCTTAAGTGTAGGATAGACGCTTATTTTTTCTGTAAGTCGCTTACACCAATAAAAGGTACAGCGCCATTACCCGTAACAGAAGGTAGTATTCCATTCCATTTTTCTATTGCTTTCAGGTTTGCTTCAATTTTTCTGAGCTCGATGAGATCAGGAGAAATATTCATTTTTTGCAGTCGCAATGCCTCGGCTTCGGCAGTAGCCGCAGCAATGGTTTGCTCTGCTTCAATTTTAATTCTGTCGAGATCCCGCTTTGCCTTCAACGCAAGTTGTTCGGCAGTTTGTTTCGCCTCAATGGCTTCCATGAATACTTTGGAAAAGCTGAAAGTGACAATAGAAACGGCATCAACAGCAATATTTGAAGCCATCAGTTTTTCCGTAAGAGCTTCTTTCATTGCAGTACTTACAGCGGGCCTTTTTGTGATCAGCTCTTCTGCCGAATACTTTGCAGATACGGCTTTGGTTACTTCCAATATGGCCGGGTCAATGATTCGTTCTTTGAATTCGATACCAATAGTCTGATAAACAATATTTGCCTTATCGGGAATAATATGATAGTTAAGCGCGACCGATAAAGTGACGTCCTGCAGGTCAGATGATGCTGACGATGCATCGGTTTGTACCTTCTGAACTTTTACGTCCATCTTAATTACGTCCTGCATGATCGGTACCCTGAAATGTATGCCTTCATCCAATACCACGTCCTGTACAGCACCAAAATTCAGAACGATTCCTCTTTCGCCGGCACCAATCTGTACCCAAGGTTTGAACATCATTATTACAAGGAACATGAGGAAAATAATTACCAGCGTTCTTGCCGGTCCTTTTTTCAATATATTTTGTATTGAATCAAAATTGATATCATTGTTTGTCATAGTGTTTTCTTTTCTAAAAAGTTTAATTAATTAAGGGCGGTTATTCAGTAAATAAAATCTGATAAAGAGTTGAATGTCTCCTGAATCAAACTAATAAATCAATACCCATTTATGGGATTGCAGCAAGATACTATTTTTTCAAAACAGACTCAATCTATCTTTCTGTATACCGTTCCGATATAATCTAAAAAATCGGGAACCAGACCTTGTTTACGGATGATGGTTTGCATTTGTGCCCGGTGATGAATGGAATGATAATTCAATTGAAGGGCGATGTCGCAAAGCTTTGCTTCCCATTGACCGCCATCCTGGCCTGTAAAACGGACAATACTGTTTATTTCTTCTTCTGTTTTTTCTTCGATAAATTCAATCCAGCGTTGAAGTGATTTTCCCCACTGATCTTCCAGCTCTTCAAGTTTGTAAACAGGTTCCCACCAACTCATTTGCGGCGCATCTGGATTTTGATTAATTCTTGCCAGCCATTTCAACTGTGAATTGATGAGGTGACTGATGAATTTAATACACTGTTCTTTATCCGGAAGCTGCTTTACTTTTTCTATCAGTTTGCGGTTTGCGAAGTCGTTGTAATGGAAGGTGGAGAGGAGGTGAGATTTCATGGAATTGAAACTAAAATAATGAGTTGGGGTAAAAAACTCCGAAATCCGAAATCCGAAATTTGTATTTATCAAAGCCTTGCGCACACTCCGGCCTTTAAAGGGAGAAAGAAGCCGGCATACAATTCTTATTCGTAATAATATTCCCGGTTTATTTCGTATTTCGAATTTTGTATTTCGTGCTTTTAATTTTCAAATCTCAAATGCTTCACTGTCAACCCGTGATTGATCAATTCATTCAATGAATCAACGCCAATTTTTAAATGCTGGTCAACAAATTTTTCTGTGATCTGTTTATCACTTTCTGCCGTCTTAACTCCGGTGCTTAACATCGGCTGATCACTTACAAGAAGCAATGCTCCGGATGGAATTTTATTGGCAAAGCCAGCAATAAAAATCGAAGCTGTTTCCATGTCAATGGCCATGCAACGGGTTTTTCGGAGATAGGCTTTAAATTCCACGTCGTGTTCCCACACCCTTCTGTTGGTTGAATAAACCGTCCCTGTCCAGTAATCTTTATTGTGATTTCGGATTGTCGTACTCACTGCTTTCTGCAGATTAAATGCCGGCAACGCAGGAATCTCAGGTGGTAAATAATCATTACTGGTTCCTTCTCCACGGATGGCTGCAATCGGCAGTATCAAATCTCCGAGTTTATTCTTTTTTTTCAATCCTCCGCATTTACCAAGAAAAAGGGCCGCTTTTGGCTGGACGGCACTGAGCAGATCCATAATGAGTGCTGCATTCGGACTTCCGATTCCGAAGTTGATAATTGTTATGCCTTTGAAGGTGGCATTGGGCATGGGTTTGTCGGCGCCTTTCACTTCTACGCCATTCCATTTTGCAAATAATTTTACATAGTGGCCGAAGTTGGTAAGCAGAATGTACTTTCCGAAATCTTTAAGTTGTGTTCCGGTATATCTCGGTAACCAGTTGCTGACTATTTGTTTTTTTGTTATCATTAATTTGTTGAGTAGTTGAATAGTTGATTTGTTGAAGGTGTAACAGCCGCAGAGTTGAATAATTGATTAATTAAAACTATTCAATTGAAAATTCTTTTCTTTACCAATTACCGATTTACCTTTTAGCAATGTTTCAGGAGTTGAATTTTCCTTCTTATAAATTTAGGCTGATGTCAAATCAGTCCGGACAAAGTTCTAAAATATTTGACATCATCCGAAGGAAATATGTAGCACTTACCCCTGAAGAATGGGTACGGCAACATTTGCTTCATTACTTTGTCGAAGAGAAAAAGATTCCCGCAAGTCTTATCGGTGTTGAAAAAGGTGTAAAGGTTCATGGTCTTGTAAGACGGACTGATGTGCTGGTTTATAATAAAGAATCGAAAAAAACAATTCTTGCTGAATGTAAAGCGCCATCTGTAAAGATTGACCAGCATGTTTTTGATCAGGCAGCACGGTATAACTTGTCTCTGGATGTAAAATATTTTGTGCTGACGAATGGACTGGAAACGTTTTGCTGCAGTATGAATCATGAATTGATGAAGTATGAATTCCTCAAAGAGATACCGGAATTTAATAACCTCGGATAAATTTTATCAATCTTTGCCAATAGTTTTTATTTGAAGAAATCTCAAGTTCAGCATCAACATGAAGTACTTTAAACTAATTTTATTTCTGTTTTTCACGCTCAGTTCTTCAGGACAAAATGCAGGATGGGAGTGGGCACAAACGGTAGCGGGGGGTCTTTTGAATCAGGAAAAGCAATAGCGGCTGATGTATCCGGTAACATCGTTGTTGCTGGTTTATTCCGAGCTCCGCTGTTTATAATGGTTAGTGATACTTTGGTTGGATCAGGTTCGACTATTGATTTGTTTTGTGCAATGAATTTATCTCTTCACCGGAATCTCTTTGATAATATTCCCCTTATCGTAAATTACTTTTTTGACAAGTATTGAATCCTCAGCAAACTCAAGCCATTCACCTTGTTCATTATTTTTCTCGTAGTTGCCAATGCGTTTTACCCTCCCTTTATCATTGTATTCACGCGCTTCTCCCTGTAGTACTCCGTTGTCATATGTGTATTCCAGAGTTGTAATTCCTTTGGCATTAAACCACTTTACAACACCATCCCGTTGGCCGTTGTTCCAGCTTCCTTCTTCTTGCGGCTTACCGTCGTCGTAAAAAGTTTTCTTTCTGCCGTTCAGTATGCCATTGGTATAATTCTCTATTGACTTTACACGCCCCATATTGCTCATTCCTGTCCGTGTCCCGTTAAGTTTGTCGTCTTTAAATGTTTCGTCGGAGAGCACCATTCCATTTGTTCCGAAAATAATATTGGCGCCGTTGACTTTTCCATCAGTGTATTCACTGATCTGTGACAACATTCCATTCCCGTTAGAATACAATCTCCACAAACCATCCCGCTTACCATTTACCAGAGTACCTTGCATGGTGATGTTTCGCTGGTTGTTGTAAACGGCAATATAATCTCTCTTTGAATCATTGGGATCAACCGTATGCAAGGTGTCGTCATTGTGATAGGTAACCTTTTGCGCTGATGCCTGCAATGCCAGCAATGTGATGATAATGGATAATATTTTTTTCATGTTTTATTATTTTGGCGTTGCAAAATTAAATTTTCGCAGATTTGCTCTTCATAAAAAGTCAAGTGCTTCATCAAACATTAATCGTGTGAAAGTAAGAATTCGAATTGCATCCGTATCAGATTCAGAAATCGTTGCCGGTATCGGCAGGATGACTTTTTATGAAACCTGGAAATCGGTGAATACAGAAGAGGATCTGCAACTATATATGAGCAGTTCATTTGATCCGGTAAAAATAAAGGAGGAAATTATAAATTCCGCGGTCTCGTCTTTCCTGCTCGCCTATGTCGACGAAGAGCTGGCGGGCTATGCAAAGCTCCGCAACGACAGAACGTATGAGCAGTTAGCAGGTACGCGGTCACTCGAACTGGAACGGATATACGTTTTGAAAAAATACCAGGATCATAAAGTAGGAAAAGCGCTCATGGACGAAAGCATCAGGCTGGCGAGGAATGGTAAGTACGTCTGGCTTTGGCTTGGAGTGAACGAGGAGAATCTGATGGCCATCAATTTTTATAAACGGTATGGTTTTGAAGTTTTCGGAACCAAGAAATTCATCCTTGGCACTGCAATAGATGAAGATTTTTTAATGAAGAAGCCCATAACTAATGCTTCAGGAGAATAAATAAGTGTGGTCATAATAATTAACCATTTCCAAAAACATCAAATCAACTCTTATCTTCGCGCCATGTTATAGCTATCTACTTTTGCATTCCTGCAAAAATGAACAGTACTGACTATCGTGAAACATAAATATATATTGATGAAAAAACGAATTGCCATTGCGCTTATTTATCTGACTGCGTTTTCAGTGAATGCGCAAACGTTCCAGGTTTTTAAAGGGGATACAATAAACAAGAGAGATGCCAAAGGTTTGGAGCAGGGCGTCTGGAGAAAGTATTATAAAAATGATACACTGGCTTCTGAAATGCACTTCAGGAACGGGAGACATGATGGCGTTTTCAGGACTTATACAGAGTCGGGTAAGCTACAGACTGAAGTCAGCTACAGGTCAGGGTATATGGAAATCGGTGATGGTAAAATTTTCTATGGTGATGGTACTGTTAAAGCAAAGGGAAAGTACAACAACAAGGAAAAGGATAGCACATGGTCTTATTTTGACGAGCATGGGAAATTATCATCAACTGAATTTTATGTAAAAGGAAAGAAGGAAGGTATTTCAAAGGTTTTCTTTCCCGATGGAAAAGTTGCTCAGGAAACAATTTACAAAGGCGGTAAAAAAAATGGCCCCCACAAGGAATTTTATCCTGACGGGTCTCCGAAAATAATTTCATTAAATAAAAATGGCTACTACGAAGGAGTTGTTTTCGTGAAATATCCTAACGGAACCATCTGGGAGCAGGGAAGATATATTAACGGATTCAGAGAAGGGAAATGGATTATCAACAAACCGGATGGCAGCCTTGATCATGAAGAGATTTACAAGCATGGAAAAATCCTTAATCCCCCAATAGAAAAAGAAGAAAAATTGGACGAGGGAGTCATAAAGGGACCGGATGAAAAATAGATAAGAAAGTACAAAGTATTTGTACGGAGTTTGTAGCTGTATTCTATACTTAATACGATCTACTCAATACTTAATTATATGGGTCGAGCATTTGAAAAGAGAAAGCATAAGATGTATGCCCGCTATGATAAAATGGCGAAGGCATTTACGCGCATCGGAAAAGATATTGCAATAGCAGTAAAGCAGGGTGGACCTGATCCGGATGGAAATCCCCGTCTGCGTGCAGCCATGCAGAACGCGAAATCGCTGAATATGCCCAAGGACAGGGTAGAGGGTGCGATTAAAAGAGCTTCTTCTAAAACGGAAGCCAACTATGAAGAGTTTGTGTACGAGGGTTACGGACCTCATGGCGTGGGGATTCTGGTTGAATGTGCGAGTGATAACCCTACACGTACTGTTGCAAATGTGCGAATGCATTTTAACCGTTGCAACGGGACCTTGGGTAAAACAGGTTCTCTTGATTTTCTTTTTGAAAGAAAAGGAGTTTTCAGAATCGCCAAGTCGGATAAAATTAATCCCGATGAACTTGAATTGGAACTGATTGATTTCGGTCTGGATAAAATGGAGGTGGAGGAAGATGAGATAGTGATCTATACTTCATTCACCGATTTCGGTAAGATGCAAAAAGGGCTTGAGGACCGGGGTATTGCAGTAGCCAAAACTTCTCTTGAAAGAATTCCCAACTCCTTTGCAGAAGTAAATGATGTACAGGTTGACGAAGTACTCGAATTGATTGAACGGTTTGAAGAAGATGATG
>JBBRAY010000097.1:0-6511 GCA_038206355.1 Bacteroidia bacterium
CTGTTCGTCGGCTCAAACCTTTGCCGCCAGCTTCCTTCAGATTCCATCTTACAATGGACACCCTTGCTTTTGGCTAATGCTCCTTACTGCAAAGCGCATTCGGGACTTGCACCCTATAGCTAATACTCATGCCTGACACACGAAAAAGAAAGTCCCCGTTCATGCGGGGACTTTCTCATTTTCGGGATACCGAAGTAATCAGTTCGTTACAAAACGACCCGCAGCAACAGTCTTCGCTGTGTCAATTATCTGATATGAATAAATGCCATCACTGAAATCATTTTTATTCAGATGAATTGAGGCGCTGACGTTTTCCTTTGAATAAACGATCTCACCCAACACATTGTAGACTTTAAGAGTAAGGCTGTTCGCAGCCACCATTGCATCTTTTAACCTGATGGTTGCTGTGTTACTAAATGGATTCGGATAAACGAATGAAGAATTGGCGGCAGTTGTCAATTCATTCAACTTTGTTGTAACGTCAAACTTTAGCGTGATAATGTCTTTTTGACCGTCGAAACCGTCGCTGAAACCTGTAATAAAAATTGCCTGTGCGACAACGAGGGCTGCATTCGGACCATCACCGCCACCGGCAGGGCCGTCATATTCTGCATATTCTGTTGACTCCATGCATGTTCCTTCGTCATAAATACGCACCATTATATTTTTATTTCTGGCCAGGTTTGTTCCCTCTGCGCTTTGACCCGTAACGAGAATATTGTTTCCATTCACGTGTACTGCCACAGGATCATCATCTCCGTTTCCTGCACCATTGTAATTGAATGGCAATGCAGAGGAGCAAACGTAATTTTGCGCTCCGTCATAAATCAAAGTACCATAATTATAATTGGTGGATGCTGAATTATCCACATCCGTCTTACCTGCTACCACTATATTTCCTGAAGCATCCAATGCAAGCGCCTTTGCACGGTCTTCATGACCAGCAAGTCCATCATAACTGGCAACCCATTGCAGCGTTCCGGCTGAATTATACTTCAACAAAGTATAGTCTTCAACAAAAGAATTGCTTTGAGAATACCCACCCACATACACGTTTCCGTTGCCATCTTCAATCACGTCAGTTGCGCGGTCGTCATCAGCAAAATTACTGTTCCAGATTTGAGGAAATCCTGCAACGGTGTTACCGGTAGTTCTGTCATATGAAAGAAGAATAATATCATCATCATGTACATTGGTAGTTCTGCCCGTTACATACACCCTGTTATTCATTCCGAGAATGAGTTTTACAGGTTCATCGCGCAGTGAAAGTATATTGTCGTACCGTTTGGTCCATAGTACATTTCCACCGGCATCATACTTAATGGTTACGATGTCATCGTTGGCAATGGTATCGTTGATATCGGCATCGCTCACACCTGTAATATAAATTCCTGTCGGATCAGCAGCAATGGAAACGGCTTTATCACTCTGTCCGATGTAGTCATATGTTCTTGTCCATAACGTATCAGCAAGCGGATAAGGCTGAAAGTTAAACTTCAGCAAAATGAAATTACTTTTCTGACCGCTCACTTTAACATAACCGCAGGCATAAATATTTCCGTTTCCGTCGTTGGCAATGGCATTCAGTTCATCATCGCCGTCGTTGGGTCCATTCATAAAAAATGTATCAACCATATTTCCGGATGCATCTATTTTAGCGGCGAAAATATTTCTGTTATCTGTTTCTGTATATGAGTAACCCGCGATATAAGTGTTACCTCCGGCATCCTGCACGATGGCATGTGAGCTTTCATTGAAATCGCCTTCGCCGTTATAGTATTTTGTAAACACAGAATTTCCGATGGCATCATACTGAATGCTTGACGCATCTTTCTGGGTAGTTGTATTGTCTATGTAACCTGCTACTATGGCATTTCCTGATGGGTCAACAACTAAAGACCTGGCTTCATCGTCATTATCTCTGGTCCCGTTTTTAGTTTTGGCATATTGAGAAACCCCCGAGGAATTATACTTTAAAGTAATCCAGTCAAAATTTGAATGAGTAGGATCAGGATCTGCATCTGTCTTGCCACAAACAATGATATTACTAAAAGCATCTACAACTATGTCATATCCGATGTCATTATTTTGGGCCGGTCCCGCCCAGTACCGTTGCCATTGAGTCGTTCCGCTAGCATTAATTTTTATAGTATAAACTTCATAATCTGATGTGCCGGGATTGTTTATTCCTTCTCCTGTAACATATACTTCATTGGTTGTCTGGTCAATTGCCAATGCACTCGGTCTTGCATTCCCACCTACAGCCGTAGTAGGATTACTCCACAGTAGGGCTCCGGCAGATGAATATTTCAACGTCCTGTAATAATCACTGGGGGTTCCTTTTGCCCGTCCGGTAATCACAGGGTTACCACCATTATCCAAAGCAATATCTACTGCCCTGTCGTCACCGTTTCCACTGCTGTAAATTTTTGGCGGACTCCAAAGATAAGCCCCGGTATTACCGTCCAGTTTAAGGGTGACGTAATCGTCATCAGTACCAACAGCCGATCTGCCTGTGACGAAAATATTCCCGCTTGCATCAATTGCCATTGCAGCGGCTTCGTCTTTATATCCACTTCTGTCGTAAGTTGTCCTCCAGAGCAATGTTCCATTAGGATCATATTTCATAACCAGATAATCGTTCTGATTCACAGCCCATGTACCTTGTTCTGTCCATCCTGCAATAATAAAATTACCTGATGGGTCAATACCACAATCTACCGGACGGTCATCAAGTAAAGCTGTAGCTATATCATGATAGGATGTATCCCACACTGTTGTACCAGATGCATTGTATTTAATGGTATAAATGTCTTCATTGGTATTTCCCCCATCTCTGAAACCGGTTACATAGATATTTCCGGAAGCGTCAACGGCACAAGTGATGGCTTCATCGTCACCACTGCCTGTACCCTTTGTTCTGGTCCAAAGCGTGTCGAGGTTTACACCGCTTATTTTTACGGTTAGATAATCTTTGTATTTTCCATTACGGGTCGTATAGCCGACAGCCACGTAGTCGCCACCGGGTACGGCAATAATTTTATTAAACTTATCGCTGTTGTCCCCGGCCCCGGCAAAACGGGATTGCCAGAGCAATGGAAGATTCTGCGCCCCTAATAATGGAACCTGGAAACATAAAAGTAAAAGAAGAACGGTTTTTTTCATTGTCATCATAAGGGAATTATTTTATTTTTAGAAAGCGGTCCGGCAAATACGCACCGGTGAAATTAGATTTTGTAAAGAAAAAATTTGAAATGAATACTCCGATGAGTAAAAAATGATTGAAAGGTAATACTTATACAGTGATAATTCACAGGCAAAGGTATTGAAAATCACATGATCTTCCGATTCAAACATATTCGTGTTGATAAGTGTTGCTCAAAATACGAATCTATGAATAATACATTTGAGTACAAAATGAATAAAATTTTCATTTCTTATGGTTATTAAAAAGACAGAGATTAATGCATTGATCAAGCTTCTCGATGACAGGGATTCCGAAATATTTGATCAGATAAAAACAAAACTCCTCACACTTGGAAAGGACGTAATACCTATTCTCGAAAATGCATGGAGTAAATCACTCGATTCACTCATGCAAAAACGTATTGAGGAAATCATTCATAATATCCAGTTTGAAGACCTGCAGCACCAGTTAAGGGTATGGTCTCAGACAGGATGTGTTGACCTGATCAGGGGTTGCCTGCTCATTGCACGGTACCAGTACCCTGATTTGAATGAAGATGTGGTATTGAAACAGATTGAGACCCTTAAAAAAGACGTCTGGCTGGAAATGAATCCGAACCTAACGGCCTTGGAACAGATTAAGGTACTTAACCATATCTTCTTTGACATCAATGGCTTTAGCGGGAACACTCAGAATTACCATGCGCCCCAGAATTCATTTATCAATATCGCACTGGAAACAAAAAAGGCCAATCCTTTGATGCTTTCTATATTGTACATGGAGATAGCAAGGAGTGCAGAAGTTCCTGTTTATGGCGTTAATCTTCCTGAACATTTTATCTTGTGTTATAAGGACGAGCAAAGCATGATGGGACTGGTGCCCGACAAAGAATTACACGGAATTCTATTCTATATCAATCCATTCAGTAAGGGCGATATTTTTAACAAGCGCGAAGTAGATGAATTCCTGAAGCAACTGAATTTAACGCAGCAAAAAAGCTTTTACGAACCCTGTACAAATAAAGACATGATTCAGCGGGTAATCCGAAACCTCATGAACAGTTATCACAAGTTGGGTTTTATGGATAAGGTAACCGAACTTGAAGCGCTTATGAGCGCTACCTTTTAGAATTTACTGCTTCCCCTTTTTCTTTACTTCCCAAACTTTTCCATGATTTCATTGCTGATTCCGGTGTTCGAATAGCCGCCGTCGTGAAAGAGATTTTGCATGGTAACATATCGGGTGAGGTCGCTGAACATGGCAACACAATATTCAGCACATGCATCGGCGCTGGCATTTCCTAAAGGCGATAACTCATCTGCAAAGCCATAAAAAGTTTCAAACCCGGCAATGCCACTTCCGGCAGTAGTCATTGTTGGTGATTGTGAAATGCTGTTGACGCGCACTTTATTTTTCTTGCCGTAGTGATAGCCAAAACTCCTGGTCACACTTTCAAGCATGGCCTTTGCTTCAGCCATATCCGTATAAAATGGAAACACGCGTTGCGATGCGATATAGGTAAGCGCAACCACACTCCCCCAGTCATTGATTGCATCCAGCTTCCACGCAACGCTTAACATTTTATGCAATGAAAGTGCGGAGACATCAAGCGTCTTCTGGTAAAAATTATAGTCGAGGTCGTTGTATGGTTTGTTCTTTCTGATATTCGGACTCATGCCGATACTATGCAAAACGAAATCAATTTTTCCACCGAGTACATCCATTGATTTAGTAAACAAAGTTGTGAGCTCTTCTACATTGGTTGCATCAGCCGGAATAATCTCTGCCTTCGTTTCCTCAGCAAGTTTTTTTATTTCGCCCATGCGCATGGCTATCGGGGCATTTGTAAGTGTAAATGTGGCACCTTCCTGATGACAGCGTTGCGCTACCTTCCATGCAATTGAGTTGGCATCGAGTGCGCCGGTAATAATGCCGCGCTTACCTTTGAGTATATTATTCATATCAGTTGAATTTCCGTTTTTAGTTTACAGGTGCGATAATATCAAATCGCTTTTACTCCTGCTAATTCCTGAGTAACTCCTTTGCATTTTCCACTGCCACTGCACTGGGCTTGTCGCCACTCAGCATTTTTGCAATCTCTACAATGCGCTCATCTTTATTTAGCAATTTCACACTGGCAGCGGTTCTCTTCCCGACTACTTGTTTGTAAACGAAATAGTGCTGATCTCCCCTGCCGGCAATCTGAGGCAGATGCGTAATGGCAATCAATTGATGGTTAGCAGACAGTTTTTTTAATACCGTAGCAACATTTAAAGCCGTTTCGCCACTGATACCTGTATCAATTTCATCAAAAATCATAACAGGCAATGAAACCAGTTTTGCCACAGCGGCTTTGATACAAAGCATGAAGCGACTGAGTTCTCCACCGGAGGCAGCTTTTTCAATTTCACGTAACGGAATTCCCTTGTTTGCAGAGAAAAGAAACCGGATTGAATCAATTCCATCAGGTGTAAACTGATCATCAGGGTAAACGGTATTTTCAATTTTCAGAATAGCATCCTGCAAATTAACACCGGCAAGCAATCTCATGATTTCCTTTTCAACCTGCGGTATCGCTTTATTTCTTTTGGCAGAAATCTTCTTTGCTGAAGAAATCAACAATTGTTTTTTTGCATCAATCTGTTTTTTGCAATTCTCAATTTCCTCATCAAGCGAAGAAATACTCTTCAGTCTGGTCTCTAATTCATCTTTTATTTTTACCAGCTCATCAACAGTTGTCGCCCTGTGTTTTTGCTGAAGGCGGTAAATTTCATTTAGTCTTGTTTGAATTTCTTCAATGCGTTTGGGATCATAAGTTACCTCTTCACTGATTCTGTCAACTTCTCCGGAAACATCCTTCAGTTCAATGGAGATACTCTTTGTGCGTTGATTTATTTCTTCAAGAGCCGGAAGGTGCTTTGCAGAAGTTTGAAGCAACTGATGGATTTTAGAAATTCTGTTGACGAGATTATTCTCTGTACCCGACAACTCCAGTGCAATTGAATCCAGGTTGCTTTTTATCTCTTCAGCATGTGTCATCATGCCCAGTTCTTCCTCTGCTTTTTCCTGTTCTCCCTGTTTCAATGAAGCGTCATTCAATTCGTCAAATTGAAACTGAAAGTAATCCTGATCCGATTTCGACTTTTTTTCCAGATCACGGAGTTCATTAAACCGACTGATCAGATTTTTATAATCATAATAAAGTGCAGAATAATTTTCAGGTTCATTTTCAAAACCGGCAAAAGCGTCCACAATGGACAACTGAAACTTCTTCTGTCTCAGAAAAAGCGTTTCATGTTGTGAATGAATATCTACCATCAATGC
>JBBRAY010000098.1:0-6166 GCA_038206355.1 Bacteroidia bacterium
AATCTACCAATCAACTATTCAACTAAATCAACCAATCATCTTTTCCCCCAATCCCTTATCTTTCTCCCCTCAAATGTCGATTATAGATTGTTATCATATTCTCGGAATAAAATCCGGTGCCGACCACGATGAAATTAAAAAAGCTTTTCGTGAAAAAGCGAAACTGTATCATCCTGATCTGAATCCTGCTCCGGGAGCCCAGGAGGAATTTATCCGTGTACATACCGCCTATGAAATGGCATTGGCACATCTGAATGGTAAACAGGGTTACGCTTCCGCCGGTGAGCCCGTGAGTTTTGCTGCTGCAGAAGTGGCCATGAGAAGAGCAGCTATGAAAAAAAGAGCCGAACACTATGCACAAATGAAATATGAGGAGTTTGTAAAAGAATGTGAGGCCTATCGCAATTCTCCCTATTCATGGGTATTTAAAATACTCTATTACGGCCTGTACTATTTATACATTTTCTGTGCAATGATATTTGTTTTCGTACCGCTTTGGGCAGGATTTGAAGGGGGCATTGGCTATTTTCTCATTTGCGCTCCACTTCTCCTACTTTCTTATTTCACAGTGAAAATGGCGAAGGGGTGGAAAAAAGAAATTGATCCTTTATTTAATATTGATCCGGCAGAAAACAAATGAAATGATTTAGTCCATCATCTCTGATGCTGACCGTAACTCATTAAGTGTTTTCGTATTTCCCTGTTTCCCCGCAACAGTCATTCCCTGATCATAACAGTATCTCGCTTTTTCAGAATCATTCTCAGCTTCATACAATTTTCCACACTGAAAATATGCAGCAAGGTATTCCGGATTTCGTTTCAGAATATTTTCCAGATGAAAGATGGCCTCAACGTTTTTTCCTTCACCGGCAAATTCCAGAGCAATGGCATATTCGCTGAAGTCGTCCTCAGGATCCTCAGCGAGGTATTGCCTGAGCATATCTATGCGTAAATTACTTTTCTCCATCGATTCTCTGCTTTAAATAATAATGTAAATTCGCGCGACAAATTAAGTACGAATTACCAATCCATACGAATATACAAATATCGAATTCGTAATTCGCATATTCGCAATCTTTCGTTATTCGTACCCCGTTATTCGTACAAAAGCTAATCGTACATTATGAAGATTTTAGTCTGCATTTCTCACGTCCCTGATACCACGGCAAAAATAAATTTTACGGCGGATAATAAGGAGTTTGTTTCCCAGGGTGTTACTTATATTATCAACCCCTACGATGAGATTGCCCTCGCACGCGCAATCGAACTCACCGACGGAGGTAAAGGCACTGTTACGGCCATCAATATCGGTGATCCGTCAACAGAACCCACTATTCGCAAAGCACTGGCCATCGGCGCCACGGATGCAATCAGAGTTAATGGAAATGCCCGCGATGGTTATTATGTGGCAAAACAAATTGCTGCCGTCGCACAGAAAAATAATTACGACATGATTCTTTGTGGTCGCGAATCAAGCGATCACAACGGCTCATCCGTTCCATCCATGATAGCTGAAATACTCGGAATCCCCTCAATTGCTTCAGCAAAAAAACTGGATATTGAAGGGCCAAATGCAACAATGGAAAGAGAAATTGAAGGTGGAAAAGAAATTGTAAGCACAGCATTCCCTTTTGTAGCAGGTGCTGCCGAAGGAATGGCAGAACCGAAAATCCCGAATATGCGCGGCATCATGAGTGCCCGTACAAAACCACTTACTGTCATTGAACCGGTTGAAGTTCCGCAATTATCTAAGATTCTGTCTTATGATAAACCTGCTTCACGCAGCGCAGTAAAACTTATCGCCGCTGAAGACGCAGGAAAATTATGGGAGATGATCAGAGAAGAGAAAAAAGTAATTTAAATTTATTGAACATAAAATATGAGCGTTTTAGTTTACGTTGAAAATGCAAATGGTAAATTCAGAAAATCCACCTTCGAACTGGTGAGCTATGGATTTGCCCTCGCATCAAAATCAGGATCATCAGTTATAGCAATTTCTATCGGAGAAGTATCCTCTGAAGAATTGCAAAAACTTGCCAAATACGGTGCATCAAAAATTCTGAATGCGAATAATGAAAAGCTGAAAACAGTAAATGTTCAGCCTTATGCTTCCGTAATTGCTGAAGCCGCAAAAGCAGAAGGCTCGAAAGTGATTGTGATGCCCGCTAGTTTTTCCGGTAAAGGAATGGCAGCCCGCTTATCAGTTAAACTCGAGGCCGGACTTGGCGAAAATGTTGTTGACATTCCTGATACTTCAAATGGTTTTGTCGTTAAAAAAGGTTCCTATTCAGGTAAAGCCTTTGCCTACGTTGATATCACTTCTGATATTAAAGTCATCAGCGTAGTTGCGAATTCTTATAAAGTAATTGAGAACGTCCTCACCGGAAATATTCAGGAATTCAATCCGCAGTTGAATGATATTGATTTCAAACTTACCGTTAAAGAAACGATCCGCGCTTCAGATAAAATATCACTTCCTGATGCGGAACTCGTTGTCTCGGCCGGACGTGGCATGAAAGGCCCTGAGAACTGGGGCATGATCGAAGAACTTGCAAACATATTGGGCGCCGCAACAGCTTGCAGCAAACCGGTGAGCGACGCAGGGTGGAGACCACACAGCGAACACGTCGGGCAAACAGGTATTGCCATCAGCCCCAATTTATATGTGGCCATTGGTATCTCCGGCGCCATTCAGCATCTGGCAGGTGTGAGCTCTTCAAAGGTGATCGTCGTGGTAAATAAAGATGCTGAAGCTCCGTTCTTTAAAGCAGCAGATTATGGTATTGTCGGTGATGCTTTCGAAGTGCTTCCGAAACTCATTGAAGCTGCTAAAATGTTTAAAGCGGGACAGAACTAAGCACTACGGTGTAACAAAAATTGAGTATTTTCGATAAATGATTTTTTCCGCTTTAGCCGGACACGAATGAAGAAAATAAAACTAGAAATTGTAGGTCTTTCTTACAGCCAGACACAATCAGGTGCTTATGCGCTGGTGCTCGGAGAAGACAAAGGAAAGCGCAGATTGCCCATTGTGATTGGCGCATTTGAGGCTCAGGCAATTGCAATAGAATTGGAGAACATGACTCCGCAGCGGCCGCTTACCCATGACTTATTTAAGAGTTTCGCTGCTGCTTTCAGCATTGAAGTCGAAGAAGTCATCATTTTTAATCTCCTCGAAGGTGTTTTTTATGCTAAACTCGTCTGCAGTGATGGCGAAAAACGGATGGAAGTGGACGCAAGAACCAGCGATGCCATTGCCATTGCAGTCCGCTTCGGATGCCCCATTTATACCTATGAATTTATCCTTTCTTCTGCCGGCGTTGCCATCGATCAGGATACGCCTATCGAAGACGTGATTGAAGAAAAGATCGAGAAAAAAGCGAGAGCCACAGCGCTTTCTGATAGCGAACTTTCCGGCGCAGCTACCGAAGATTTAAAAGAGATGCTGAAAAAAGCACTCGATGAAGAAGCGTATGAACGGGCTACAAAAATCAGGGACGAACTTGCCAAGAGAAAGAATAATTGAAATAAGAGAAAAGATATGAGGTACGAGACGTGAGATAACAGCCACGTCTTTTTTTGTGCCTTGGAATTAGAATCTGAACAAATGAAGCAAGAATAATTATTGTAGGTTCAGGAATTTGGAGCAGATGATTTCGGCTACAAATTTTGGCTCCGTCCCGCTTTCCTTCCTGAAGAAAAGCGCAAACGCTTTCTTCCGTCAGTCAATCGGGGCTATTTTAGCATGTGCCCGTCTCTGTAGCTTAGGAAACAGATAAAAGATTTGAGTCCGGGTTAATAATTTTAGTGCTGATTCTTGTATGACGTTAAGTCGATACTCTAGCTTCATGATTTCTGAAATAATCTTTTAAGGAAAGTATCTGTAAATTTCTTTTCTATGAAGGTATCTTGCAAATACAATTTGTTTTCCGAAAGTGTAACCTCCGATTCTATATTCACCAACACGGATTCTAAAAGAATTTCTTTCTCCTTTTAGTTTTTTGATATTCGGAATATCCTATATTGTTAAAGCATTTTCAGTACTTGTTATTGCTTTTTCAATAGCCGCCCTAACTTGCTTTTCAGAGACAGAAGAAACTTCCTTGAGGAATTTTCTTTCAAAAAGAATTTTCATTTTCGCAGGGCTTTAATAACCTCATAGCGACTTACAAAATCCCGTTTCTTTGCTTCCTTAATTGCATTACCTAAGGCAATATCCTCTTTTTCTTCATCAGTAAGTTCACTAACCTTAAGCCCTGGTCGCTTTGCAAGTTCACGAAAGATCCTTAAATCATCTTTCGAGTTTATATTTCGGATTACAAATTCCATAGTATATTGTTTTATGCAAAGACAAAAGATGATTTCGAGTCTTCTTTTTTATTTTTTGATGTTCTCGGCTTAATTCTTAATTCTGCCCCGGATTCTAAAGGATTTCGTTTCTCTTGGCATCTAAAATACCTTACTATTGTATCGTTAAACTATCCATCTCATCCTCCATTCAAAACTATGACCAGATTCCACGGCATCATCGGCATCGTATTTATTTTAGGAATTGCGTTGCTCTTATCCAACAACAGAAAAGCAATCAACCTCCGCGTTATTTTCAGCGGACTTGCACTGCAACTTGCACTCGCATTGTTCATCCTGAAAACTTCAATTGGTAAATCCATTTTTGGATTCATGGCAAAGGCAATCACAAAAGTGCTCGACTTCGCCATGGACGGCGCCGACTTTGTTTTTGGTTTACTGGTGGATAAAGAAACGCTCGACAAAGTTGTGGGTCCTGCGCATTCATTCATCTTCATGTTTAAGATCATGCCCACCATCATCTTTGTGGCAGTGCTTGTAAGCATTGCATACCACATCGGATTGATGCAACGCATCGTATCAGTTTTTGCAAAAGGAATGAAAGCCATCATGAACGTAAGTGGCTCAGAAGCATTAAGCAATGTATCGAGCGCATTCGTAGGACAAGTAGAAGCACAGATCCTGATCAAACCATACCTCAACACCATGACGATGAGCGAGCTCCTTGCATCCATGGCCGGAAGCATGGCCTGTATTGCAGGAGGCGTAATGGCCGTTTATATTTCTATGGGTGTTCCTGCTGAATATTTGCTGGCAGCAAGCATCATGGCCGCTCCGGCTGCACTCGTCATTTCAAAAATAGTAATTCCCGAAACTCAGGAGTCAGAAACAAAGGGAACAGTGAAACTGGAAGTAAAAAAATCGCACAGCAACCTCATGGATGCGGTCAGTCATGGTGCCAGTGATGGATTGAAAGTTTCTTTAAATGTTATTGCCATGCTCATCGGCGTCATCGCATTGATTGCAATGATAGATTACCTCCTTGGTAAATTCGGTATGTTCATGTTCAACCACACCGCTTACGATGCATTTTTAGGAATGAACTTTCAGCAATTCAGCCTGAAGGAAATTCTCGGTTCCTTGTTTTCCGTTTTTGCTTGGACCATGGGCGTGCCTGCTCAGGATACGCATGTTGTCGGACAATTACTCGGAACAAAACTGGCAGTAAATGAATTTGTGGCATATCTCGATCTGTCGGCCATCAAATCAACGCTAAGTCCAAAGGCAATGATCATCGTCAGTTTTGCCCTCTGTGGCTTTGCTAACTTTTCTTCCATTGCCATCCAGGTAGGCGGCATCGGTGAACTCGCTCCCATGCGCAGAGCCGACCTTGCCAAACTCGGATTCAAAGCGCTGATCTGCGGAACACTTGCATCGTATCTTTCGGCTACGATTGCGGGGATATTGATGTAATTTTTAAGTGAATAATATTTCCTGAACTCGTTTAGAGTTGTATCCTTTTGACGAAAAAGTATTTGCCTGGTCATTTTTCGAAGTATTATTTTTGATCTTGATTAATACAATTATCCTGATCGGCAATTTCAAAACCATTTTGTGGTCTTTAAATTTATACTAAGAATTTTCTTCTGTATTTATTACTAATCCTTCCGGCATGAGTAAGATTTCAATCATCTTTTTTTTTATTCTAGTTCTATTCTTAACCCAACTTGCAAGCATTACTCCGTAAGTAGCTTTAAAACAGTCATTTGATTTTTTTTAGGCAGTATTTTGTGTACTACAGATTTTATTTTTTTGAATGGTTTGTGTTTGGCATTGAGGACATCAAGAAATTCTTTTA
>JBBRAY010000099.1:0-5736 GCA_038206355.1 Bacteroidia bacterium
GGGATCAGTAGTAACGCAGGGCGGAACAAGCTGCAGCATTGCATTCCCTGCTGTGATTCCATCGGGATCAACAGTATGTGTAACAGCAATCAGCAGCTGCGGAAATGCAAGCACTCAACGTTGCAAAGGAATCGTGAATGGCATTCCGAATATACCGGGTAATATCTCAGGACCTGTAACAGGTCAGTGCGGTCAAAGCAATGTATCTTATTCAATCACTCCTGTAGCAGGTGCAACTGGATACCTCTGGACAGCAACAGCAGGTGCTACCGTTCAGGCTCCGAATAACCTGAGCGCGGCAAATGTTGACTTTACTTCTGCTTTCAGTTCTACTACCATTTCAGTAACTGCAAGCAACGGTTGCGGAAGCAGCGCTGCACGTACACTGAGCGTACTTGGATTCCCGGGATTACCTTCAGTAATTACAGGCAACAATGCACCATGTGCAGGAACTGTTGAGTCTTATTCAACAGCAGGATCAGGTGGTGCAACATCTTATAACTGGACTGTACCTTCAGGATCAAGCGTCATTGGCGGACAGGGTACTGCAAATGCATTGGTATTGATAGGTAACGCTGCAGGAACTATTGCAGTTACTGCATCCAACGATTGTGGTACATCAGGATCACGCACATTTGCCATCACCATTCCTTGTCGTCAGGGACAGGTTGAAAGTTCAATAGGTTCCACAAATGCTTCATTGTATCCGAATCCTACAAGTGGCAAAACCACTGTGAAGTTTGAATCGGTACAGTCAGCGAAGTATGTGATCAGCGTGGTTGATGTAACAGGCAGAGTCATCATCAGTGATGAAGTGACTGCAACAGAAGGCATCAACATGCATGAACTTGACCTCACCACTGTTGCAAAAGGAATCTACCTGGTGCGCATGGAGACTGCAGGTTCAGCTGCTGAATTACTTAAAGTAACTGTTGAATAATTCAAAATAAATAAATCAGTTAAATTCTAAAAGCGAAAGCCCTGCATTGCTGCGGGGCTTTCGCTTTTTTATTCCCTCTTCGACAGATCCGGTTTATCAATACAGGTTTATAAAAAACGCAGTCGGTTATACCAAACAATTTCCGGCTTCAAATCCGTGCAATAGTATTCCTGATAGAAGAATGTTGTCCCTCATATTATCCGAATGAACTGAAAAATCAGGAATATGATTTAACCTGTAGAAGAGCGCTGTCTCCCACTCCATCGGTTTCTGCTGCTTCCGCCACCGCCGGTATGTGATTGTTTAGGCCGCCCTTGCGAATGCCTCCGTTGACCTTGATGTTGTTTGGGTGCGGGCTCAGGGTTATGGTTGGTTAAAGGAAAAGGATGATTGTCAACAACAGGGATTTTTTTTGCAATTAGTTTTTCTATATCCCGCAGGTATGCTTTTTCTTCAGCATCACAGAATGAATACGCTGTCCCATTTGCGCCTGCCCTACCCGTTCTTCCGATGCGGTGAACATACGTTTCAGGGATATTCGGCATTTCAAAATTGATAACAAACTCAAGATCGTCCACATCAATTCCACGTGCAGCAATATCTGTAGCGACTAAAACTCGCGTTGTCTGCGCTTTGAAATTAGTCAGTGCGCGCTGACGTGCGTTCTGTGCTTTATTTCCGTGGATAGCTTCGGCTTTTATGTGTTGCTTTATAAGAATCTTCACCACTTTATCTGCTCCGTGTTTGGTGCGTGTAAATACCAAAGCAGTTCTGATATTCTCATCCTGCAACACATCCAGCAATAAAGCGTTCTTATTTACCTTATCCACAAAAAACACCTTTTGATTAATCGTCTCAACGGTAGTAGCAGAAGGCGTAACTTCCACTTTACTTGGGTGGTGAAGAATAGTAGCTGCCAGCTTTACGATTTCGGGCGGCATGGTTGCCGAGAAAAACAGTGATTGACGCTTTTTAGGAAGTGCTGCGAGAAGTTTTTTAACATCATGGATAAATCCCATATCGAGCATACGGTCAGCTTCGTCGAGTACAAATATTTCAATGTCATGCAAGGAAATAAATCCCTGGTTCATCAGGTCGAGCAAACGACCGGCGGTGGCAACCAGGATATCAATACCCTGCTTCAGTGCCGATGTTTGAGGATTCTGGTTAACACCTCCAAAAATAACGGTACTCTTCAAACCTGTGTGACGGCCATATGCATTAAAGCTTTCTCCGATTTGAATAGCAAGTTCGCGGGTGGGAGTAACGATCAAACTCCTTATTTTTCTTTTTCTGTCGTGATGGTTATTTTCACTTAATAACTGTAGGATAGGAATAGCAAAAGCAGCTGTCTTTCCTGTGCCTGTCTGGGCACAGCCAAGCAGGTCGGTTCCTTTCAAAACAATAGGAATGGCCTGCTGCTGAATGGGTGTGGGTGTTGTGTAACCCTCTTCCTTCAATGATTTCAGGATAGGGTCAATAATTTGTAATGATTTAAATGGCATAAAATGATTTAGGTAAATAAATTTGATTGAGAGGGGATCCGCAAAAGCAGAATTTGGGGAGTGTTCTGTGTGTGAATCGGGCGCAAGATACACTTTATTATTTAAGAGGGGCGAATAGGCGGTCCTGTCCGCGTAAGGGATCGGTTTGTTTTGAAGGTGTGAAGGCGTTTTATACTTTGGCTGATATAACCAATGAAAAGAATGAGGGGTTCAGGATATTTTATTTCATTTTTTTTCCTCCTTACTTTATCAAGAGTCGGGTACGCATTTGCTCAGGAAACAAATCCCCCACCCTTGCTCAGATTTCATTCTGTTGCGCAAGAGAACGGGCTTACGATGCATATGGTTGTAAGAATGTTTCGTGATTCGAAAGGGTTTATGTGGCTTTTCAATGAAGAAGACATCTCTCGTTTTGACGGAAGAAACGTGAAGTCTTATTATCCGCAATACCCCTCTGATGTGAATTTTCCTTCAACTGGCATGACTTATCATGGCAGTACAATAATAGAAGATTCCCATGCAAATATTTGGTTTAACACAAGCCGTACACTTATTTGCTATGAAAGAAAAACGGATTCCTTCTTATTTTATCCACTTAAAGACAATAAAGGAAATTATGTGTCTGATTTTTATGGTGCGTTTGTGTTAGAGAATAACTTGATTTACTTATTCTCCGATAAGATTAAACTCAAATTTGATGTCAGAGAAAGAAAATATTACGCTGATGATAAGGGGTTCTTTCGCATTCCGGTATGGGATTCCGGAGATTCCATTTTTATTAATAATGTCAACGGAAAGGTTGATACCGTTTTTACACCCGGCCAAATTCCGGGAATTAAACTATCAATAGTATTCCCGATAATAAAGGTTAATGATACTGCACTTTATGCCGCGACCAACAAAGGGCTCTTGTTCATAAACCCTGCTACAAAGCGATTTGAAATTTTGAAAAACAAAAATCCCGGCCTTGCCTTTGAAGCAAATGATGTGGCTGTAAGCAGAATAATTTATCACAATGCATTTATATGGGCTGCTACTCCTCTACATGGGCTGCTGCTTTTTGACACTCGGAAAAAAGAATATGTAGCACAGTACCTGGATGGAAAAACAGATAAAGTGAACAGCAAGATAAATGACATTATCGGCCTATATATGGATTACGAAAATAATATATGGGTATCATCATTCAATCAAAACCTGGCTTATGCCAATTTGAATTCACAAAAATTTATTTCCCTGCTCAGCAAGAAAGAATGTGAAGAAAAAGGACTCGATAATTTTATACGCTGTATAACTGTTAATAAGGATGGAAATATATGGTGCGGCACGGCCTATGGTGGTGCGATTGTTTTCGATAAATCAAAAAATATAATTGCACAGTATCCTTTTCCCGGCAAACCTTATAAGGTAAGTCATCACATGGAATACATGATGACAGATTCTAAAGGGAGAATATGGGTTGCTTCATGGGACGGATTTTACATTTTTGACGAAACAATTTACGAATTCCGAAAGATAAACGTTAGTGCAGGTTCAACTCCTGCTGAAAAATTTAATTATGTGATAGAGCTGCATGATGGAACGCTGCTTATCTCCTCGAATAACGAAGGCTACTTTACACTTGACGAAAAATCTCTTTGTTTAAAGACATTGGATGGTTTCAATCTCGACCCGTCCGGCACGTTTCTCTTTCAGGATAAAAAAGGAAGGATTTATTTTCTGGATCACCTTTTTGATATCCGGATTTACCCTTCCTTATCAAATCTTAATTCTCCTGTTAAAATTATACCAGTAATGCATCGCGTAAAGGCTTTTTACGAAACAGATTCTGTACTTTGGATTTCTACCATTTCCGGTTTGATGAAGCTGGACTTGCAGACTTTCATCTGGAACCTTGTTACAGACAGAGATGGCTTGCCTGATGAATATTTATACGCTGCACTGCCAGACACAAAGGGGAATCTGTGGCTGAGTTCCAATCATGGAATTATCAAATACAATCCTGTGCTTAATACTTTTAAAAATTACACAGTTGAAGATGGGTTGCAATCCAATGAATTTGATTCTCATGCATTCCTTTTAAGAAAGGATGGTGAAATGTGGTTCGGTGGTGTAAACGGCATCAACGCATTTTATCCTGACAGCTTAAGTGAGAATATTTATCCTGCAAAGCCTACCCTTGTTTCTATTAAAGTAAATGACGAAGAATTTAGTCCTCACAAATTAAATATTGGCGAAGAAACTTCATTCACGTTTCCTTATTCTCAGCGGACATTGTCTTTTGAATTTGCTTCTCCTGAATTTACTGATGCATCGCGAAATCAGTTTATGTATAAGATGGATGCGTATGATAAGGAATGGGTGCAAAGTGGCACACGGAATTTTGCTCGATATGCAAATCTCCCTGCAGGCGATTATACCTTTCAGGTAAAAGCAGCAAACAGTGATGGCGTTTGGGATCCAAATACAAAGCAGCTTGGTATTACAATCCTTGCACCATGGTGGCAAGCGTGGTGGTTCAGAATTTTAGTGATAAGTATTACAATTATTATTGTATTGGTTTCATTTCGCACTTATACACAAAAAAAATTGCTCCATCTAAGGCATGAATTTGAAAAACGACATGTAGTTGAACTGGAACGCAAACGAATTAGCAGCGAAATGCACGACGACCTTGGATCAGGACTTTCAAAAATCGCACTGCTTAGTGAGGTGCTTAGGCAGGGGGATGTTGGTGTACAAAGCGGAATTCAACTTGAGAAAATTTCTGCTTCGGCAAAGCAAGCGCTGGAAACCATGAGCGAGATTGTTTGGTCTCTCAATCCGAAAAATGACTCGCTTCAAAACCTTACATATTACATACGTAAGTATGCAATGGAGTATCTGGAGACTTCCGAAGTGCACTGCAAAATAAACATGGAAACTCCAATTCCACTTATTTTAATAGGTGGTGAACAGCGTAGAAATATTTTTCTCTGTGTGAAGGAATCTCTCCATAATGTTGTAAAACATTCCGGTGCAAAGAAAGTGGAACTTTCATTTCTGAAATCAGATGGCATGTTTGAAATTATCATTCATGACGATGGTATTGGGATAGTGGTGGATCGGGCAAACAAATGGGGCAACGGATTGAATAACATGAAGAACCGGATGACAGCTTCAGGAGGCACTTTTTCTATCGAAAATCGCATTGGAACAACCGTGAAGTTGTCAATACCAATTAGGTGAAGAAGCGAACCTCCAAACCTCACTTCGTTCGGAATGACAAAGTTAATATGATTAGAAGGGTAA
>JBBRAY010000100.1:0-5568 GCA_038206355.1 Bacteroidia bacterium
TCAACAAAACAACACCCCCCTGTGTACTACAAGATTATTTTAAACTAAAACCCAGCAAAATCAACTGGCTTTCGATTTAAACCCTTCAAATTGTTGATATGTAATGGGGTTATTAACAGCTTTGCTGCAAGTTGGGTTAAAACCCTTTGTCATGAAAAAAATTATTACCTTCATTATGATGGTAACTATTACCATCAATGTATCTGCACAACTTTACGAAGTACCTCTCTCTTCATCGAGTAATGTATTCACCGTTGCTGGAACGCGAACACAACTTTGGGCTGACCCTGCGCTGAACTCAGTGATGTTCATTCATCGCGACAACACCGGTAACAACATCAACTATGACATCTCACAAAATGGAGGAATAAGCTGGAGCACGGATGTAGGGCCTCTTTATAATTCTGCGACGCAAAAAGCAAGATACCCTCAGGGTTTACTAGTCAATCCATCAGGTTCTGCAAATCCTGATAGTGCTTATGTTTCCTTTCTTGCGCCGCTTTTCAATTCAGTTTCATGGAGTGGCATTGTGAGCGGACAACGACAGGTTGTTGCAGGAGCCATATCGAATTTTGATATCGATACAATCAATCCGCTGAATCATCTTATTCCATCAGGATATATGGTAACACCTCAAGGCATAATATGGAGCGTGGATGCTGAATATATCAATGACAGTATTTACAATGACCTGCTTATTGTTTCCAAAGGAGTCTGGAATAATGGGACAAGAAAATTCGATTTCACCAATCAGATTCTCAATGCACCCGTGAGTCATGCAGGTGGAATAGCCAGATATCTCGGATGTAATATCGCATTCTCTCCAAGTGGTCAGTTCGGATACGTGGTAATGAATGCAAATAACGGAAGCATTGCCGACTCAGTATATTATCCGATTGTTTATTACACCGGAAACGGTGGACAGACGTGGAGTACTCCCTACAATATCGGACTAAATGTTGATCCGGTTTTTGGAAACGGTTCTCTGTTTTATAATATGGGCCCTCAATTTGATATTGCAGTTGATGCCGGCGGATCACTGCATATTCTTTGCGAAATTCTTGAGGGAGACAATATGTGGAACTCAAATGCAACCCCCGGTCATTTTGGGATATTCGACATTTCATCATTTAACGGAACTCAATGGAAAGCCGAATTGATTGAAATGCCGGGAACTTATCAGGCGGAATTCGGAATACCAGGGAGCACCATCGATCCCCCGGTAATTGAATATAACCGGCCGCAGATTTCCATGGATGTAACCGGCAACAAACTTTTTTTCACATGGATCGATACCGATACTAACATTTTCGGCTCCGGAGTGGAAAATTTATTCCCGGATCTTCACGTAAAAGGATATGATATCGCAACGCAACTATGGACTGCTGATAATAACATTACCCAATTCTCAGGCCTGAGTGCAGATGCCTCGTGTGCTTTTGACAATGTATCCTATAATTGCATCAGCGGTACTGGAAATAATACAATCCCGGTTACTTTTACTTTATTATCAAATCATCCGATATCTACCGGCTCCACTGTTTTTCATTATTACCTTGGGGGAGCAACGATTCAGAATTCTCAATTTACACTTGCCGGAAATCCGATAATATTACCCGGTGGTGTAAGTGGAGTTAACCATCAAATCTCAGGCATTGTTTATTATGACGTCAACGGAAATGGCATTATGGATGGTGGCGAACCACCTCTTTCAAATCAGACAATAGATGTGCAACCGGATGGCTACACGTTATTCACCTATCCAAATGGAGCATACTATTTTTATAGCTAGTCTCAATTCACAAGTCATACGATTACCACAATTCCGCCCGCTGGTTGGATTATATCTTCTGATTCTACTACCTACACAATGCTCAGTGATACTGTAAATCAATCAGGGTTTGATTTCGGTATTTCAGGATTGTCGGCGAACAATGCGCTCGCCGTAAACATTGCAGGAGGGATTGCGCGCTGTAGCTTTCCGGTGAACTATTGGATCACCTATGAAAATACCGGCACCACTATTTTAGACGGCAGGGTACAATTCATCATTGATTCAGCAACCACTTTTGTCAGCAGCATTCCGGGCCCCGATCTTATTTCCGGTGACACATTATATTATAACTTCAACAACCTTTATCCATTCACGTCAGGTCAAATTTCTGTTACATTGATTATGCCATCACAGACAGGCGACACACTTCATTTTGCTGCACTTGCACAATTTGACTCTACCGGGAACTATTATACCCTTGGAGAAAACCCGTTGGTTCAGATTGTTACTTGTTCTTATGATCCCAATGATAAAACCGTTGCGCCTGAAGGATTCCTTGGAGACCACTACACTTTGTTCAGCGATACACTTTTATACACCATACGTTTTCAAAACACCGGGAACGACACAGCATTCACTGTAGTATTGCGCGACACGCTGGATGCAGCATTGGATATTAGCAGTTTTCATATTACAGGAAGCAGCCATGAAGTAACTACAACCATTTATCCTAACCGTGTTGCTGAATTCAGGTTTGAAAATATTCTGTTGCCGGATTCAGGAATTGATCAGCTGGGTAGTAATGGTTTCGTACAATACAGAATAAGGCCCATGAATACTGTTATACTCCCTGTGGTGGTAAACAATACGGCTTACATTTATTTCGACTACAACCAGCCGGTACAAACCAACACAGTCAGCAATACTTTGGTGACAGATATTTATGTTGGCATTCCACATGCAGGTTATCCGAATGAAAAAGTGATGATCGTACCCAACCCATTCACCAACGAAGCAAAAATAATTCTGAGTGACGCATTTAAAGGGACTGAAAAATACCTGCGCGTAATGAACGTATGGGGCGAACTCGTATTAGAGAAAACATTCAGTACTACTTCAGAAATTATGAACCGCGGTAAATTGACGCCGGGAATTTATTTTTTTGAAGTTGCAGACAATACCGGTAACAGGTCAGTTGGAAAATTTATTATCCAATAGTCCTTCCCTTCTTTACTTCCTAATTTGACTCCAGCACTTTCAGCAACTCATCCAGCTTAGGAGTGAGAATGATTTCTGTTCTCCTGTTCTTCTTTCTTGCCTCGGGAGTTGAAGCAGGATCGAGGGGAAAAAACGGCCCACGGCCGGATGCAGAAATGCGCATCGGATCAATTCCCGAATTCTTTGTAAGGATTTTTACAACGCTCGTTGCACGCATTACACTCAGGTCCCAGTTATCCTTTGCACCACTCACAAGGGTGCCCTGGATAGGAACATTATCCGTGTGACCTTCAACCATGATATTAATATCCTTTTGCGCTTCCAAAACCACTGCAAGTTTTTTCAATGCTTCCTCTCCCCTTTTATCCACTACAATGCTGCCGCTCGCAAACAATAACTGTTCATCCATACTCACATAAACTTTTCCGTTTTTCTGCTCTACACTCAGTCCGTTGTTTACAAAACCTACGAGTGCATTGTTCACGGCTTCTTTCAATGCTTTCACAGCAGAATCTTTTTGACTGAGTACGCCCTGGAGTTCCGCTACTTTATCCTCTCGTTCCTTCAGACTTCCTTTGAGTTCTGCCATTTTAGCTTCGCGGTCAGAGAGGTCTGCCTGCTTCTTTTTTAATTCATCTTCCTTCTTCTGCAGGTCCGTGCGCGTATCATTCAGTTGCGCAATTAATTTTTTTGTTTCTGCATCACTGCCGGCCAGGAGTTTTTCATTATTGGACAAAAGTTTATCATAGCTCCTTGTTAACTCACCGTAAAGATTCGTCAACCTCCGGTAATCTTCTCCGCGTTTTAAAGAATCCTTCACCAGGTCATTCATGTCGCGCGAAAGTTTTTCCATGGATGAATTCAGCTCCGTTATCTTAGTATTCATGTCCAGGCTCTCGCTCTGCAGTTTTTTATTTTCATCCTGGCATTTTTGCTCTTTGGACTTCAACTCATCAAACTGCCTTGATGGAACACAGGAGGAAATACATGCAGCGATTGCAAGGAAAACGGGAATAACGATCCACTTCTTAGTCATTGTATTTTGATTTTATTAAAACTATTGTCTATTGAACCTCAAAAGTATCATCCGCAGCCACGCAACAACTGCAAGATGTAGCTATGTTTTCAACAAAATGAAGCAGAAACATTTTCACCTTTATTTCGTTTGGAATGACAGAAAGGCATACTCTTTTATTGGTAAGGCTATCTGAATTATGGATTCTCTGAATAAAAACTGGATCACCGAAAAATACATTGACTTCGAATACAAGAAGTATGTGTTGCTCGCTTATTTGCAGCATGTAAGTGAAAACTTTACAGAGAATAAACTGTATCCTTTCCTTTCCGACCTTGTTGAACATTACCGCAACCTGAAATTCTTAAAGGACAGTAAAAAAAATCTCTTCGAAAAATTTCCGGGACGGATTTCAAAAGCTGACTTCGAGCAGTTTCAGTTGATTTATGAAAAGATCGTCGAGGACGATACCATCATGCGTGAAATTGAAAGCATCATCGACTTCAGTATGCCGCACATGGAAAACTACCTTCGTGACGGCAAAAAAATATATGATTTTGTAGAGGAACACGTAAAAATATTTCCGGTAGGCGTAGTTCCGCTAAGCAATGAATCCGGCTACCTGTTTTTAAAAATGCAGTCCGACATCGAAACCAAAGTATATGAATACCAGGTTTCAATTTTTGAAAATCCTGACGAAAGGTTCCGTGGGATTCACATGCATTATATGAAGAGCTATGAGAAAGGTATACTCAATACTTTTGAAGCCATCAAATCTGACCTGCTGAAGTATAACAAGAAACTGCCCAACCCTGCGACCTATGTAATTGAATCCATGTTGGACATTCCTTTTGAGGAAACTTTTCTTCCTATTGCTAAGCGCGTGCTGGTCAAGCGGATTGCAGGTTCAGCCTAAGCTCAAGTACACAATATTTTGTTTTTTCGGGTGAGAAATTTTGCTCAACTTTGAGTTTTACAAAAAATATGACGAAAGAAAACAAAGCTGTCTCAGGATATCATTTACTGATGATACTTTCACAGGTAGATGGAAATATTTCTGCGGAAGAATCGATTGTGGCCGGAAGGTATATTTCAAAACATTTTATGGATGAGTTTGCACAGGAAAATGAAACGCAATTTTTGAAGTCACTCAAGACTGAAAATTATTTTCTTCATTTCAAAGAATGCATGAATCATTTTTACAGTAAGTCTTCCTTAAAAGAACGTGCTGATCTTGTCAGGTTTGCAGTCGAAATGGTGAAAGCTGATAGCAAGATTACTTCGGAAGAGAATATTTATCTGAATGAATTACTTGAGGGATGGGAACCTGAACATTCAGGATAGCCGTTGATGGCAATCGCGAAAGCATAAACCCTGATTAATTTTCATTTATTAAAATTTCCGGAGAACTTATTGAGGAAATGAACTACCCCGCAGCAGAGCTGCGAAGTATCTTGTGAAATTCTCGAAAGCCATTACCCCCCTTCGCCAAGGCTACGGAGGGTTCTCCTCGCCTTGCCAACTACGCCGAAGCAGCTTCTTCGGCTGCGTAGGCCGTGCA
>JBBRAY010000101.1:0-4651 GCA_038206355.1 Bacteroidia bacterium
AGACACTTTAGGATATATTGAATCCCAAATTATAAATAACAATAAAGAGAATTCTAATGAAAGAAAAATTTAAAGGATTGTGGCCTGCAATGTTCACTCCTGTTGTTGGTGATGGCTCGCCAGCCTATGATGAGATTGAAAAATTGGTTGAGTTATTTGTTTCTCAGGAAATGGATGGTTTGTATATTCTCGGGTCAACCGGACAAGGCATACTTTTTTCTGAAGATCAGAGGAAAAAGGTAACCGAAGTTGTAAGTAAAGTGGCATCCGGGCGAATTCCTATAATTGTACAAGTGGGAGCACTCACGACCGCTGAATCTATTGACCTGGCAAAACATGCAGAAAAATGTGGTGTAGATGGAATTTCTTCTGTAGGGCCTATTTACTACTCCGGAAATGCAGATATGGCATTAGAACATTATAATAGAATTGCAAGGTCCACAGGCCTGCCTTTCTTTCCATACCAATTAGGGGATAATTCTATACCAGGTGAAACAATCTCTTTTGTAAAGAGGTTGCTTGAAATTCCTAATGTAACAGGCATGAAATTAACCACTAATCAATTACTGGAAATTAGTGCTGTTCACAATTATGCGGGCAATGATTTAAAACTGTTTAGTGGCTCAGACGAGCTTTTTTGCCATGCAGCCCTTTGTGGAACTGTTGGTGCAATAGGCTCATTTTATAATATTTTTGGAATTTGCTGTAAGCAAATAATGTCAGAATTTAAGACTGGAAATTTTAAGCATACCATGGATTTTATGCTTTCTTTTCAGGGGATGATAAAATTAGTACTTCCAAATTGTTGGACATTTTTTAGAAAGGCAATGGTACTAAAATATAATATTGACATTGGACCAACGAAAGCTCCATTAGGAAATACACAAATGGATTGGAATGATGATGAGGTGATTTCTATTATTGGAAAAATTGAATCAGTTGCCGGATCAATTGTTTATAAATAAACTGGAGCTTCTCCCGAAGACTTGTTTAATGTAATTAAAGTAAAATGATACATAAAAAAATAATATCAGGAATTAATGTTCCCCAAAGCCATCTGCCTTTTTCACCTGCAATTCAATCGGGAGATTTTGTTTTTATTTCCGGACAAGCATCTGTAGATTCCGAAGGGAATATTGTTCCCGGAACTTTTGAAGAAGAATGCAGGAGGTCATTTGAAAACCTGAAAACCATATTGGAAGCTTCCGGGCTTAGCTTTAATAATGTAGTTCAGGTGCGCAACTATGTAGGTAAACAGGAATACCTTGTAGCTTTTAATAATATATATAAAGAATATTTTAGTGAGCCATATCCGGCAAGAACTACTCTTATAGGATGTTTAGGCGATTTGCTAAAATTTGAAGTGGATGCAATTGCCTCCTGCTAGAGAAAATCAATTATGTCATTAAGAATAGCCTTATTGGGAATTTATCATGAATCCAATACTTTTTTGGATAAGCCTACAGAATTGTCCGATTTCAAAAAGGGGCACTGGTTATTTGGAGATGACATAATTCAGGAATATAAGGATGCGTATCATGAAATTGGTGGAATGATAGAGGTTCTGGATCAGGAAGGTATAGAAATAGTTCCTGTTATGTATGCCGAAGCAACTCCCGGCGGGAAAATTACCTCAGAAACTTATTACATTTTATTGCAAAAAATGATGGAGGAACTGGAGCCTATTTTGCCTGTGGATGGATGCCTTGTTGTACCTCATGGGGCTGCAGTTAGTGAATCTTTTGCAGATATGGATGGCCACTGGCTAAGCTTGTTAAGAAATAAAGTAGGGATGCAAATTCCTATAATTGGCACCATTGACCCACATGCCAATGTGAGCCAGTTAATGATTTCGTCAACAGATGCGCTTGTAGCCTATAAAACGAATCCACACGTAGATCAACACCAGGTGGGAAAAGAAGCGGCAAATATTCTTGTAAAGGCGCTGCAAAAAAAAATAAGGCCGCAGCAACTTCTTATTGAAATACCATTAGCTATTAGCATTGAGCAGCAATATACCGGAAAAGATCCCTGCAAAAGCTTATACGACTATGTCGCACAATTAAGCAAAGAAAGAGATATATTGTCAATAAGCATTGTCTTAGGTTTTCCTTATGCAGACGTAAAAGAAATGGGAACTTCTGTAATTGTGATAATGAACAACAATAAAAATCAGGCCTTGTCTGTTGGCAAAAAAGTGGAAGGTTATATTGTTGATAGAAAAGAAACTTTTGTTGGGAATAAAAAAGACATTTCATCTGTTTTGCCATTAATAGCTGATAGTAAAAAACCCATCCTGATGCTTGATATGGGAGATAATGTAGGGGGAGGAGCCCCAGGTAACAGCATTTTTCTATTGGAAGAATTGGAAGAATTTGGAAATTGGAAATTTTTTATTTGTTTATACGATCCCAAAGTTGTAAAGCAAACCTCACAATACAAATCCGGGGATTTATTTGATATAAACATATCAAATAATGAGTACGAATCAAAAAGTTTTGTCATTAATGTGCGTCTTCTTGAAGCAAGTGAGGGGAAGTTTAAAGAAACAGATCCAAGGCATGGGGGGCAGGTAAATTATGATATGGGAAATATAGCAATTGTATCAACATTAAGAGGAAATGTAATTATGTTGACTTCCTTGCGTATTCCACCTTTCAGTCTCCGGCAGCTAACCACTTTCAATATATCTCCTGGAGATTTTGATATAATAGTTGCGAAAGGAGTAAATGCTCCAATAGCTGCGTATGCACCAGTATGCCCAACGATAATTCAGGTAAATACGCCGGGAGTAACACAAGCAGATATGACCAGGTTTAATTATGAGAACAGGCGTAAACCATTATATCCATTTGAAAACTTATAATATCCAACTAATATAAATATAATGAAGTCTTTAAATTACAGGAAAGAAAAAATTGCCGATTTTTTGTTTTACACAGAAGGGCCTGCAATTGATAGTAAAGGCAATATTTATTGTACTACACTTTCGGGTGGAAGCATCTTGAAAATAGACAATAAGAATGAAATATCAGAATGGTCTCATTCAGATTGCCCTAATGGGCAGATTATAGTAGCGGAGGATGAACATTTAGTTTGTGACGTTAAAATGAAAGCTATTCGGCGGTTTGGTTCAGATGGAAGATTTATAAAAAATGAAGTAGAGAAAGTGCATTCAGATGTGCCAGTATTTTGTCCAAATGATTTAATTGAAGATTCAAAAGGTAATATCTATTTTACAGATTCAATAAGAGATGAAGGTAAAGTTTGTTTTTTGGGAATCACAGGTGAACAAAAGATATTGGTTTCCAATCTTGATTATCCAAACGGTCTTGTTTTTTCTCATGATCAACAATTGCTTTATGTAGCGGAGAGTTATAAGAACAGAATTTTAGTAATCGATTTAGAAAGTGCAGGAAAAATGCATGGTGATTATGATGTTTTCGTTGAATTGCCAGGAAATGATTCAGGGAGAGATCAGGATAATCTACCAGATGGTCTTGCACTGGATATTGAGGGAAACTTGTGGGTGGCACATTATGGCATGCAGGCTATTCATAAGTTTTCACCAGAAGGTAAGTTATTAACTTCAATAGATACAGGCATGCCTTTTACAAGCAATTTATTTTTTTTAAATCCGGAAACAATATTTGTTACAGGAGGATATGGAGAACCTGGCCCTGGCGCTTTATTTAAAATAAATTTAGAACCATAGCTGGAGATGAAAATATAATAGAGATAAGTGTTTTTTGCACTAAACCCATATCTACAGGACCAGAATGATTTTTGAATAGATGGTAGGCAAATTGATGAATCGACCTTTGATAAAATAAATATTTTTTTATGAAATTAGCTGTTGTACCTATAAAACAAAAATTGTCTAAGGGTGCCTGGCTCATCGTAGTATTCCTGTCACTTGGGGGGTGCCTGAATTACCTTGACAGGATCATGATCACCACCATGAGGCCATCTATTATGCATGCGATTCCTATGACGGAAGCACAATTTGGGCTCCTTACTTCTGTCTTTTTGTGGGTGTATGGCATTCTGAGCCCCTTTGCCGGTTTTCTGGCAGATAAAATTAATCGGAGCAGCATCATTATCGGAAGCGTATTTCTTTGGTCGGCAGTAACCTGGTTGACCGCCTATTCAACCACATTCGGAGAATTGCTGGCAACGAGGGTGCTTATGGGATTTAGCGAAGCTTGCTTCATTCCGGCAGCTCTTGCGCTTATTGTGGATTATCATCGCGGGGCTACCCGGTCCAGGGCTACCGGGATACTCATGGTGGGTATCATGCTCGGGTCCGGCCTGGGGTTTATCGGCGGTTGGGTGGCTGAAAAACATACCTGGAATACTGTATTTATCCTGCTTGGAATCATTGGAATTGTATTTTCGGTTATCCTTGCTTTTACGCTGAAGGATGTGCCAAAAAAAGAGCTGCAACCCGGCGCACAAAGCTCAAAAAAAAGGATTAATTTTTTTGTAGCCGTTGCATCTCTTTTTAAGCTAAGGTCCTTTAACCTGATATTTATTGCCTGGGGCTTACTAGTGTCATGTCAAGCTGAAATTGTCGGGTATAACTTTTTCAATTTTATGCGGGCTTTATCATTAGTGAATTGCCAATTAATTTGAGCTTCCTTATTATTCC
>JBBRAY010000102.1:0-4430 GCA_038206355.1 Bacteroidia bacterium
GGCTTCGCGGCTTTGCCGCGAAGCCCAACCCCCTCCTTGATATTTACTCTCCAAAAGTCCTGTCATTCAGAGCGCAGCGAGGAATCTCATTAAATTTAGTCGGACAATAATGAAAAAAAATATTCATTCTTCTGCATACAAAGAATGAAATAAAGGAACTCAATAAAACAGGTTCATTTCTGTTTTGTTAGTGCCTGAATAAGTTGAACGCAATTAACTTAATACTATGTTAATGCCCACTTTCATAATTAACTGCCTTTTCTATCTTTGGCCACCCAACAAAAATCATTATGAAAAAACACATTACTATTTTACTATTTGCAGCAGGGATTTTATTTTCATCTCCGGGCTATTCACAGAAAAAAAACGCTGCTCCCGATAAAGACAGCCTCTATAATTCAGATCTCTTTAACGCCCTTTCATTCCGTTGCCTTGGAACAGCAGTAACATCAGGCCGCGTAGTTGATTTCGCTGTGAACCCTGATCGACAGAAAGAATATTATGTTGCCGCTGCAGCAGGTGGGGTATGGAAAACATCGAATGGTGGAATTACCTACAACCCGGTTTTTGAAAATGAAGGCTCCTACTCCATCGGTTGTGTGCGCATTGATCCGAATAACTCAAATGTGGTTTGGGTCGGTTCCGGTGAAAACAATAACCAGCGAAGCGTTTCCTATGGTGACGGTGTTTACAAATCAGAAGACGGCGGCAAATCATGGAAGAACATGGGCCTGAAAGAATCACAGCACATCGGAATGATTGTCATTGATAAAAATAATTCTGACATCGTTTACGTGGCGGCATATGGACCATTATGGAATGCAGGTGGTGACCGTGGTATTTACAAAACTACTGACGGAGGCAAAACATGGAACAGAATATTATTTGTCAGCGAGAATACGGGCTTCAATGAAATACACATGGACCCGCGCGATAGCAATGTACTCTATGCAACTGCACACCAGCGGCGCAGGCAGGTATATACTTACATCAGTGGCGGACCTGAATCAAATATTTATAAAAGTACTGACGGCGGTGCAACGTGGTCAAAACTGACAAAAGGAATTCCTGACGTTGACAAGGGACGAATTGGTCTTGCAGTTTCTCCCGTAAATCCCGATTACGTCTATGCCATCATAGAGGCATCAGATAAAAAAGGAGGACTCTACCGCTCCATCAACCGTGGCGCAAGCTGGGACAAGATGAGTGACAATACTACCTCGGGAAATTATTACCAGGAATTATTCTGCGATCCCAAAGACGTTGACAAAATTTTTTATGTTGACTTCTGGGTTATGGTCTCCAAAGACGGCGGCAAAAGCTTCAACAAGATCGGAGAAAAGTATAAACACGTTGACAACCATGCTTTATGGATTGATCCTTCTGACACAAAACATTTATTGGTGGGATGCGACGGCGGAGTTTATGAAACCTATGACTTCGGTGCCAACTGGGACTTTAAAGCCAATATTCCCGTTACACAGTTTTACAAAGTTGCAACAGACAATGCAACCCCTTTTTACAATGTGTATGGCGGAACGCAGGACAACAATAGTCTGGGTGTTCCTTCGCGAACCACAAGTGCAAATGGCATCACAAACGCCGACTGGTTTTTTACGCTTGAGGGTGATGGGTATGAAACACAGGTTGATCCGGAAGATCCAAATATTGTTTATCCGCAGTATCAATATGGCGGACTAGTTCGGTTCGACAGAAAGAGCGGAGAAATTATTGATATCCGGCCTGTAGAAGGTGAGGATGAACCTGCACTCCGCTGGAACTGGGATACTCCGCTTCTCATTTCATCACATAAGCATACGCGCCTATTTATTGGCGCCAACAGACTTTTCCGTACCGATGACAGGGGTGATTCATGGACTGCCATCAGCGGTGATTTGTCACGACAGCTCGACAGAAATAAACTTCCGGTAATGGGAAAAGTATGGGGCATGGATGCTGTTGCAAAAAATCAGTCAACAGACATTTATGGTCAGATCGTTACGATCGCTGAAAGTTTTTTTGGTGAAAATAATATTCTGGTGGGAACCGACGACGGCCTGATTCAGATTACAAAAGACGGAGGAAAAAACTGGACGAAAGTTGATAATTTCCCCGGCGTTCCCGCGCGGACATATGTCAATCAGATCATCGCATCTTCGCTCGATAAAAATGTTTTTTATGCCACCTTTAATCACCACCGTTACGGAGATTTCAATCCTTATGTTTACAAAAGCATAGATGGGGGAATGACGTGGGCTTCAATTTCCGGAGATCTTCCTGAACGCGGAAGCGTGTACAGCATTGCCGAAGATCATGTGAACAAAGATTTACTTTTTGCAGGTACTGAGTTCGGCGTATTTTTCACCAATGACGGAGGAAAAAAATGGATACAACTCAAAGGCGGACTTCCCACCATTGCGGTGCGCGACATCGCCATTCAGAAAAGAGAAAATGATTTAGTGCTTGGCACATTCGGCCGAGGATTTTATGTTCTTGATGATTATTCTCCGCTCCGTTTCATTAAAAAAGACGACATAAATAAATCTGTTTTAATGACCCCTATAAAAGATTCATGGATGTTTATTGAAACGTCCACTGCTTTTGGAGGACGTGAAAAAGGTTTTCAGGGCGAAGGAATTTTTTCAATTCCCAATCCACCGGTTGGCGCAGTGTTTACTTATTTCCTGAAGGATGATATCAAAACCATCAAAGAAAAAAGACAGGAGATGGAAAAAGAGAGGATGAAAAAAGGTGAACCGGTAAATTATCCTTCGATGGATTCAATCCGTATGGAAGACGAACAACCGGCCCCCTATCTGCAATTTTCGGTTACTGACGATGCCGGAAACGTGGTGAGAAAATTAAAAGCGGATGCGAAGAAAGGTCTTGGAAGAATTGTCTGGAATTTCCGTCATACACCACCGACTCCAATTAACTTCAACACCACTGATCCGACAAATCCTTACGATGTTCCCGAAGAGGGACCATTGGCAATGCCGGGAAACTATAAAGTTTCTCTCAGTAAATATGAAGACGGAAAAATGACTGAACTCATGGGTGCACAGTCATTCACTGTGAAATCGCTCAATGCAAATGCACTTGCGGCAACAGACAAAAAATCACTCGATACATTTGCGAAAAAGGTATCCGAGTTGAGAAGAGCCACAGGAGCGGCGGACAGCTACAAGGGCGAGCTTTCTAATAAATTAAAGTTTATTAATTCAGCGATTATTTCCTCTTCTGCTTCACTACCGGGAATTACCGATCAGGTATATGCAATTGAAAAACGCATGAATGCTGTTGAAATAAAACTCAATGGTGACGCCAGCATTGCAAGACGAGAATTTGAAGTACCACCTTCAATAACCGGACGAATTGGTCAGATTGAATCATCGGTATGGAATAGTACTTCTGCACCTACCAATACCGCCATGCAGTCTTACGCCGTAGCAGCAAAAGAATTTGAAGTCCTTTTACCTGAATTAAAATCCATTGATTCGGAAATAAATAAAGTGGAAACAATTCTCGAGCAGAACAAAGTGCCTTATACGCCGGGCAGAATGCCGGAATGGAAAGAGAAGTAAGAAATTTCTGTTGTGTGCTGAATTTATATCGGTCAAATTATTTTTGTAATGACCGGTATACCTACTTATTCTCCTGTATGAATTGCAGCACTGCATTTTTGATTTTATCACGGACAATTTTGGTCTGAGCTAATTTTTCTTCTGCAGTACCCTTAAATGCTGATGGATCATCAAATCCCCAGTGTAGTTTTTTATGCATGCCGGGAAATACGGGGCATCGGGCGGCATTCCCTTCATCACAAACGGTAACAACAATATCAAAGTCTTTTCCCTCGTCGTAAAAGTCAAAAACATTTTTTGTCACGTTACCGGAAATATCAATTCCATCATCTTTCATTGCCTCAACAGCAACAGGATTTAATATTCCTGCTTCAAGGCCGGCACTTTCAACGTGGAAATGACCGGCACTGAATTTTTTAAGGTATGCTTCTGCCATCTGGCTTCGTGCAGAATTGTGGATGCAGAGAAATAAAACTTTCTTCATCAGCAGCATGAAGATTTTTTAGTTTGTTCCGGTGATACAGTAGTCACCACTTCAGCGCTGCAACCGCATTGCGATTTAATTTCTGTAGTTGAAACAGTACAACATGCCGAAGCCTCAGTCAGGGAATAATGTGGATCATTGAATTCTGCGTCTGCATGAAAGTAATATACTTCCCACTGCACATTATCAGGATCATTGACCCAGAATTTATCCTGAGTGGCATAACAACAATTGGTGCCAATCTCTTCTCTCGACACAATGTTTTTCATTTTTGCATCTGCCAGCCTTTCATTGAGTTTCTCAGATGTTTCTACCTGGAAACCAACATGACCAAAGTTTGACTGAACCCTGGCTTTATTCTC
>JBBRAY010000103.1:0-4357 GCA_038206355.1 Bacteroidia bacterium
AAGAGAAGTTAACAATTCAATCATGCGCACATTTGTGAGGATGCGCAAACTGATTGATGCGCATAAGGAACTTTCAATAGAATTAAAAAAGTTGGAAAGTCGTCTTGACAGAAATGACGAAGCAATTAAAGCAGTTTTTGAAGCCATCCGCCTATTGATGCAACCTCACAATCCACCGCGGAAGAAGATTGGTTACAAAAGCTATGATGAGTGGGAATGAGGTTCATTTCACAGGTTTGATACTCACATGTAGTCCAAAATTCCCGTTCATCTTTTTATACATTCGTTGTTCCATTTTCAGGTTGCATCTGCATCATCATCTTTCTGAATTTGAAAAAAAATATTAATTCTGTTATTTGTTAAACTTTCTTACAAATATTTATTCCATATCTGAAATTACTTCGTCATGAAAAAACGCATACTTCTTTTCGTAATCTCCTCTTCGTTATTCTCTGTCTCTGCACAAAATTGTTCCAATACTTCCATAGGCTTCACACCAATCATGGATCTTGGCTCGGCTTACTTCCGGGGATCACAAGGCGGCTTGTATCCCGGTGGTTCCAACTACGCTCCACCTGCACACCATGCGGCAGGAATGAATCTCGCACAGAATGTATTGCCACTCGATACAGCAGGAAACGTGGATATGGTAACCGGGAAAATTGTATGGCTCTCTGTGGGCATGTCAAACACCACCATGGAAACACAATTCCTGATTCCGATGACAGATACTTTTGCATTAATAAATCCGAAACTGGTATTGGTTGACGGCGCTCAGGGAGGGCAGGACATCAATACCATCATCAACCCGAATGCAAATTTCTGGACTGTTATTCAACAACGGATCGCCAATGCAGGCCTTACCAATAAACAGGTGCAGGCCATATGGTTCAAACAGGCAGAAGCGCAGCCGAATGATACTGCCTTCGCTACTTATCCCGATGCACTGAAAATGAAATTCAAAACAGCATTGCAGATTGAAAAAAATTATTTTCCGAATACGAAGATTGCATATTTATCCGACAGGATTTATGCCGGATATACAACAACAACACAAAACCCGGAACCGTATGCTTACTACACCGGCTGGTGCGTGAAACGACTAATTGAAGACCAGATCAATGGCGATACTTCTCTTTCTTATGCCGGTTCTTCCGCACGTGTTCCTTTGCTTGCATGGGGACCCGACCTCTGGGCCGACGGCACAACACCCCGCTCCGACGGGTTAACATGGATTTGTCCGGATGATTATAACAGCGACGGAACGCATCCCTCCAGTCCCAACGGCAGACAAAAAGTTGCCAACTTGCTTTTTAATTTTTTCACGACTGATTCTACTGCCATCCCGTGGTTCCTGGATCAAACTGCAACAGACATTTCATCGAATGAATCTGTATTTTCTGATTTCGGAATTTATCCTGCTCCTGCAAGAAATTCAGTTACACTCGAAGTATCAGGTAAATATTTTGATGTGACGATATCTGATCTCACCGGACGAAAAATATTTGAAAAGAAAAATAATTTTTCTACACTGAAAATAAATGCTGTTGCTTTTCTTTCCGGAGTTTATTTCGTGCGGGTGAATTCAGAAAACAAATCCGTTGTAAAAAAGCTTGTGATTGAGAATTAGTCTTTTAGTGAATGGCAATAACCTCTTTTTTATTTATTTCATTTCCGGACATTAGCTTGACAGTGCATTTCAGTGAATTGGGAATATTCCGGGGCTTCCGAAAAATTTATTTGGAGGCAAAAACCTAAAATGATTCCTTTGTTTCCTAACCCTAAACCCCTCCCTCATGAAAACTATTTCATTTTTGGCACTGTGTACAATATTAATTTTTTCTTCCTGTAAAAAAGCGGACAATGACAGCAGTCCATCTACCGGAAATACCACCGGTGGTACCACATTAACCATAAATTCACCATGGCAGGTGTATGCTAAAATTGATGGCGTGGACTACAGTAAGAAAGATGGCACAGGGGCTATCGGCGTTTTTAACGTTAGCGGATTTACGGCTTCCGATCCGGATTCAAGCGTGTCAAATTACGGAAGTTCACTCGTTGACGGCACTTTGACTTTGGTATATTTTGAAGTAGTTCGTAACGGTCACCACTTTCTTGGTGGTACGAACGTAGAAAACGCCGACTTCCTGGCTTACTTCCATGCGGGGAACTATTCATACACAACTGAAAACATAAACGGCGTGGCAATTCATTACAGAGATTCAATGGGTGTACTATGGGGCACCGATATGGGTACTGCCAATCAGACCGGCAGTGAGTTTACTATCGTGCAGGTTCGCGAGGAAACTGTAGTTCCAAATTATGATCTTAAAGTGCTTAGCCGCTTTCATTGTAAATTGTACAACGGGTCCGGTCAGTCAAAGACGCTCACCGATGGAGAATATGTGAGTTTGTTTGAAGCATTATAAAACGGATACATTCACATTTCATTGTGCAGATGCTGACAGCAGTGAGAACTTCAGATTTTCACAAAGTGAAGCTCTTCGTTGTGCGAGGCATGGTCATCCTTCAACTGAATATTTGTACTGCTCTGAGAATAGATGAGCCATCCTTTATTGATGTCATTGAGCGGACTTGTGTTGCCGATGTCCACATGAAACTCGTTGGAACCATCGTCATCAATTTTCCATGTCCCCGAGTTTGTGGTTCCCGATACGGTTGCGGTCATTGTTTTATCGCTGTTGAAGACAAAGACATATCCGTTGAAATCATTTGTATGGTTACTTCCGCTTTCATAAAAATAATTAACCTTCCATGAGCCCGAAGTAATGGCAGAAATAAATGTGGAATTGCTTGTTGCCGGAACAGGATCATCATCTTTTTTGCAGGATGAAAGAATTGTAATTACAGCAAGTAATATTCCGGTGATGTAAATCTTGTTTTTCATAGCAGTGGTTTTTTGAGATTCAAATTTTAGTTTTCAATGTCTGCTGCGATTATGTTTTAGTTATTCAAATATTTATTCGATGATAACTCTCCTGGAAATTCTGTTGTAAGAAGTTTCCAGAACAAGCAGGTATATACCGTTTCTCAGACCGTCAATATCAACAGCAAGATTATATGCTCCGGCAACCAATGAATTGGAGTAAGCCGGCCTTACTTTATTCCCGATGACATCATATAGTTGCAAACTGAGCTTTGTGTTTTCAGGAATTTCATACTGAACATGCAATTGCCCGTTAGCAGGAGAAGTAACATTTAACTTTAGTGTAGCAACCTGAGAAGCAACTGAAATACCCGTGGTGGCATTTACTGTAAAATGACCCACCATTCCACTTGATGCATGAAAGGTGCAATTGTAATTGTAGCTTCCCGCAACAACAGGAACATAAACGTAAACCGGTGCATTCTGATTGATCAATTCATTCCAGCCTGCAGCTCCGGCGGGAATATTTATTGACGTAGTGGTGTGATTTCCGGCGTTGTTGTCCCACATCCAAATAACGCTGTCTCCTGTGTTGATTGTAAAATCAGTGGGAGCAAAATGACCGCTTTGTACATGAACAATAAATGTTGCTGCATTTGCATTGGTGCCGATGGCAGAAATAAGAATAACAGACAAACAAAAGGTGTAAATTTTCTTTTTCATAAGATAAGGGTTTAAAAATGATTGGCAAAGAACCAGCTTCCTTGTCTGGAATGAAAAAGTAAATTACCGGAAGGGGCAGATTAATATCTGACCGGGAAAAAAAGGCAACTGAATTTTTTCAGTCCTTTGGGTAATATAGCGAAAAAAACCCTAAAGGCCATATTAATTCTTCAGCGAGCAGGCGTATTGTTCCCTCCGTCGGCAACAAATTTCCATTTACCATCAGTTTGTTTTTTCCAGATCGTATAGTAGACGCCATAAAAAGCAGAATCTTTCGCAGCATATTTCCAGTTGCCGAATGTATAACCCATGTCGCCTGATTTTGATGCTTCGGCGCGGAATGGTTTCCATGTAATCGTGGTGAGGTCACTTTTTCCCGACCAGTAATTTTCCAGATTCGTTTTTCCGATCACAGGAAATTCTCCTTCAGTAGGTTTAATCACACTATCATCAGCATAGGCAAGTAATGCATAGTGAAATCCTTCCTTTGAGGCGAGGTCGCTCATTGCTAAATCAGCACTTATGATTTCTTTTTTAGCCTGTTCGCTGAGATCACTTTGATTATTGGTGCAAGCAGAGAACAAAACAAGGATGGAAAATAAATATTTCATGGGGTCGAATTAATGAACAAGAAAAGGAAATTATTTCGTTAAAGCTTTAAATAAATTTCTCGCAAGGTGCTCTAAGACACATATAAATTAACACTACTGTCCGACTAAAAATAATTTTGCTTTGAAAGATTCA
>JBBRAY010000104.1:0-4303 GCA_038206355.1 Bacteroidia bacterium
CGTTCATTATCTATAAAAATTATATTTCGATTACAAATCGACACGAACTGGGTTCTAATTGAGCAAACTACAACTTCTCATTTAACCAAAGGTTTTTCTTCGGTCCCATTTCATTGTATGGAATCGGTTTTAGTCCGTATTTTTTCAAAAACGAAGGATCGCAAATTGCTTCAAGGGGTTTCCCGTTTGAGCTTATTGAATCGTTATTGGCAACTATCAGTCCTTTGCTTTTCCTTAGAAACATGTTCTGGCAATCTACCATAAGGTTATTGTTTACCGTATTTCTGTCGGCATTCAGGCGGATATCTTTTAAATCGGGGTATTTTTTCAGGTAAAGAGGTGAACTGATATCCACATCTTCGTACAATTTCTTTTGCATCACCGGATTGTCTAATGTTTCCAACCACCGTTTCTCTCCCCACGAAGAACAGCTCACTGCTGCAAAACAATTGTAAAACAGGTTGTTTTCAATGAGGTTATCTTTTCCTCCGTGTATTTGTATGGCACCAAAATCCAGTACGCCGCAACGCTCAAATAAATTTCCGTAAATCGACACTCCCGAAATCATATCATCGAGCCGCACTCCTGCAGCACCGTGCCGGTTTCCACCCGAAATATCCGACCAGCGGTTGTAACGGATTACAATTCCACGATAGGAAGGATTGTAAAAAATATCCACTCCACCCTGGTCGTCCGACTCATTCACTACCTGACTGACTTCATTGTATTCGATCAGAAAATCGTTGCCTTCTAATCGCATGGCCGATGAAGACGAGTTTTTAAAGCGGTTGTTGCTGATACGGATTCCGCAGCCATCAACATGCACCGCCGGCTGGTAGGTTCGTTTAAAAAGCGAAAAATCTTCCACCACCGTTTGTTCCACAAAATGATTGGCCGGAGTGAGTGTTTTCCTGTCGCCGCCTTTCACTTTAATTCCGCCACAACCAAAAGTGCGCAGCAAACAGCCGGAAATACCGTTTTCAGAACCGTCAATCAGGTGGATGCCATCCTCTCCAAATCGTTCTGCCCGGCAATCCTTTATCAAACAATGGGACGCACCATTAACCAAAATGGCACTTCCCCTGCTTTCCTCAAAACTCAAACCCTGAATGGTAAAGTAAGAACAATGATCAAGTTCAACTATGAACGGTGCGCTGCAAACCGACAAACGGACTTCGGCCTGATTGGGATCGATCTCATTCGGTGGAAACCAGTAAAGTTTGCCATTGGTTCGGTCGAGATAATATTCACCCGGCTCGTCAATCTCGCAGAACAGGTTCAGCCCAAAGTAGCGCAGACTGTCTTTATAACCATAATTGTGATAAGGTTCTTTGAGTGATAAAATCATGTTGTCAACGTCAATCTTTTTCACTTTTTGAAATTCATCGCTCCAGTCCCAATACCAGTATCCTTCCAAACATGCTTCGTATTCGTTTTCCCATCTGTTCTGGTGGTGATTAGTATATTGAAATAGTCCTTCTTTAGTTCCCCTGACTTTAGTGTAATTTGGCGGCAATTCAGTCTCACCTTTTACCAATCCCGCTTTCACAAATCCTTTGTTGGGCCAGCGGGCAAGTGTTTGAAGCTGACTGTTGCAAAACAATTCAGGACGTTTACCGATTTCGATCGGGTCACCAAAATCTGAGATTCCGGCACTTTTTAAATCGCTAACATAAACTTTTTTGCGGACAGAAGTATTTAGTAAATTCAGTTTCGCTTCATCTTTCAGTAGTTCCCAGTTCTTTAATGGTTTGCTGCCTCTAAAAACCGGAGTTTCGCCTTCCATGGCCTGATAAATGACCGGCGCCTTTTCATTTCCCGAATCTTCAGTGGAGAATTTTAAAGCGTTCTCCATCGGATAAACTCCGTTGTGAATATAAACAGTTACTGCCTGATCAGACGAAGTTTTACGGAGCAAACGAACAGCATCTCTGGCTTTTTCAAGCGTTTGAAAAGGAGCGTTGAGAGTTCCCGGATTTTGGTCATTTCCCTCTGTTGACACATAGAGTTTGATGTTTTTTACCTCAGCAAAACTGGAAAAAACAAGAAACAGGCTTATCACAGCCAGACTGCAAATTACAATAGCTTTGTTTTTCATTGTATAAGTTTAGAATTTAATTGACTCAAATATGGATATTGCATTTTACTACGGATTGGTTAGCAATTTAGATCATTTATACCCGATTCTGCTTCTGGCAGCAGGTTTTTCCTGTTTTTGCATTAATTCATCCAAATAGTTAAAAACCAGCTTAATATTTTTATCTTGATTTTTAAATTTCTTTTTAATTTCTTCAATATCCAGTTTCAACGAAAGTGTATCCATAATCATAGAACGCATTTTAATAAAAATCTCTATTATCCTGATAATTAGTTCTGTTGCTTTTTTACTTTTTAAAGCATTTGCCAGTTGCAAAACTTCATGTTCCCTAAAGACAAGTGGTAAATAGCCACCAAGATGTTGTTTTGAAGGTATCGCATTTTGCGATACCATGATTTCAACTTCTTCATTAGTTAGTTGAAACATAAAATGGTTGGGAAATTTTTCCACATTTCGTCTCAGTTGTTCTCTCAAACGAATGGCCTTTACATCAAATAATTCCGCAAGATCACGGTCAAGGATAACCTTTTCTCCTATGATAAGATATATTCTGCTATTAATTATTTCATCCGGCAGAACTATCCCATTTTGTTTATTTTCAGTCATGTGATTTTTTGTAATATTTTTCTTTTGCTTCCGCTAAAACTTCATGCTCACCAACTTCTTTCGGGTGAAAACATCAATCCAGTCGGTTACTGTAAATGTTAAGAAATACAGGGCGTTTTGGTCGGCGATAAAGTAATTGTCGGATGACATTTTTGTTTTAAAAATAGTAAATTACAAAATATATTTGCAGTAATTTGAAAATTATTGCATTACGAAAGTTATCATAATTGCGGCTTAAATTTTCATTGGTAGCAAGCAATTCTGTAATTGGCGGCGGAACCATTGGTTTTGTTTTTCTCTTTTTCATTTGCCAACCCCCCGCTCCCGCGCGGTGTGCTGTGAGAAAAGGTTACTCTTTTCGTAACTGCAAATAAGATGGTGGAACTCTGCAACGGCAGGGCGACCCACCGGAGTCGGCTTACAGGAGCAGGCTCCAAGCTACTGTTTTAATGCATTGTAAGTGATTGCAGTGTGTGAAGCGAAAACAGAAAAGGCCAGATTATTACTGGTCATGTATGGATAAAAGAGATGAGCGAAAGCGAACCTTCCGATGAGGCATCGAGAAAGCGGTACATACTGTCAAAATCGAGACATCGTGCGGTCTTGGAGATAAGTAAAGCGGTTACCTGTTTATTGGCTTTATGGCAGTCGTTGTTTAGGGGGCATGACTTTTATCCGGGCTTATTTGTGGAACACAGGAAGCCTCATGGTAATGTAAAAAGGAAATCCAAGTACGAAAATGCAAGGTTATTACTAATGTACCATGAGGTGGCGGATGAACCCGTAGTAGCGATGAAAGTTCTGTAACGGGACTGGAGCAAAGGGGTTCAATCATACAGTTTTTCAATTTAAATACAACTCAAAGAATGAGGAGGATGTTTGAAGGGAAAGCAAGACCAATACCGATTACAGGTATTATGGTTGAAGATGCTTACAAGAAGGTAAAGGCGAACAGGGGGAGTGCAGGAATTGATAAGATAAGTCTCCCGCAATTCGAGGAGGGGCTGTCAGATAATCTGTATAAAATCTGGAACCGGCTATCATCGGGAAGTTATTTTCCACCAGCAGTAAAAGAACAAGAAATCAAGAAGGACAACGGTAAAACGAGGAAACTTGGAATACCAACTGTTGCAGACAGGGTTGCACAACAAGTAATCAAAGATTATCTGGAACCACGTTTAGAGAAAACATTCCATGATTCTTCTTATGGCTACAGGCCGCTGAAAAGTGCACATCAGGCATTGGCAAGCGTTAGCGAAAATGTACGGGATTATGCATGGGTTATAGACCTGGACATAACCGCATTCTTTGATAACGTGGACCATGAAAAGATGATGCTCGCCCTGGATAGGCATGTGGACGAAAAGTGGGTCAGAATGTATGTAGAAAGATGGCTTGAAGCACCCGTGGCAAAAGCCAATGGGGATTTAATTGCAAACATAGGGAAAGGCACTCCACAAGGAGGTGTCATCAGTCCATTGTTAGCCAATTTATACTTACATTACAGTTTTGATAAGTGGATGGAAATCAATTTTCCGGAAATACCCTTCGAAAGGTATGCGGACGATATGGTAATACATTGCAAAACTGAAGCACAGG
>JBBRAY010000105.1:0-4146 GCA_038206355.1 Bacteroidia bacterium
ACTGGCATTTACAGCAGTATTGGAAATCATGATCCATCGAAGAAAAACTGAAATTTTATTTTCACAAATCGCCGGAAGAGAAACAGAAGATAAAACACCTGTTGTCCAATCGTTGCCAACAGTTATTGTGCCGCCCGGTACGTCAGTGTATGTGCCACCGGCCCCTATTTTATATTGAAGTTTGAAGTCTCTTGGACCCGTATTCGATGACCGTTGTTCCGAAGAAACTTTCAGGTTGTAATAGCCCGCCGTAACCATACTTATCTCCCAGTAATCGTTTCCTGATCCAGAAGCCCATCCGCCGCTGGCACTGGCAGTAGTGGCAGCACTTGTAGTACTGCTTGCAACAGGCATATAAGAAACGGCTGCAAGACATCCATACAAATCAATTGTTTTGGATGCATTGAATCCAAGACCTCCATCGGCAACATTGTCATCCGGGTTTCCCGGAAAACTCCATTCAACAATGGAAGAAACAGCTGGAACATAAAAAGTACTTGTGGTAGCTACGTCGAGTCTGTAACCCGTTGCGCCTGAAACAGGATCCCAATTTGCATCAAAGCTGTGGTTGGCAATGGAACTTGCCGGCATGGCATCAGGTGCATCTAATGTTGTTGCAAATGTTCCCTGCGCGCCATAGGCCGTTCCTGCGCTGTTGTTAGTAGCATAAGAATGATAATAATAGGTTGTACCAACAGAAAGGCTTGTCAACGCAGAAGTAAAATCAATCCCGGTTAAATTGCCGGAAGCAACAGGGGTTCCAGTTCCATTAGCGAATCCGGGGGTTATGCTGTATTCAATTCCATATGCTGTTAGCGTACCGCAACCGATTGAAGAAACTGTTCCGGCAACAGTTGCCGAGGTAGAACCAATTGAACTTGCTGCACCGGAAGCTGTAACGGGAAGAGAGTTAATTCCTGAACCTACTACTGCTGTGCTTACAGAAGAGGCACCACCTCCGGTCACCGGAATATTTCCATTATAAGATTGAACAAGCGTGGGAGTGAAATTAACATAAATGGTCGTGGATAAATTGGGGGCAGTATAGGATGGTGAAACACTGGCAGTAAATGGTCCGGCATAAGAAGTAGAAAACGAATATCCGGCAAGCGGCCCGACAGTTACAGGGCTACCATCAAGATTAAGCCCTGATAATGAAAAGTTGTATGGACCTTCTGTCGTGTTTATGCAGTTGTTACCGAAAGACGAAGACATCGTTCCCGGAAATAAACTGGGAGAGGCAATTGCTGCTGTTGTGCCGTTTAACTGAACATCAACAATGTTGCTTGCATTATCAAATCCTCCGGTTCCGCCGGTAGCAGTTGCTCCATAGCCATAAAGTCTAAAAGTAGTGGCACCGGTAAGATTTGTAAGGGTGCTTATGGTTATCGTTCTAGGAGTAGTTGTTGCCGCTCCTCCGCTAACCATACCTGTTACAGTTCCGAGGTCAGCAGTATAGCCATCGGCTGAGGATCTCAGTGTCACATCTGAAGGTCCGGTACCGGAACGGTCCCATGTAAAAACAAGTGAAGTGGGTGTAAATGAAAATCCTCCGTTAGGCGTTACAATAAATTGTATATAGTGATTTCCGGCTACTGTTTCACTGAGGGTATTAGGACTGGTATTTCCGGTAGTAAACCATCCCGAACCACCAAATCTGTTGCTGTTTGCAGCTGGTGTTACTGTACCCAGAGTTAAATTCACCGGGCCGGAAATATTCGAATTATTAAATACACTTGGCTCAGTAGTTTCAGTTCCTGCATTTCCAAATGTATTCCATTGCAGAAGTTGAGCATTTGCAACATTGGAGGCATTTAAAAAAAAACTAACGAGCAAAATGGTAAATATTTTTGCTGCCACTTTTAAATAGTATTGTTTTTTCATTTTAAATGATAGTTAAAAGATAAGTTAATATATGAATTTGCTGAAGTTGAAACTTTGTGGGCAATAAAAATAGTAAAAAATCTTTACATCCTGCATCCAATATGGATTTGAGGCGCATTACAAAAGTATAAAATGCGGATTCAGGGGTTATTTCCTGAATATTAAATAATAAAAAAGAATAAAGATTGACTACAACCAGCCCGGATTATTGCTGATCATCCCTGATTTCCAAAGAATAAACACAATAATGATCATTACTACAAATGCAACAGCAAAAATATAGGTAAGACGCTTGTAGGTCGTAGCCTGATTCTGCAATTTCATTCTGCGAATGATGTTAAAAATTACGTTTTCAGAGCGGTGGAATGCGCTTTCACTCTTAACTATATAGTCAAAAGCACCGTATTTCATGGTATTTACTGCCACCTCAATCCGATCCTGACCACTGAACATGATTACCTCTGCTTCCGGTTTCCGGGCCTTAATTTCCTTGAGGATTTCTGTACCGTTCATGGCATCCTTACCGATTTTATCGAAATTGTAATCGAGAAAAACGATTTGGGGATTGAGTGATAGATTTTTAAGGCACTCTTCGCCACTTGAAAAGAGATGAATAGTAAATGTCGTGTATTTACTCAGGTAATCCTGCAGCATCATTGCCTGCATGCTGTCATCGTCAACGATGAAAATGGTTTTTACTTCAGCCATTGTTTTAGTGTTGGCTTCAAAAGTAGAAAATCTGTTTTAACAAACAAGTGTTTGACGAAAAGGTCTTTTGAACAACAAGAAACGAAGTAATTAAGCTGCGACGCCGATTCTCTTCAGGTGGACCAGGTGCGACCACAATGCACTACGGAAAGTCGGGAATTCCTTATAGGCAACATTGAATTCAAGGCATGTTGCGCGGACGATTTTATTAATCTGCGGATAGTGCACATGACTGATGCGCGGGAATAGGTGATGCTCTACCTGAAAATTCAATCCGCCCAGCAACCAGCACCACATTTTGTTTTTAATGGCAAAATTGACGGTGGTATTAATCTGATGGATTGCCCATTCACTCTCAATTCTCATCGGTGCAACAGGCGTAACAAACTCAGCATCTTCAACTATGTGTGCTAGCTGGAATACAACAGCAATGATAACACCGGTAACAAATACCATTACTCCGTAACCAATAATGGTATCAATGATTCCGACGAAAAACATCGGGAGCACAATAAAAGCACCGATATAAAATAATTTGGAAACCCAGAAAATGATATGCTCTTTCACATTCATGGTTTGAATCTTTGTATTGTCGGCGATTTTACCTGAGAAATATTTTTTGAAATCCTGGAGAAAAATCCACGCCAGGTATGTCAATCCATAAAGCAGCAATCCATAAATGTGTTGGTAACGGTGAAACCAGTATTTCTTCTGGCTCATATGAACACGAAGAAATGGTTTGATGTCAATATCGTCATCCATTCCTTCTACATTGGTATAGGAGTGGTGGTTGATGTTGTGCTTTTGTTTCCAGAGAAAAGTACTGCCGCCCATCATATTCAATGCATATCCCATCGTTTCATTGAGCCATTTGATATTGCTGTAGCTACCGTGTGCGCCATCGTGCATCACGTTGAATCCGATACCGGCAAACAATCCACCCATCACGGCACATAAGCCAAGGGAGATATACCATGCTGACGGCGTGAAAAATACAAGCACAATGTAGGAGGCTACCAATGCGCTAACGAAGGTTATCGTTTTGAGGTATAATCTGAAATCACCGGTGGGCTTTACTTTCTTCTCTGCAAAATAGGCGTTGATTCTTTCTTTGAGGGTATTAAAAAATACCGGCTCGCTATTGTTAAATTTTACTGATGACATTCTGAAAGTTAAGTTGTTTGATTGTACTATATAAGTAACGTATGAAAATCGAAACGGTTGCAAAGTTAGGCATTCTTTTATGAACAGTGCGTATTGAGGTTGAATTAGTTACTAATTGTTATACACGAAACTGAGATTAAATTTCTTTAGCCACTCATTGCACCTGCTTACAGTCAGGCAGGCTAATTAACACTAACTGAGAGGAAACTGAATTACTCATTAAATGCACTGAAAAATAATCTTGTTTGGCTGAGAACTAAACTGAGATTAAATTTATATAAACGCGAATTGCACGAATTAACACCAATTGGAATGAATCTGAGTAAACCACCAGTTGCACCAATGAATGCCAGGAATCACTTTTCCTGACCGGATTTCATTTTAAGTATG
>JBBRAY010000106.1:0-3872 GCA_038206355.1 Bacteroidia bacterium
TGGGCTTCACACCGGAATAAAGTCCGTTCACTGTAACAGATCCTTCAAGCATATAGAGCTTCAGGTTGTTGAGATAAATTGATTTATTTCTAAGTACAATTTCTCCTGAACAATTCAACATGTTCATATTTGTGTAAATCAATTGTCCGATCGTTGCGTTCAACGTAAAATCAATATTCGACGGAAGATCAGGCGCCGACATAGACGTTGTATCTCCTGATGAAGCAGCTTTTGCGTCTTCGCTCATCCACTCATTTAAATCAATTTTCTGAGATTGCATTTTCAAATTACCCTTCAGCGTTTCCCCTTTCAATGCATAAGGTATAAAATTCTCCAATGAACCCGTGGCCTGTATATCTGTATTCCCTGTCTTCATATTTAAAGCAGTAAGGGAAACAATTCTGGTATTGAATACCAGTGAAAGCTGATTGATAACAACCGGTGTTTTGAGATCTGCTGATGAGTAATTCATCCCGTTGATCGCCATGCTTCCACTCGCAGAAAACTGGTCGTATTTCTGTTGCTTCACATAGGAGTATTTTCCTTTGGCAGAAAAATCTGCCGTAAGTATTCCACTAAGCGATGTTCCTTTTTCAAGCGGAATAATTTTCCCAATACTGCCGAAATCAATTTTACCTTTCAGCGTAGCGTCGAAATCAGGGTCGCTGATGGGCGTTTTAAGGATGAGCTTTGCATCAAACGGATCGCCTGCCATTTCAATATGCAGTCGCGAAAGATTTACTGATGTATGATCCATGTCGCCATCAGGATTTTGGATATCCAGATCTACAAAAACATTTTTCAAGTCAGATGGCAGCGACGGATATTTGAGTGCGCCATTGTCAATATTGAGTTTTATACCGAAGCCGGGCATGCTTACGGCGTTGTACCTTCCTTTTGCCCAGCCGTCAAAGGCCATTTTGCCACTTGTTTTCGCAGAAGCAAAATCTGCAGTAAAAACACCGGGGACAAGGCTGATGAAATTTTTGAAATCACTTTGTTGTGCAGAGAACTTCAGGTCCATGTCAATGTTGGTATCGGGTTCGCCGGAGGACGAATCCGCATGGGCGGACATGGAAACTGATCCGCTGAAGCCGAGGTTGAGGTCATTGAGTGCAATCTTGTTATCTTTAAAAGTATACTTTGAATTTTTCATGTCCATCTCCAGATCAGCATCAATTTTTATTTTCACTTTGCTGAGGTAATCAACGCCGCCGTAGTTCATCGTAGCGCTTGCGCTTTCTGTATGCGTACTGAGGAGAAATAAGTCTTGCGTAAAATCACCCTTGCCTTCATGATTCATTCCTTCAAGCACCATTCGCATACCCATGGTTCTGTCGTCATACACAATGTGTGCGTCATTGAGCGCATAGTAGCTGAGGTTTGCCTTGAATGAAGAAGGTTCTCCGGCGGCCTGTGGTTCAGTGGATGGCTTTGCTATATCCCAGTTGGCTTTGCCTTCCGCATTGATGAGGAAATTCATTACTGAATGATCTATCACTACTTTTTTTATCCTGATCTGGTCTCCTTTAATAACACTCATTACGTCCACGACAACGTTGAATTCCTTTGTATAGATAAGTGTATCACCTTCGAAAGGTATTGCATTGATGACGCTGAGGTTGGAAATGGTGATTGAAAAATTCGGAAAATTTTTAATGAGTGAAAGAGAGACGTCCGCGAAATCAACTGTTGCATTGAGTGATTTATTGGTTTCTTCTTTGATCATGGTGATAATCTTCCCTTTGAACATAAAAGGCAATGTAATGATCAGTATAAGGAGAAGAACGAAAATGATTCCGGTCCATTTGAGGATTTTTTTCATGGGGCGAATTGATTATTAATGGATGATTATTTGATGTTTATTTTTTCTTATTAGTGAGACCATGGCCACGGCCTAAAGGCCGTGGGAATGAAAGTGGGAATGGGATTATGAATGAGAATGAGAATGAGAATAAAAGTGGGAATAAGATTTAATTTGGAATAAGAATTCTTTATGATTACAGAATATCACAATGTTTGCTAATACTTTTCAAATTGGATATAAATAATGTTTCCGCGAATTTACGAATAGGTTTGCGATGAAGAACGCGATTCACTATTGTTTAATAACGAACAGAACAACAATTAAAATGTTAAAGTACAATTATTGTTGGCAGCTTGAAGGCTGCTTGCGCAAGGGATTGGAAGGGTTTGTACCGCCAAAAGCGGTACCGCAGCCCTGAAAAGCCCGACCCATGAAGCAGACTGAAAAAGTCGCATCAATGTAAATCAAAGTGAAGAGTGAAAACGGGAAGTCCCGTGAAGCGACTTTTTCAGTCTGCTTCACGGGATGCGCCCAAAAATCATTTATCAGTCAGCAATCACAGTTTCTTTGCAAACCAGTTTTTAAGTTTGGGATTGGCAACTGCAACGCCAACCAGTAAATTTATCAGCCATGGACGGTTAAAAGCGCGCTGCATCATGAGATTTTTCTTCAATTCGGGCAGGAGCTTTTTATATACTGCTTCATCATATCTTTTCATTTTTTCAACGGTGAAATTATTGTCCTGAAAACACTTCATTGCTTGTTTTGCGGCATACATTCCGCTTAACATTGCATTTCCAATCCCTTCTCCGGTGAGCGGATCAATGAGTGAAGCAGCATCACCGCAGAGCATAAAACGGTCACCGGAAATGGGTCTTTTTTTTCCACCAAGGGGAAGACCGAAACCTTTAACGTCCTCAATCAACTCAGCATTTGCAAAACGTTTTGATAAAGCAGGAGAAGATTTAATAATCTGCTTTAAAGAATGTTTGAGGTCGATTTTTCTTTTTTTAATATCTGAGCTGAGCATTCCAAAACCGACGTTAGAAAGGCTATCATTCAATGGAAAAATCCAGAAGTAGCCGGGAAGAAATCCATTGACAAGATGTATCTCCAGCATCTCACTTCCTGCTGTTTCTTCCACATTTTTATAATAGGCACGCACAGCACCGGAATAGTGACGATGGTCCACCTTAAAATTCGCCAGCTTCTTCGCCACTACAGAATGTGCGCCGTCACAACCGATGACAAGCGAGGCAGAGATTTTACTGTCGTCCGTCAAAGTGAGATTTACGCCTTGCTGCTCATGAATGATGTCTTTGATTTCAGAAAAAATTATTTCAAAGTTTCCGCGGCCTGATGTTTTTGAAAACAGCCAGGTATCAAAATCAAGTCTGCGTGATACATAACCGGGATTCACAAAATTGACTTCAATGATTTTTCCGTTTGGTGCAAACAATTTCCATCCTGCAGATTTATTTTTTGAAGGATAATTTCCGAGGTCGTCCAAAAGATCAGGACTGATTTCTTTCAAGACCTTTTTTACCCTACCTCCTATTGCATCGCCGCATATCTTGTCACGGGGAAAAGAAGACCGATCAATCAACGCCACCTTTAACCCGGAATCTTTCAATGCCAATGCACATGCAGAACCTGCGGGGCCGGCGCCGGTGATGATGATGTCGTATTTATTTTTAATCACCTTTCTATTTGGAAATTTTCAATATAATTTTGTGAATATACAAACAGAGCAACAAACAGGACGCTCCTATGGAGCTACAAACAGGGCGCTCCTATGGAGCTACAAACAGGACGCTCCTATGGAGCTACAAACAGGGCGCTCCCATGGAGCTACAAACAGGGCGCTCCTATGGAGCTACAAACAGGGCGCTCCTATGGAGCTACAAACAGGGCGCTCCCATGGAGCTAACAAACAGGACGCTCCTATGGAGCTACAAACAGGACGCTCCTACGGAGTTACAAACAGGGCGCTCCTATGGAGCTACAAAAAGGGCGCTACTATGGAGCTACAAAAAGGGCGCTCCTATTGAGATACAAAAACGGC
>JBBRAY010000107.1:0-3856 GCA_038206355.1 Bacteroidia bacterium
AATCACAGGTTTCATGATGTTCCTGACTTTTGGATTCGCTACTTCTGCCATATAAATAGCAGTTGCCAAACCAACAGGCAATGCAAACAGAATCGCAAAAATACTTACGAGTAAAGTTCCAAGAATTAATGGAAGCGTGCCGAGTTGTACAGCAGGCTCAGCCGTCGGAAACCATTCTTTCCCGGTTATAAAATCCGGAAGATTATTTTTATCTACTCGTACAATTCCGGACTGATGATCAGGAGTTAAATACCTTTCAGGAAAAACTGCCAGGATACCGCTGTTGCTGCTCACCAGGCTATCCAGCTTTGCAGGAAGATATTCAAAATTCATTCCTATTTCTTCCTCACTCAAAAAGTCGGTGACTGAATTTAGCGTAAGCAATATCATTGGGTCATCATTCCCGCCAACTTCCTTCCAGTTGATAATGTTGCCGTCAAAAATCTCCTTCAACTGCACAGGTTTTAATTGCGTGACCGGATTACCGCTGTTTACAATTACAGTATTGTGCCCCTCAAGTGGCGAAGTATTAAATACTGCAAGTCCTTCGCTGAAAAGAAAAATGATAATAAGCAAAACCGTGAGTGAGGTCACCGTTCCGCTAAGGGCCAGGATACCCTCAATAAATTTTTCAATAAATCTCTTCAGAGTACTTTTCACACTGCAATTTTAATCGTTTACAATTACTTAACACACACCTTCATGAAACAGCAAATCCCGAATAATCGGGACCGCTGTTTTTGCGAGAATACTTAATTCACCAAAACCTAAATGTCAATTCAAAGATATATAACCAATGTCGCTTACTATCTTTTGACCTTCGGGTGAAAGTACAAAATCAATAAACGGTTTCACCATTTTCTCTTTTGAAGAAGGGTAATAAAAGAACAATGGACGAACAATCGGATAAGATTTATTTTTTGCGTTTTCAATAGATGCGATTACAAAAGTTTTTCCTTTATCATAAGATACTGCAAGGTCTTTTACTTCCTTGGTAACATAAGCAAGACCTACATACCCTATCGCTCCGGGGGTCTGGCTTACAGACTGAATAATGGCTCCGGTTGCAGGCATGTTAAGCATAGCGGAAGTATAATTTTTTCTATTCAAAACATTTTCCTTGAAGAACTCATAGGTACCTGAACTGGTTTCTCTTCCATAAACCACAATTTTCATATCATCACCGCCAACTTCCTTCCAGTTGGTTATTTTGCCGGTGTAAATACCTTCCATCTGTTCACGCGTAAGTTTGCCAACTTTATTTTTAGGATTCACAATTACCGAAAGTGCATCATTGGAAATAATCACCTGCTTAAAAGCACGTCCTGCATCCTGAAGCTTCATCCGCTCATCCATCTTTATTGCGCGTGATGCCATGGCGATATCCGTAGTATTATCGAGCAGTGCCGCAAAACCAACTCCGCTGCCTCCACCTACAACTGTGATGCTTTGGTTGGGATTCTTTTTCATATAAACTTCTGCTTCTTTCTGAGAAAGGGGAAGCACAGTATCACTTCCTTTTATTACAATTTTCTGGGCAATGGCTGAAACACTCATCAGTGTTGCGATTGCAATGGTCATTAGATTTTTTTTCATAGTTATTTATTTTTTTAAAACTTTATCCATTCAACTATCGGTCCGAAGTACTTGCTTGAATATTATTAAATTGTTACCTCATTAAAATTTTATTTGTACCCGAAGTGTAAAAACATTGTCTTTCTGATCTTCTCCAAAGTTTTTAGATGGTGTCGGCGAAGACAGATTTGAACTCGTTTCATTTGTCACCATGTCATAATAGGCTGTCAGTTTCACATTTGCATCCCATCGATAAGCCAATCCCAGTCCCACGGTGGAGTAAGCTATATCTCCTGATCCCGTCGAACTAAAAGCTTTGCCTATCTCATCGCCGCTCACATCTGTGTTCGGATCGTATAAATCGTACTTTACAATTGCCTGAAAAGGAGTATGTGCAACATTTTGCAAAAAATAAAAATACAACCCGTTGAATTTTCGTTTATAAAAATCAGTTGTGGAAGCAGAAGCCATAGACGTGCTTGAACTGATTGTACCCGGTTGCTCACCCAGTATATATTCTCCCCGCAATGTAGTCAGACCTGCAATCCAGTCAATGCTGAACTGCGCATCAAAACCCATGTAGGTTCGCATTATTTCATTCCGGGAATCAATTCTTCCGCCATTATAATTATCTGACGCCTTGGTATCAATTACAAATGCTGTGGAATCACTGCTCATCTTAAATACGTTGACGCTGTCAATACGATATCCACCATTGTAAACTGAAGCGCCTAATCCCCATTTTATTTTTTCAGACTTAGTTGTTTTGTTGATGCCTGCGTGCGCAATAAAATCCTTGAACTTATCGAATTCATTGGCAGTGGCAAGTGCACTTGGGCCACCCACTCCATTAAACATTCCTGCATCAATCTTGAGCCAGTTCCAGTTGGAAGTCTTTGGTCCCTGAATGGATATCATTGCCCCCAGGTCACGCTCTCCGGGAAAAATGATCTGTGACATACGCCCGCGCTCCGGAGATTCACGCAAACTAGATGAATAACCAATTTCATAACCGAACGGGCGGTTCTGCATTCCTGCAGTTAATGAAAACCAACCAATCCATGGATCAGTGAATTTCGCATACATGTCCTTAATGGTTGCCCCCTTTTCACTTACGTCCAGCTGAAAAACATACTGGGAAGTAGAAATACCCTTGTCATTTCCGGGTGCGTCGTATTGAATTTTAACCCTTGCTCTGCGGAGCATAAATCGCTTGTCAACTCCTGAAGCAAAATTTCCTCCTGCGTATGATGGTGCACCAACCGAATCGGCAATCTGGTACTGCGCCTGCATGTACCCACTCACTTTAATTCTTTTTAATACCTCAAGTTTATCACTCAGACCTGCCACATGGCGGGTAAGCGTATCAAGAGGCTGTTCAGCATCCTGGGCTTTTACCGTGAATGCGGTGAGGAGAATCATGAGGGCTGTGTAAATTCTTAGTTTCATATGTGTAAATTTTATGGTGCAAATGAATTAAGACAGCATTAGTGCATAGTATCTTTAATGTTAAGTTATTATTAAGAAGACCCATATTCGGTACCCGTAAATGAGCGTTTTGACGCAATCTTGCTTAATATCGCATCACTAATTCATCCTGTATGTTTGGATACGAACGTCTCCACAAACCCCTTCTACCCCAAAAAAAATTCTACAAGCGCCTGGCAAAAAATCTTCTATACGCATTGATCATAATTCTCGTATCCCTTTCAATCGGAGTTACAGGATACATGAAACTGGCGCATTTGAAATTTGCTGATGCCCTCCTGAATGCAAGTATGATATTGGGAGGAATGGGGCCTGTTGACCTGCTTCCAAATGACGCATCCAAGTACTTTGCGTCTGCATATGCACTTTTTAGCGGTGTCACTTTTCTTAGTATCGTTGGCGTCCTGTTTGCGCCCCTGCTCCACCGCATCATGCATCGCTATCATCTTGAAACTGATGATGAGGAAGAAATTCCAGGCCATAAAAAAAGCAGGCGAAATAGCTGATTAATATTTGAAGAATGAAATCAAATAGGTTTATTTGCGGCCTCATTTTTCCATTTCTAAAAATAAAATTTCATGAGCAAAAATCCAACAGTATATTTTGACATCACTGCCGATGGCGAAAAAGCAGGCAGGGTAATTTTTGAATTGCGCGCTGATGTTACTCCCAAGACAGCTGAAAATTTCCGTGCACTTTGCACCGGAGAGCCCGGATTCGGATATAAAGGATCTCCTTTTCACCGCATCATTCCTCAGTTTATGTGCCAGGGCGGCGATTTCACTAATCAGAA
>JBBRAY010000108.1:0-3437 GCA_038206355.1 Bacteroidia bacterium
CCCTTCATCATCAGCACCACCCCTCCTACCGTTTCACCTTGCCCGTTGCGGGTCATGGCTCCGTAACGTGGAGCATACCCAAACTGTACTTTTGCAATGTCTTTTACATAAACGGGCATGCCATTTCTCTTGGTGACAAATACATTTTCAATGTCGCGCAATGAATTCATTAGTCCTTCTCCTCTGATAAAATATATGTTCGGGCCTTTATCAATATAGCTTCCACCTGTATTCTCATTATTATTACTGAGTGCATCATAAACCTGCATGAGCGAAAGGTTCATACTCACCAGCTTTTGTGGATCAACGGCTACTTCATATTGCTTGAGCTTGCCACCGAAGCTGCTCACTTCAACAACTCCCGAAACGCCTAGCAACTGTCTCTTTACAATCCAGTCCTGAAGCGTACGCAAATCCATTTCATCGTAGGTGCTTTTGTGTGCGCTGTCAACAGCAAGGGTGTATTGGAAAATTTCTCCCAACCCTGTAGTCGGTGGAATCATTTCCGGGGTTCCATAAGATTTGGGAATTTCATCCATTGCGGTTTGTAATCGTTCGCTTACAAACTGTCGCGCAATATTGACAGGAACGTTATCCTTAAAAACAATTGTAATTACCGAGAGCCCGCTTCTGGATGTTGAGCGCAACTCGACAAGGTCAGGAAGGTTTTTGAAATTTAATTCCAACGGGTAAGTAATAAATTGCTCCACTTCCTGGGTAGCAAGATTTGGTGATACAGTAATAACCTGAACCTGATTATTGGTGACATCAGGAAGTGCGTCAATACTTAGTTGTGAGACAGAAAATATTCCCCATCCCACAAATACCAGAAGCAGCACTCCTGTAATCAGTTTATTGTTCACAGAAAATTTTATGATGCGATCTATCATCGGCAATAATTTAAATACAAACAAAAAAATACTGAATAAGATGCAAGCAGAAACATTGCATCAATAGCTTCGCGAAAAGCTCGACAATAAATATATTAAGCTAAACGGGGCGGCTGCCAGCAATCATCCGCGAATGCAGATAAAAATGATTGCTTAAAAAGGGGATATTCCTTTACTACAAGCGGAACAAAAGTATTGACTTCAGTCGGAGGGGTCAATGTTATTAATAGTGCACAGCAAGTACAACTACAAAACGGAGAACAGAAATCATTGTCTTGTTCGTGATGCTCCTGTGGTGATTGACCTAAAACTGCGGCCCGGTGATCTTCTGTGTCACAATTATCTGTGCACGGCATAACAACCAGGCCGAGCATGTAAGCCGCCAAAACCAAACCGATAAATCTTCTTGCTTTGTTCACCGATTCAAATGTAAAAAAGATAAATGAAGATACAACCCATTAAACATTAATTTATGGGAGTAAAAATTAACCTGTTGTAAATTAAAGTAAGCTCAGATTTTTTTCCTGTTTCTGTTTTCAAAAAGGAAAAAAATACGGGATGATGAAATAGGAAAGAATCCAGAATAGTAAATTCAATGGCGTTCCGACACGCAGGTAATCCTTGAACCTGTAATTTCCGGGCGCATAAATCATGGCATTGGTCTGATAGCTCATCGGAGTCATGAAGCTGAGTGAAGCCGCAAATGCCACTGCAAGAATCAATGGACGGGAATCAACTCCCATATTGTGCGCTGTTACTATCGCAATGGGCGTAAGTAAAGCTGCGGTTGCATTGTTGGACATAAAATTGGTAGAGATAAAAGTCAATCCAAAAAATACAAACAATATTGCTTTTGGCCCAAATTTTCCAACTGTATCAACAAGGCCACCTGCAAGCAAACCTGCAGCTCCGGTCTTTTCCAGTGCAGCGCCGAGGGATAAAATTCCGGCGAGCATAAAAACCACCTTCCAGTCAATGGCCTGATAAGCTTCTTCAGTCTTAATAAACTTCAGGGCAATTAAAGCGGCCACTCCAACTGTTGCACTTAGCACAATCGGTGCTATTCCCAATGCAGCAGTAATTACGACTCCGGCAACTATAGAAACTATATAAATTACGTTCCGTAAATTGAATGGCTTATGTTCGTCCTCTGAAAAAATCAACAAGTCGTCACTGCTCTTAAGCAAAGGCATTTGTTCCTGATTGGCAGATACAAGCAATACGTCTCCGGTTTTCAGTTTTACTTTGCCTAATTTTTCATGCGTCAATTCATCTCTATGCCTCACTGCAAGCACGTTTGCACCATTAAATCTTGCCCGGAAATTATAATCTTTTATTGAAATATCTTCAAGCTTTGAGTTTGCCGTTACGAGTGCCTCAACGAGAAGAATTTGTGGTGTCAACTGATTTCCTTTTTCCTGCCTGGGATCTGACTTGAACATTATCCCTTCCCGGTCCATCAGTTTTTTTAATCTTTCGATATCACAAATTATTTTCAATACATCTCCCGATTCCAGCACCAGTGCAGGAAAAGGATCTATCTCAATTTTATTCCTGACAATCTGAACAATTTTTAAATCCAGAATTTTGACAAGGGGAGAATTCTTAATTGATATTCCATTTGATTTAGCCTCGGGCAATAAAACAATTTCAGTGAAGTACTGACTGATTCCAAATTCTTCAGCAAGGTTTTCATCATGCTTGCGATCCGGAAGCAGTCGACTTCCGACAAAAAGCATGTACAACGTTCCTGCAATAAGGAAACACAATCCGACTGGCGCCATTTCAAACATACCAATTGGAGGAAGGCCTTTCTGTTCTGCAATTCCACTCACCAGAATATTCGTTGATGTACCAATCAATGTACATATTCCACCAAGCAGCGCTCCAAAAGATAAAGGCATCAGCAGTCGTGATGGATTTATCTTTGCTTTCTTGGCCACACTGATCGTTACCGGCAATAAAATGGCCACAACAGCAGTATCGTTCATAAATGCAGACAATAGTCCGGCAATCAGCATCAGCACAAGCATTGTAAGAAGGTAACTCCTTTTACTAAGCGTATTCAGAATATTACCCACACCTCCCAGTGCGTCGGATTTATAAATCGCTGCACTTACCACAAACATACAGGCAACGGTGATGGTAGCGGGATTGGTAAAGCCGGCAAATCCTTCGGTGGGAGTTAAGATGCCGGTCACCATCAATAATATCATAACAATTATTGACGTTGTATCTATTCCGAATTTCTCGGTGATAAATAGATACAATGTCAATACGATGATGACAAGGACTATCCCTATTTCTAAAGTCATATCAGGTTGTATAAAAAATTGCCTTTACGCTAATTCCGGAAACGATACCAGATTATTTTAAACTACTAACCGGTATAAAAAGACAAAGTAAAGAACTTTATCTCAACTCAATCATTTTCAAAAAACAAATATTAATTTTTCATTACTGTCCGACTAAATTTAATGAGATTCCTCGCTGCGCTCTGAATGACAGGACTTTTGGAGAGTAAATATCAAGGAGGGGGTTGGGCTT
>JBBRAY010000109.1:0-3419 GCA_038206355.1 Bacteroidia bacterium
ATTGCAAAATATTTATCATTGAGTTCTATAGATGGTTTACTCATTTGTGTAACTTCAGAGTCATATAAATCTAATCACTTAAAAGAAATAATGGATTTTGGAATTCCAATAGTTTTCTTTGACAGAGCCGCAGATCTTATAAATACTTCAAAAGTGATACAAAATGATTTTGAAGGTGCGTTTATGGCTGTTGAACATCTTGTTAGAAATGGATATAAAAATATTGCACATATTGGAGGACCTCTTAATCTTTCTTTCACAAAAGAAAGGTTAAGAGGGTATTTATTCGGACTTAAGAAATATAATCTGCCAGTGCGGCATGACTGGATTATACATTCAGAATTTACTCAATTGAGTGGAAGCCACGATACGAAAAAATTATGGGCATGTAAAAATAAACCAGATGCCATTTTTGCTGTGAATGACCGCAAGGCGATTGGTGCGATATTGGAACTAAAAGAAAGGAGTATTGAAATTGGAAAAAAGGTGGGGGTGGTTGGATTCACAAATGACCCGATGTCGGTTATTATTTCTCCATCTTTAACCACCGTCGAGGAACCTGCATTGGAAATAGGTAAGAAAAGTTGTGAGTTGCTTTTAAAGCATATATCAGAAAGAAACCTTATTCCTAAGGAGATTGTCCTATATGGTAATCTTATTGTGCGTGAATCATCCTCGAAAAAAATTGATTGATTTGTAATCCAAATTATTTATTCTTTTTGCTGAGTTTCGCTCATGATAATTTGGTGTCTGAGCCGACAACATTTTAATAGGGACGAACCATCAATAAATCTTTTTAAAGGTGCCAATGCGAATCCCTCATCGTCTGGATTGCTTGCTTTTTTGAATGACTATGGTTTTACTCAACTGCATAATGCGGGAATTTTCGAAATGAATTCAATCATTCTGCCAATGGGGATATATATGGCGTCGTTGTACGGTAATTGCCCGTGTTATGGAAGGGGGAAAATAAACACTTTTAGATTAATTGCTTTTACTTCTTATGGATTTTTTGGCTCACGCCTGAAGGTTTAATAGTAATGGGAAAACCTGAATGGATTGTAAGCGTTTCAGAAGATGCATAGTCTGCTTATTGTATGGGAAACATTTACCTGCTGCCTTTTTTTGGCACACACGCATTAGCGATTTATATGGTAGCGGGAATTTTATAGAACCGGAGGTTTGAGTAAATATTTCAATTGGGTTTGAAATTAGCAAGTATGGGGTTACAATTGTTGAACAAGAAACGAAATATTATGATTGAGTTGAAAGGATAAACTTATTTTTGTTTAAATATAACAGGAGCTTTAGGAGCTGTATCACAAAGCCTCCGGGTCCTCCAATCCATGATGCGGGTAATGCCGGATGGGCCTTTAAACAGATGATATTCTTTATCATATTTACATATAAATTCGCAGCAAGCCGGAACGTTAATTTAACCAATCCATCTGTTCATGCTGTAATAAATCTTACAGATTAAAAGAAAATGGTGCTGACGTTCTTCTATGATATTGATAAGTAAAATGAGTAGATAAATAATCTGAATTAATAATTTTCAATATGCAATTATCCCGCTATGCATTAAGCAATATATTAGCCGGTAAAGTGATAGTTCCGAATGAAGAAATATTTGAATTGCCCGAAAAGGTTTTGCAATTTGGTACAGGGATGCTGCTTCGTGGCCTGCCTGATTATTTTATTGATAAAGCTAACAGGATGGGCATTTTCAATGGAAGAATTTTTATTGTAAAAACAACTTCTCGTGGCGATTCTTCTGTATTCGACAAACAGGATGGCTTGTATACTTTATGTGTACGTGGTATTGAGAATGGGAAAAAGGTTGAAGAAAATATTATCAATTCATCTGTAAGTCGTGTATTAAGTTCACAATTTGAATGGGAACAAATTTTGGAATGTGCACATAATGTGGATTTACAAGTCATCATTTCCAACACCACAGAAGTAGGAATTAAGCTGGTGAATGATGATATCCGCCATCATCCCCCTGCTTCATACCCGGGGAAGTTGCTCGCATTCCTATTCAAAAGATTTAATGTATTTAACGGAAGTGAGCACTGTGGATTTGTTATTATTCCAACAGAATTGGTTCCGGACAATGGAAAAAAATTAAAATCTATTGTTCATGAGCTGGCACATTTAAACGGGCTGGAAGATGCTTTCATTGAATGGCTGGAAAGGTGCAATTATTTTTGCAATTCACTCGTGGACAGAATTGTTACCGGCATGCCGGACGATGCAATAAAAAATGCTATAGAAAATGAACTGGGTTATGAAGACCAGATGATAACCTTATGCGAAGTTTACAGGCTGTGGGCAATTGAAGGGGATAATCACATTAAAAAAATATTGTCGTTTTCCGAAGCTGATGAAGGAATGATAATTGAACCTGACATAGACTTGTACCGCGAATTGAAATTACGTGTATTGAATGGCACACATACCCTAAGCTGTGGTGTTGCATTTCTTGGAGGGTTTGATACAGTAAAGCAAGCTATGGACGATGCCATTTTAGGAGAATATATTGCTGATGTGATGCAACGGGAAATCGGTCCGTCAATACCTTATGAAACAGATCCGGAGACATTGCAACTTTTTATTGCAAAAGTGCTGGACAGGTTTCGCAATCCCCACATCAATCATTACTGGAAGAGTATAACGCTCAACTATAGTTCTAAAATGAAAATGAGATGCATCCCCTTGCTAATGAACTATTATAAAAAAAATGATACTGTTCCTGAATTATTTGCAATGGGATTTGCTTCATACCTCCGTTTTATGAGGCCTGTAAAGCAAATTAGTAATGAATTTTTTGGAGAATTCGATGGCCAATCTTATTTAATAGGCGACGAAATGGCTGAATCACTATATAAAATGTGGCAAAATTTACCCGTTGATAAATTAGTAAATGGAGTTTTAAAAAATACAACATTCTGGGGAGAAGACCTTACTGTTCTTCCGGGCTTTCAACAATCAGTTACTGATAAATTAGATAGTATTATAAAAAATGGGATGAGAGCTACCCTGGAAATCGTCCAACTAAAAAAAGTTCTTGCCTGATGAATCATAAAGTAACAAAAGTTCACCCTGATGACAATATATTGGTCGCCCTAACTAATCTTGAGAACGGGAATAAAGTGAATTATAACGGATATGTATATACGATAATAGGAAGAGTCATGCGATAGGTGATGCTCTTGTATATTTTGAACTGATTTGTTCCTTCAATTTTCTCTTCCAGTTTCAGGTAAACATCCTGACCGTTGTATTTAGATGCTTCAGGTGTAAACAAAAAGCTTTGTCTTTTTTCTCTTGCCATAGCATCATTATCAGCACTATTAAAAAGCAGAATAACGACATCTGAAATCAATTGCCCAGAACTGGTATAGAAACCTGACTTT
>JBBRAY010000110.1:0-1894 GCA_038206355.1 Bacteroidia bacterium
GTTCCGGTGATTTCACGTGCTGATAAAGCTGTAACAAACAGCATTGCAAGCAAAATGAGGGTGGTAATTTTTCTCATTGGTTTGATTAGAATTGGTTAAATAATTTTCTCGGAAAATTGGTGCGGCAAGGTAAAGATTTACATGAATTGTAAAAATGATAACGGCTTGATTAAAGTGCCAATTCAGTCTTTAATAGACGATTACATACTCATGACACCATTTTTTTAGTTCAAAGGCAAAAAAAATCCTCCACCATTGCTGATGAAGGATTTCATTTTTTGTCTTAAAAATTTACTGTTTAATAATCCTCTTGATTATTTTTTCAGAATCATTTTGAATCGTCAGCATATACGTTCCCGGTGCAATGGTTTCCATATCCCAAACCAATGACGAAATGTTGTCAGCCGGTTTCTCTGCGATTACTTTTCCGATCATATCAGTCAGCTTCAGCGTCCATTTTTTATCTGATGAAGAATTGAAATTTACGGTAAGTAAATCTGAAACCGGATTCGGATATACCGATACGCTTGATGATGCATTTACTTCGTTAACTCCAACCTGTAAAATGTTTACCGTATGACAGGTAGTGTGGGTACAACCGGAAGAATTTGTAACCGTCAAACAAACCACATAAGGTCCTACGTTAGCATAGGTATACACCGGGCTGGCAAGTGTTGAAGTACTGCCGTCACCAAAATCCCACAAATTGGAAGAGATTATTCCGCCGGAAGAACTATTGGTAAAAGTTACGATGCTGGCAAAAATACTGGAAGTGAAAGCAGCAGTAATACCGTCAACGTTGGCGACCACAGGCACGCGCACGCTGGCACACGGTGCTGCAATTACTTCCCAGTCATAAAAGAAATAATAATAACCGTTTGTGTTTGCAGTATTATCAGTAATGGAAACCAAACCGTTAAGCGTATGCGGATAAACAGCGCCTGAATTATTTCTGAAGAGGTCAACACCATCATTTGTTCCGAGTTCAAGTGCCGTACCTACAGGTAATGGAAAATTAAGTGTGACACGACTTGATCCGACAGGAATGTTTACAGTAGCTGAATTGATGGTCGCGCCATTATTTTTCAGAATGATTGTTTTGGTAACAGCGGACTGTGAATAAACCAAAACAGAAACGAGCGTGCATGGTGCAAACACGTCAAAGATTTCCCCTCTGTAAATGGAGTTCTGATAATATGTTCCGTTTCCTGCATTGGTATGCGGGGTATTAAACTGCGGCGGTGAAGGGAACTGCGACTCTACATAATAGGTGGTGGTGGTATTCAAGACAGGTGTATTATAAGAAATACCTGTATCGACAGGATTCCCTCCTATAGCCGACTGATACCAGGCAAGCGTACCTGAACCTGAAGCTGAAAGGGAAGCAGAAAGCCCGGGACAAATATTCGCGCCTGTTGCCGAAGGTGCAATGGGAAGGTTGATGTCGATGTAGTTTGCAATTGTAATGGAATCACTTCCGCAAATGCCCCCGCTGGCATTCAGGGTAACAGTAAATTGACCGCCCGTGGTATAAACGTGTGTAGGATTCATATCAGAACTTGTTCCTCCGTCGCCAAAATCCCAGCTAAACATATTGGCATTTGATGTTGTATTCATAAAAGTAACTGTTGCAGGAATACTGCAATACGAAACTCCGGCAGCAGTAAATCCTGCAGTAACTCCGGGAGTGAAAGCAGCACCAACGCCTACGGCATGCCATGCGTTAACTGTTGTCTCATGCTCGGGTGAGCACGGCCCGTACAAATCAATGGCTGCCTGAATGGCCCAGATGCGTGCATCAGCATAAGTGGCCGACGGAAAGAGATATACTGCATTCATCCGGTAACAGATTTGTTCTGCTTTGGCAAGGGTGATGCCTGTTACACTATATACA